>JBGAIN010000167.1:0-17554 GCA_044225505.1 Limisphaerales bacterium
GAGGGCCTCCGGTGGGCTGGCCCAACTGGCAAGGGAGCGATTCTGGCGGGCTTGGGCGAACGGAGATCGGAGTTGGGGACCCGATGGCTGCGCTTGCAGCGGAGCGGCGGAAAAGCGTTTGCGCGCGGAGGGCGAGAGCTCGGCCCGGTTACGGACGAGGATCCTGGCCAAGCTGCCGCCCTTGGGTAATCTGATCCAGATCAAGTGCCAGTGATGTGTCGGCGCGCAGTCAGGGTCAGCCCTTAAGTAAAAAGTTAGCAAGGTTCGACAGTCTGCTTCGGGCAACAGGTGGTCGCGCTGACAGCGACAAGGGAAGGAGAAATACTGCGGCGTCATGGCGAGGTTACTCCGGATTCAATTCGTGGGGGCCATTTATCATGTCAGCGTGCGCGGCCACGAACACCGCCGCATTTTCAAGGATGACAAAGACCGTGAGCGCTTCTTGGAGCAGTTAGCTGAGGCTCGGAGATTGCCTGGGGCGCGTTTGTATCTGGGCTGCCTGATGGCCAATTGCTACGTTTTATCCGCAATTGGCGCTTTTATTGGCATTTCTTTAACTGGACAAGGAAGTCAGGATAACATCGCTCCTTGCCAATAACGCCACCGCCTTGCTCGGCCTGCTCCGGCCATCTTGTTCGACATGGCCGCCCGACGTCATAACCCCACCTGTTCTACCAAACTAATCTGTTAGAGTTACTCTAATGCTCATTGACAGCTCTGGTTCGGATGTCCAGGCTGCCTCTTGCTGCCCCACGGGAACTTGTCCAAAGCTGGGCAACTGCCCCGCGTGCATTCATTTCGGGTCTCGGCCGAGCTGAACGGAAAAATGAGGTTCAGGACGCTATGAAACGACAATTCGCTAATTCGGTCTGGAGGGTTTCTCTTTGCTTCGCGGCGATGCTAGGGTGGACGTCATCCGGCCTGGCTCAAAACCCGGTGCGGTTGGATCTTACGATACTGATGGACCGGCCCACGTTGAGTCTCATCGGCGGGACCGGGACAGTTCAGCTCATTCAGTGCACGACGGGCCTGTCGACGACGAGCGATTGGACCGAACTCACGCTGCTCCAGGTGCAGCCCACCAACATGCTTTGGACAGACGTCTCGGCCGACGCTCGCAGTTCGCGCTTTTACCGAGCTGTGTCGCTGCCAACGCCAACCGATACCAATCTGGTTTTCATTCCGCCAGGAACATTTGTAATGGGGAGTCCAGCGGAAGAAGCGTTGCGCTTTCCAGATGAAACCAGACACCTTGTCACGATCAGTCGCGGGTTTTGGATGGGGAAGTACTTGGTCACGCAAAAAGACTTCATGTCCGTCATGGGATTGAACCCGAGTTACTTCACACCGACTCACGGATCTTCCGAAGACTCGTCTCGGCCCGTCGAGCAGGTCACCTGGAACGATGCCACCAATTACTGCGCGCTCCTGACCGCCCGGGATCTGGCGGCAGGCCGCATTCCTCCCCACTGTGTTTACAGATTGCCCACGGAATCCGAGTGGGAGTACGCTTGCCGCGCCGGAACGACAACCGCGTTCTATTTGGGAAGTCGCTTGTCCTCGGGACAGGCGAACTTTCTGGGCCGCTACGAGTACGACGCCACCGCGGGCCAAATCAACAATGCGGACGGAGTGTCTCTGCAAAGCACAACCCCTGTCGGGAGCTATGCCGCAAACGGATGGGGCATCTACGACATGATCGGCAATGTGTGGGAGTGGTGTCAGGACTTTTATGGGAGTTACCCCAAGGAGAGCGTCATTGATCCGCAAGGGCCCGCCCAGGGATCGGACCACGCGGTTCGAGGCGGTGATTGGGGCGCGCTCGGGCGGTTCTGCCGGTCAGCGCAACGCAGCGGGAACATCCCAGCTCCCACGTCCCGCCGGGTTGGATTCCGCGTTGTCCTTGCCCTTCGATCGCCCACGTGATACGACCGGTCGACGACAACCGTTCTTCCCGGCCTACTGGTGAAAAATAGAGTCACGATGAATCGTCGAGATTTTCTTTCGGTGGCATGGATGGTGGGAGCCGCCGCGCCGTTCACTCTCCGCGTTGGAGCCGCAGAGAGCGATTCCTATCAATTTGATCCGACCTCGGACATCATTCAGGCCCCCAAGAATCCGGCGCTCTGGGGCGAATTCCGCACCCAACTTGACACTTGGCGCGCCGAACAAAAAAGAGAACTGCATTACTCGGATGCCCTCTATCGCCGAAGTGACTTCGGGTGGGTTCCCGGCAGTTATGCCTGTTGCTTCCTGATGCTGAGCGATGAGCGGATCCGCGACTCGGCGACGGGTCGGTACCGCATTAAGGAATGGCTCGACGCAAGTCAGCGCGACTTTGGCGGCTTCGACAGCGCGGTGCTCTGGCATGCCTATCCGCGCATTGGACTGGATGACCGCAACCAATTTGATTTCTACCGCGACCAATTGGGAGGGATTACCGGGCTCAGGGGCGTGGTGGACGAACTGCATCGAGCTGGAGTCCGCAGCTACATCGATTTCAATCCGTGGGACATCGCCACGCGCCGAGAGAACAAGCCGGACATCGATGTCCTCTGTGATTTCGTCCAGGCACTCGACGTGGATGGCATCTTTCTTGACACCATGAAAGAGGGCGCAACGGAATTTCGCGCCAAGCTCGACTCCGTTCGCCCGGGAGTGGTGTTGGAAGGAGAGATCGCCTTGGCGATGACCCGGATCGCTGACCATCACATGGCCTGGGCGCAAGGATTTCGGGATGGCGACGTCCCAGGGGTCGTGCGCAACAAGTGGTTCGAGCGCCGTCATCAACTTCATCACGTCTCCCGCTGGAACCGTGACCGCACGCTGGAGTTTCAAACCGCTTTCATGAACGGCACAGGTACGATGATCTGGGATAATGTCTTCGGCTCCTGGGTAGGTTATAGTGAGCGTGAGAAATCGGTGCTGCGATCAATGCTGCCTATCCAACGTCGTTTCACCAAACTGTTTTCGGGTGAGCATTGGACGCCGCTCGTGCCGACGACCGATGCCAATCTCTACGCCAGCCAGTGGGAACTCGACGGCGTCCGCCTCTGGACAATGGTAAACCGTTCGAACAACACCGTTACCGGACGCCCTGACCACGTCGAATTGAAACAGGGAGAGCAACTGTGGGATTTGGTGTCTGGCGTGGAACTAAGTTCGGCGATGGTCATGATCCGGCCTCGAGGCATTGGCAGCGTGATTGCAGCGCGTCGAGAATTGCTTGGATTGGACTTTGATGAATTCCTGGCTCGGCAACACATCACCGACCAAAGAGCGAATTGGGACGTTTCATTCCCGAACAACGTTCGGACACAGTTGGTCCCCGTGAAGCCAGAGCGGATCTATGCGCGCAATCGATTGCCCAAAGAGATGGCGTTGATTCCGGGAGGCACGTTCCAATTCACTGTCCAGTTCCGCATCCGCGAGTGTGGTTGGTATGAATCGACCCCCGACAAGATCAAAGACTTTTCGCGACTCCACTCCCTGAGTCGAGAGACTCGCCACGTGACACTTGCGCCCTACGCGATGGATTTGACCCCAGTGACCAACGCCCAGTATTCGGAGTTCCTCAAAGCGTCGGGCTACAAGCCGGCGGACTCCTCTCATTTCTTGCGGCACTGGCGTGATCATGCGCCGCCGCCAGGACTTGACGAGCATCCGGTGGTCTATGTTGATCTCAACGATGCCCGCGCATATGCGCGCTGGGCTGGAAAACGCCTGCCGACAGAGGAGGAGTGGCAACTCGCCGCGCAAGGAACCGATGGACGCCGTTACCCCTGGGGCAATGACCGCCCAAAGCCGAATGATGGTCTGTGCAATGGTTACGGCACCACGACGACGCCGGTAAAACAATTCCCGAACGGGCGTTCCCCATTCGGAATTTACGACCAATGCGGGAACACCTGGGAATGGACCGAAAGCGAGCGCCAAGATGGCGTGAACCGATTCGCCATGTTGCGCGGCGGCTCGCACTTCCATGCGCAAGGTTCGCAGTGGTATATGGATGGAGGGCCCCAGGAAACCACTTTCGCCGCAAAGTGCCTGCTCACCTGTCCGGGCATAGATCGTTGTGCGACGGTCAGCTTCCGATGCGTGGTCGATCTGGAACCTGAACGGTGAATTGAGCCAATTTCCGTTGCCAGGATTCCCTGACCGCTGATCGCCGGAAAAGGCGACCTCTCAACCAGCATGTCGGCGCCTTGAGGAATCGTCCGAATCGAACGAAATTTCGATTAAGGAGATTTCACATGAAAAAATAAGCTCTTGCAGCTTCCGCCTTAATCCTCGGCACCTTTTTGAGCGGGTGCGAACACGACCACTACTATCATCGCCGAGATCGCGGCACGGTGGGTCCTGGGTATGAATACGGTCGAGGCCGTAACTAGGAAGTGGTTCCCGTGCCCGCATCTCCGGTCATCGTTCGGCCGCGCTATCGCGAATGAGACGATTATCGTCGATAAAAACTGAACCGCGTGGTTGCCGGCTTGTTCAATGCTGCGGCAGCTGGACGAGGCTGTTCCTTGGCAGCGTTTCAGTTAATGCAAGCTAGCGACGACGCTGAACCTTGCGCCTGGCGTTCCGCACAGGCGCGAGCTGGCGACCGAACAGTTTTGGCTCAAAGGCAGAATGATCCCCTGGGAGCAAAATTAGCTTTCGTCACCTGAGTTGTTGCCTGGAAGAACCCCACTGAAGAACCAGTCGCCGGCTGCGTTGGCCATGGGCGTCTCGCCAACGTTTGCTCAAACCAACAGACCGTCGCCGTTCTTGGTCGCTTCTGCAGAGACCATGCGATAGGCTTTCGTTGCGATGAAGATCAAGCAACTCGCCTTATGGGTGTTGGCAATACCAAGTATGCTGGCTCCTGCGGTCTTGGGCGCGGCTGCGCCTGAATTCGTTCAGCAAATTGATTTAATCCACTTCTCTCACACGGACTATGGCTTTACGGATCACCCCGCGGTCTGTCGGGATTTGCAGCGGCGCTACCTGGACCTGGCGCTCGATCTCGTTCTGACGACAGGTCAGCTTCCGGAAGAAGCACGCTTTCATTGGACCGCCGAAACGACCGTGGCGGTAAACGACTGGTGGCAAGCTGCCAGTCCCGAGCGGCGCCAACAGTTTCTCCAGGCGGTGCGTGACGGGCAGCTCGAGGTGACTGCTCTGCCTCTAAATAACACTCCGTTCCTCGACCGTGATCAGTGGAACGTGATGACGCATTGGCTGCCGGAAGACCTTTGGAATGAATTGACACCTCAAACCGCGGTGCAAAATGACGTCAATGGATTCCCTCGGGCCGGAGCAAAGTCTCTCTTGGACCGCGGGGTGCGGTATCTCTTTTCGGGAATCAACGGAGATAGCGGCGGACCGCCGCTGCCTCGGCTGACAGCCTTTTGGTGGAAGCAACCGGACGGTCGGAAACTCTTCGTCTGGATGAGTCTCACATATGGCGACGGCTTTTCCTTTTTCGAAAAAGAGGAGTGGCGGCGTGGCCCGCTTCCAGCCGCAGCGGACGCCCGCTATCGTCCGCCGCGCGCCAGCGACATCCTCAAGACGGACCGGGAATCGATGCGCCAAGCGCATGAGCGGTGCCTCACTCGACTCCGCGAGTTTGAACGCAACGGATATCGGAATCCGGTGCTCGCGGTTTCTATGACGAGCATGTGGCGTTATGACAATGATCCGCCCTTTCCGCCTTTATCGGAGTTTGTGGCCGCCTGGAATCAGTTGGGCCTGCAACCGAAGCTGCGCCTGGCGACCGCCACCCAAGCGATGAAAGACTTGGAAAAGGCGGCCGGAACCACCGCACCTGAATACGAGGGGGAGTGGACCGATTGGTGGGCCAATGGGACAGCTTGTGCTCCGCGAGAAGTTGCCGCGAGCCGTTTCGCCAAGCGTTACCTGGCCGCTGCTCAGTCGCCAGTTTGGGGACCTCTCGATCCCGCTGTAACCAGCCGCATGGTCGAGCTCAGAAAAGACCTGTGTCTGTTTGATGAACATACCTGGGGTTCCGGGATGAGCGTGGGGCAACCCTACAGCCTCGACGCGCAGGGGCAATGGAACGAGAAAGCCCGCCTCGCCTGGCGGCCTATGGCTCTGGCGGAATGGTTGCTCGGACAACGGGCTCGTACTCGGCTTGTCAACGAAGGCGAAGGACTGTGGCTGGCCAATACGACCACTGCCCCGTTCAGCGGCTGGGCGAGACTGATCGCGTCGTGCTTGCGCGATGACTCGCATTCCCTGATCGATCCCGCCACGGGCGCGAGTCTCAAGCTCTACTTTGAACCGGGGCCGCTCTGGGGCCGGCCGCAACAGGCGTCCGACTTAAGTCCAGAAGACGTTTCCGCCACTTTCTCTGACCGATCCCCCAATCGGTTTGCTCGCTTCTGGGTAGAACACCTCCCCGGCTCAAGCGTCCGCCAGTACCAGCTTCGCCGGGAATCTGCGGAAGACAAAGGGCCAGAGGCTAAGAGAGCTCCGATGATTTCAACGGATGCCCAAGGGTGGCCGGTGGCCGCTCTTTGGCCCGATATGAACAAGCCCTTGTTCAGCGCTGGCCTGGGGGACTTCATTTCAGTGAAAGTGAATGCGTTCGCCCCACGTTGGGCGTTGCAGGATATCTGGGGAACGGGGGATGCAGCCAAGCGTGCGCAACTGCAGCAGGACAAACTCACGTTTGTCGCGGCGACGGCGACTCAACGTGTCCAGATCGAGGAAAATCCACATACGATTCGCTACACGCAAAGTCTCGATCATCCACGACTGAAGTGGGCCACCCGACAGCTTGAGATCTGGAAGAGCGAGCCGCGGGCTCGTTTGACCTTTCGGTTGAACCGCATCAGTTCGTTTGATCCAGAGCTGCTTTGCATTGTGAACCCGCTTCCATGCGACGACACATTACCGCGCCTCAGCAGCGGTGGGATGGGATTCACTCCGTTCACCGACCAATTCCCCGGCACTTGCCGCGACTATTTCGCTATCGATGGCTGGGCAGACTACGCCACGCCAGATGGGCATTGGCTGTGGGTCACCCGCGATGCCCCGCTCATCACCTTGGATGGGCCTCATCCTAAGTCGCATCTCACAGTTCCTCCGCCTCGCACGGGCCGGTTGCTCGCGATTGTTTACGACAATTTCTGGTATACAAATTTCCAAGGTGATAGCCCTGGAGTTATGGAGTTCCAATTCGACCTGGTGTGGCAACGTCAGTTGGAAGGCGACCACGCCGCAGAATCGCTGGCGGCGGCGCTGATGACTGAGCCCGTAATGGTCCTTAACCCCGCAGGACAGGAACATCCATTGTTCATGCAGGACCTGTTCAAGCCATGAGTCGAATCGAACGGACCGGTTGATGCTTCAGCCGCCCCAATCGAATCGAAATTGTTGGCATGGCCTTGCTCCCGCAGGCACGCCACGCTTGAAAAAACTGGTGCCCGTGGCATTCTGGGCAAAGAGTTATGGGAACACTCCTGGTCCTTTACGTTGCCAGCGGCTTGATTTTGATCTTGGTTTCTTTGCCGCTGCTGTGGGGCAAGGTTCCTCCGAACCCACTCTACGGATTTCGGGTTCGCGCTACCCTCCAGAATCCGAGCCTCTGGTACCCGGTGAACCGATTTGCGGCCAAGCGTCTGCTATGGGTCGGAGTGATTATGACCGTGGCCGCCTTAATCCTTTATACGGTTCCGGGCCTAACGGTGGATAGTTACTCGCTTGCTTGTCTGGGCATCCTTCTGGTCGCACTTGGAACCGCATTAATTCAGTGCTTTCGCTATCTGAGTTCAATCACTCGATCGGGCGGCACCCACTGAGTTTGGACAGAGCGATGGAACGAGCGGGCCTGGCCCGGGATTCGCACGCAGCCCTTGCTCTGGGAAAGTTCAACCACGGTCACTACAGGAAGATGCTATATTCTTGATGGCCGAAACGTCCTAAAGCTTGAGCGGAATCTCAGATCACTCTGGAGTAAACTGGAAACGCTGGATGACGATCTCCACTTCCTGCCGGTTCTTGGGCTCTCGCCCTTGGAACAGCCAGAGATTGATGTGGATCGGCATCGGTTGCTGCGAAACGCGCCGCGTCGCGTCGGGTGGGCTAAAAACCCAGCGGCTGAATTCCTCTTTGTCGTCATCCCGAAGTCCGCGCAAAGACTGAAACAGGATTCCCCCCTTGCTCCAAACAAAGCGGTGCGTGCTGGCAGCGTTCACCAAAAGAAAAGGAAACGATTTAGACTCTTGCTTGAGTTCCTTCTCCACAGGCCAGACAGTATAATTACCCATGGGATTTTTAGCTTCACCCCATCGGGCGAACTCGATATCGATCTCATGCGTAGCGTCTGGGCCAACCTCTCTGGTCGGATAATTGAACAGTCCTAGCACGACGTTGTCGTCCAAACGGTCGATGGCACCCATGATTTGAAACTCGTATCGGCCGAAGGCCAATCGCTTCCGCATTGTAACCTCGGCGCAACTCCATTTCTCGTCGCGTTGAGAGATCTTGAGATGCAGTGCGCCTGAGGCGTCAAGCCACACATTACCCTCGTCCCACACATTAGGTCCTGGCCCTCCTCGCCCGGATCGGACATTCCAGTCGTATCCCCCAAACTGCACGGTTTTGCCCAAAGCGGTTGGAACCAGAGCGAGCATTAGAGCCAGCGACAGGGAGAAAGCCTGTTTCATAAGCTGATCAACGAGCAGGACGCTGGCACTGTCAAGCTTGCAGGCAACCCAGAATGAAGCGTCCACACCGCTTGAGCGAACCTCAGCGAAGGTGCAACGATCCCCCGCCGCCATGCAGCAAACCGTTTTAGGGCCACGCCAAGCGAATTAGTATGCGCGTCCGCTATCGGCTGCTCAGCAAAATCACGAAAGGAAGTCGCGTGCGGAGTTTATCTTGTCCGAGCTTGCAAGGCTGGAGCCAATGGTCGGGATTGAACCGACGACCTACGGTTTACGAAACCGTTGCTCTGCCGCTGAGCTACATTGGCTAAAGGTTCGCGAGTGAATCCCCGGGCTGGGACCAAGACCGACCTGGCCCGAGCGGAGCACCGCGAAAGCGTCCGATCTATAAACGCTCTTGGCCGGGCGGTCAAGATGGATACGCAGCCATTTCGCAAGATGTTGATCTGGAGTGACCCAGTCGACGGGAGCCTACCGAACGCTCTAGACCGGCCCTCGCACCGTGTCACGAAACAAGGTAAATCGCAATTGGCATCGATGAATGCGCGAGGCAGCCGACTAGCAACTGGTTGGCACTTCCTGCAGCACTTCCAACGCGTGCGGAATCGCGCCCACCACAAAACCGAGGCATTCCACCGCTCCGCTTGGTTTGCCTGGGAGACAGATGACCAGGGACTTCTCCACCACTGCGGCAAGACTCCGCGAGAGGATTGCGTTCTTGGTGATCTTCATGGATTCCATGCGCATTACTTCACCGAACCCTGGCAACTCGCGCACTGAAATTTCCCTGACAGCTTCGGGTGTGACATCGCGCAGGGCAACGCCCGTGCCGCCCGTCGTCAGAATGAGCTGGCAGCCCTTGTGAATCTGCTCTCGAATCGCGCGTTGTATCTCGCGCTTCTCGTCCGGAACCAGGGATTCAGCAAGGACTTGCCATCCGTGCTTCGCCGCTTGCTCGCGCAACGCCGGTCCCCCGAGGTCGTCGTAGAGTCCTTGGGAAGCACGGTCCGAAATCGTGGTGATGCCAACGAGTATTTGCATGTCACTGAGCCTCGGCGAGGAGCTTCTCCACCTTTTCATCCAAATCCTCGCGGCCATTCAAGTCGCGCAGGTTGCCCTTTTTATCGATTAACCACATAGCTGGGATGCCCTGAATGCCAAATTGTTTCCCAAAGTCGTTATCCCATTGCTTGCCGTCGTAGTACTGGGGCCAAGGCATTTTTTGATCTTTGGTGAAACTCATCAGTTTGCTTTTGTCTTGGTCGAAGCTGATGCCGACAATTTCGAAACCCTTGGGATGTAATTTCTCATAGGCAGCCACAACGTTCGGTATTTCCCGCACGCATGGCCCACACCACGTAGCCCAGAAATCAATCAAAACGACCTTCCCCCGAAGTTTCTCCAGGTCAACGGCACGACCATCCACCGCTGTAAACTTGATCGGGACGGGTTTGCCCAAGCGCAGCAAAGGCTTGAGCGCTTCCTTCACCGCTTCTGGGGCTGCCGGGTTGGTTGCGAGCTCCTTGGCTAACCGCACGCCGCGCTCCGGTTCCCCCTCCAAGGCAGCCATCTGTAACATTTCGTAGCTCTCGGTCCGGTTGGGAAAATCTTTAAGCAATGCGCGCGCTCCATTCTCAAGCTCGTCAAACGCGGCTGTCCGCCCCTCGGCCATCTTCGACATTGCCTTCCGATTAACAGCGTTGGCTCGAATGTGGAATCTCTCTTCCTCGGACAATTTTGGGTCTTTGAGCTTGACTTGCTCGACGACCTCCAAGCGGGTGCTCACGTTTGTATTACCAAGCTGCCAGGCGATGCGCAGGAGCTCGTATTCTTTGCCTTGGGCTTCCTCGGATCGGTAATATCCTGGAAACCGACTCTGGAATTCCTTGGCTCGTTCAGCCGCCTTGGCCAAACGCTCGGCTTCACCGCTACGAAACTTTTCAAATTCTTCTTGGCTAGGCTGAGTTTGTCGCCACGCTTCGGGCGGTTGAGGAGGCTGGCCCTGATCCAGGACCTGTTGCCAAAGTTTATCGGCATCGGAAGCGGGAGCGGTCGTCTGGGCCTGGGATGACCAAATGGCGAGCACGCCTCCGCTCAAGAGTAGGCCCAGCAAAATCGTTCGCATCCCAAGAGTTGTTCGTTGCATAACCCGAATCATCTTCATTTTGTCACGCCAGCACGTATCGTTCGATTCGTTTGATCATTTCACCTGGCCGGCCGAAGATACACACGGGGGAAAGGACGTAAAGCCTGCTTCATTCATTCGAACCGTCGCGCACCCGAGAGGGGGTGCGAGCAAAGGGTTGCGCATCGGGCCAAAAAAGGCCTTATTCTCTTTTCATGCCAAACAAACTGTATCTGCTCGATGGGATGGCCCTGGTGTACCGAGCGCATTTTGCGCTGGCAAACCGCCCGATCTTCACGTCGAAAGGGGTCAATACGTCGGCCCTCTACGGTTTTACCCAGACTTTGCTGGATCTTGTTAAGAGCCAACAGCCCACGCATTTGGCAGTGGTCTTCGATACGAGTGCCCCGACCCATCGCGAGCGCGAGTTTGCCGAGTATAAAGCGCAACGCGAAGCGATGCCCGAAGACATCCGAAACGCTCTTCCCAACGTGCAAAGGATGCTTCAGGCGTTCCGCATTCCATGTCTGACATGCGACGGATACGAAGCGGACGATCTCATCGGCACTTTGGTCCGACGCGCTGAAAAAGCGGATTTTGTAACCTACATGGTGACCGCGGACAAAGATTTCGGACAGTTGGTTTCGTCTAAAACGTTTCTCTATAAGCCTTCGCGGATGGGGGACGGTGTCGAGATTCTCGGCGTCCCAGAAATCCTCGGGAAGTGGGGCATTCAACGGGCGGAACAAGTGATTGATATTCTCGCTCTTTGGGGCGATGCGTCGGACAACATCCCCGGGGTCCCAGGCATTGGCGAGAAGACCGCCAGCAAGCTCATCACTCAGTATGGCACTGTCGAAAACTTACTGGCGCACACCGAAGAGTTAGCTGGGAAGATTAAGGCGACCCTTGAAGCTCATCGGGAACAAGCGCTGTTATCCAAACGGCTCGCCACTATCGACTGCAGCGCCCCCTGTGACATTGAATTCGACCGATTGCGACTTTTGGATCCTGACCCGGAGCTGCTCAAGCCGTTGCTCATTGAGTTCGAGTTCAACTCTCTGGGACGCCGACTGCTCGGCGACTCCTTCAAAGCTGGACGAGGCTATGCCCATGAGACCAACCCGACGGTGACCGCGAAAGGTGCCACCGCGACAGCGACGGGTGCGGGAGGGATTGACGTGACGGTTGGAGACGAGCCCCTGAGCGCCAATGGTCCCGAAACGGGTCCAAGCGCCACCGCGCCGCTTAAATCGATCCAAGACGTACCACACGTCTACAGCATCGCTCGAACCCCGGCCGAGCAACGACAGTTGCTGGCTAAGCTGGAAACGCTATCGTCATTCGCCCTGGGGGTATCAACAGATTTGGACGATCCCAAACAAGCGAAGCTTCTGGGGCTGGCGATTGCGTTTGAGTCGCACTCGGGGTGGTTTGTGCCAATTCGACCAGGCACCGCAGGGGCTTCTACGCTACAGCTCTTTGCCAACTTGTTCAGCAATCCGTTGATTGAAAAGGTCGGGCACGATCTCAAGTTCGCGATCAGTGTTTTAAAATGGCACGGAATGACCGTCACCGGGAAGCTTTTCGACACCGCGCTGGCCCATAGCCTAATCGAGCCGGACGTGCGCCACAGCCTGGAATTCTTGTCGGAATCGCAACTGGGGTATAGTCCGACGTCGTTAGCCAAGTTGACGGGCGAAAAGAAAGCTGGAGAGCTCGATCTAAATATCATCCCGGAGGAACAACTTGCGCTATGCGCTACCGAGGCGGTCGATCTTGCTTGGCAATTGCGAACCCGCTTACAACCCCAACTCCAGGAACGCGGTCAAGTTCGTGTTTACTACCAGATCGAAGCGCCATTGCTTCCCGTCCTGGTGGATATGGAGTGCGAAGGCATTCGGATTGACGGCGCGGCGCTGGCAGAATTCGCCATTCAACTGGAGAAGCAGATTGAGGCCGAAGCGAAAGCGATCTACCACTTGGCTGGCCGTGAATTCAATTTGAATTCGGCAAAGCAGCTGGGCGAGGTGTTGTTCGACGAGCTCAAAATTTGGCAGAACCCAAAGAAGACCCGCACCGGCCAATACGCGACGGATGAGCGGATCCTCACAGAGTTGGCACCGGATCACGAAATCGTTCGCCGGCTGCTAGAGTATCGCAGCATGACGAAACTGAAATCGACCTACGTCGATGCCTTGCCGCCGACAATCTGGCCCCGAACTGGGCGGGTTCATACGACATTCCAGCAAACCGCCACAGCCACCGGTCGGCTCAATTCCCAAAACCCTAACCTGCAGAACATTCCCATCCGGACAGAACGGGGGCGAGAGATTCGGAAAGCGTTTGTGCCACGCGACAAAGACCATCTGCTCTTATCCGCTGATTATTCGCAGATCGAACTGCGCATCATCGCCGCCTTGACTCGCGAACCGGCCATGCTGGACGCCTTCAACAAAAACATTGATATCCATACTGCGACGGCTGCGCGGGTGTTTCGCGTGGAACTCGACGCGGTAACCTCGGAAATGCGCCGGAAAGCAAAAATGGTCAATTATGGTATCGCTTACGGCATTTCTGCTTTCGGGCTAGCACAACGACTGAGCATCCCGCGGAAAGAGGCAGCGAGCATTATGGATGAGTACTTTGCACAATTCCCAGGGATCCGAAAGTTCATGAGCGACACCGTCGCATTCGCGAAAGCGAAAGGCTTTGTCGAAACCGTTGTGGGCCGACGCCGTTACATTCGGGACATTACCTCAGCCAATGCCACCCTGCGCTCCGCCGCTGAACGCAATGCGATCAATGCCCCAATTCAGGGCTCCGCGGCCGACATGATCAAGATCGCGATGGTTAATATCGACGCTGAGATCAAGCGTCGCGCCTGGCGAACCCGGATGCTTTTGCAGGTCCATGACGAGCTGTTGTTCGACCTGTATGCTCCGGAAGCCGACGAAGTAAAGCAGATCGTGGAAGACCTAATGAAATCGGCCATTCCTCTGGCGGTCCCGATTGTCGTGGAAATTGGAGTTGGAAACACTTGGCTGCAGGCTCATTGATCCGATGTCTGGGGTTTACTGGGCCTTGCTGTGGATTGCGGGGCTCGAGACACAAGACTTTCGATAGCGTTGAGGAGAGCCTTAATCCCCGAATCGTTGGCATGCCCTGCGCCTTGCCAAATCACGCCACCCGTCGCGTCCAGCACGAAAACATTGGCAGTTTCCTTGCGGTAATCAAAACTGCGAGCGACTTTTCCTTCCCAATCAAGCATCACGGGATATTCCCGCTCTTTCGGAAACCGTTTACGCACCATGCCCCGCAGCAGTGTCGGCACGGCCGAGACATCGGCGATCCCTATAATCTCAATCCGATCGCGGTATTGATCATGAACAGGTCGAATCCAAGCATCGATTTGGGCGTTGCCCTTACGATCGGCCACGGCTACTACCAGAACTTTTGAGACTGGAAACCGAATCGCATGAAGTCGCTCATATTGATCTGAAAGTTCGAACGAGGGAATGGTCTTAGACGGGAGAGAGCTTGTAGGATCCGCCGCCGATCCCGGCAGGCAAAGAAGGATTCCGGTCAATAGCGAAAGCGTCCTCGCCGGAGCCCCTCGAACGGTCGTTCTACAGACGCCCTCGACTCGCGATTCGCTCAACTCGGATACTGGCAAATACGTCCGCCCCTTCCAACGAGCAGGTTTTCCCAGTCCCCTTTTGATCAATGCGAACCACTGCAAGCCAAGCAATGAGGCGATACTGAAGGGATGAAGCGCGGCAAAAAGCCACGACTGCCGGAAGCGCCGGAGAGCGAGGACTCTCGGCAAATAAACAATCACCGCAAGTGCCGTCGGCGGCAACAGGGGGGCGCCATCCAGGGCCGCAGCTGCGACAAGGACGAACGGCAAGATTTGTCCGCCGGTCAACAGCACGCTCCATGGTAGAATCCCACGCGGACTCCCTAATCCTTCGGTCGCATTCTTGGCAAGTCCTGCCCACACCTCCCCATTTGACCGGTACATCCGACACGACGCAACATCGGTAGCGTCAAATAGGTCTGTCTGAAGTCCCGCACGGCGGAACAGGCGCGGCAGTTGCAAACCGTCGTGAAGCGAACTTCTAATGGAAGCATGGCCACCGCACTGACGGTACGACTCGGCGCGGACGAGAAAAAGCTGTCCGCAACCAGCAGCGAAAGCTGGAGACTTACTCCGCCGCATCCCGCCGATGGGTAAGTAGGACAAGAGCAAGAAATGAATCAAAGGCAGTAAAAGTCGCTCTGAAAAAGTAACCGTCTCTTGATGTGGAACACCACTCACAAGGTCACACCCCCGGTCTTGAATGAATTTTGCCATGCGGGCCAATGCACTCTGGTTTAGCCGGACATCCGCATCCAGGAACAAAAGCATTGGATACCGTGCCGCCCGAGAGAGCACATGGCATGCATGCTGTTTTCCGCACCACCCTGGGGGGAGAGGAGGCGCCTTGACCAGACGAACTCGGCTATCGCTTAGGGAAATCTGCTGCACCAACGCCGCAGTTCGATCGGTAGAATGGTCATCCAGCACAATGACCTCGAATTCTAGGTCCTCGTTAGCAAGGACGGATTCTAACGTTGACTCAATATTCCGTTCTTCATTGCGCGCTGGGACCAACACGGAGACGCCGGGTAAAGGTCGCGAACGCCCACGCAAACTCCGCTCTGGTAACCGGGAGTAAAGACTCAGATTCAGCAAAAACAGCACAACGGGAAACAGCGCTAATGGCAGAGCCAGATAGAAGAGATTCATTCGTATGTGGTCGCTCCATGGCCAGGACTAAATGCCACCCCCTTCCACCGCGCCAAGCAACGCCGCCAGGCATCGTAGGTGAGGCTCACACCCTCTCTTCCGACCAACAAGGTCTCAAATCGATCCACATCGCGAGATTTAGCGTCAGCCGCGAGCGCATCTTGAACTTCAGCGAGGCGCTCCTCAAATAGTCGTGTCCATAACCCCGCTCGCATGGCACGATCTCCGCGACTGGAGAGGTCAATGGGCTGACCGAACCGAATCAAAACCTCAGGGAGCCTTTCCTCCCAAAAGACATATTCGACGGCCAAGGGTAGCACTGAGCCATTGGTCCAGCGGCCAGCCAGACAACCCAAACCGCTGTGAAACTCCAACGGGCGCTCGCGAACGTCCTGGAATCGGCCTTGTGGCGTGATCCACAGCGTTGACGCTCTTTCCTGCATAATGGCGCCGGCAGTGCGCAAAAACTCCCGCGCGCCCTGCGCGGTCCCTTGCTCCACTCCAAAAAAGCCTAGTCGACCGAACAGTGGGTATTTACGTAACGCTCTGGCGTCGATCGGAGCAAAAGGAGAACACCGCGAGAAGAAATGGCGATGGAGAAAAAGGCACACGAGCGGATCCCACCACGACGCGTGATTGAGATAAACAACGGCTGGCAGATAGATACGGTCAGGAGAGAATCCTGCGCGAGCGATTCGTATGCTGTGGAAGTGCCGTCGCAAATACGGCTTGGTATAAGCCGCAAAGGCCCGCAGAGCCCAAGACCAAACCTTGGGCTGGGACGCAGGTGGACTGTGTGCCGCCAGCTCTAGGTGACGATCGCACCAAGAAGCAGGCTTGGCCGCATTAGCACAAGGTTCAAGTGAAGAAAGCGCCATAATGCACGTCCATTAAGCTTCCTTTGTTACACTCAAATACGAGAATGAGCCCTTGTGTGCAGCGCTCGTTTGAGCTTTTCCTGCAACGCCATCTTTCTCCAGATCATCATCCGCCGCAAGCCAGCCACACATGAGGGCCAAAGCTCGACCAGGCCCAGAGCGAGGAACCGCACCCCCCAAACACAGTTCTCGGAGTGAAGCAGACCGGATCCCCAGTTTAAAGGTGCCCCAGAATTTCCCATGCCTCGCCAATCCGGGCATCGCCCCCCGCAGAAGTTGATACGGTGAATCGATGCTTTCGGCTATTAGGACCCGCTGCGCCACGTTTCGTTTGGAGAGGTCAGGCATGCCCGCGTAAGCCAGTTGTTTCCGCCCGGACTGATTCAAATAAGGACTGAAACGTTCCATGAATTTTAAGCCTGCTGCCTGGTCCTACGATGACAATGATCGCTGGCATTGTCAAATAATTGTCTACAGATATCTCAGGAGATCCCAAGAAAGGCATCCAGGGTGGCATTGAAGGAATCCCGACGCCATTCAGCAATCGACGTAATTCGAATTACATTATGGAGAACGACTCACACACAAAGCTGAGATCTAGGCTTCCGTCAATTACGCAAAGCCTTTAAGAGCGCACCGGAAATCAAAATATCTTGTCTATGTCTATGTTTTGTCTACTAATTGACACGAGCTATGTTAGACCTGGAGCATTCAATCAAAGTGGCGGCCCAAAGAACCGGGTTAACCGCGCACGTGATCCGCGTTTGGGAGCGGCGCTACGCAGCTGTGGAACCACGCCGAACGCCAACCAATCGTCGAGTATACTCAGAAGCCGACCTTGAACGTTTGCGCCTGCTCCGTCATGCCACCTCCAACGGACATAATATTGGAAGCATCGCGAAGCTCTCAACCCCCAGGTTGCGCGACCTGGTCTCATCGGAAGAAGCGGCCAAGATCCAGTCACCGCTGAAATCGCTCCCTGCAGCAAAAGAACAATTTCTAGACGAGGCGCTACGAGCCATCAAAGCCCTCGACCCTCACGGGCTGGAAGCAACCTTGAATCGCGCATTAATCGCTATGGGCC
>JBGAIN010000168.1:0-17809 GCA_044225505.1 Limisphaerales bacterium
CCCGCCAATCGCCTCCGGAAACCAGATAGTGCCCGATGATGGGAGGGGTCGTCCACGGGACGTTCACAAACGGTTGACGTATCCAGTGCAGCTCCATGAGGAGGTAGCTGCAGGTTGTTAACAACAAAGCGTTTACAATGTAAGGAACCATGAAAATCGGATTGAGAACGATCGGGAAGCCGAAAAAGATCGGCTCGTTAATCTGGAAGATCTGAGTCGGCAGTGAGATCCGACTGACTTTGCGGAAAGCTGGATCTTTGGAATTCAGCATAACGAGCGCCAGACCGATCGTTGCTCCGGTCCCTCCTACGTTCACGAACGTGGTAAAGAATCCGTAGGCCGTCACGTAAGGCATGGCTTGGCCATGCGTCACCGCTTCGACGTTCGCCGCCAGATACTGGAGAAAGATTGGGGCCACGACAGCGTCCATGGTATTATCGCCGTTGATGCCCACGGACCACAGCATGGTGACCAGGAAGGCGTAAACGAGGATCCCTGGCAAAGTGTTGAGCGCAAAGACTAACGGCTTGAAAAGCGTTTGCACGAGGTGGTCGATATCGATTCCGCACACGAACCGGATACACCAGAATACCGTCACCAGGAAGAAGAGTGGGCTCAGCGAAAGGAACGACTCGTAAACAATGGGCGGGACGGAATCCGGCAATTTGATGACTAAATTCTTATCTGTGAAGAACTTCTGAACTCGCACACAAACTAGGGCGACGAGGATGGCGGTGAAGAGACCTTTCGAGCCCAGGCCGTCCATGGAAAGCGTGAGGTCTTTCAGCTGAAGTTCGATCATCAGGAAGACCAGAGTCGACATAGCCGCGCTGACGATTGCTTCCTGTTTCAAACGCGTTCCTAAGTCATAGCCGATGGCAAAGCAGGCAAAAACGGCCAACAACCCAAACGTGGCTGTGACTGGAACCTGGAGTAATTGAAGATAGGGAGCGACAGCCTTTTCCCAGCCTGGAATTGGGAGAAAGGAGACGATCATGAAGACGCCGCCAATGATGGTGAGAGGAACCACCGAGACCATTCCAGCGCGAATGGCGGACATATAGGCGTTTTCGCTGACGATCGTCAGAGCGGGGATCAGGTGACGAGCCAGGAATCCCTTTGCGGGAGGAGCGTGAGGGTCTGGTGGGGCGGTCGAGCCGGCGGTGGTCAAAGTGTTTTGTGAAATGGTGTTTCGCCAGAATGCTAGGAGCTGCGCCCGGCGAGTGTGGACTCCGACTGCCTCTCGTGCTTATTCCAATATTCTATTAGAGCCGCTTGGTGGGAGGACACTTTGTCAAAAGCTCGAACGATATCGTCGATATCTTCGGGAGAGCTGAGGAAGATGCTTTGTTCCAGCCAGACACATTGATCGCGGCAGATCAACTCGCTGTTCGGGCAATGAACCGATGAATAATCAAGTGCTTCCTTGAAGTTTGCCAAGTACGGACCGAACGCTCTCTGCTGGAAGATCGGTTGCCGATACAGGGGATAGCCATAACCAGCGGAGCAAGGAATCCCTTCCGCCTGCAACGCGCGCAACAACATTGAGCGGGGCACGCCAAAGGCAGAGCCATCTAACCGCATCATGAAAAGATGGTAACTGTGACGCGTGCAATGTTCCGGCCGTTTCTGAGGATAGATGCCTGGCCACTGAGCTAGCTTCTCCGATAGGTAACGCCCATTCGCATCTCTCGTGAGAGTCTGATCTTCCAGGCGATCCAGTTGGGCGTTCAGAACGGCGCCTTGGAACTCGCCCAGGCGGTAGTTCCCGGAAATGACGTGGTGTTCATACCAGACGCCAGAAGGAATGCGTCCACAATTGTGAATCGAACGGCACGCTTCGCTCAAGGCATCGTCGTTGGACGTGATCATGCCACCTTCACCCGAAGTCATGTTCTTGCTCGACTGAAATGAAAAAGAGGCAACGTGCCCAAGCGAGCCGGCTGGGCGTCCGCGCCAAGCGGCACCGTGAGCGTGGGCGGCGTCCTCAATGACGATGAGACTCTTTGCCCGCGCGATTGCCATGATCGCGTCCATGTCCGCGGGCTGGCCGGCGAAATGCACGGGAATGATCGCGCGTGTGCGTGGCGTAATGGCCGCCCGCACTGCGGCTGGATCCAGATTGAAGGTGTCCAAGTCGATGTCAGCAAACACGGGAACGGCATTGGCTTCAATCACGGCTGACGCCGTCGAAAAGAAGGTGTAAGGCGGGACAATGACTTCGTCACCGGCTTGGATGCCAGCGGCCAGAAGCGCAATTCGCAGCGACACGGTGCCATTCACGACCGCGATCCCGTGCTTGCATCCGTGCGCCTTGGCGAAGCGCCTTTCAAACTCGTCAACCTCCGATCCGTTCAGGCGCCCCCATTTTCCGCTCGTGAGGGTGCGGAGGAGCCGGTCTTCCTCGGTCTGGCCAAAGACAGGCCAGGTGGCAAACGGCTTCGTACGAACTGGAGGTCCGCCAAGGAGAGCGAGAGTTTGAGCCATAGACATACGGCAGCTAAAATGCGTTAAGACGCGACGAGCGATTTGCCCATGTAAATACAGCCGTCGGAACCGCTCCCGACACGCACCAGCTCTTTGAAACCGAGTTTGCGGTAAAAGCCCTGTGCGGGTTCGTTGAGAAGACTGACGCCCAAATGCGCACCGGGCGATCCACGCTTACGGAGCATCATCATGACTTGCTCCATCATTCGGCGGCCATACCCCTGCCCTTGCGCTCGAGGGAGCAAGTCAATGTGCAAATGCGACGGATACTCCTGGTATGGCTCTGGACAGTAGTAGTCTGGGTGGTGATACCAATGATAGACCGTTTCCACTCGACTCCAGCGGCCCGGGTCACCGCTCGGCTCGGGAAAGCGCGCACAGATTCGCGGTCTCCAATCTCGATCGTATCGAGCATAGAACGTCTTCGAATCGAGCGCCCCGAGAGCGTAGCCACAGATTCCCTCGTCATCCTCCAAGATTAGGCTCAGCTCCGGCTCTATCTCCAAATACGGGCCGACGAAGATTCGGCCAAGCGCATCTGGATCGTCTTGGTAAAACGGTTCGCCGTCTTTGCCAAAGTCACCGGTCTTTAGACAGACGTAGTAGGCTCCCGACCTGTCACTCGGCTGAGCCGGACGGATAGTAAAGTCGCTCATGCTGGAGAACTCCTTGAAACCGAAGCCTGATCTCTCTGGGTTTCGCTGCTGGGTGGTGCAGGCGAAAATACGCCCGTGGCATCCAGCACCAATAATCGTTGCAGACGCGCGACGAGTCCGCCTCGATAAGTGCCTGGCAAATGAAAGTCGGATCGGATCGCATCGTTGCGTCGCTGCGGATCGGCTTTGCCCGCCACGTACCTCTCAAGCAAGTCGAGTTCCTCCCGCAGCTCCCAGACACGTCGGCTCATCGCGTAGAACAACGCGCGATCCTTCAAGTCCGCCATCCTCGCACAGAACTCTCGCAACCGAGCGGAGAGTTTTAGAAACTCCGCGGCTTCGTCCCCCCATTGTCCAGGGTCGCTCGATAAAAGGCGTCGAGCCATTTGCAGCAAACGCTCGGCGTGTTCACCCTCGCGATGCGGAAGATAATAACTGTCGCCCAACAGGAGGAAGTCTTCCTCTCGCACCGCAGGCTCGAGCGTGGCAAAATGGTTGAACCATTCCTTCATGGCGGCGACATAAGCTCGACGGGGCTCCCACGACCCTTGCGCTTGGATAAACTGGCCCAAGGTGCGAACGGGTACATAGTTCAAGAGAAACTCGCAATTCGGGTTGCTTAATAGACCAGCCACCTCGTTGCGTAACTCCACTGGTCTCCCCGCGTAAGGTCCGCAAAAGAACCGGCGTCCGTCGTAGTCGTTCGCGTGAAGATTATCCCAAATGGTCGGCTTGCGCCGCAGCAATCCTGCCAACTCACGGGCATGGGCCACAGTAATCTCGCGCGACACAATATCCGGGCCGGTCCAGAAAATGTCGATTTCCGGCAGAAGCTCGCGCCCCAAGCTGGCCAAATATCCTTCGCCGCCGAGTTTGGCGGCCGCCATTCGCCCGCAATAGGGAGTTGGGCAGAAGAGAAATCGTACCGCGGCAGCTTGCTGTTGCGCCCAACGAAAGAGCGTATTCGCGACATGGCATTGAGCGGGAGCAAGTGCACCCCAGCGCCGAAGATCATCCTCGGCCATCTTATCGGGAATATCGTCGAAGAGCAGAGCGAAGTGCTGGCAACCTGCGTCCAGCATTTGCTTCAACCGTCGCTGCAGGATCTCCAGGTCGCTGGCTTGGCCATAGCGCAGATCCAGCCCCGGGCTAAGCGCGTAGATGAAATGCAAATGCTTTTCCTGACATGCGCGGATCGATTGGCGCAAAGGTTCGATTTCCTGCGGCGAGTAGAGCTCACGCCACAACGCGCGCTGTTTGAAATCGTCCTTGGGACCATACATGTAAGTGTTCAAGCCCCAAGCAGCCATCTGGCCGAACAACTGCAGACGTTCCGCTTGAGACCAAGGCTGCCCATAGAAGCCTTCGATGACGCCCGCCAGAAAGTCGGTCTTGTCTCGCATCGCAATACCGTAAGAATGAGTTGATCCTTACACTAGCGCCGCCGTCCAGGGCAACCCAATATTGAGGGCGAATGTTCAAGAACCCCGAAGGTGGCTCGACGATGATCTGAAATTGCAGAGTCGTCTGGGAATGAACGAAGCTAACCCTGAGGAGGCGATGCCAATCGCAACTTTGAGAAGTGATTCCCAGGATGGCCCTGCGTCGCGTTAAGCAGGAAGTTCAACGACTAAAGCCCGGCCGCTCTTGAAGTCCGCTGGCGCGACCAAAATGTCACCGCCACGCGCTCGCACGATCGGCCGAACGATGGCCAAGCCTAAACCGGTCGACTTCTCACCACCCGTCGTCGCGTTGCCTACGTTTGGAAAGGTTCGAAGAGGCGCCCCCGCTTCTTGGGAGCAATCCCGAGCTCCTGGTCGCGCACTGTCAGGCGCACGGTGCCTTTCCGTGTCGAATCGAAAGGGTGCCTGCTGGGGCAATTGCCAACCGACGAGCTGCGTTGAGCAACCGATGGTTGGTCGCCAATATTCAACTCGCCTAGAAAAACGGTGTTGAATTCGCGAATCGAGCACAACCTCTTCGGAAAGCGTGCCGCTCTAGATCTGACAGACTGGGTGGCGTTGGCACCGTAGGACATGAGCTTAGCAAAGGACGACGGAAGTGTCCTGTGGCTGTATGAGACAGACAGTTTATCTCCGAAGAACGAAGAGCTTTGCCGAGCACGCGTCGGGTGGGGCATGGGCTTCTTATTTGGAGATCTGGAGCCTGTGGATTGCCCTCTCACTCTTTCCCGCGTGCGCTCAGGCGGAAAACAAATTCCCATCCCTTTCTCGCGATTATCTTCTGCATCGCTGGCAAACCGAACAGGGCCTGCCCCAAAACTCGGTCACGTCGATTCTCCAGACTCGAGACGGTTTCATGTGGCTGGGCACGTTCAATGGGCTCGTTCGTTTTGATGGCCTGAAATTCATTGCCTACACCGTTGGAAATTCCCCGAATTTAAGATCTGATGGCGTTGCGTCCCTCTTCGAAGACCGTTCGGGTTGCCTCTGGATCGGAACCGACTCCGGGGGGCTTCAGGCATTGTATCAAGGAGTGTTTCAGCATATTCAGCTTCCCGAGACCGGCCCAGCCGTCGTTGTCTCCAGCTTCTGCGAAGATTCCGATGGGACTCTGTGGATTGGATCAGACAGTGGGTTGTTTCGCCGCACGCCAACAACGATTCAGCGTGTTTCTTCAGCTGATCCGAAGCATCCTCTCGGAGCGATTGACAAAGTCGTTTGCGACAGGGAGGGCACTCTTTGGATCTCTTCAGGCGCCCAACTCTGGATAAAGAAGCGGGATCAACTGACTCAGGAACGTGATTATGGGCGTATCTCGTGCTTGACGCTCGCACCGGATGGGACCGTTTGGTTCGCTAGTGAATTCCGCGGCCTTGTGAACTCCCATGGAGGCGCTCGGCCGGTCTTGGCTCCCTGGGGCGCTGGGATGCCCGAATACCTCTGTGTGTGTCGGAACGGCACGTTGTGGTTCGTGGTTCACTCCACCATCACTCATCTGCTCCCGAATGATCGACGCGATTACGAGCTTCCCGACGAACTCAGTGGGGGAGTTCTAACTTTGTTTGAGGATGCCGAGAAAAGCATTTGGATTGGCAGCAACGGAGGGGGATTGGTTCGAGCGCGGGAACGGTTGGTAATCAACTATACAACGCGCGATGGTTTACCGGGGAATGACATTGTCGTCCTTTCGGAGGACCTGGTGGGTCGCGTTTGGATTGGGGGATTCGCCGCTGGTGTCGGAGTCTGGAACAGCCACGCTTACCAACACCTGGCTGGGTTGCCGAAGGCCCCAACCGACGTCATCTCGCTTTGTCGTGGAAAGGACGATTGCATGTGGCTCGGCACTCGAGACAGACAAGTCTTCCTGTGGCAAGCTAACGGAGAGGCGGTCTGCGTCGAGACACTCGACGATGAGCCGAGAATCCTATTTGAAGACAGAGATGCCAGAGTATGGGTGGGAGGCCGACGCACGGGCGTCGAACTTCGAAATGGGGCGCAACGCAAACGCTATTCGCAGCTCGAGGGACTCAGCGATCCCTTTGTGACAGCTATCTGCCAGACGGACGACGGCGCCATCTGGATCGGAACGAAGCATGGGCTGAACCGGCTGCTTGACGGAAAGATCACTCAATACCACCAGCAGGATGGACTCGGCGCGGATTGTGTACAGACACTCTACGTGGATACGAGCGGCCTTCTGTGGGTGGGAACGGCTGGGGGCGGACTTTCTTGTCTACGAGGTCAACGCTTTGCCACTATTTCTGCGGACAATGGTTTGCCGAACGAGGTTATTGCGCAGATCATCGAGGACGGGATCGATTCGATTTGGCTTGGGTCAAACGCCGGGATATTCAGAGCAAATCGGCAGGATCTGCTTCATTGTGCTGACCAGTCCCTTCACACCGTTCATTTCCAAGTGATCGATCGTCAGGATGGTATGATCAATCCGGAATGCGCCGGTAGCTTTCAACCGTCGTGTCTGCGAGCGCGCGACGGACGGCTGTGGTTTGCGACGGTGGGGGGCGTTGCCATGGTTGACCCGCGACGCGTTAATCGCGAATCGCTGCCTCCCGCCGTGCAGGTCAGCTCCGTGCGAGCGGACGGACAAGTCTGCACCGGGAAGAGTGCAGAAGACCAGGCCACCATTCGAATACCTCCAGGGCGCTCGCGGGTGCGCATTGACTATACGGGACTCAGTTTCGAAGCCCCGGAAAAGGTTACTTTTCGAGTTTGCCTTCAGGGCCTCGATAGAACCTGGCTTGACGTTGGGACGCTTCGTACTGTCTTTTATGATCGACTCGCGCCCGGCGCATATACATTCGCTGTCAATGCCTGCAATGCGGAGGGCCGTTGGAATGGCGTCGGAAGTCAGGTGAAGATCGTGGTGGAGCCGTTTTGGTGGCAAACGATTTGGTGCAAAGCGATAACGGGGCTACTCGCGATCGCTCTCATGACCTGCCTGGCTTGGGTATTGCATCACCGACGACTCGGCCGGGCTCTCGAAATCACCCGGCAGCGAGCCACAGAGGAACGGGCAGCGGAACTCTCGATATTGAACCAACTGCTTCACACCCGCACGAATGAACTGGAAGCCGCATTGGGGAGTGTCAAGACTCTGCGCGGTCTGATCCCGATCTGCGCACACTGCAAGAAGATTCGAACGGACGATGGCTTTTGGCATCAAGTCGAAACCTATGTTCAGAGGCACTCAGAAGCTAAGTTCTCTCACGGGTTTTGTCCCCAGTGTTTGCCCGTTTACTTTCCCGAAAGTGAAACCGTCGACAAACCTGGCTAAGAAACTTGAGTGAGAGATCCAACGTTTTCCACCGACGATTACGACAGCATCGCAATACCGCAGGGCAGACGCATCTAAAATATTTCAGGGCAGACGCATCTAAAATATTTCAGGAGAGTGCTGACAGCCGCTAAGGCACTAGGCAAATTTTGCCTTGTACACCAAGGACTTATGTATAAATAGAAGAGGATGCAAAAGCATCCTACTCTAAGTTTGGTGGAACAATTCAAAGAGATGCCCGATCCGCGCGTCGATCGCACCAAGGATCATTCGCTGGTCGATATTCTGGTGATCGCCGTCTGCACGTTGCTCTGCGCGGGAGAAACCTTCAATGACATGGAGGATTTCGGAAAAGCCAAAGAGGACTGGTTCAGAACGTTTCTGACGCTGGCCAACGGCATCCCTTCTCACGATACGTTCAACCGCGTCTTTGCGGCACTGAATCCCAAAGAGTTTCTGGAGTGTTTCCTGCGCTGGACGCAGAGCCTACGGCAGGCCGTGCATCAAGAGATTGTCGCCTTGGACGGCAAAGCCTTGCGGCGGGCGATGAATAAAAAGGAGAATCTCAAGTATGTGGTCAGCGCCTGGGCTGAAAGCAATAACCTGGTGCTAGGGCAATTGAAGGTGGTCGATAAGAGCAATGAAATCACGGCGGTGCCTGAATTGCTGCGCGTGCTCGAACTCAGCGGCTGTATCGTCACCCTTGATGCGATGGGCTGCCAAAAGAAAATCGCCAAGGAAATCATCGAAGCCGACGCCGATTACGTGCTGGCCCTCAAAGGCAACCAGGAAACGGTGCATGAGGAAGTCAAAAGCTTTCTGGATGCGACGATCCTGGAGGCGCAAGCCCCGCGGCCAACCGCCGCTCCTGTGCCCAAAGCCGCCGCCACTTTAGCCCACGTTCAAACGGTAGAGAAAGATCATGGCCGCATTGAAATCCGAGACTATTACCAAAGTGATCAGTTGGCTTGGTTTGCCGATCTGGACAAGTGGGAGGGACTCAAGTCGGTCGGCGTGGTCGAGTCCACCCGCGAAATGGATGGAGTCAAAACGGTGGAGCGCCGCTACTACTTGGCCAGTTTATCTCTGAATGTGGAATTGTTCGCGCGAGCCGTGCGCGGCCACTGGGGCGTGGAAAACAAACTTCATTGGGTGATGGACGTCTGTTTTCACGAAGACCAAAGCCGTGCACGCACCGGTCACGCCGCCGAAAATCTTGCCACAATGCGGCGACTTGCACTGAACATGCTCAAAAAGGAGACCACCAAAAAGCGAGGCATCAAAGGAAAACAGCTCAACGCCAGCTGGGACCATGCCTATTTGCTCCGACTATTGGGCGTTTAGATGCGTTTCCCCTGTGCGTCGGCCCTAGGGGACTTGACAAAACTGCCACTCAGGCCTGAAGTTAGCCTCGCGTTTCAGTATACGGTACTGAGATCTCTGCTGAAATATGAATGCTCCATCGGACGCTGTTGCACTCCTGCGACAGATTTTCTTCCAACAAGATCGCGAAGCGGCGCGAATTGACACAGCCGTTTCGTGGCTTGGTTGGTTAGGTCGTGAGCTGACCACGGGAGTTGGGATCGCAGCGCTGGTTTGTTTCGCGGTACTGGTGGTAGCCTTGATTATCTATCGTCCGCGACTTCGCCGTGGATCGTTGTGGGTTCCAGCGTTTGGCTTTTTTGGAGGAGCACCCACCTTGTACTTACACACGCGACCGGCTAGCTTTTGCGGCTGGTTTCAGCATTCGCGTCGCCTTCGCCAGAAGTCTAACGGGCACAGTCGCGGGATGTAAACAAACGTCGCTCACCGTGGCGACTTGTCCCGATTCAGGCCCGGCAATCGCGCGATAAAATCGTGATCTATCTGACGGTTGCTCCGGATCGACGAAATCAAATACGTCAATGAGGTCCAGTTCGTTGCGCTCAAGAACGGGTCCTAGCAATGTGCCCTGGTGCGCGTCCAGCGGCAGCGCGAGGCTCAGGCACTCGCAGGAGCGAGCTACCCACATCCGTTCGCTTTACTTTCGCACCAACCGCAGTGCGTCCTTGTCAAACCAGACTTCTCCTTTCGCCGCCCGAAGTTCGCAGAGAAGTTCGACATCGGGTGTTTCCTCTTGGATGGGTGCTAAGAAACCAAAGTCGGTTGGTCCCTCTCCCATTTCGAATTCAAACACCATTTCCTTCCAGTCGTTGTCGCCTGTCAGCTTCTGGTTGAACCGGCGCCCAGTGTTTCGTAATCCGGCCCCTCCTTTACGATCGCCAGGATCCGTCACCACACCTCGGCTTCGAACCCGGCCAATGAGCTGGTATTTTCCAGGCTCCAACCGAACTCGAGTCGACCAAACTCCGACGCAGCTACCGCTCGGCGCACTAATATGCAAGAGGGTGTGCCCGCCTTCTGTCACCTCGTCCATCGCAGGTTTCCCGTGATCTGCTCGCGAACGCCATTCCGTTAAGAAGGCAATGCCGTTTGTATTGAAACGAAGATTCTTGTCTGGAGCCGTGAGCTGTTCTTGGATGCTCTTGGCGCGTTCTTGAATGCGTTGGCAAAAATCCGCGACTTCTCGTTCGTGCCATCGCACCGCGTCGGCGCCGCTGTTCTTCAGCGCGGAGCGGAGTTGACCGTCTCGCTCCCAAACCCGATTGGTGAGAGCGGTGACGTTGAAGACTTGGTCCTTGAGTTGGATGATTCGTTCGCGGTAAAGCTTCCGGCCTTGCGGGGTCTGCATAATGCCACGGGCGACCATTCCGTTCATGCGGGGGAAGAGAGGCATGTCCGTGCGGACGCGCATGACGCCGAACATCTGGTCTAACCCATGAGGCATAAAGACCAATTTGTTAGAAGTCGGATCGTGATAGATTCGATAATTGTTCCGGTTGATGCCGTAACCATCCCAATCACACATCATAATATCCAAGGCGAGGTACGTAATGAATCGATCCACGTCCAGGAACTGACTGATGCGGGCGAATCGATTCGTCAGATTTCCCTCGTTAACAGCGTCGGCCAGACGCAACAAATCCGACCGATCATTCGGATTCTTGCCTGATGATTTTTTCAGATCATCCGAGATGTCTTTGAGAAACCCGCCATCGTAGAGATTGCCGCCCGGATCTTTGAAATGACGTGCCAGGAACTGTTTATTGAAAGCTTCTGTGACGACATAAAGGCCTAAGTCTCGACCATTCAGCTCGATCGTGGCGTGAGTGGCTCGTGGGACAGGCACCCCCGCTGCTGCGAACATCTCGCGGCAGATCTGCTCGTTGAGAAGGGATCGATCCTGAACGGAGTTGTTCAGAGACAATCGTTCGATTCCGTGAAAGGTCTGGCCTTTCACGTGTTTGTCAAAATTGAGGGTGAGCGCCGGATCGTCGTCGATCTCGCGAAAACTCCCGGCGGCGCCTTTCAAATGAATGGCGACATCCTTGTAGACCTTGCCGCCCTCGCGGACAATCGCTTTGACGGTCGGACGCTCCTGAGGACCACCAAAGGCACCCCGAGGAGACTGCCGCAGCGTCTCGATTCCCGCTGGGGGAATCTCGATTTGGATACGAACGATCTGCGTGCTGGTGAAAAGGTCATCCGGGACCACGGTGCGTGGCGCCTTTTCGGGTTTGCCCTCCGCGGCGAGCGACGAAGCGGCGGGGCCGCAGACCAGGGCCAGAAGGAGTGTGAGGCCAACGTGCGATCGGCGCCGTGCGAAATCAAGAGAGACCATACGAGTGTTATCCCTACATTCAGACACTCTCGCACGGGAGGATCAACTCAATTTATGCTATCGCACTGTTCCAGGCAAAGTTTTGCGTGGAACTCAGTTAGCGGGCAAGGGCTCTTGCGGAGCGAGTTCGGCGACGAACCTCGGTGCACCCCGCAAGCCCGGCGACGATCCTGACCGCTGCCGCCGTCTTAGTTCTGACGCCATCATTGACTGGAGGCCGATTCGTTCCGGTGCGACACGAACGGCCTGTGTTCCGTCGCCGTAAACAGGTCGTAACTGCGAGCCCACTGGATCAATTCCCAGTAAAGCTCCGCTTGTTGCGGCTCACGCAGCAGGACGTTTTCGGCGGTTTTTTCCCATACCAGTCCGAACCCTTCCGCGGCGGAGCCATTCCTGGCCAAGTACTCGCGAAGGCGCTGCTGGAACTGCAGTCGGAATCTTTCTTTGCAGCTGGATGCACTTTCGTCAGCCGGTCCACTCATTGCGTCCGACAATGGGGCGCACCCGGATTTCGCTCAAGAGAAGGTTATGAAATCTTGTCCACTGGCAATTCACACGAGATGCGGATCTTTTTCACACGCTGTTCTCCGGAAATCGCACCTTTTGATGCGATCGCACCTCCGTGGAGCCAAACCGGTATACTACTTGTCGGCCGGTCCGTAACCGACAGCTGGCTTGCCATCTTCCGAAAGGTGGCCTGTGGCCCAAAGGAGGCCTCGCGTGACGAGATCTAGGTAGCGCGGATCTGCAACCGTCTCGTTGTTATGCCCGATCGTGGTGCTAAATACCCGGGTCTTCTGCGGTCCGTACTGATTCATCCAGGCAACGACGAAATCGTTGGTCTTGGTATTGCCGTTGCGCTGTGAGATCACCTGTTCGCCCCGGGCCAAGGTTTGAGCGGATTCAAACACATGCACGTTGTTGTAGTGCTCTTCTTTGATTGTTTTCCAATCGGACAGGGCGCGGGCAATGGGATGCTCCTTTTGCGTAAAATGAATCGCAATCGGCTCTTGAGGACCGTGCCCGCTGGATTGCAGGCCCAAATATTCGAACCAAAGGCCGTGCGGAGTTCCCAGCGTCACGGGATCGTTTGGATTACCAACACGATACGAGTGCATCGCGCAATGCAGGTTAACGCCCGGCAACCCATCGCGGTGGGGCTTGAGAACTTGTTCGACAATTGTCGGGTCTGAAATATCAGCGGCACATTCGTCGTGAATCACAACGTCGTAGCCACTTGCGTAATCGGGATTCTTGAGAATCGGCAAAGGTGGCCGAGTGGACCCGTCGCCGGTGTGCACTTGCTCGACCACGACGTTCGCCCGCGCTTCCAACCCCTTCTTCAGGATCTCTTTTTGATTGGCGTAATCGTGGCAGCAGCCGCCCGTGATCAGCAAGACGCGCAAGGGTTTCGGAGTTGCAGCATTTAACGCCGATGCGGCGGCGAGCAGCCCGACAAATGTAAACGTCAGTGTTTGGGGCCAAAATTCACGGTTGATCATAATTCACTTTGTCATCCAGGACTCCCTGGATGTCTAGCGAATTCGACGGCCTCGGGCAGCGGTGACCCGCGCCCTTCACTCGCAACTTGGATTGTGTCGCTGCTCAGGTCTGGAAAGGCTGAGCTCTACTTTGCGGGCGATGCTCGCAACTCTTTGATCGCTTCCGGCTCCTTGTAATGACGCTTCAGTCCCACTTCGTTCAGCATTCCAGCCGGCACACGCGAAATGAACTCCGGAAAGGAGCGTTCCACACGGTCGCGGATGAGTTTTTGCCCAGTCTTCGATGCCCAAAAGTCTTCTTGCACCTTGGCCAGAACAATTCCGGCTTCTTCATTCGTCATGTTTTCGCGCTTGGCGAGAAACCAGACCAGTTCCGCATCTCCCGGCAGCGTGACGGGAAAGGCGACAAATTTCAGGGTCATTTCCGGAGTTTCTTCCTCGGTCGAACCGACCGGGCGCACCCGGATTTCGCTGCTCCATTGGGACCCGTCTTTCAACGCCACTTCTACCGCCAAACTCTGCTCCTTTTTGTTTGGCTTGATCGCGATATCCGCGTCGCCGAACGATTGCGCGAATTGGTTTTTCACGTCCGCCACGGTCTTCGGTTCTAAGTCTGGAAGTTCGACTTTGGAGCAAAACTTCTCAAAGGCGGTCGCCTTGGCCTTGGCTTTGAGTTCTTGCTCGATTGCGCTGTAAATCTGTCCGGCGAGTTTTGGGTCGTGCGTCGCACGAGGAAGGACTTTCTTTAAAAGCCCTAACAACTGTGCTTCGACGTTCACTTTGGCGTTCGTGGTTTTGGTCATAATCGAAAATGCGCATTCTTGTGCCCTAACAAAAGAGAAAGTGCAATAGAATTGCCATCGGTTGAAGTTCTCGGGGCTGTTCCGTGGCGTCGAGAGGGCTCCGCTCGAGTTCGTCGGAACGTCAAATTTGAAAATCCGATTTGCTCCGTTCGCGATCTTTCTTCGGAAGGACCTTGACGTGAACATCCTCCGCCAGGACGAGCGAGTTTGGCGGCACGCTGTGCATTAAAAACACACTCGCTCCGATCGTGCTGCCTTCGCCGATGACCGTTTCGCCACCCACAATCGTGGCATTTGCATAGATCGTCACGCCGTCTTCAATGGTGGGATGGCGCTTTTGGCCTTTTAACGATTGCCCTCCGGCCAATGAGCGCGCCACGAGTCCAACGCCCTGGTATAGTTTAACGTGACTGCCGATCACCGCTGTCTCCCCAATCACCGTTCCCGTGCAGTGATCCACAAAGAAATGCGATCCAATTTGCGCGCCCGGGTGCAAATCCATTCCCGTCCGGCTGTGCGCCCATTCCGTCATGATGCGAGGAATTAAAGCGATCTTTTCCAGATACATCTCATGCGCCATCCGCTGGACCGCGATGGCTTCAATAAATGGATAAGCAAGAATGACTTCCTCCTTGCTCAAGGCAGCTGGGTCGCCCGTGAACGCGGCTTCTGCGTCCGTCTGCAGCAGTTGCCGAATGCGCGGCAGGCGACTGAGAAAGTCGTTCGTCAGGTCCCGCGCCGTCACTCGCAAATCATCCTTCCGTAAAACGGTCGCCGCCTTGTACTCCAAGCTCTTGTAAATCTCGTCTTCCAACCGTCCTTGGACCGAATCCATGAGGACTGCCGTTTCCATTTTGATTTCAGACGAATGAATCGACTTATCATCGAGGAACCCGGGAAAAAGCAGTCGCAATAGGTCGACTGTGATCTGCGCAATGGCGCTCTTCGATGGGAGATTGACTCCGTCCAGATGATTAATCCCGCCAAATTTGGCGTACGACGCGATCAGTTGGTCGGTTAGCTGTGTAACCGTTTTCTTCACGCCGTCAGTATTCCCAACCCCAGCCCCCCTGGCAAGACCTGCAACGTCGGAGGGGTTTCACGTCGATTGCATCGTTCGCCCGCGGCACAGGTCGTCCTATCTGATGTATAAACTGTTGATACGCAAAGAGCGCGTGGCCTGGTGACAAATGTCAGCAACCTGTGCGACATTTGCCGTCCCTGGCCATCCCGCATCTTCCGAGCGTACTGCCCAACGAGCAATTCGCTGCTGAACGCCGCCTCGTTGGAGGTTTCACCGACATTGGCAACAGGCCCCCGATCGGCAAACGTTTCCAGCCCGATTTTGGTTTGACGGCTTTGCCCACTTAGTTGATACCGAACTGTAGCCAGGGGACAAGTAGGCTGTTCTCTACGGGTCCTGAGCGGACTGAGTCGTTTTGTAGCGGTGCGTTCACCAGTTCGAACGCATCAACCCAGTCACAACGTGTTTAACACCACACACATCCTTTATGCCCTCTGTTTCTTGGGCACTTACGGTTGGATTATCGACTCGATTCTCGCGCAACCTGCCTTGCAAGTGCGACCGTCCGGTCCGCAAACGGTTGAGACAAAGTGGTTTGGTAGCGCAACTCAATGGAGCTGCAGGTCAGTCGTTCTCTTGGAGTTGGGGCAGTTTGGATTCCGCGGATCAATCCCAACCCTGGTCGGTGATGAGTATTCAGTCACGATCGCCGCAGGAGGAGTGACGCTTTTACCGGCTGGGAGTCCAGGGACTGAGCACGCTGGCCGGCAGCAGCCCCGAAGACAACGAAATCGACGTTGCCGTGACGCGCGAGACGGTTTTCCGACTGACCGCGCCCCTGTCGGTCGATGCGACGCTTTCTCCCACCAACTTCTACGCCACGGCCGCAGGGAGACGGCTATTGACCCGTGCTGAGCTCTCGTCCGATCGCCGAACGGCGACTCTATTCTACCTCGAGCCGCTTCCGGGCAGTGCGCGCGTTGAGGCTGTGTTGGAAGGCGCGGGCCTCAAAGACAGCTTTGGTCGCGCTTTAGATCTGGACGCCGACGGGAGCGCGGGTGGAAATGCCACGGTCGGTTTCCAGACGCTCAATTTGGCGCCACTAGCGGGCACGGCTGTGATCGGCCGGGTTTTTGCCTCCGAGACGGTTCCGAGTGCGGCGGCGGGCGCAACCGCGGTGAACCGACCTTTGCAGGGAGTGACGATTAGCGTGGATGGCCGGGAAGAGTCGCTGCGAACGCAAACGGATGCGCAGGGAAATTTTAAACTGGAACCGGTGCCGCCGGGACGGTTTTTCGTCCACATCGACGGTCGTACTGCGATCGGTAGCCGCTGGCCGGATGGCGATTACTATCCGACCGTCGGAAAGCAGTGGGAAGCCGCCCCTCTGCGCACCGATAACCGCGCCGGCGAAACGGGAGAGATCTTCTTGCCTCTCGTGAAGCAAGGGTCGCTGCAACCGGTCAGTCAAACCGCCGATACAACGATCACGTTTGTGGCGGACGTGATTCAGCAAAGTCCCGCTCTGGCCGGAGTGAAAATCACCGTCCCGGCGAACGGTCTTTTCAGCGAGAGCGGGACGCGAGGGGGCAGGGTGGGCATTGCTCCCGTGCCGCCCGATCGGCTCCCTAGTCGTTTGCCGCCCGGGCTGGAAATGCCGATCGTCATCACTGTGCAAACGGATGGGCCGCTCAACTTCGATAAGCCAGCTCCCGTTTGTTTTCCAAACTTACCGGACCCGATCACGAAACAACCGTTACCTCCAGGCAGCCGACAAGCGCTCATCTCCTTCAATCATGACAAAGGGAAATGGGAAGCGGTGGGATCAATGACCGTAAGCGCTGATGGCAAACTCGTTTGCACGGACCCAGGCTCGGGCGTGTTACAACCTGGTTGGCATGGTGTTGGACCGCCGCCTGGAGGTCCACCGCCGCCGCCTTGTCCCGATGGCGGTCCGGACGGGGGCGGGCCCGAACCAGAGGCACTTCCGCGTCGAGGCGCTCGCGCAGCGCTCGCGGCCACGTCCGATCTCTCGCTCCAACACGGCGGCGTTGGGGTGGCGCCGGCCAAGACCGAGGCGCAGTGTATTGCAGACTGTGAAAAGGCAGGCGCGGCATGTCGCGCGGGGGTTGAACGACTTGCGGCGCAGCGGCTGCAGGCATGCTTCAATCTCCAGGCACAGTCTGGAGTCACCTGTAATGCCCAAGCGATCAATGATGTGCTAAGCCTCGATCTCAAAGAGTGCGCGGAAGCCGAGAAAGCGTGTAAGGAGAAGTGCAAGAAACCACCACCGAAGAAACCCAAGCGCCGACCACCGGCCTGCCGGCCAAGTCCAAACTCTCCGGAGGAAGCGAGCGTTTCCTTGGCGCGAACGTCGCTTGCTGTTGGCGCCTCGAGTGCCGAAGCCGTTGTCGAACAGATTCATGAGCTGTTCCAGCAAATGCTCGCCACGACCGCTCCCTTTCAAGGCCAGCCCGGACCGCTGCCCAATGAGGTTAAGACCCAGGTGGATGAGCTTTGGGCGGCGTTGAACTTTCTTGGGGGGGGCGACGTGGCGGCGTATTTGGAGAATCACGCCTTGCAAGCGGAGCTCAGGGCCGTGGCCACGGACACACTGGAAGAGCCCGAAGGCGATGCTCCGGATTATCCCGTGCTCTACATGGCGACCATCCTCCGTCCAGGGGGTGAGATGATCCTCCGGGGTCAAACCGACCCTTGGGGGCAGTATCAGCTCTTCGTTCCTCGAGACGGTAAAATTGCGTCGGTCCGGTTTTACGATCCGCAAACCAAATCGGTCGGCCTGGTATTTCCTCGGCTCCGCGCCGATCCACCCTGGCGATTGCCTAGCTTTACGCTCT
>JBGAIN010000169.1:0-17582 GCA_044225505.1 Limisphaerales bacterium
CCAAGCCATGAATCGCTGCAGGAATAGATCAACCTTGGTCCACCCACCAGCCGCTGTTTTCTGTAACTCAGGATGTTCCAAAGCGGCACGCAATTTCGGGGTTGAGGCACCTCGGGAGATGGCCTTCCCCCCACGGTGCGATCCGGATTCACCAGTGGAGGTCACGTGGAAGGACCGGTGAAACTGGCGAAGCGCCGTCCAAAAGCGTCCGGACGACGCCAAACGGACCAAGGCCAACTCGTCCATCGTCAATCCTACCAGTGGCGATCGTAAGACAGCGAGTAACGGGATATCCTGCAGCGGATTGTCGAGCAGGCTCAGAAGACTGAGCAAGTCGGTCACCTCAGGATGATCAAAGAAACCGCCGCGCGCCGCTACCAAAGGGATCTTCAATCGCGTGAATTCCTTGGCGTAGGTCTCGGCCTTTCGTTGCGGTGATCGCAACAGAACGACCATATCTCGCCATTCGATCCTCCGATACGCTTGCGACTGCTCATCCCAAAGTTGGCGCCCTTGAGCATGCAGCGCCGCCAAACGCGAGCCCACCCATCGAGCTTCGAGCTCGCCCTGCGTCAAATCGACCAGGCCGCCGTCGCTTGACTCGCTCTCATCACCAGCCAGATCGTCACCTGCCCAGCCGCCGCCGCGGAGTAAGTTCAGCTCTATGTCTGGAACTCGAAAGCTCTCGTCTTCTGTCGCGGAAGACTGCTTGTCTGCGGGCGTTGGGTGTTTTGCACGGCGCAGATGTTCCCGGCCTGGAGCATCGCCAAATTGCAGGTGCGCGGCTTTGTCGTAGGACACTCCTCCAGTCTCTTTGCGCATCAACAAGGAAAACAGGCCATTGACGAATTCCAGAATCGCTTCGCGGCTCCGGAAATTCTCTGCCAGCGGAATCACGTGGCAGACCGGGGCGCGATCGGCCCATTGCTCCGTATAAACCCGAAAAATGCGCGGATCGGCCAACCGGAACCGATAGATGCTCTGCTTGGGGTCGCCCAAAAGATCATCTGCAGGCGTTCCCGCCAGATCATGGCTAACGGAGTCGGCTGATCCGTCGTCCCGTTCCAGAGCAAACGCAAACTGAACTGCTCGAGGTCGTGGAAATCGACCCCACCCAACTCCTTCTTGGCCTGGCTGAGCCGTTCTCCAAACTCCGCGGTTAGATCGAGTAAGACCGTCATCTGGGGCGCAACCCAACTCCAGTCTTGCTCCAAGGGCGTCCCGGGCAGCTGCGGAGCCGAGGAATCCTCTGGCTTCTGCCCCGCCGGTTGGGTCAACCCACGGAGAAACTCTGCCTCATCGAAAAACGGCTGGATCACATCGCGCACTTTCCCGACCGAGCCGCGCGGCCAAACCTGGCGGTACGCTTCACCGACGTCGGATAAGACCGTGAACGCCTGGTCCGTCGTGGGGTTCGTGGGTAAGCGTTGGAGCGCATTCAAGCAATCGCTGACATTCTTAACTCCGGCAAATGGCTGCAGCACAGGTGTCCATTGCTCTCGCCATTCCAGCACAGCCGCATGCAACCAGCCTCGCCATTCGACCGGACTTGAATGGCAGAACGCCGCACGTTGCGATTGTAGCCACCCTACCGGATCGGGCAGAGTCTGCGCGTATTCGTGCAGGCGCAAGATCAAGCGTTTGACTGGCACATCCCAGCCACGAGCTTGAGCGTGAATCAACTTCTGCACTTCTTCCGAGGCCCTAGTTTCTCCTGCAAAATGCCGTTCCAGCATGTCGCGAAGAGTTTCATCCGCAAGCAACCGGCTTTCTTCCTCGGGAAGCACCGTGACTTGAGGGTCGATCTCCAGCTCGTAGAAATGCTGCCGCAACAGACGAAAACAAAAACTGTGCAAGGTGCTGATGAAGGCGGAATCCAGCAAGGCGGCCTGTTCGAGCAAATGGATATTGGTCGGCTCCACAGCCAAGCGGGCGGTCAACTCGGCGCGGATGCGCTGGCGCAACTCCGCGGCGGCGGCGTCAGTGAATGTGACCACCAGGACCTGATCCAGCGAATGCTTGCGCGGATCTTCCAACAGCCATTCGACACATCGATGAACCAACGTGCGGGTCTTTCCTGTGCCCGCTCCAGCCACCACCACGACGTTGCCCCGCGCTTCGATCGCTTGCCGCTGTTGTTTGGTGAATTTTCCCACAGCGCCTCTCCTTACCAGACTTCGACCGGTCCTTTGGGAAGCGGGATCTCTTGCCGAGCGGCCACGGCAGGATCTCTCATGAAAGAGGCCACGAGCGGAGCAGGTTGGTAATTGGCGCGAAGCTCACCATTGTCATCCAGAAACTGGCGCCGCCATTGGCGGTAGTCTGCCAGGATTTGATAGAACTCGTCCCGCGTCGTCAGCCTCACGATGCGCCGGTTGAATTCGTTGGCTGGACCGAACCGCTTGGCGTACCACGGGGCCACCTTGCGGAACAAACGGCAGCCGTGCGCCTCGCCAAAGACCTGAATCATCGCCTCGCAATGCTGCGCCAATACCCGGAGGCGCTCCTCAAATCCGGGTTCCGGAAGGAGCTCTCCCGTTTGCAGGTAATGAAGCGTGTGGGAAAAGATCCACGGGTTATAGAAAGCGCCCCGACCGATACTGACACCGTGGCAGCCCGTTTTCTCGAACATTGCCTTTGCCGCTTGGGGAGTCGTAACGTCTCCATTTCCAATGACGGGGACCTGTCGGACGGCACGCACGACCTCGGCGATTCCGGCCAGTTTAACGATACCGTCAAAGCCTTGCTCGCGCGTTCGCCCATGGACCGCAATTGCCGCCACGCCCACATCCTCAAGAGCTCGAGCCAAATCGGGCGCTGTCCAGTTTTGGTCGTCCCAACCGAGGCGCATTTTTGCCGTCACTGGAATCTTGACCGCCTCGACCATCCCCTTCACCAAACGCGCCGTCCGATCCAACTCAATCATCATCGAGGACCCTCCGCCAATCCGGCAGACTTTACGGACCGGGCAACCCATGTTGATGTCCACAGATTGAATGCCCAGAGATTCCAGATAGACCGCGGCGTCCCGCATCTCTTCGGGTACAGAACCGAACAACTGAACGGACAAAGGTTGATCCGCCGGACAAGTCTCGATCAGCTTTAATCCCTTGGGCTGGCGTTCGAGCAAGGAACGGGCGTTCACGAGATCCGTCGTCGCCAGGCCTAAGCCGCCCAGGGCCCGCAGTGTCAGTCGAAAGGGCAGATTGGTATAGCCTGCCAGCGGCGAGAGCAAGAGATTCGAACTCAGTTCCAGGGAGCCAAAACGCAACATTCCCCTCAGAATAACGCTATTCCCCCCTCCCCGACAATGCATTCATTCCCAGCACTCGCAACCCGCGGGTCATTCGCGATTACCGGTCCGAACCAGAGTGCCCCTCAACCAGCGACAAGGTTTTCACCTACGGGGCTTTCCGGCACCGCCCGATTGGCGGCCAACACTTGTGCCATTATGTTTTCAAGGACCAAAGTGACGACCTCGAACGAAAGCCCGCTATGATCGACGATGCAACCATTCTCGTTGCAGATGACAGCTCCGACGATTCTGAACTCCTCAAACGGGCTCTCCGCAAAGCGGGCTTTACCAATCCAGTTCGTTCTTTCCGCGACGGCCTCGACCTGATCTCCTACTTGAACGGAATGTTGCTTTCGGAGAATCCGGAAGAACCGTTTCCTCTTCTCCTGTTTCTCGATCTTGGAATGCCTCGCTGCGATGGGTTCCGAACCTTGGAATGGCTGCATGAACACGCGCCGCTACGGAGCTTGCCCACAATCATCTTCAGCAACTCGGACGAGGCCGTTGACATTCAACGCTCGTTCCGTTCCGGCGCGAATGGGTATTGGATCAAGCCCTCCCGCTTTGAAGACCTTGTGACGATGGTCCGGCAACTTCGGGAGGTCCTGAGTGTCGTGACGACCAAAGTCGAGCTCGAGTTCCCGATGCTCGTTGCGGCGTAAGCTGGGCTCAATTCCCTTCGTTCTTAGCGCGTCGGGCACACTGTGGGTTGCCTGTCGCCCAGGCTCTCGGTAACGTCGCTCCATGTCCGAACCATCCTTAAAGGTCATGGCCGTCGTGGCGAGTTTGAAGAAAAACAACTCTGTCACAAGGACGGTGACCCGTCATGTCGCGGCCGAACTGACCGCCCGAGGTTGTACGGTCGATTTGCTTGATCTTCTGGAGGAACCGCTCGCGCTCTACAACCCAGAGCTTGCTTATCAAGCTCATTCCTTTCCCGAGCTCAAAGCGCGTGTGGAAAAGGCCGACGTCTACGTTTTGGGCACACCGGATTACCACGGCAGCATCAGCAGCACATTAAAGAACTTTCTCGACCATTTCTGGCACGAATTCGCCGGCAAACTCTTTGCCAGCATTGTCGCCTCCCACGAGAAAGGACTGACCGTCACGGACCAACTTCGGACTGTCGCCCGTCAGTGTTACGCGTGGTCATTGCCCTACGGTGTGGCATGCGTCGATCGCGAAGAGGTCAAGGACGGTGAGGTGATCAGCAGCGCTGTTCGGCATCGGCTGGAGATGTTCGTGCGCGATGTCGCCGTTTACGGGCGATTGCTCGCACAGCAACGCCACGCCGACCTCGCAGGAACCGACCCGGGCCTTATGGCGCGCCATCGCAAACGAACCTCAGGGCACTAACGTCCCGTCTTCTGTAACTCGAATCATTCGGTGGCTAGCGCCGTCGGTAATTGAAGCTTCGTAGACTGTCTTTCCGTTTAGCGTGCCGCGCGTCACGGTATCGATGGATCCCGACTTCGCCTGAGCACGCAAGGCAGTTTGAGCCGCCAACGGAACTTGCCGGAATCCGAGCTTTTGCGGGTTTAGGAGCTCACTGAGCGACGAGCGGCTCGCGGTCAAACCTTGCCAACTGGGAGCTTGTCCCACGGCCACGGCATTGGTGCTGGCCGGCGGGGTGAACCGAGCCAGGAAACTCGCGTTCGGCTGATCTTTGAGGAGAGAACCGTCTTCCGCCACCCTCAATTCAATATTCTCGCCATTGTGCTTGAATGCTGCTTCGTAAACAGTCCGCCCTTGTACCGTCCCTTTATCAATATCTTCGATCTCCGCGCCCCGAGCCATGGTTCGGAGCCTGTTTTGCACCGCCGCGGGCGTCTGGGCAAAAGTCACCTTGGTCGCTGCCGCCAGAGGAACACGCGCCGAGGTCGATGCGACCGCTTGGGTGCCATTGATAACTTGACCTTGAGCGTCGACCAGAAGTTCCACCGGCTTCCCATCCCGCTTGAAGGCCACTTCATAGGTCGTCCGCCCATTCTTAGTCACGGCATCGATGTCCTCGATCGCCGCATTCCCAGCTTGGCCACGCACACTGTTTTGCACCGCCGTCGGCAAGTCGGCAAACGTGAGCTTCCTCGCTCCATCCGGAGTGGACGGTGTGGACTGCGCGGACGGAGCGGTCCCAGTGGTCAGAATGGTTCGGGCAGACTGTGCCGCAACCATGCTCTCAGGCTTTATCCATGAGCCAGCTTCCGAAATGTAAATCGGCTCGCGCTTCGCGTTCTTGGATCGGATCTCGTAAACAGGGATTCCGTTGCGCGTCACCTTTTGGATAAGCGCAATACTATTGGCACCCATTTGTGCCGACGCGGCCCGCTGCACCGCTGGAGGCAGTTGCCCGAATTCCACTTGCTGCGCCTGGGTAAGCCAGAGCGTACCAGTCAACAGGCCAAAGCATGCCGTTCGAATGAGAGAATGAAACTGCATAAAGTCGAAGCTCCTTCTCTTCATTCAACACTCAATGGGGAGTTTTCCAACGGGGCGGAGGCCTGATTGTGCGTTCAGGCCATGGACGACCCGTGCCGCTGGATTCCTTGAACGCTGCCGCGATCAAGGCAGAAGACGGTCCGCCCTGACTGAAGTGGAACGAGGCTTATCGAGCCCCGACTCTGAGCGCTTGGCTTTGCAGCGCTGCGTATAAGATTCCGCCATAGACCGCCGCGTTTTCGCCGCAAGCTCCAGGGTAAATCAACACCTTCGGATCGTCCGAATCACGAAACGCGCGATTCGCTTCAAACCCCTCGCGGATCGCCTCCAGGCAACGGTCGAGAATCCCTGCACGGGTCGTATACGCGCCAGGGCAACAGTAAACGGGCGATTTATACGTGCGGTGGAACTCCGCCAGGATCATTCCCACGATCATCATCTGCACTCGAATGACCTTCCACGCTTTGGCATCACCGCGCTCCGCGCGATCCAACAAACTCAACGCCAGCTTGCGCGCGTCCGACTCACCCGGCCATTGCCCAGCATCCATTTGGCTCTTCACTAATGCCACCAACCCGTCGACGCACGCCGGGGTCTTCTCCAAGCAAATACCTGGGTTACCACAGCCACATTTGGGAAAGTCCACCACGGTATCGACGCCAGCGAGGCGGCAAAGCGCGGCCGGATCGCAGCTCCGATGCCCTTCTTCAGCTCCTTCCCCTTGCTCTCCTTTCCAGGCCATGCCTCCGAGCATCGCACCGAAAGCCAATCCCGTCCCAGGGCAGACCGTTATAAAGGTCGAAGAAGGCGCCACAAGCTCCGCCATGACCGCTGAGGCCCACTCGCCCAGGTTGAAAAACATTCCGTCATTGCCGACCACCACCACGGGATTAGATACGCCCCGTCGGGTCAGCACATCGATGATATCCTGGCGAAAACAGCGGCGCCTCCACAATTCGCTCCCACGATTGGTGATCCGGAGGACTGTGCCAGTCATCGAGTTGGTCGGCCCGCACATCGCCGCCGAAAAGAAACGGTAGTCTCGGAGCGTCCGCCCGGATTTTGCCGCCAGGGCGACCCATTGGTCCGCGATGGTTTCGGCGAACTTCTTCGGGCCATCCGCCCACGGAGACGGTTGCTGCAATGTATCTTTCGTCAGCAGTGTAAACCCCTGTGTTTCGCCGATCTTGAACGTTGTCCCGCCCAGGTCGGCTCCCAACCCGCCCAACTGTAAAAATTGTTCGTCGCAAAACAGACCCGGTTTAATTTCTTTCATCGATGACATGGATTCGGACGCTAGTTGTTGACAGAGGGTCATTTCCGACCTCGGCCACGATGGCAGAGTGTGGTTTCGACACCGAAGCTGTCAAGCCGGGACCCGAGGAGCAGATCGCGGAGGGCATGAATTAAAGTGGGTGAGGTCAGCCGCAATATATTCCACGGGGCGCGGCTATGGCGAGTCCGACGAACCTAGCCGCAGCAGCGCCGCATCCGCGAAAACACCTCGTGTGGTTCGAGGAGCTCTTGAAAAGGCGGAAATTCTGCGGCTGGTCTGACGACACAGCCGCGGTCCTTAATCTCACCCAATTTTAATCACACCCGATCGCGGAATGATGAGGCTTAGAGCTTAGATTTGGTATGGACCGAAACGCGTCATTCGATCCACCGGAAGCCTCGATCGGCGGAGTGCGCCTGGAATCATCCGTCTCGTCCTCCCAACTAGTGTGGTGGCCGCTAAGTCCTTGCACTTTCGCGGCGAGGGATTTTGCGACCCTTCCCGGGCGCCTCTGGCATGTTTAAGGTCAGCTTCACGGCCAGTTTTCGCATTGTGGTCACGTTGCGCATTGTCATGGTCGGCAATCGAAGGTTTTTCATTTCCGGCAAGGCCCAGACGATCGAGTCGGAAGAGCGCCCGCGACAGAGCCAGTAAAACTCGCTCCCGAACACCCGAAACTCGTCGGCCGCTGTCTTAATCGCCGCCAGACGCTTCGCCAGGTCCGCTGGCAAGGCCTGCGGCAGCATCCCAACATGGATCGTGACGCCTGTCCCCTCCGACTCCGGAAAAACCTTCCGATTCGCAATCTCCACAACTTGCGCGGTCGTTCGGACAAATGTATCCACGGGATACCCAAGCGCCTCTTCGAGATGGTCGGCGATATGGGTCTCCAACGTCCTCGGCGTCCGAACACTGGTTGTGAAGATCACATTGCCGCTCGCGATAAACGTCGTGACCGATTCGAACTCGAGTTCCTCAAACAAGGCCCTAAGCCGCGCCATTTCCAACCGGCGTTTGCCCAGGTTGATTCCGCGGAGAAAAGCCACATAGCGATGGGCCGTCATGGGGTGCAATCTGACAAAGAATCGTTGCGCTCGCAATGCCAGGTGCCAAATGTCACCCAACCGATTAGGTGAGCTTCGGTATTAATCTCGTCGAATTCGGCAACTCACTCATGGGCAGAGACTTGTTCCCGGCCGGACCGGACTGGTCACGGTTTCCGCAGCCGAAAGTATTGTTGGACGCCGTTGGTGAGCGCGAGGTGGACCTGGAACAGGCCGTTCGTTGTCTCAGGGCGATTTACGATCGGTTGCCAGTCCGACTGGCCCAGGCGGGTGGACGACTCGAGCACATATCCCACAGCATTTCCCTTCCAACCTACCGTCAGGCCGTCCAGGCCGCGGCGCCAAGAACTCAATTGAAGCGGAGGCGTGCACGCATTCAGCAGAATCGAAACGGTCCCTGGGTTGTTAACGGTGGCGAAATCCATCCCGCCGTCACCGTTCAGGTCCCCAATGGTCAACTCGATCGCGCCTGCCCCCACGGCGAACGCCGCTGCTTCCATGAACGTGCCATCGCCAACTCCTCGGCGGACCGTAATGGCCGGTGGTCCTTGAGTTTGGCCGATAAGGTCCGCCTTCCCGTCATGATCCAAGTCCAAGGCCTCCAACTGCCCCTGGGACCGATCAAGCTCCATTACCAGTGGCGCCTGCAATGATCCGTCGCCGTTTCCCGCGAGAATGCAAATGCGCGGCAGCTTGCCGCTGATTGCGATATCAATCTTGCCATCGCCGTTGAAGTCTGCCGCTGCGATCGACATGTCCCCAACGGCCAGCGGAGGGAGCGAGGTCGCCGCGCGATACTTTACGCCCTCGGCAAAAGCCCCTGTGCCGTTTCCTAAGAATCCCCAAACCTCGTCGGTATTGATGACAGCCACCGCCAGGTCCTCCTTGCCATCGCCGTTCAGGTCGCACACCACTGCGGACCACGGAGCGGAATCGACAGGATAGGTGTACGGTTGATCAAATGTGCCGTCCCCGAAACCGACCAAGGAGGCCACGTTGGAGTTGTCATAGACGAAAACACCGTTCACTAACCGTCCGTTCCCGAGATTCAAGACAGCCATATCGGGTATCTGGTCATGATTGAAATCGCCAATCCTGATTGTAAGGGGCGAGATGCCACCTGTGTCCACCGATATGGGCGGTTGAAACGTAGCGTCGCCATTCCCGAGATAGACCGAGACGATGAAGCCCGTGGAACAAGCAAAGTCCATCTTCCCGTCTCGATTAAAATCGGCGGTGACGAGCCTTGTTGGGTAAAACGCCTCGAATTGATCCCGGAACTGAAAGGAACCGTCGCCGCTTCCCAGGTAGACCCAAAGGCTATCGAGTGCACCCACCACCAAATCCGGCCACCCATCGCTATTGAAATCGGCCTGTCCGATCGTTATCGCACTAACAAAATTTTCGCGCTCTAGCTTCAGGGCGGGCACGGAGACAAAATCGACGGTCGAACAGCCGTTCCAGGGTTCCGCTTGCACGTCGGCCTGCAATTGGCTGAGCATAACTATGAAAGTCGTCGCAATCGGAAGAATTCTGGGATTCATAAACTGTTTCAGACGATGATTTGGGCCAAGAGTGATGCAGCCGCGCGACTGCGTGGTGACCGCGCTTCTGGATGTCTGAGAATGCCGCTCACGAGTTCGCACGGATCGTTCTCTCCATCGCGTAACCACTTGGAAACACGCATTCGTTGCACGATTAAGCTTATTCTTCACGGGAGATTGGGACTGGTGTCTTGACTGTTAAAGCCCGCGCCGTGCCATCATAGAATCCGTGATTCCCCGCGATGCACTCTCTGATCGCGTCGGAACCGAGCATAACGCAAAAGTCGGCAGCTCTGAACATCACCAACTTACAGCACATGTCTTTGAAGCGGGGCCAGAATGCTTTTGCGAACTGAGGCGACTTTGCTCACGCGGGCCAGGTCCCCGTACTCAAAGATCTCCTGCCCCCGAAAAGAGAGTTGGAGGGCGGTCGTCTGTTGCGTCTTCAACCAGGCGCGGAGCACATCCAGATTATCCTTGGAGAATCCTGCCGCCTCAGGTTTGACCTTCTCCCACTGCCCAGTCGGGAACGTTAGTGCCAGGTCTGCGGCTCCTGCCGCGCGGATTCCGCCTACGCAGAGTGCGGTAGCGAGCGCGAAAAGCAGTTGCGTGGACATAGTGGATGAAGTCATACCGTCAGGGTTGATTGGCGTGTCGAGTCTATTCTGCTTCCCGTGGTGATAGCGATTGTGGTGCAAAACCGATTCTGAATGCCTGTTCCTTTGACCTGCAGCAGAGTCTCCAGTTAAATGGAGCGCAACACGCGTGGACACGCTTGAGCACATACCTGAGCCGTTGCGCTACCATGTCGAGTTGAGGGATTACCTCAAGTCGCAGGAGCGCGACCTGTGGGACTGGTTTGCTTCGGCGCGCGCGCAGGCGGATTACACGGAGAACCTGCGCGTGGATTTGCTCAAATCCACGTATCGGCTCGACGCCGAGAGCCACCCCGAACTTTATCAAAGTGTCGAGGAGGCGAAGGCCCGATTGCAGCTGGACATTCCAGTCACCGTCTATCAGGCCCAGAATAGCCCGCAGCTGAATGCGGCGCTTTACTTCATCCCGGGCGAGGGTCACGTGGTATTTTCCGGACCGGTGCTTAGCCTTTTGAACCAGGCGGAAATCAAATCCGTCCTCGGTCACGAACTGGCCCACTATCATCTGTGGCAATGGGAGAATGGTGATCTGCACATTGCAGACCGACTAATTCACGCCGCGGCCAGTGACCCACGCGCGGCCGGGAGTCACGAACAAACCGCCCGGCGCTTTCGGCTCTACACAGAAATCTTTGCGGATCGTGGTTCGCTTTGCGTGACACGGGACGTGAATCCCGTGGTGGCCGGACTGGTCAAAATCCAGACGGGGCTGGCCCAAGTGAGCGCGCCTGGCTATTTGAAACAGGCTGAGGAAATCTTCGCCAAAGACGGGGCGGCTTCCAAGGAGCTGTCACATCCCGAAGCCTTTATCCGCGCGCGCGCCTTGTCGCTTTGGCAGAACCAAGGGCCCGACACGCCCACGCAAATTGCCAGAATGATCGAGGGAACGGAGGCGCTCGACGAACTCGATTTGATTGGCCAAGCGCGCCAGGTGAGGAACACGCGCCGTCTGTTGGAGTGTTTTCTGGCGCCGAAATGGTTTCAGACACCAGCGATAATGGGCCACGCCAGACTCTTCTTCGACGATTTCCAGCCCGCGACCGCTAAGGACGCTTCGATTGTCGATATCACCAAATTCTGCGACGCCAAGCTGCGGGAATATTGGTGCTATCTGTTACTGGATTTCGTGACTGCCGACCCGGAGCTGGATGATATGCCGCTGGCGGCTGCGCTGGTTTTCAGCAGACAACTAGGCCTCGATGCCCAATTTGAGAAGATGGCGGCCGAGGAACTGAAACTCAAGGCTCGCGACCTACGCAAGCTCAAGGAGCAGGCTGCCGAGATGCTGGCGCAAGCGGAGGTATCGGGATGAGTGAGTTGAGCCAACCACCGTTCCTGACGTTTCTGGAAGCTGGCTCGGCCAAGGGTGGTTTCGAAACAGATGATGTTCTGAGCGCGGTTGTCCCGTTGATGAAGCAAGTGTTGGCCTTGCACGAGACTGGCCTGGTTGCGCCGCTGGATGGCGTTCAGGACTTGGTCGTCACGGAAGAAGGACAGTTAAGCCTTCTTCCGGCCAAGGTGAATTCTCCTGAAAAAAACTCCAGCACCGTCGAGACAATTCAGTCGAGGGTCAGTAGCGCGGTGGAAGTGGTCGCGGAAGTACGGCGCACAGCGGACATTGCTGAAGGTTCGCTGACCGTTTCAGATCTCGGGGTTGCCGCAGCGGGAAGCCATGTCACCAAACCGGTCTTCCTGCCGAACTATCGTTCCTGGGAACACCTCGTCGGGCATCACGATGAACTTACGGATATCTTCTCGCTAGGCCTTTTGCTCGCCAGCGTCGCGTGTGGACTGGATTTCAGAGACGCCAGCGAACTGGAGCTGTTCACCGCCAACCGCGCGAACCTGTTTGCCATCAGTCCGCGGCTGAATCCAGTGCTGGCTTCGACCATCGTCGCCATGACGGAGTTGAACCGCCACAAGCGGGCTCAGGATCTCGGCCAGATGATCTCGCGTTTGGAAAATTATCGCGAGCAAACAGTGGATTTCGACACGAAGGTTTTCACCCAAAAGGAATTCCAAGAGTCGCCCATCACCGACAAGCGACGGCTGATTCAGTCGCACCTGCGCGACCGGCTCTTTGAGATTTCGCGCCGCAATCGCCTCATCTATTTCAAACCGACGCTCCAAACGCTAAATCTCACGATTGCCTCCGTTCCAGTGTTGCTGGACTACCGCAACATCAAACTGGAAAGTCTCTTTGTCTGGCATCAAGAACTCGCCGCCACTGTAACCGAAGGCGCACCCATGTCGCTGGGCAAATATCTGCGCTTCGAAGACGCGCCGTACATTCCCGGGGTGCTGGACAAGATTATCAGCGAAGCCCGCCGTGACCGCGCCGAGTATGGCTTCGCGCAACTGCGGCTCGTGCTGTGTTTCCTGCGCTGGCACAATCTCAAAGAAGAGAAGCACGAACGCATCCATTCGCCGCTCTTGTTGTTGCCATGCGAACTCACGAAGAAAAAGGGTGTGCGCGACAACTATCTCCTCGACCCGACCACTACTGAAGCGGAAGTAAATCCCGCGCTCCGGCATCATCTCAAGGAGCTCTACAATCTTAGCCTGCCTGAGATCGTAGATTTGAAGGAAACTTCGCTGGATCAATTCTATGAGAGGCTCAAGGCGCAGATTCAGGCCAGCGAGCCGGGAGTGACCCTGAGCAAGATCGATCGGCCACAAATTGAACTCATCCACGAGAAGGCGCGGCAACGCGTGGATCAGTACCGGCGGCGCTTGACGCTGCAAGCGCGCAAAGCTCGCATAATGACAAAACCGGACTACAGCTACGACCGGAAGAACCTAAAGCCACTTGGGCTGCAAATTTTCCTGGAGAAAGTTCGGCCCACCCCAATGCCGCTGCGTGATGTCGCCGGTGCTCCGCCGCAACCTCGCTTGCCGCACGCCGTTGACTCAAGCGCTCCCGCTGATAACGGAAAGGTGCTGGAAATCGAGCGCCAGATGTTCGCGTTCCGCGACGGCGGCAATCAGAACCCGTATTCGTGGGACTTCGACCTCTGCAGCTTGACGCTCGGCAACTTCAACTATCGCAAGATGACGCTGGTGCGCGATTACGCCAAGCTCATCGAGACGGATATGGCCAGCGGCGCGTTCGACCGCGTGTTCTCCCTCAGCCCGAAGCCGCCCGAGGGGACACAAGTTCCGGCCCTTGAACTGGGCGATCAGCATCTGGTGATTTCCTGCGATGCGACGCAAGCCTCAGCCATCGCGCAGGCTCGCACCGGAGCCAGTTACATCATCCAAGGCCCTCCCGGCACAGGCAAATCCCAGACCATCACCAATCTCATTGCCGATTACGTCGCGCGCGGAAAGCGGGTCTTGTTCGTCTGCGAGAAGCGCGCGGCTATCGACGTCGTGTGTTCCACCGCCTGCGCCCGCAAACGCTGGATGAGCTCTGTTGGTCTCATTCACGATTCTCAGACGGACAAGAAGGCTTTCATACAAAATCTTAAGGAGACCTACGAACGGTTCGTGAGCCAGGCCGACCTTGATCCGGATGCCGAGAGAGTTCGCAGCACAACCCTGAAGGCGATGGAACAGGATCTCGCACACCTGCGTCATTTCTCGGACACGATGCGCAAGGTCCACGCGCACTCGGGAGTCGCGGTCCGCTCGTTGTTGCACCGGCTGGTCGAATTGCGCGGGCGGACGGACGAACTCGCGCCAGAGATTGAAGATCTCCTTCCGGAATATCCGCTCTGGTTGCTCCATGGGGACGTCGTTGGCCGTTTGCAATCAGCGCTCGCCGATCTGGGTGACGAACTTTGTTTCGCGAAACATCCGTTCCGCTGGCTCGGCAAAGCCGTGTTGCAAGCCGATCGTCCGCTGGAGGCCTTGTCAAAACGACTGGATGAAGCCGAGGACTTGCTGGATACCATTGAGAGCGCGTTGGAATTGTCCGGCCTGCCCGGCGAATTGTGGGACACGTTTGAGGAGATTCAGACGATCTTGGAATTTTCCGTGCGCGTCCGTCCATTAGCCGCGCGCAACCTGGTTGGGGTGCTCACCCATGGCCCGGCCGAGGCCGCTTTTGCCACGCTCGCCACAGAACTCGACAAAAAGGCCAAGGCCCTGCAAAAGGCGCACCAGAAAACTGCCGCTTGGCGCGACCCGCTTTCGCCGGAGGATACGGAAAGTGCCCTGGCTCAGGCGCAGTCCTGCGAGAAATCCATCTTCCGCTTCTTCCAACCGGCATTCTGGCGGCTCAAGAAAACCCTGCAGGCGCGCTACGACTTTGCTCAACACGCGGTCGCGCCAGGCTGGAGCAAGGTTCTCGGAGATTTAGCGCTACGCCATAAATCTGAAGCAGAGTGGGAAGCGGTCCGGCAGAAAGCGTCTGCCGAGTGGCGCGTGGAAGACGTCGATGCATTTCGCTCCCAGGTGTTGACGTTGCAGAACGATCAGAGCCTGTCGCATCCTTCAGTCCAGGCGTTGCTCAAGACGCTCGGTGAATCCGCTGAAGCGGGCGCGCTCATCGAGAATCTGGCTGGTATTAGCGACCGCTTTTCAGCACTGGATTCCACCCTGAGCGCTGCGTTGTCGGGATACGAGCAGCTCGAGTTTCCAGAACTGTCTGAACTGCTAGCCAAGCTGCGCGATCGAACCGGGACGCTGGCCGAATTGGCCCCCGTCCTGGCGGAAGTCGCTGAACTCCCCGATTCCTTTACGCACGCTCTGCGGCATGCACCCGTGCCCTTGAACGAATTCGAAGAGGCGGTCGGCCGCAAGAGCATCCATTGTGTTTACCGGACGGATCGCGCGGCGAGTCGCATTGATGGGCGCACTCTACTCCGCAAGATGGAGCTGTTAGAGAAGCGTTACCGTGAGTGGCTCAGCTTGAATGCGAGGTGCATCCGAATGTCGGTCCGGCAGAGATTTCTCGACCACGTGAACCTTTCGTCACTACCCGCCGCCCAATTGAATCAGGAGCAGAAGGCGTTCAAGAAATCCTATGCGGCAGGTCGGCGCGATCTCGAACACGAATTTGGGAAGTCGATGCGCTACCGATCCATTCGCGACCTCGCCGCGGACGACACCGGGCAGGTCATCCAGGATTTGAAACCTATCTGGCTCATGAGTCCCCTAAGCGTTTCGGACACGCTGCCGCTGGATCCTGATCTGTTCGACGTGGTGATCTTTGACGAAGCTAGTCAGATTCCTGTGGAAGAAGCGATCCCGGCTATCTACCGCTCCCACCAGGCTATTGTCGTCGGCGACGAGATGCAATTGCCGCCCACCACGTTCTTCGCGAGCGCCCGCACGGAGGATGATAGCGTGATCCTGGGGGAGGAGGGAGAACGCATCGAAGTGGATTTGGATTCTGACAGCTTCCTCACGCAGTCCGCGCAGAATCTGCCGTCCATGCTGCTAGCCTGGCATTATCGCAGCCGGTATGAATCGCTTATTAGTTTTTCCAATGCGGCATTCTACAGCGGCAATCTCTACACCATTCCTGACCGCCAGCGGGCCGTCGCTGATCGGCCAGAGCTGATCGTCACCGCCAGCGGACAGGGCAGCGCGAACGTAGGCGCCTTGCTGGCGCGCAGCATCAGCTTTCACTTCATGGAAAACGGCCTCTATGAGGATCGCCGCAATCCCAATGAAGCCGCTTACATCGCGGAACTGGTGCGTGGCATCCTTCAACGCGATACGAAACTGAGCATTGGCTTAGTGGCTTTCTCCGAAGCCCAGCAAAGCGAACTGGAAAACGCGTTGAGCCAGTTGGCGGATAAAGACGCCGCCTTCGCCGCGCAGTTGGAAACCGAGTATGTCCGCGAAGAGAACGACGTGTTCTGCGGCCTGTTCGTGAAGAATCTGGAGAACGTGCAGGGCGACGAGCGGGACATCATTATCATGAGCGTCTGTTATGGCCACGACGCCAATGGTCGGATGTTGATGAACTTCGGTCCCATCAACCAGCGCGGCGGCGAGAAGCGGCTAAACGTCATCTTCTCCCGCGCCAAGCATCACATGGCGATTGTCAGTTCCATCCGCCATCACGACATTACCAATGACTACAACGACGGCGCGAACAGCTTGAAGAATTTCCTGCACTACGCCGAAGCAGTATCGAAGGGCGATGATGCGGCCGCGCGCCGGGTGTTGGAGAATCTGAATCCGCTCAGCCGGAAAGCGCTCGCACCCTTGAGCAAAAGCGATGCGGTGGTGGAGCAACTGGCGCGGGCTCTTCGCGAACGCGGTCATGCCGTGGACCTGAATGTCGGCCAGTCGAAATTCCGCTGCGACCTCGCCGTGCGTGGCCGTGCCGACAGCCTTTATCAACTTGGCATTCTCGTGGATACGGATGGGCATTACGCCAATCCGAATCTGCTGGATCGTTACTTGATGCAGCCGTCCATTCTGCGGGCTTTTGGGTGGCGTTGCGCTTTGGTGCTAACGAAAGACTGGTATCACAACCCGGATGATGTGCTGGCGAGAATCGAGAAACTCCTGCGAGGACAGGTATCGGATGAAGCAGCGACGCCAGACAGCGATGCCCTGGAGGATGCTCCAGTGCCAGTTGACTCCGAACCGCTCGCTCCGGTCGTTCAGCCGCCTGCGTCGCCCAGCACGCCGGCTTCCCCGCCTGTAGTCAAAGCCGCGCCGACCATCAACCCGGGGGCCAGTCCGGTTCGCCGATTCGAGTTTGTGAGCGGATCATCGAAGAAATTCTGGGAGATCTCGGTGTCCGGCAGTTCGTTCACGGTCCAGTTTGGCCGGATTGGGACCATGGGCCAGTCGCAGACCAAGACATTCGCTGATAAAGCGAAGGCCGAGCGCGAGGCGGAAAACTTGATCGCAGAGAAAGTGAAGAAGGGCTACGTCGAAGTCCAAAGATGAGCAAGCCGCGTCCCGACGAACGCAAATTAAACGAGGCCTGCCTGGTCTTTATCCATCCTGCTCACGAGAAATCACCCGTTGATCGCGAAAGACAGGTCCGCCGAGCCTTCATCTCCAGGCATTTAACGGACCTTTACCAACTCCCGCTCGTCCCTTTACGTGACTGAACGGTGCGTAAACTGCGACGCGCCAAGCGGCCTTTGGGAACGGTCCGTTCCCAAATTTCTGGGTCGTCGGTGACAAAATGTCACCAGACTGCGCTCCCCACCCCTCCGCGGCTTATACTCCAAACGGTTGCGCATGGAAGGATTTGGTTACGCGCTTCTGCCGTCGCTGACCCACTGGTAACCCACTGACAGTGGGTTACCAGTGGGTCACCAGCGAATCAACAGCGGATGCAGAGCGGACGGGTAGCGGTGCTGAAAGCAACCCCGAACGATGCCGCAATAA
>JBGAIN010000170.1:0-17395 GCA_044225505.1 Limisphaerales bacterium
CGTTTTCGCTTGAGATCGCTCCAAAATGGGCTTCACCCCGGCCCCAAGTCCCGATCAATGCGATGTTCAACTTGCTTCCAGGCGCATTCGCTCCAAACAGCGAAGTGTTCGGTAGGATCAGCGTGGCGCCCGCGGTCCATGCTGCGGACTTGAGGAATTGACGTCGTTTCATAGACGGAATTGAATCAGACAAGGTCTTAGATAAGAAGAGTTCAAGCGCCAACCGCGGCGCATGCGATCTACCGAGACCGCATCTCGAAGGCTAGCGCTGCTCTTCCTGTCGTCAAGACATCGTTCTGGCAACGGCACTTCCAGGCAGAGGCGCTTTGCACCACGGGCTCCGCGAAAAGCCCTAGCGATGGAAACCTCGTTCGAAAGGCTTTCGCTCAAGCCGCTTTCTTCTCAATGCATCACCGATCGATCCGATGCGAATTGCGGCATGGCACTCGGCTGGATTCTTTTAGGCCACGATAAGTTTTACGGATTCTTGCGCCTCGGCAGATGCTGCAGTTTACTTGACAACACGGCATTCCTGTGAGAAAAAATCATCGCCAAATGGCTTCCCTCCGTCCTCACGGGCGGAGACTCCTGCGAAGCCGAGTAGGGGGCCTGGAGGCCCCCTTCCGTTTTTTATGAGGGATCTGCAGTCGCCGGCTGCGTGGAGTCCTGTCCCTCGGTTTTATGCGGAAGGCCCTTTCGGCAGAATCAACTTGGCTTCGGAAACAAGATCCGCGAGGCGCTGAATCGCTTTGGCCGCCACTTCGATTTGCTCATTCACCGCCTCCCATTGGCGTTGCTCGATGGCTTCCCGGATGCCTGGCAGAGTTTTGACGCCGTACCCCGTATAGTATCCAGGGGCATAAACTAAATGTTTATACCAAGGGCGCCTGGGCAACCCGTCCGCGCTGGTCAAGGTCCGCTCCGCTCGCCGAAAAATGCTGTCGAGTTGTTGTCCCTGTTCCTTCGACAATCCTGACCCCTGCACCCTGGCGCGGCGAAACTGTTCCTGAAAGCTGTTTACTTCTGTCTGAAGCTTGTCCAAGGCATTGCGCAACGGAGCGAAGCTGAAATGGGGTACAGGCGGTTTTTCTGGCGGAATTGACGTTTTGATCGCGCTGTCCGCTGCGAACTTGAGGGTCTTATCTCGGATGAGCTTGTTGTTTTGGGCAGTTTCCTCACGAAGATCGTCCGCGAGCTTGATGACCTCGTTGAGATAACGCGTCACCGTCTCGCTGAGATCCTGGAAATCAAACGGCAGCACGTCGGCATTCGCCAGGCGCAGGACAGCTCGGCCGGAGGTTTGTGCCAGCGCAATCCCATAGGAGAAGTCTGGATCTCCAAAACGGGTATAATAGTCAAACGAGTCGTAAATCGAATGGTACGATCCGCCGTCTCCTTCGCCGCCGTAGCGTATGTCCAAGCATGCGATCCCAAGGTGTTGCAGAAACGGGCTGTAATCCGACCCCGATCCCAGGGCACGGATCTTTAGAGCTTCGTCGCGAAGGGCTCGGCGTGCTTCGGGCGCAGCGGCCGCCAAGGCTTGGGCGCGAGCTCGGTCCGCCACGCTAATCCCGTGTTGGGGATCCATGACATCTCGAGCAATCTCTCCGACGAACGCTTCCAAGCTATGCGACCCGCCCACTCGCAGAAAACCGCGCTGATTGTCATCCCCATTAATGTAAGCCACGGCGTGCTCGCGGAGTTCATCCGCGTGAGTCTCGACCCATTCGGTCGAACCGAGCAATCCGGGTTCTTCCGCGTCCCATGCCGCGAAGATCAAGGTGCGTTTCGGCTTCCAACCGGCGCGAGCCAGGTCTCCAATCACGCGGGCTTCTTCCAGCAGCGCGACCAAACCGCTCACCGGATCGTCTGCACCGCAGACCCAGGCGTCATGGTGATTGCCGCGGATAATCCACTGTTCTGGCCTTTCAGCCCCTGGCAGCCGAGCGATCACGTCCCGGGCGGTGACGGTTCGCCAATCAAACTCAACTTTTAAGTGGACCACCGCTGGGCCTGGCCCCATGTGGTAAGTCAATGGCAACGCTCCTCGCCACGATTCTGGGCAGGTTGGCCCTCCCAGAGCGCGGAGGAGTGGCAGGGCATCCCCATAGGAAATAGGAAGGACCGGAATCTGCGTCAACGTGGTCACCTCGTTCAAAGGCAAGCGCTTGGCATCCTTCGTCGCGCCGATTCCCGGGGTCGCCGGGTCGCCAGGGCTGACCGGCAAGTCCGCGACTGACCCGCGCTCCACGCCATGCTCGTTTCTCCAAGCGCCTTTGGGATAAACGTCTCCTTCGTGATAGCCATCTTCCCGCGGGTCGGAGTAGATAATGCAGCCGATGGCTCCATGCTCAGCGGCCAGTTTCGGTTTGATCCCGCGCCAGGAACCCCCATACCGCGCAATAACGATCTTTCCGCGCACGTCGATTCCGCGTTCCGACAGAATCTCGTAATCTCGCGGCAGCCCATAATTTACGTAGACCAATGCGCCGGTCACATCGCCGTCGATCGAATAGGCATTGTAGCTCGGCAACTGTTCGTTGGTCAGTGCTGACGTGGCGTCTTCCGCCAACGGCGGTTCGACCAATCCAGCCGTGAACTTCTCGGGCGAAATCATTTCCAGAATTCGAACTTTTGGCGTCGGGAACAAAACTTCAAATTCCTCGATCTCCGTCTGGAAACCCCAAGTCTTGAATTGATCTGCAATGAACTCCGCCACCTCTTTCCCGAACGGAGATCCAACATGGTGCGGATGTGCGGTAATTCGCTTCATCCAGGTTCGCAAGTTTTCCCGTTGAAGCAGTGCGTCGAAGCGCTTTTCCAACGCGAACTGGGCCGCCGCCGCGTCCGGACTGAAACCCTTCAGCGGTTTCTGGGGTGTGGGGGTGGATTGCGCGCTTAAATTCTGGACGAAAAGGGGTGAGGAAATTGTGACCGCCAGCAAGTGGCCGAGGATCATTGCCGTCCAGCGGTGTCGTGTGCGGTTCATCGTCGTGGCGAGTTCATCGTTTGACATTCAGTTCGTCGCGGTTCTTAGATCCTGGCTGCAGCGCAGGATCGATCACATCGGCGCACGGTGGTTCCTTGGCTGGTTCCGCGTTATCGCCCTTGAGTGCCCTCGAGCCGTTCCATGAGCCACGCGGGCGGGCGGATAGGCTTCCCGGTTCCATCCGTAAACACGTGCACGGTATAACCCCGCACAACGGGCTTGCGGCTTTGGGCATGACAGACCTCCACCGAGCACCGCAATCGGATACGCCGTTCAAACGTGAGCACCGTCGTCATTTCCAAAAGGTCGTCGTAACGCGCGCGGCCTAAGTACTCGAGGTGCGATTCGATCAAGGGCAGAAACACCCCTTTCGCTTCCAGTTCAGCGTAAGGCACTCCAAAGCTCCGCAACATTTCGGTGCGTCCGCATTCGAACCAATCGAGCGGGCGGGAGTTGTAGACCGTGCCCATCTGATCGGTTTCGCCATAACGAACCCGCAAAGAAATGGTGTGAGCGACGGGACGCCATTCCTTGGAGCGCGCGCGGTCTTGATTGTCCAGGTCAGCCATAAGCCTGGGCTCAGCATGTCTTGGATATCGTCTCTCCGCAACTGCGGGTTACAGCTCGGCTGAGCGAAGGCGCTGCGGCCAGTCAGCATACTCGTGCGGCGTTGCACTACGGGTGACACCCTGTTTCACTGAAGACAATGAGTTTGCCCTACAAAATCTCCACGTTGCTCTACTGTTTTGACCAACACGAGCAAGTGTTGCTTATGGAACGCCACCAGGAGCCGAATCTCGGCTGCTGGAGCCCCTGCGGCGGAAAGCTGGATACGCACCTTGGGGAATCGCCCTATGCCTGCGCGTGCCGTGAAGCCAAAGAAGAAATAGGGCTGATGATCCAACCTCAGGACTGTCACCTTGCCGGCATCGTCAGCGAACATGGCTATCTTGGCCAAGCCCATTGGTTAATGTTCCTCTTTGAGATCCGACCTCGGCTGGACTCACTGCCACCACCGCATCGCGAAGGGCGATTCGCTTTTTTTAATGCGTCTCAATTGCCTGGATTACGTGTTCCCCAGACGGATGCCGAAATGATCTGGCCGCTTTTCTGGAAGCATCGGGGCGGCTTCTTTGCCGCGCATTGTCACACCTTTGCGGATGGCCAGAGTGAATGGACGGTGGAACAATCTTCGCCCGTCCTGTAAAACATTCGCGCCGGACGTATGGTCCAAGAGTCTGGGGACCCGCGCCACCGCTCCAGGACGGTTTTTGGAACGTAACCTCGCAATTGTGTTTCAGTTCAGCCGAGCTTCGTCCCATACTGATCGCTATGGTTGACTCGAACCCATTGGCCTTACCCGACCGAGTCCAAGCTGCGTGGCGACGTTTCGACGAGGAAAATGCTCGCGACCCGAATTCTCAGCTCGTGGCGGGGCAGCGAGTGCCCAAAGAGCTGGCTTACGCCCGTTGGTTGACCGATTGGGTGATCCAGCTCTGTCCGACCGCTTCCGAGGAACTTCTCTTGGCAGCCCGATGCCAGCATCTCTGCCGCTGGAGTATTCCGCGCGAGTCGTTTCCACAGACTCGCCCTGGTTATTTACGGTGGCGCGAGGAACTCAAGAAATTCCACGCCGCGAAAGCGGGTGAAATTCTGCGCGCGCTGGGCTTTGCGGAGGCGGAAATCGGCCGGGTCCAGGCATTCAACTTAAAGAAGGACTTTCCGCATGATCCCGAGGGCCGAGTGTTGGAAGACGCTCTTTGCCTGGTGTTTCTACAACATCAGTTTAGCGATCTTGCTAACAAAAAGCCGTGGGAGAAGATGATCGAGATCGTGCGCAAAACCTGGGGCAAAATGACACCCGCGGGCCAACAACGGGCCCTCGAGCTAAAGTTCACGGCCGAAGAGAAGGCGTTGCTCGAGAGGGCTTTAGCTCCGAATGAGGGCCATCCCTCCCCGTGATGACATCGCAATTCGCTGGCAGCCTGTTGAAAAATCAGCACCCAGGCTGGTTCTTCAACAGGCTCCTGGAGATGGCAGTCGTGCGCACTGCCCGGTTTGGAACGTCAAATATCCTGTTAAGTCTCGGCGAAATTCGCTAGTCTCTCGTCGTCGCGATGACGTGCCCAAGCGCTGACGAGAATTTGCCCAAGGCCTCCTCCGGTCTGAGGCCGGATTTTCCTACCACGCACTGGACTTTGGTGACACGAGTCCGTCAGGGCGGTGAGATACGCCGAGCGGCGTTGCAGGACCTATGCGGCCTTTACTGGTACCCAATCTACGCTTTCCTGCGGCGGCGTGGCTACTCGCAGCATGACGCCGAGGATTGCACCCAAGGCTTCTTTGTTAAGCTTCTCAACGACAACAGTCTTTCGGCCGCAGAGGAGAGCAAGGGGCGCTTGCGGACTTACCTGCTGCAACACCTTAAGCGACACCTCGCCGATCAAAAGCGTTTCGATGGCGCACTCAAGCGTGGGGCTGGTCTGAAGGCAATTTCGTTCGAGGAAATGGGCGCCGAGGAGCGCTACGCTTGCGAGCCGCTGGAATTGCGTGATCCTGAACGGCTCTTCAGCAAGGCGTGGGCCAACGAATTGATTGCTGGTGTGCGTGAAAAATTGCGGGCCGATTTCGCAGACCCGAAGCGGCCGCACGCCTTTGAGATCCTGCTTCCCTTCTTGTTGCTCGATAACGACCCGCCGACCTATCGAGAAGTGGCTAACAAGTTGCGCGCCACAGAAATCTCGGTGCGGCTGATGGTGCATCGCCTGCGCGCGAAATTCCGTGACCTGTTGCGGGATGAAGTGACCCGCACGATCGAATCCCCCGGCGAAGTTGACGCCGAGATCGACTGGCTGAAGTCTGTCCTGTGCCAGTAGTGAGGTCTTTGGCGCTCGCTCGTCGCAGCAATCCAGCATTGTTTTGAGGTGAACTTCCGACGCCGGGTTGCGCCGCTTCAAATTATTATCACTTTTTCTGAAACATTCGTTCCCGCTTTCCGAAAGGACGACGAGGAATGACAATCCTCTGCGCTTACTCAAAGTCGAGACCGAACCGACGGTCTTGGTGGTCGTATCTCCAGATCCTATTCGTGGCCGTTTGTTCCGTGCTTGCGGTGTCTGCGGCGGAGAACTCCCCCTCTGGATCAGCGAGCACTTCTTCTTCTTCTTCGAGCACCGCCGCCAGCTCCAATGGCCCTGCCGTCTCGCGACAGTCAGATGCGGTGCCAAGTCCTGGTTCAGGGGCAAGCGTTGGAGCGAGAGTTCCGCTTACTCGAAAGGATCGGGTGGCGAATCTCAACACGAACAGCGCAGCCCTTAAAGCGCTTCTAGAGTCACAAATTAGTTACGGGGAGGGGCTTCAGAAACGGGGTGCTACGATCCTGAAGGTAGTTCGTGATGCGAGGGAAAAGGAAAGCCGTGAATCAGCGGCGGCTGCAGCCCCGCTGTACAAGATAGCGGCGGACGTGTTGGAGCCGATTATTGCGCAATATCCTGCGAACAGTTGGCGAATCGTGGCCGCCGAGTGTTACCGGAAAGCCAATAATCCAAACAAATTGGATGAGGCTCGCAAGCACCTGTTAGCGGTTCTCCAGGATCCATTTGTCGAGCCAAACGATGTCGCTGCCGCTGCGGCGGAATTGCGAAATCTGGCGCTGGTGCCCAACTACAAACTCGAGATTACAGCGCAGGATATTGCCGGGGTCGAGCGGGAAGTCGCCAAAATTTTTGCAGACCTCACCTCGGGCGGGACCCTCGATTTGAGCTCCCCGCAGCCCCTCCTTCGGGCGGGCGAGTTGTTCCTGAGTAATGGTGACACCGTCTGGGCGGCGCAGATGTTTCGTCGTTGTCTGACGATTAAGGCTAAACGTGGGGACCCGACCTTCAAGGAAGCAACAGCAAAACTGAAGGCTTTAAATCTGAACCCGCTGGCACCACCGCTACGATACACCCGCAAAGTCGCTGAGGATTACCTCGTTGACCCACTCAGTACGAATGTGTCGACGTCCTACCTCGAGGAGGTGGCTCCAAAGATATCCGTTTGGGACAGAATCGAGAAGCGGATCCGAAGCACTCATTTTGCTGACACGAACAAGGTCTCGCGCGTGCAACCAGACGATATCGAGAAGTTCGAGAATGCCATGAGGCCGGTACTTGGGGCCGATTTTCAATGGTTCAAACATCTGTTTTTGGAGGGTTTCTGCTACATTCTAAAAAAGAACACAGGGATCACCTATTCGAGTGCCAGGGATTTTTGCATCCAAAAATCGTTCACACCTCTCAATCTCGACCCGAACGATTTCCCGCCGCTGGTTAATGCCGCAACCCCCGGCGAGGCCGGCCTAGGTTTTGTTGGGTTCTATCAGCACCGAATGAGCGTCGAATATCTCAAGAGCGATGAAGCGCGGAAGCCGTATAAGCTTTCCGTCAATGGTCAAGGCTTACTTCTGCAAAACGGCGCCCTGTTCGACACCACCAACATGTCGACGGTCTTCTCTGGGAAAGGTTGGGCCATCTATGTCGTCACGCCGGACGGTGATATTTATGCCGCCACACACAAGTTGTCGGCTTTTCACCATTCCTCACTCCTGGCAGCCGCCGATGTCGCTGGTGCTGGCGAGTTGCAGGTCACGAAAGGCAAAATCGTCTCGATCAGCAACAAGAGCGGCCATTACTTGCCTGGCATGATACATCTCGTTCAGACCTTGGATGCGCTTAAGACGATGAAAGTGGATACAACCGGGCTGACCAACGTCTTGCTCTTTGGTGAAGGACCGCGCAGTTCGGTGAAGTGGAATGGGGACGCAGCTTCATTTCGGAGTGCTTGGAACGATCTAGTTCAGTTCAAATCGACATTCAGCACGATGGGCTTCGTGAACGACCCGACGCCGGATGCATCCGATTATGATTGAGCACTGGTAATTAATGCCACTCCGACCTCTTACCTTTCAATCCAATTATTAAGTGACCCCGTATCCTAGAATGAAACCAAACCGCAAAACCATGAAGACCCAAGCTCTCTCTGCTTGGATGGCGGCCCTGACCGTCCTGGTAGGCTTCGGCTCCATGCCCCAATCAGAAGCCACAGACGCATTGATTGAAGAGAAAACCCAGGCGGTCGATTTGGCCAACAAGGCATTTCGGGACGCTGGACTGGAAACCATCTTCCAGTCCTTGGGCAGCCCCAATCAGTTCTACTATTTGCCTTCCACCATACGCTTTGCGAAGGATCAAAGGGGCGAACCGATGTGGTCTGTCATCAAATTCAATCTCGCTTACTCGGGCGACAATATCTACGACGAGAAAGGCCGCCTGGCTGTGGACCCGGACGGTCGAGTTCTGCAAGGGGGCGTGTTCCAGGCGACTTTTGACATGGGCTTGGCTCCCGGACAACTGGACGCGATCAGGAAAAATGCCCTCAAGCCAGGCCAAAAGTTGGGGAGACTCCCTTTGGCGAGCGCCAATCTCTTTATTCAATATATCGATCCGGAAGATCCCAAGAAATCCGTGAATCTCGGCCCCGTCGCGGCGCCGCTGACGGGCGATCTCATTTCCGTAACCATTCCCTTAACCCGTTCGGCGCTCGATATTCTCAAACCCATCGCCGAGAACCCGAAGGGAACTTCATCAGCTCCGTTTACGGTTTACATTGCGTTTAGCTACAAGGGCTACGATGACGAATACGCCGTAGAGGTCAAAGGATCTTCGTCGTCGATTATGGATACACAGCACGTCAAGACCGGCGTCGAAGGACAATACTGGTTTTTCAAAGGGAGCGCAGACTACGAGAATTTCAAGCAGAGCCTCATTCAGAGCAACGCCATAACCGTGAAAGTTCTCGGCGACGCAGGCAATAACAAGGAAAAGATCGATGCCATTACCAGCAAGGTGGTGGACAAGGTCCTCGCCAATTTTATGGACTTTTCCACGGTCACGCCGGATCCAGGCCTCGCCGAAGGGAAGGGCGAGCCAAAAATGGAAGTCGTGAATCTTAATGAGGGGAAGAAGGTCAAGGATGCGCAAGGGCAAGATACAGAAAAAGACGCGACCGCACGCAATGCCGGTCTGGCCTTTTCCTTCTCCATGAAGCAGTCCAATAAATCCGAACGGAAGGACTTCACCTTCAACTGGAACACCCGGACGATGCTGACCAAGCTCGACTCCCGTTATGCCAATCTGGATTTTAGTTATCCGGAGAAGAGCAAGGGTCGCCACTATATCGAAGCCACCGCGAGCGACTGGAGCGTGGCCAGGCCAACCATCTCGGTCGCCCCGGATATCTTGCCATGGTTCAACATTTCGTCGGTGGAATGCAGCTATGCGGGCAAGCTTTTCCAAGCCACGCTGGTGGATCCAGGCGATCCGACCAAGGGTAAACTAGCCACTATGCCCGATTGGAAACAGGCTCCCGTGCAAGGCGGAACGTTCAAGTACGGTCCGGTCAATATTCCTGCGATCACAGATCCCAGCGGCGCGCTGCTTCCCAGCGCCAAGACGGTGAATCGCAATACGGAGTTCACGATCAAGTTTGCGCTCGCGGACAAGCCCCAACTCGAGGCGGGCGGGGTCGGAGGCCTCGACTCCAAGGATGTCCAAGTATCGCTGGACGCGGCGAGAACGCTCTTCAACAACTGGTACGGCAGCGGCCACAAGATCCTGCTCGATGCTTCCAAGATTAACGGAACGGCCGCTCTCATTTCCAGTGCCACGATGCCTCCGTTGCCGAAACGAGCGAGCTTTATGTTTCGCGTCACCGACTCCACCGGCACGGTCGACTGGTCGAAGAACGTCGCGGTCATTCCCAAGATATCGCAAAAGGTCAATGCGTGGGTTCGCCAAGCGGTGAAGGCTAAGACCGATGCTCGAGATGGCGCGGAGAAATTCCTGGAACAGTTTGTCCCCGACACTTCCCGACCTCCCAAGGACTATACCGTCAGCCTGGCCAACTTGAAACCTGATCAAAACGACTTCTTTAAGGCCACGGACGACATTTTCGTGTTCCTCAATCCGGACGGTAGCGACACGAAGTTTAACATCGACGTGACCGTGAACGCCGGGGCCAAGGTTGCCAAAGTAACCAAGCAAAACGCACTTCCCGGCGAGTTGGTGGTCATCGACGTCGGAGCGGCCCTGGCCAGCGCTAAATAACCCTCTGCCGCGCCGTGAGCATTGCGGCTACGTTGGGCCTGTTGGTCGTGGCATTGGGCGCTTCTGTTCCCGTGGCGCTGGCAGAAGGCGTCGAAGCGACGCTTTCCCCTGCCGCAGCCCTGTTCCGGGGCATTGACGGGACGGAGCAGTTTTACTTGCCCCAGCGCTTTCGGGTGCCTGGAGGCCCCACTCACGGCGTGGAATTGGGAGTCTATAGTTTGATTCACGAAAGAGATTTGGGAACGCAAGGTCTGGAGGAAGGATTGGTCCGCCAGGGTGGGTTTCTGGCCTTTCTCATCACGGCCTGCAAAGACGAGCCGCAAGCCCCGCAGAAGCCGGTGGCCATACGATGGAAAGCAGTGGATTGGTCCCTGGGATCCGCTGCCGGCGTCGTTCCCCAACGAGGCGACGATGCCTTTCCGGATTCGGTGGTGAACATCCCTTTACGGCGACAGGACGTCGATCTCTTGCGCGCACAGGGCAAGCTCGATTCCGCTAGTCGCACGTTCCGCGTTAGAACCCATTTTGTTGTGCCTGATCATGAGCGCTTGGCTGATTCCCGGAGCAGCATCGCGATCCAGGCGCATCCCCGGAAAGTGCGGGAGTCGTTGCGCGAATGGACCCGCAATAATCCTGCAATGCCATGCAAGGTCTACGATGTGACCGGGAGCCTGCGGCCAACGATGAAATCCCGGCAGTTCTGCTGAGCGACTCCAGCAAGTTCGTCCAGTTTTGTGTGGAACGTGAAGCGGTTACCATCGATCCAAACTTTCCAAAGCCCCTTTCCCCGCCACTAGCCGCGGGCATTTTTGCCGTCCTGCGCAACGCTTGGCTGGAACAATGCTCGGGCAAGTGGCGGACCAACTCGATGCCGTTCCTGTGGCGATCTGGCGGGCTGGACGAGCGTTGAACGAGGAGACGTTTTAGAGGGACATCTCGCGGGCTGGGTGGAGGTGGAACGTTATGCCTGGCGGGGATGTGAGCTTCCAAGAGGCGGCTTGGATAGAGCGAATCATCGCCGTGGATGGCTTTCAGAGAGAAACGAAACAGTGCCTCCACTTCACTTTCATCGGTGATTGGGATGAGACCGGACTGGACCGCCTCGCTCTCGAGGCGCAACTCATCGATCCAATCTCGGAATATCAGGTCAAGAAGACCTTTAGCATCCCCCGGATCGCTCCGCTCTCCTCGATGACCTTTGAAATGAAAGGCCGCTATTCCGATCAACTCCGCGTGCGATGGCGGGTCGCCCTGGGAATGTTCAAGACCGGCAAGGCCATTTCATCACCGAATCCGGAGGCTTGGAATGAGAGCCGGATTCCGAATTTTGACGCTTTCTTCCAACTTGGTCCTGCCGATGTTGCGGCGCTGCTTTCGTCGCAGACCGACCTGGACCGGAAAAAGCCGGCCGGAGCGCAGTCAAACTCCCTGGCGACGGAGGTGGCCCCATGAGAATCGCGCGCTGCCTCTTCCTGCTAGCGCAAGTGTCGCTCCTGGCCGTTGGGTGGAATTCTACCTCGGCTGCCGGCGTCCAGGCGCCCGTGTTGATCTTCCCCAACCCGCGGGATTTCTACAAAATCATCACGCCGGGCATGGACGTTTCGCCCAGTGGGCGTGCGTCTGCCCAAATCCGGCAACCGACGCAGCTGAGGGCCGTCGTCTTAGGCGGACAACGGGCGCTGCTTTGGCTCGAAACGTCGGTGTTCAAACCAGGGAATAGTGAACAAATGGGCTACCGGATGGCGGAACTCAGCTTCGTCAAACCCGAATGCGCGGCGCGGGAAGTGAGCTCCATGGCTGGGAACGGATTGCAGATCAAGCGCACCATCACCCCAAAGGCAGGCTTTCTCTCGTTCGCCTTGCTAGCCCCGGAGAAAACCGTCCGGGCAGGATTTGTGGAGCAAGACTCCAAATTCGTCGAGCTCACGAAAGATCCGCCATCGCCCCTCGCGGACGAGCCGAGAGTTCGCGAGGGGCCAAAGGACCGGCGGATTCAGCTCCTCCCGATCGCGGCCTCCGGCGATGCGGGACGGAAGGGACCGGAATTGTTTCAGCAGACAATCTCCCTGCGCAGCACTTCGGACGGGCAGGGAATCGATTTTGTGGGCGAGTTCACGCTGGCGTTGGGCCAATATGAGATGAAGCTGGAAAAGAGTGTCGCTCTCTCCGAATTGGGAACCACTGCGGATGGCGGATCGTTGGCCGCCCGAATTAGCAAGTGGCTTGACGCGGCCGCGGCCACCTGGCTTGAAGATCCGCGGTCCTCGACAATGGGGAAGCGGTGAAGATCCGACGGTCCTCGACAATGGGAAGGTGTGCGCGCTCCTGGATCGCATTTGGCGGTCGACTTCGCTCCAAATTGTTGGCTGGCCGATCGACAGAGTATGATTTCGGGTCGCGCGACTTTCTTGCGGCCTCCCGCATCCTTGGGCATTTGATGCTGGCCGAAAGGATCGCTGATCAGCTGGGAAAGAATGGCGGTGAGTTGGGGATTGCCGAGAAAGAAGGCTTAGTGACCGCTATTAGGAACGCGCGCGCGCGACTCGAAGAGCTCGTCTTCCGCCTTCCCGTGAAGGTGGGTGATGACGACTGGATCGTCTTTTACAAGCCTGACAAAAGGAAGGCGCGCCTCTTCCCGGACGCGGTGCGCTGGACGTCCGCGGCCGCAACGGATGGGAGCGATCTCAGCGCTGGTAAAGCGCTGCAATTCAAAGTGCCGAATCGTGACCTCGTCTTTCTCATGACGGTCCAGGCGACGCCCTCTTTCACGCTTGGGGTCGAAAAGATTCCTGGTTTGCAGAAAGAGCTGGCGGACAGGTACCAGGATGAAGGACTCAGGACAGTGCGGCTGGAGACGGGCATTCCCGATGAGTTTACGGCGACCCTGGCGCTCGGCGCCGAGGATAGGCAAGGGCTCTCCTCACTCGCGGTGAGTCTCTGCAAACGAGATGCACGAAACCGGCTCCTCCTAAAACTGACTTCGAGGGAGTCCGAGGCCCTTTCCTTGCTGTCGCTTTTCCTGGGGGCCAAGGGCAAGGGACTGCCGCTTGACCTCAATGTTGATCAGTTCTTCATCGGCCGATCTCATGAAACAGCGGGTGCGATCATTCAGGGGAAGGTCGCAGTGCAGGACTTTCAAATCGTCGAAGCCCGGGATCAAAGGATTCCCGTCACGGTTTGGGTCGATGCTCCGGTGTTTGTTGGGGCAAAATCGGCGCGAGTCACCGTCCCTTTTCGTTATCCCGGCGAGACGGCCACTTATTCCACGACGATCGACCAGAGTGCCGGCTCCGGCCTGGTCGAACTTCCCTTGAAAACCGTCAACGGCGAAACGGTCTTGGACATCGAATATCAATCGCCGGTGAATCAAGCTTGGATCCTTCGCGAGCGGGGTGTGGAGGGGCTGGTCCTGGTCGATAAATGACATTCTCCCTTCTCTCCCAATCCCGTCTAGCTGTGCACTTAATCTCATAATCCTATGAACGAACCATCCCTTGCAATCGTGCGTTGGACTCGAGTTCCAGCGCTGGCCCTATGCTGCCTGCTGCTGATGCTCGCAGTTGGCGCCCATGCGGAACCGATTCCGGCGCCAAACGAAGTGTGCCACCGCGAATTGAGTTACCTCAAAACCCATGCCTCCCTGCTACTGCAAGAAGCCGAACAACTGGATCAGACAGCCAAGGATATCCAGAAAGCTAACGCTGCGGCGGACAGCGCCAAGGCGCTGGTTGCCGCCACCGACAAATTGGTTGGTAATGTGAAGCTGGAGGCGAACACTCTGGTTCGGCAAGTGACCGATCTCGAACGGAGCCTCGTCGCGGCGGAACCTAAGGAGGCGGCGGTGTTGAAGAAAGAAACAGACAAAACGACGGCCGAGATTCCGAGCCTTCTAATGAAGCTGAAGAAGCTCAGGACCAAAATCAACGACGAGAGGCCGACGATCCAAAGCTTGGTCAAAGCAGCCCTCAATAGCAGATCGCCTGTCAAGCCGAGCGCCATTGTTTCAGAAGACATGGCCGCAACGACCAAACTCTTGAATCAATCCGCGGCTCTTGGCCTGCTCCTGGTTACGAATAGGCTGGGAGGGGGTTCCTTTGGAACGGTTTATCGGGTGGTGTTCGCGAAAGAAACGGATCCGCCGGGCAAGCCTTTTGCCTTCAAGACGTTCAAAAACTCAGCAGAATTGGAGACAGAATTGGGGATCTACCAACGCATCGGGCCGCACAAGAATATTGCCGCTTCTTACGGAAAGCTGACTTTACCGGTGCCTTCGGCAGCGCAGTCTCAGAAAACTGATGGACTCGCGATGGAACTCTTCGGTCGTGGGGATGTGGAGACGTTGGCCAAGAAGATGGCAGATCAAGTTTCTGCTGGAGTGATTACAGTCGACGAAAAGTTGGATGCGATTCGCTTTATTTTTCTCGATATCCTGCAGGGTCTCGACGCCGTCCACAAAGCCGGGTTGATCGCCTGCGACCTAAAAGAGTTGAACGCTATGATGGATGACAATTACGTCGTCAAGCTCATCGATATGGGGGCCGCCGTGGAACGCGGTCAGAAAGTAGTGAGTCAGACTGCCCAATACGCGGATGCGATCAATCAGGCGAATGCGAACCCGGCGATAGACATGTGGAGTGCGGGTCAAATGCTCTACCGGATGGTTCAAGGCGACTTTTTCTACCTCGATACCACCAACAAGACTTGGGCCGCTGGACCCTATTTCGAAGCGCGATGGATCATTAGACAAAAGGATTGGGTAGAAAAGGCCAAGGTCGATAAGGAGATTCGGGCTCTCAAAAAGTTATCTCCGCAAGATGTTGACGATATCAACGCCGCTTTGAATAAGATCGAACTAGCCGTTCCTTCGCCCGTTAAGGACGCTCCGGATCGGCAAAAAGCGATTGCGGATGCACTCACGGAGCGCGGCAATAAGATCCGAGAGTTGCTGGCGGCTTACCGAGGCAAGTATCCGGACGACTTTGTTCTGGCTTATTTTGATTTCCAGAACGGTCTGTTGCATCCGGTCCAAGCGGAACGGTTGACTCCGTTCGAGGCGCTGCACCATCCCTTCTTAGTCGACTTTGCCGCTGCCCAACAAGATCCGGATGGCAGCTATAGGAAGATGCTCTTCCAAAAGATATTCGATGATGCGCCGGCGAAGGCCCTGGTTAACGACCCGGCGCCTGCTCGCGACGCCTCGGCCAATAGGCCCGAATTGCGACGTGCCCCGGGACAGAAGAATCTCAGGCCTGAACCCGCCCCAGATGGTGCGCCGGCGAAGGCCCTGGTTAAGGACCCGGCGCCTGCTCGCGACGCCTCGACCAATAGGCCCGAATTGCGACGTGCCCCGGGACAGAAGATTCTCAAGCCCGAACCCGCTCCAAAGTGAGGTAGAGTTCCGCGCTTCCTCATCTACAGCTCCGCCGATCAAAAACATGAAACTCTCCAGCTACTTTTCTCCCGACCCAGCACGAATGGCTGCGGCCGCCATTGTCATTTTATCGGCACCTGGGCTCATGGCCCAGGACCTCAGCGAGGACTTGCTCGTCCAGACGCCGAAGTGGACCTTGCAACCGGCCCCGTTTTCCATGGCGGCTTCGGCCAGTGATTTTACCGCGGAAGAGCTCGACAATTCTCTCCATGCGGCGTCCCAAAGCCAGAGCTCGTTCTTCGACATCATGAACTTCAACTCGGCGTTGGCCAGCCTGGGCAAGGTGCTGGATGCGTCCCAGGTCAATCTGCGATGGGAGGGGGTTGCGCCCGATTATCTTCTCATCAATCCGACGCTCTCCTTCGAGCCGGGGCCGCCTCGAAAGATCAAGTTGTCCGGGGAGATCTACAGCCGCGAACCGTTTTTTAAACTGACCAGCGTCAGCGCCTCCGGACCGCAAACAAAGGGACTGGACGCCGTCATGAAGGAGTTCTGGAAACAGATTGATCGACCCATGCGCGCCCTGCGACCGAAAGCCGGCGGCGGCATGATCCTGGACCAGGAAAACATTGTGTCGGACACCGTGGCGGAGGTGGCCGGGGCGATGGTCCTGGATGGCGATGGCAATATCCACCCCCTCTCTTTGAACTCCATCCGCAGCACCGTGCCGAAAGGGTCCTCCAGCCAGAACCGTCTGATCGCGCCTTACAACAGCGCTTCCCTCATGACCGCGCGATGGGGGCGCGGCGGCGTTTCCGTCGATGTGCTCAGCCTGGCGAACGATCCGCGAAATGGCAGTTCTAACACAACTTCCAACCAGCCTGGCGTTTACTCGGTCAAGCAACAGCTCGGGATTCCCCGGACTCTGTTTGGCGAAGGCTTTAACAGTGACTTTGCCGCCCTGCAGGATGTGAGCTTTGTGGTGGCCGACGGCTACGAGAGCTATCTGACCGCGTGTTACTTTTACCGTGGCGGAGATTCCGCTTCGGAGCGCAATGTCGTTTTCGTGAATTACAATCCGAGCGACGGCAAGATCACGGCCAATAGTGCGGAGACGCGCCCGATTCTGCAGAGCTACGGCAGCACCGTCATTAAGGACAACAAGCTGTTGACGGATCCCGTGCGATTGGCGGACCGCCCCACCACGCGGCTGGATCCGACGGGCAAATATTGGACCTTTTATAGCCCTGCGGCCGGGGGCCTGCTTGTTTTCAAGAATGCGTCCAGTCAACCGGGCAGTTTTTCCGCCGAACAACCGCGGAGCGAGAATGCCGGGTCTCCGGTCGCTTTCGCGCCGCTGTGCCAGTATCGACCTGAGGCTGGAGTCCGGATCGTCGAGCACGCGTTCACTCCGAACGGCCGCGCTCTGGTGTTAATTCTGGCGAAAACCTCGTCGACCGAGCAGGGCGGGGAGAGCCGCAAGGCAGTCCTGTGGGATTTTCGTGGAGACCATGGCGTTGTCGTGGGCGATCGGCAGACGGACGCCAGTCAGTTGTTCAACGGCGGCTATCCGACCACGCCGCGTTGTTTGGAACCCGTCAGCGAGAGTTCCGGGAACCGATCTTTCAAGAGCATTCGGTTCGGAGTGAGTGCTGCCAATGCCCCCGGGGGCATCTTGATCCTGGGCTGCAACAACGCGGAGTATGAAGTCTGGAAGTTCGCGATCGCGGACGCCCCGCCGGCCAACCGCGACCAGAGCTCGATCCTCGTCCGGCGATATTTCGATGGCCGTTTCCCCGATGCCTACGCAGGCAAGGATGCCTGCCCCCTGCAAATTGAGCCCAGAGACAACCGGGTGAGAATCGGAGGGTTCAAGGCTGTCGAGACGCG
>JBGAIN010000171.1:0-17191 GCA_044225505.1 Limisphaerales bacterium
TCCGATTCATGCAACGAGAACGCAGGTTCGTGTCTGCTGGCAGAGTTCGGGTCGGAAAAGCTGCGGCAAAACCGTTTTGAAAAAATCGGATAGATAACGTTTTTTCTTGTTGACCAGGGCCCTAATGGCTGACCCCTTCGTGGAGAAACGTCACAAGTCACCAGGTGACATTTGACGAGCCACGAGCAGGTCAATCTCACCTCGATGATCTTCGTACTATGCCAAGCACTCGTAGACGTGTGCTCGCGTGAGATTGGGGAAACAGTTCGCGATTAAGCTATCCACAGTCTCGCCGTTCTGCAGGAGACCAATGACGTCATGCACTCCAATCCGAGTGCCTTCCACTCGCGCCTTACCGCCTCGCACTTCGGGAGTCGCGACGATATAACGATAGGGCTTTTCGACCGTACTCATGATGGCAGGTAAATGTCCGGGCCCACCACACGCAAGCAACCTCCGGATTCAACAGTAAAAAGGCAACGACTGATTCTTACGAGTTTGTCTACGAAGAAGCGGTGGGTGTCATCGTCATTTGGCTTATTAATCTCAAGCCTCCTGACGCTCCCGCCGCTTCTTCGTTCAAGCTGTGTGTGAATTTTCCGGGCTAGCGCCCGTTCATCCCACGCGCGATCTGCATCTGGATATCGTTGGCTTCCTTGAGGCGGTCTCGGGGGATGCGGAGTTCGGTCGCTTGCGACATATATTTGGCAGCGCTCCTAAAGTCCTGCTTGGCGATGGCCGTTTTAGCAAGTTCCATGAACGCTTCGGCAGTCTGGCCGCCCGCTTGACCGGCGAAATTGGATTCTTCGCGTTTTCCAGTGCGTCCTCCAATGTTGGGCACGCCCGCTTTCGGACCGTAAGAGGTCGCGGCGAGGAAGTAGGACTGCGCTTCGGTGGTGCGACCGAGCTTCTGGAGGGCTTTGCCAGCCCCGACTAACGAATCCGCAAGCAACGTGGCCATGTTGACCGGTGCGGGGACGGGAATGGGAGCAGCCCCTGGCTCGGGCAGCATCGCGGAGAACATTTGTGTGGCCTTTCCACCTGGGCCGAGGAGTTTGGCGACAGCGGCATTTCGGTCGTGGAAACGCAGGGCATCTTCCGGGGAAGCGTCGCTGGCCAAAAGTTGTCTCAGTTTCATGGCCAATCCAAAATCCTGGGCGTCGTGAGGGGGAATGGCGCCGACCCATACGGACGGATTGTCGAGTGCAAGACGCCCTTCTTCTAGGGCCAAGGCTAGGCGGAACTGGATCCGTGCGGCGTCGGCTTTGCCATCCGCCTGCAGCATGATTCCTTGATACGCTGGGATGCGTGCGTCCGCGGGGTCGAGTCGCCGGGCCGATTCGAGCAGGGCTCGGGCGGCGGCGAAATCGCGCGCCACGATCTTCTTCCATGCCTGTTTCAGGGTCCAACCAGCGCTGGTGTGAAAGAGTTGGGTAGTCGCGGACTGCTGCAGTTCAGCCTCGTCACGGCGGCCGGTTTTGACGAGCAGATCGACTAGCGCCTCGTTGGCTTCGAGCGAACCTGGCTTCTTGCGGATAGCTTCGCGCAGGGTCGCTTCGGCGGCCCCGGCTTGGCGCCTGCCAAACTGCACGTCGGCCAGGAGTAACTCCCCTTCGAACGTGCCTTTGGTGACGTTGAGCGCGGCGTTGATGGCGGAATCCGCGCGGTGATAAAGGTCCGCGGCGGCGCTGTCCAATTGGTCCGCGCGCTGCAGGTCCGCGTTGCTGGGGGGATAATGAGTCGTCACGGTCACCTCGTAAACGCCGTCGCTTCGGTTTTCGGTGTGGCTGCTGGAGGAGCTTCGGGGCACGCGCAGGGAAGCGGCCTGGAGCGCCAGGCTGTTGGCCCGGTCGACCCAATACTTGGCGCGGAGGCGCAGCGCTTCCGGGTTTTTGCCGGCAAAGGAGAGGACCTGGTCAACCAGGCGCTCGGCTTCAGCGTCATTCCCGAGGCGGGAGAGCGTCAGCGCTTTCTGCATAAGGGCGCGGATGCTTTTGGCGTCCAGGGCGACAGCTTCGTTACAGAGCTGAATGGCGCGGTCGAGTTCCGCGCGTTCATTTGGACGCATGCGATAAGGCGTGAGCGCGCGGCGCGGTTCAACCGCTTCGCCGCGGCGGTCTGGGCGGGATTCATCCGTAAGGTATTTGGCCAGGTCCACTTTCACATCGACGTTCTTAGGTTTGGCCGCGATGGCCGCTTCCAGTTGGCGGAGGCGATCCTGATAAGACTCATCGTAGCGCCGGCGCCGGGCACCCGCGGCTCGGTGAAAGGCGGCGGCGTCAGCCACGAGTTGGGTGGAGGATTGACCTGCCTGAACCTTCTGTTCGAGGGCAGCGAAGAGGGCGAGGGGTTCGCCGGAAACGAGTGATGAAGCCAAGGCCTTGTCGATCACCTCGCGGTATGGTTTGGCTTCATTCGCGTCCAATTGGACAGCGATTTCTAAATCGGCGCGGGCGCGCTGCGCGTCCCCAAGTTTAGCAGCCGCGACGGCACGTTCCAGGTAAGCGGTGCTGAAGCGCGTGCGCGATGTGAGGGCAAAAGTCGCTTCCTGCCGAGCACTGGCGTTGCGGCCGAGCCCGAGCCACGCGTCCGCGGTGTAGTAAGCCAGAAGCGGATCGGCTGGATAGGGGATGCGCGCGAAATTGACTTCACTAAGGCTGGCGGCGAATTGGCGTTGGGCGTTCAGCCTCTTCGCCCGCTCGAGATGCGCTTGGGCAAGATCGGGCGAAGCTTGAAAGCGCGCCGCAAACCAGCGCGCGGCCTGGAGACGCAAAGGCCCGGTGACTTTGGGATCTGGCTGCTTTTGCCATTCGCGGGGCGCGCCATATCCATTCCTGGCCATTTCATAGTAAACGAACGAGGCAAAGTCAGTTGGGTAATCATTGCCGCCTTGCACCATATGACCTGGCATGCTGACGGCCGTATTGGGCATGAGCTCCGAGCCGGATTGGTCAAAGCGTCTTCCGCCAATACGGTGCTCCGCCGTGGCGAAGCCACCCATGGTCTCGAACACGTACGTCCAGAACTCCGGTTCCCGATTCTTGCGGCCGCCTCCGGTATTGGCGTTGGGCAATCGGGCCAACTCCAGGACAGCGTCCTGGCAACGCTCGCCCAGCCCCAACGTCACCGCGTGGGCAAGAGGAAAGCGGGCATCGCTCGGGGCGAGCTCCTGAGCTTTGGCGAAGGCGGCGCTGGCCGGGTCCCACCGGCCGTTGGCCAGATGCTCGAGACCTTCGGAAAAGGCGATCGAGGCAGGGTTGGGGGCGGACTCAGCCGCGCGGGGTGCCAATGGGGTCGCGAGAAAACCAGCGAGGGCAATAATAAGGTGAACGTGCTTCATGGGAACCTGGCGTCGAGGCCGCACCGGTGCGGTCGCCCGAATGGTCGGTCACGATAGAGTGGACACCGTGCGTTCGCAAGACTCAACGCGAGGCTGGGAGTCGATCAGATCTTCCCCAGCGGGCTGACCAAAGACGGAAGCGGTTTACCTGGCTGCCGTTCGCGCAGGATCTGCTGGAGGCGAGTTCGGGCGACCCAGGCTTCCACTTCATCCCATGTGAGTGGGCGAACGCCCTGAGCGTTGGGGGGCGGCCGGGAGGTCGATCGGATCCGGAATTCCCAACGATCCAAATCATGAACGCGGTCCAGGCCACCGAGGATCCGCAACGATTCCAGGGCGGCAATCGTGTCCCGGGCACTTCCGTCAATGTGGTATTCGTTGTAGCCTCCGGAATCGGGGGAGGTGAAAAAACCTCGACCGCGATGATGTCGAAGAATGCCGCGAATGCACGCGTCGTGATCGATTTGGTCCAGTCCGCCCAGGATCTCCAAGGCGGCGATGGCGAAATAGGTATCCTGTAATGCGGGAAAGCAAGGAGTGAAGAATAAGCCGCGCATAGCTCGCCAGTGGCGGCGGCGTGGTTGGTCAGGAAGATTGGGGGATGAGACTTGGGTGGCTGCGATCTGCTCAATGAGTTGCGCGCGATGGATGAGGTCCAGACAACCGAGTCTTTGCAGTAGACGGAGTTGGCTCAAGCCATCCAATCCTATCCGTCGCACTTCGAATCGTTCCTGCTGCACCCAGGACCACGCTTGGCGACGGGTCAGGAGGGAAGTCCATGATTCCGGCGCGGCCTTGTGAGCGAGGCGCAATGCGTCAGCGACTTCGCGGGTCGTGAGGTTTAGATCTTCCAGACTGATCCAGCCCTCGGCAAAGGCGCGCCTGGGCAAGGGCGCGCACCAGATTGATGCAGAGCGCTCGGGCTGTTCTTTCCAGGCGTCAAATCCGTTGCCACCTGCGACGCTGTTTCGCATGGCGCGCACCCCTTCGGTGGAAAAGAGATTCGTCGACGGCAACGCCAACGAAGTGAACAGAGCAACCGCAGGATCGTTCCACGAAAACTGATTAGGCTGAGGAGGGGGAGTTGGTGCGCTCAAAAAGGTTCGCACTTGCGCCTCCGTCAAAGGCACGACGTGCATCCGATCCATCCAAGCGGGATGCCAGATCTGTAGCAGTCCGAGCAGCAAAAAAAGAAGGATCGTCGCGCCCAGGTAGCGTTTCCACCAGCGCGTGGCTCGAGACCGTGCCGGATCTACGAGGAATACATCGGCGACGGCCGTCTCGCCCAGCGCCGCCAGCGCGATGAGTCGTTCGTCTTTGAGGAACGCATCCCAACCCTGTCGAACTGATTCCTCCACAATAACCTCGAGTGCGCTGGCTTCGTGGACCGGGCGGTAGGTGATTTGTTGTAAATCCGACTCGTCGGAAGCACTGCAATGTGCCGTCACGGAGCCGTTATAGCCGAGCAGCACGGATGAGCTGCGGCCCCCGAAAGGCCAGAGCGTGCGTTTCATGGCTCGCAAAAAGTGAGCGCTTACGGGCGACAGGATCAACCGCAGGCCCGACCGGTCCCAATGGAAGTTTGTGATCAGAAAACGGCCGCCTAGAAACCGCGCGAAAGCCAGGAGTTGATCACGCCTGAACGCCTGGAGCGGCAGGATGGCCCGTTGATCGCCGGGGCGTTCGGGGAGCAACCCATGCGCCGCACGCAAAAACAGGCTGTAATCCATGCGCACTGGGCGTCGCGGAAAGACAAAGAGGAGCAGCGCCATGCCAGGCAGGAACAACCAGACGAAGGCGCCCGCGGACCACCAGTCCAGTGACATCCCCAGGAACCCGAGCGGCGCTAGAAGACCGTAACAGAACATCCCAAGGTGGTAAGGACTTCGGGCGATGCTCAGGGAGCGGAGGGACATCAGAAGCAAAGCGACAGACAGGACGGCCCAAAACCATAGCTGCCCGCCTGACCCGAATGCCGTCGTGGTCATACGACTGAAGAAAAACACCGCCGCCATGAGGACCGGAAACCCCCACAGAAAGCTCCGCACCCACTGTGCATGCAAGCGGGGGCGAAACCCTTCCGGATCGCGGAAGTTCCGTCGTTCCACCGCGCTGACCATTGAAACGAACAGCAAGCTCGGCAGGCTGCTCAGTACCCCGAAGAGAGGCGCGGACCAGGAGAACACGGTCTTGCTCAGCACCCCGGTGATCTTGCCCAGGAATCCCGAGGTGACCGTTGCTCCCGCGCCCGCGGCTGCGAAGGCAGACGTGGCCGCGGCGGCTTTGGCCAGGTGGATCAAACCCGCCGGCGCAGCCTGGACAGCGTTACTGGAAATGGCGGCAGCCAAAGCGGAGGTCGTGAGCGCAATGCCGCGTTGGGAGAAAATCCGGCGCAGCTTTTGCAGAGCTCGCGTGACGCGCTTTTGGGCGGTGGCTTCCTCGGTCCGGAGCACATGGGCAATTTCGCGCGCCGATTTACTTTCGAAATAGCGCAACACGAGCGCGGCGCGATCCGCTTCGCCCAGTTGGGCCATGGCGTCATCGAGGTGTGGCGCGATATCTTCCCAGGGTGTGGACTCAGGGGTGGCGATGGATTGTTGCATGTGGGCCTCCTGCTCGCGCTGCTGGCGGCGACGTTGGGCTCTAAGAATGTCTTTGGCTGTGTAGTTGGTGGTGCGGTACAACCACGCGGACACAATGGTGTCCGGCCCCAAGGACGCTGCTTTCCTCGCCAGTGTAAGGAACACGTTCTGCGCCACTTCCTCCGCCAGATGAGGATCTTGCACTTGGCGCAGGGCGGCCGAATGCACCAATCCGAGATGACGATCTACCAAGGCGGCAAATGCCTCTTCTGAGTGACGGGTTGCGAATGCCCGCACGAGAGTGATATCGTCGCTTGTCATCATCTAATACATGGCCGCTCTTTGGAGAATCGGACAGCCCAATTCGAAAGGCATCCCGGCCCGCGGAACGTTTCCATGGTCCGCGAAGGCGGCAGAGAACGCGATGCGCGGGCACAAAGGGCGCGACTGCATTCGGCAAAACAAGCGTCCTGGTGGGAAATCCAGCTTGAGCTGTAGCTCCATCGGCTTTTACTGTGAGGGAGATCCAAACTTGCTGGCCATGCAACCGCAACTCGCGACTCCCCCGTCGATGGCTCTTCCCCGTCGCGGACTTGTAAGCTTCCTTTGGGCCTTCCTGATCTGCACGCTTTGCGGAGTCTCCCCGGCTGGATTTCGGGTGGGGTATTCCGCCGAGGGGCCGACGCGTCCTAATATCCTGCTGATCCTGGCAGATGATATGGGATTCGCCGATGCCGGGTGCTATGGAAGCGAAATTGCTACTCCGAACTTGGACAGGCTGGCGGCCACAGGACTGCGCTTTACCCAATTCTATAACACGGCCCGCTGTTGGCCGACGCGAGCGGCGTTGCTCACAGGCTATTATCCGCAGCAAATCCGCATGGATCCGCCACAGGGGACACTGCCCAGTTGGGCGCGGTTGCTTCCGCATTACTTGAAACCGCTCGGCTACCGTTCGTATCATAGCGGTAAATGGCACGTGAACGGCGCGCCCCGGCCGATCCTCGACGGCGGGTTTGACCGGTCCTACCGGTTGGAAGATCACGATCGAAACTTCTACCCGACGAATGTGTGGGTGGACGACGTGGCACAGCCTGCGGTGTTAAAGGGGAGCACTTACTATACGACCAGTGCGTTCTCAGACTTTCTTATCCAGTGCCTTGAGCAACACGCACGAGAATACCGGGATCAACCATTCTTTGGATACCTGGCGTTTACTGTCCCGCACTTTCCGCTGCAAGCACCCGCGGAGGATATTGACCGATACCGTGGTCGCTATACCGAGGGTTGGGACAAGATTCGAGCGCAGCGTTACGACCGTCAGGTGAAGTTAGGCCTCGTGAATTGTGCTCTGAGCGAAGTGGAATCTCTTGCGGTCCCGCATTGGAATCCATCGGATAGGGATCTCAAAGCGCAGTTCGGGCAAGGCGAAGTGGGACATGCCGCGCCATGGGCGACGCTGAGCAGCGAAGAACAGCAATTTCAGGCCGCTAAGATGTCGATCCACGCAGCCATGATTGATCGCATGGATCGTGAGATCGGTCGCGTCCTGGACCACCTTCGAGACAACAAGCTCCTGGACAACACGCTCGTAATCTTTGCCTCGGACAATGGCGCCAGCGCAGAGTTTGTCAATCGAGGGGATAAGCACGATCGATCCGCGGAACTTGGGTCAGGAGGAAGCTTTCTCTGTTTGGGTCCCGGTTGGTCGACGATGAGCAATACTCCGTTTCGATTGCACAAGTCCTGGGTGCATGAAGGTGGAATTGCCAGCCCGTTGATTGTGCGTTGGCCCAAGGGAGTGCCTAGGCAGGGCGAGTGGCGGCACACCGTCGGGCATGTCATCGATATTGTTCCGACCGTGCTGGAAGTGGCTGGTGCAACGCCGCCCGAGGCCTCGAGGGAAGGCCGCCCACCCTGTCCCGGCCACAGTTTGCGGCCGGCATTTGCCGCCGACGTCGATATCCCGCGGGATTTTCTCTATTTTCACCACGATGGAAATCGCGCCCTCCGCATGGGCGACTGGAAACTCGTTTCAAAACGACCAAACACGAACCAATACGCACTCTACAACCTCGCGCATGACCGTTCGGAGCGCCTGGACTTATCGCACGAACAACCGGCCCGCGTCGCCGAGATGGAGACTCGCTGGGCGGAAATCGAGGCGGACTTTCGGCGAACAGCCTCTGCGCCCAGCCGATAATGGTAGCCCGCGGACCGGGAAGAAAAACTGGAGCGGGGACGATAGCCAGATTCCGACCCCAGGCTGTTTCAAACTTGTCACGCAAATCTCCTGGCCAACCTGTGGTCCGGTGTTTAGCGTTCAGCCCCGTTGTATCGGTACAATCGAGAATCCACGACATATGGGAAACAAAATCCACTTTCAGTTTACAGGAATGGCCCTCGCTTCCGTTGCCATCGGCATGCTCCTCGTCAGCGGGAACGTCCAGGGCGCGGTTGCTGGCGTAAAGCATGTGGTCATTGTCGGGTGCGATGGCTTAAGTCCGGACGGCGTACGCCGCGCCCCGACGCCGATCATGGACAGTATCATGACAAACGGAGCTTGGACCTTGCGCGCTCGAGGGGTGATGCCGACGTCGAGCAGCCCGAACTGGGCGTCCATGATAATGGCGGCCGGCCCGGAACGTCATGGAGTCACCTCCAACGATTGGCAGACGAACAAGTTCGAGATTCCGCCATTAGCGAAAGGTTCGGGAACGATATTTCCGACCATCTTTGGAGTGCTGCGCGAACAGAGGCCGTCCGCTGTCATCGCTTGCTTCCATGATTGGGACGATTTTGGCCGCCTTTTCGAGCGGGCTGCGGCCGATTTTATCGAAGACAGTGTTGGGCCCACCAACGCCGTCCGCCATGCGATCGCCTACTTTGCCTCCCATCACCCGACCTTCACATTCATCCATTTGGACCATGTGGATCATGCGGGACACGAGTTTGGGCATGGAACGCCGGAATATTATGCTTCCGTTGAAGTGGCGGACAAACTGATCGGGGAAGTCATCGAAGGCTTGAGGAGCGCCGGGATGCTCGACTCGACGCTGCTGCTGATCACGTCGGATCACGGTGGGGTTGGCAAAAAGCACGGCGGCGCGACCATGGCGGAGTTGGAGATCCCCTGGCTGGTCCAGGGACCTGGAGTTGTCGCTGGCCATGAAATTCAAAGTCCGGTCAATACGATCGACACCGCCGCAACGGTGGCTTACGTCTTCGGGTTGACGCCGCCCGCCGTTTGGATCGGGCAGCCGGTCCGGGAGGCATTTCCATAAAGATGGCACTAAAAGCGGTGCAGTGGGTGATCGCCGTGATGGCGGGGCTCGTTGTGGCCGCTCCAGCGCTGAGCGCCGGCCAGTTTGAGAATCTGGGGATTCCCGTCAAGATGGGCGGGTTGATGGGTTGCGTGGTGGGGCCTAACGGGCGGGGCGGCGAGGCGCTCTATTTTAACTTCAATCAGCTTAGTGGAAAGCTATTCCTGGTTCAGGTCGATCCGGATACTGGGGAATCTCGACAGTTCGATGCACCTGAGGGGCCGGGTGCGTGGGCCCTCCTCACGGGCCCGGATGAGCGCATCTATTTGGGCACTTGGGACAGCGGGCTCATCCTTCGGTTGGATCCGAAACAACCGGATCGTGGAATTCAAGTGATGGGGAAGCCTTCGCTGACGGAAACCTATTTATGGCAATTCGCGCTGGGAAAAGATGGCAAGCTCTACGCTTGCACTTACCCGCACGCTAAGCTGGTAAGCTTCGATCCTCAAACCGGTGCGATGGAGGATTTAGGGCGCATGCACCCAACGGAAATGTATGCTCGCAGCTTGGCCGTTGGAGCTGGCGGAGAAATCTACATTGGCATTGGAACTGGCACGGGCGATCTCGTCGTGTTCGATCCGGCAACCAAGGAACACCGGAGTTTGCGCCCTCCAGGGCTGCAAGGCACTCCCGGATGGACGACGTTTGGAGTTTCACGCCGGGTTGACGGCCAGGTCTACGCCGATTTCGGGACCAACATCCTGCGGCTTGAGGGCGCGGGCATTGTGCCCGTTTCAGCAATCCCCGATCGGCCACCCTTAACGCTGCGCGACGGTCGAATCATCAAGTCTTTTGACCGCGGCCGATTCAGCGTCTTCGACCCCAAAACTGGAGCGGTAGCGGAAAAGACGTTTCCCTACGCGGGGAAAGGCGATCACATTTTCACCTTAGGGGTGGGTCCATCAAATTGCGTTTACGGCAGCACCGCCATGCCTTTGGAGATGTTTCGGTTTGATCCTTTATCGAAACATAGTGGCCACCTGGGCTCAATGCCCGGCGCCGAGGTTTATTCCATGCTAGAGGCGGCCGGAAAACTCTATCTTTGCTATTACAGTGGCGCCATCATGTGCCAGTACGATCCGGCGAAAACATTTTGGAGATACGGATCGGGCGGAGACGCAAATCCAATCGCTTTTGGAGGAGTGGGGGACGGACACCTCCGCCCACGGGCAATGATCTATGGGCCCGGAGGTTTAATCTACATCGGTAGTGAACCGCCTTATGGTCAGTTGGGAGGCGCTTTGGGCGTCTGGGATCCGCGCATGAACCGCACGGTCGAGAATTATCGCCACCTTGTCACGAACCAAAGCATTGTGTCGCTCGCTTATGATCCGCAGAGCGGGTTGATCTTTGGAGGCAGCGGCAACTACGGTGGGGGCGGCACCCAACCGGCAGAGAAAGAGGCGAAGTTCTTTGCCTTCGATCCCAAAAAGCGCGCCAAAATCTTCGAGGCGGGGCTAGCGCCCGGCGCCCGGAATTATCCTGCAACCTTGGCGGCGCGGGGGCGTGTCTACACGACCGCGGGGGATAGACTCTTCATTTTCGATACCGAGAAGATGCAAGTTTCACGCACGATTGCTTTACCAGGCGCACAGCTTGAGATTTCCCTGGCAGAATTGGAGGACGGACGCTTGGTTGGATTGACCGGGGAGGGCGTTTATATTGTGGATCCCAACGGAGCGGACGTTGCACGGATGGCGCGTGCGCCAGTGCCGGTGCGTTGTGGCTTCGCGCTCGTGAACAACGCTGTTTATTTTGGATCGGCGGCAGAGCTATGGCGATATTGGCTAAACTAACGTCTCGCAGGTGCTCCGAGTGGCGAAAGTCAGCCGCCATGTCTGAGCTGCTCCTGCGAAGGATCCTCTGGAGCTTCCGCCGTGCGCAGATCCTGTCTCACTTTGCGAGATCATAACGAACGCTGTCCTGATGGAAATCTGGGATCTTCACACACACTTGAACGGTGTCCCGGGCAGCACTCCGGAGGCGCGCTTGGGACACTTGCTCGAGTATGCCGACCGAATGGGCATTGCTCGCCTGTGCGTGTTCATGGGACTCGAGTTTGCAGAGGATCCTTCGCCGGAGCGGATGCGGCAGGAAAATGATGAAGTGCTTCGCGCGATCCGGGCCTTTCCAGATCGAGCTCTCGGCTTTGTTTACCTCAATCCCAGGCATTCTCAAGCGAGTCTGGATGAGTTGAATCGATGCGTTCGCGATGGGCCGATGGTTGGTGTTAAATTATGGGTGGCCCAGCGGTGCAACTCGCCGGAACTGGACCCGCTCATTGCCCGAGCAGCAGAACTCAAAGCCCTGATCTTTCAGCATACTTGGATGAAAATCACAGGGAATTTGCCGGGCGAATCGACTCCAGCCGACCTCGCAGAGTTAGCTTCGCGCCATCCTGAGGCCTCGCTCGTCTGTGGTCACAGCGGCGGCAATTGGGAACTTGGGATTCGAATCATCCGGGCATACCCAAACGTCTACGCGGACCTGGCCGGTGGCGATCCAACAGCCGGTTTTACAGAGATGGCCGTGCGAGAGTTGGGTGTCGAACGGGTGCTTTATGGCAGCGACGCAGGCGGTCGCAGTTTCGCTTCGCAACTTGCCAAAGTCTATGGAGCTGCCATTCCTGCGCGAGCCAAACGGCTGATTCTGGCGGGAAATCTCCAACGTTTGCTGCGCCCGATCCTGCGCCAGAAGGGAAGAATGCTATGATTGGGGAACGATCGAACGACCTGACCGCGGGATCGACTCGCCGGAGCTTTCTAAAGCTGCTGGCTGCGTCCAGCGTTTGGTCGGCGCCGAAGCTTTCGGCTGCCTCTGCCCGATCCCGCCTCGGCACTGGCTCGGGAATTGACGTCAACGTTTACTTCGGGACGTGGCCCTTGCGGCGATTGCCGGCCGATGAACCGCGAAAGTGTGTGGCCAAGTTGGAGACGCACGGGATTACCGAAGCGTGGGTAGGCAGTTTTGACGCGCTTTTGCACCGGGACCTTTCGGCGGTGAACGAGCGACTCGCGAGCGACTGCCAACGCGAAAGACGCTCCTTGCTACGGCCTTTCGGGAGCGTGAATCCCACCCAGGCGAACTGGGAAGAAGACCTTCATCGCTGCATCGCGGTGCATCGCATGCCCGGCCTTCGGCTCTTCCCGAGTTATCACGGTTACCGGTTGGATCATCCCGAATTCGTCCGTCTCCTGCAACGGGCGGCCGAAAGTCAGATCCTTGTTCAAATCGCGTTGGTAATGGAAGACGAGCGAATGATGCACCCGCTACTGCGTGTCGAACCGGTGGATCCGACGCCTCTTATCGGTGTGGTGCGCCAAATCCCGGACGTGAAGATCGTTTTAACAAACGCGTTGCGGACCCTGACGGGATCCGCTCTCCAGGCGCTCCTTGCGGCGACGAGCGTGCGGGTGGAGATTTCCATGCTTGAAGGTGTCGCAGGAGTGGAAAGATTGCTCGAGAAAGTGCCATTGGACCGCGTCCTTTTTGGATCGTATGCACCTCAGTTCTATTTCGAAGCTGCTTTGTTAAAACTGCAGGAATCGCGAATAAGCTTGGATCAGCGGAAGGCTATTTTGGCCGCAAGTATTCGGCGCTGGCTTGGCTGAAGTAGCACGCGTTTCCTCGCTCGCGTCCAGGGACACTTCGATACATACTGCAGCGTCATGGACCCGGCCAAGCCATTCTCTCCTGGGACTCTCGGTGACGGAATTAGTCGCCGTCGCTTTGTGGCAAACTCGGCTGTAATGCTCTCAGGCGCATTCCTCGCTAAGGATCTGAGTTCGGCAGGACCGGAAGTGCTGGCAATTCACGGAGGCGCAAAGACCGTCCTTTCCGTGCCTGGGTTGGGACCTCGCTGGGGAGAGCCGGAACGAGAGCGACTGCATGAAACCTTGCAGCAAGACACGCTTTTCTATTGGAAAGGCCCTCAAACTAAAGCGTTCATCGCCCAGTTTCAGCAGGTCTGCCCAGCCAAGTATGTCATGCCATGCTCCTCTGGCACTGCCGCGCTTCACATTGCGGTCGCTGCTATCGGCATCGGGCCTGGGGATGAGGTGATCACATCTCCAATCACGGACATTGGAACAGTGATCGGCGTTATCTACCAGCAGGGTGTTCCGGTATTTGCGGACCTTGGCCCCAGCACTTATAACTTAGATCCCCAGGATGTGGAACGGCGCATCACACCCAGAACCAGGGCAATTATTGCGGTGCACCTCTGCGGTAATCCGTGCGATTTGACCGCGCTCAAGCGCATCGCCGAGCGACACCGGTTAGTGCTGATCGAGGATTGTGCGCAGGCTTGGGGCGCAAAGTTCCGTGGGATGGCGGTCGGTACAGTGGGACACCTGGCGTGTTGGTCTCTCCAAAACTCCAAACACATTACGTGTGGCGACGGCGGAGTCGTCGCTTCCAACGAGGAACGCTTTGGCGCTTTGCTCCAACGTTTTGGTGATAAAGGGTTCGATCGTATCCAAGGCGGAGTCTTTGAATCCTTCGCGCCGAACTATCGGTGGACAGAAACGCAGGCCGCCGTGGCCACCGCTCAGTTGACTCGGCTGGAGTCAATCGTCGCGCGACGCGACCGGTTGGGTACTCTGCTTTCACAGAATCTGGAGGGAGTCTCCGGCGTCAAGCCGCACGCGGTACATCCCGAAGATCGATGCGGTTTTTGGTTTTACTTCTTACGCGTGGAACCGGAGCGGCTCAGTTGCAGTCGAGATGAGTTCGTCAGAGCGCTTGCCGCCGAAGGAGTCGACTGTAGCGCTGGCTATATCCCCTTACCGCTCTATGGGAACCCTGTCTTCCAAAAGCACGGATTCTTTGGTGGCCGCTGGCCTGTGCGGGAGTTCGGATTGACGCAGATGGATTACTCGCAGACTCATTGTCCGGAAGCGGGCCATCTTAAAAACTGGCATTCGTCTCACGCTTCATGAAGGGATGACCGAAGACTACATCCAGAACGCGGCTCGCGCGGTCCAGAAGGTAGCGCGTTTTTTTCAGACATGAACGAGATTTCAACAGCACCCGATCGCGTGGTGATCGTGACGGGCGGCGGAAGCGGTATTGGCCGAGCTGTTGCGGCTCAGCTCGCTGTCGAAGGTTGGTGTGTGGTGGCCGCTGATTTGAATCTGGCGTCGGCCACCGAGACGACACAGATTATCCTTTCAAACCAAGGCCGCGGCTCTCCCGCGAGAGTGGACATCGCCTGCGCCGAAAGTTGCGCGCAAATGGTCAAAGGGGCGGTAACTCGTTTCGGACGAGTCGACGCTCTGGTGAATTGCGCGGGAATCAGCCGTCCGGGCGATTCACTCACCTATAGCCAAAAGGACTGGGAGCAGCTGATCGATGTGCAACTCAATGGTGCATTCTTCACGGCTCAAGCGTTTGGGCAACAGGTTGTGCAGCAGAACTCCGAGGGATCTGTCGTGTTCATCTCCTCGACCAACGCTGAGGCCGCCTTTCCCCGCCGCGCGGCCTATTGCGCCGCCAAAGCTGGCGTGGCCATGCTGACTAAGGTGCTGGCCATTGAGTGGGCCAGTCGCGGGATTCGAGTCAACGCCGTCGGACCGGCCTATGTGGAAACGGAAATGACCAAGCGCAACATTGCGGCGGGCAACATTTCCCGCGAGGCCATCGAGCGCAGGATCCCATTGGGGCGGCTGGGACAGCCGACGGAGGTGGCAGATGCTGTGTCATTTTTGCTGTCGGAAAAGGCGCGGTTTATTACGGGACAATCGTTGTATGTCGATGGGGGCTGGCTTGCATACGGTTATCTTTGAGGTGGTTACAGTTCGCACCGGGATAGTGCAGCTTTAAGGGAAGGATTCTTGGCCGACGAGCGTGTGTCTGTGTGAAAACAACATGACATGCCTATGAAACGACTCTTTAATATCCTGGTCCTCGCGATGATCGCATCGGAGGCCGCAGCACAAACGCCCTCTCCTTTCCCACCACCGGCTCCTGGTTCCAAGGCGTTCGGGCGAACTGCCCAGCCGCAGGAGGCATCCTTGACTCGTTTTGACCTCGATTTCCCAGGTGGAACTCCCAGTGACCTCATCGTCCATATGGAGAAAGCCATGGGAAAGGCAGTCAATGCCATTGTGCCAGGGGAAGCGTCGCAGATCCGTATCCCTCCGTTAAAGCTGCGGTCAGTGACCGTGCCGGAACTCTTCGACGCGTTGGGCGAGTCTAGTCAACGAACGGTGAGCTATGTTACCGGCTTCTCAGACTTCGGTAACGGCCAGAGGCGGGAGGTGGTGCAGCAAGCCCAGGTGAATTATGGCTTCAATCGAACTGGCGGTGCGCCACTGACCGACGAGACGGTCTGGTACTTTTATGATCGGACGAAGCAGAATCTCCCTTCCTCGAATACGAATCCTAAGATTTGCCGGTTCTGGCAGCTTGGACCGTACTTGGAGGCCTATAAAATCGACGATATTACCACAGCCATTCAAACAGGGTATCGGCTCCTGGGCGAGACGGCTCCCGTCATCAATTTCCACAAAGACACACGGTTGCTGATTGCCGTCGGCGAAAGCGCCAATTTGAAGTTGATTGATGACGTGTTGCGTGAGTTGACTCCGGGCGCTCCCAAATCCGTCGCGCCAAGCGCTCCTCTCAAACCGGCAAAGTCAGCAGAGCGTTCCCTCCAACCTGAGCGTTGACGTTTGCTTGTGCCAATGGCGCGGTCCATCCCGAGGGTTTGGGAGTGTCCACCAAGTGGAATGGACGAGCCCTTGCCAGCAGTGAGTATAAAGGTCGAGATCCCAGTTCTAACTCGGCAGATGCAAGCGGGAAACGAAGCTGCATACCGAGAGTTTTATCAGCGCTATTTTCATCGGCTGCTTCGCTATCTGTTTGTCGTTACTCATGGGCAGGAAGATGTTGCTCGGGATGCTCTCCAAGCCGCCCTGCTGCGAGTCGTGCGCTATATCAAACCGTTCGAGTCGGAAGAGGTGTTTTGGAGTTGGTTGACGGTTCTGGCGCGGAGCGCTGCGGCCGACCTGCAGCGTAAAGAGATCCGGCACCTTGGATTATTACAGCGCTTTTTTAGGCATCGGCCCGCACCGTCCGAGCCAAACATCGATTCCGACGCCGAGTTGAACAAGCTCTTAGGGGCCAACTTGGCCGCGCTGACCGAGGACGAGAGAGTTTTGATCCAACGCAAGTATTTTGAGCGGCAATCCGTCGCCACGATTGCCGCGACGCTGGGTCTCACAGAAAAGGCCGTGGACTCTCGCTTGGTGCGCGTTCGGCGAAAACTCAAAACCCTCATCCTTGCGCAACTTCATGACCCCGGATCCAAACTCTGAGCAGCTGCTCAACGATATTTTCGAGCAGGCGACACCGGAATTCGGCTCCGCCCTGTTGGAAAAAACCTTGGCGGCAGTGCGACAGCGTCGACGGCTTCGCCGAGCAAACCGTGTCCTAGCGGCACTGGCGCTGGTCATGCTCGCGTCGATCTGGCTGTGGCACGGACAAAACAGAGACATCGGTGAACCGAGTTCGGGTGCGGGCCGCACGACTCCAGCATTCGTCGCGGTCGTCGAGACAAGGCCGTTGGCACGTGACGCCGTCGTCACAAGCCGAACCGGTTTTGTTCCCGAATTACTCTCGTCGCCAGGGGGGGTACAGATAGTCCAGTCCGATGATCTTCGGCCGGCCTACCAAGAACTGACTGATGATGAACTTTTATCGCTCTGCGTCGGACGTGCTGTCGCTCTGGTTCGGCACGGGCCAAGACAGGCTGACTTGCTGTTTCTCGATGGAGGACAGCGAGCGGACATACCCACTCCTTAGCCTAAGTTCCCGAACATTTTGAGAGAAACATCAACTTTGTTGGGGTTTTGGCAAATAGTGTAGCAAGTAATATGTTTATACTGCCTGCAATTGTCTTTGACCATGCTGGATGCATTGTCTACTCTGTAGCCCGTGTTCGT
>JBGAIN010000172.1:0-17072 GCA_044225505.1 Limisphaerales bacterium
AGAACATCCGTCGCCGACACGCGCGTGATCGAAACGGACGTTGAAGGTTCATCGACTGACACAGTAGCGCTGGCTGTGCAATCATTTCCGTCTTTGACCACAATGGAGAAATTCCCCGCGGTCAGGCCACTCCACGCGCGGTTGGCTTGAAACGTCAGCCCGCCGTCCTTCGAATAGCTCAGTGCCCCCGTTCCCCCGCTGGCATCCACCGCAATTGAACCAGTGGCTGCCCCACGACATCTCACTGAGTCCACTTCAGCGGATGCGATAATCACCGATGCAGCTGGTTCGCCGATTTTCACGTCAATCGCATCTCGGCAACCATTCGGATCCTGAACCACCACTGAGTAAGTCCCTGCCAGCAGGTCGAGAAAAGCGCTGTCGCCTTGGAAGCTTACTCCACCATCCTTCGAATAGCTTAGAGTCCCTGTGCCGCCGGAAGCCGTTACGGTGATGGAACCAGTGGCTGCGCCGTGACAGAGCACATTGATCACCGAGATCGACCCAATCGAGACTGAAGTCGACGGTTCATTGATTGCTGCAGCCCCTAAGGCCTGGCAGCCGTTGGCATCCTCAACGACGACCGCATAAGTTCCTGCGAGTAGGGACTCAAAAGTGTTCTGTGTCTGGAAGGATGTTCCCCCATCCACGGAGTAGCGCAACCTTCCTATCCCACCTCCTGCCTCGACGACTATTGAGCCCGCAGCCGCCCCGCGACAACGGACGTCCGTAGTGTTTACCGAGGAGATCGTAACAAGCGTCGCCGGCTCATTCACCGCCGCACTCCGCGTGGCCAAGCATCCGGCGGCGTCTTTGACAGCTATGATGTAATCACCTGCGGCGAGTCCAGTGAACGTTCGGGCTGCCTGGAACGTGGCTCCGCCATCTTTCGAGTAACTCAGGGTTCCTGTCCCACCGTGCGCCTGTACGGAGATTTCGCCCGTCGCTGTTCCGCGGCAGAGGACATCTTGGACCTGCGTAGATTCGATGCTTATCGCTGTCGCTGGTTCACTCACTGTTACCTCGGCAGTCGATCGGCAGCCACTCGCATCTTGGACCACCACGGCGTAATTGCCGGCTGGCACGCCGTCGAAGACATTCAAACCTTGGAAGGTTGCGCCCCCGTCGTTCGAGTAAGCGATAGCACCTGTGCCTCCCGCAGCAGTCACGGCGATGGTTCCGCTCGCATCACCGCGACAGACCACATCCACAGTTTCAATCGCTGCGATCTCGACCACACTCGCAGGCTCGTTCACAATGGCTTGAGATTGCGCTTCACATACGTTCACATCCTTAACGACAATTGAATAGGGTCCCGCAACTAAATTGTTGAACGTATTGCCCGCCTGGTAGGAAATGCCTCCATCAATGGAGTACGACAGGGCTCCGGTGCCGCCGGATGCTTCGATCGACAAGGAGCCCGTGGTTCCACCGTGACACAAAACATCCCTCACCTGCACCATCGTGATCGAGACCACCGCTGCCGGTTCGTTGACGACGGCACGAGCTGTCGCCTTGCAGCCAAGGGCGTCCATCACAGTGATGGTATACGATCCAGCTCGCAAATCATTGAATACATTTCCTGTCTGGAAACTCATTCCATCGATGGAATAAACAAGCGCCCCAGTCCCGCATGTCGCGTTGACCTTGATGGATCCAGTCGCTGTTCCTCGGCAAAGGACGTCAACCACAGGGAACGATGCGATAGTCACAGGCGTTTGCGGTTCGGCTATGGCCAACCACCGATCGGCAGCACAGGAAGAAGCATCCCGGACAACTATTTGGTATTTACCCGCGACCAACCCGCTGAAGAAACCCGCGGATTGCCAGTTCGCTCCGCCGTCTTTGGAATAGGCCAGAGGCCCTGTGCCGCCCCTAGCACTGACCTGGATCTCTCCGGTAGACCCTCCGTAACAACAAATATCATTCACTATGACGGAATCGATGGTCAGTGTCTCAGGTTCGCCAATCGTTACCGAGGCGCTTGCTGAAAACCCGTTGGCGTCCTTCACGGTGACAACGTGGAGTCCGCCCGCTATTGCGGAGAACTTACCGCTCGATTGATAAACACCTCCGTCCAGCCTAAATAGATACGGCGGCGCGCCGCCACTGCCGCCAACCACAAAGCTCCCGTCGTGCACGCCGTGACAGCTGACACCGGTTTGATCGGAGATGCCCACATTCAATGCGGGCGGCTCATCCATCACTGCACTGGAAACACTGGCCGCCAGGCCAGTTGAGCTGCTAACGGTCACGTCAAACGCCGCGAGGCAATTGTTGGAGTCTTTTACCGTGACCGTATGCAAGCCAGGAGAGACGTCACCGAACACATCACCTGCTTGATAGACCCCATCGTTGAGGGTGTAGAGGTAAGGGGCTCGACCACCGCTGGCGCTGGCCGTGATCACACCGTCTGCGCACGTCGCACAGGTCGCCGATGTCGCGGTCGCGCTGGCTATCAACTGCGAGGGCGCCGTCAGAGTAACGAGGCAAGGAATGCCGTTGGCATTGCCAGCCAAATCCCGGGCTCCGATTGTCACTGTAACCGTCTCTCCCGGCGGAACGACTATTCCCGGGCCTGGATCCTGGGTCACGACAAGTTCTTGCCGCGGTGTGGAGTTGTCCGTCGCCACCAGCTCAGCTCGCAAATCCGGGATCCGAGCGACACCTGAGCTATAGGTCACCAAGGTTCGCGACGGTGGGCACGAAACGATCCAGGGCGGAGTGTTATCGATCACCCAGACCCAGAACACACAGTAAGCCACGTTATCGCCGGAATCGATGGCGGCGTAAATGACACGCGTATCTCCAATTTGGAAGATGTCGCCCGGATTATGGCTACTCGATATTCTCAAGCCTGGGCATTCGTCAGTCACGATCGGCGGAGGCCACGTCACTGATTGATCACACGTTGGCCCAGCATTCCCAGTCCCCAGGACGATATCGGATGGGCAATTCACAAACGTTGGCGGCGTTCTTCCCGAAACGATGACATGAAACGTGCATTGACTCCTGTTCCCGTTGGCGTCGGTAGCAGTATAGGTGATTGGCGTGTCTCCCAGCGGGAATTGTGACCCGTTTGGGCGTCCTTCAGTTTGGGCAATGGTTGCTCCCGGACAGTTATCTGACACGGTCGGTTCAGTCCAATCGATCACAGCGCCGCAAACGCTGGGATCATCGTCTTTGCTGATCAACACCGGGCAACCGGAAATCCTTGGTTTTTGCGTATCTCGTACCGTCACCGTGAAAGTGCAGGTCGCCAAATCACCGGCCTGGTCGGTCGCGGTGTAGGTGACTCTGTGGGTCCCGATCGAGAAGAAACTCCCACTCGCCTGCCCTTCAGTTTGTATGATGGCGGTTCCGGGGCAGTTCCCAAGGACGCCGGGCGCAACCCAACTCACAATGGCTCCGCACTCTTCAGGATCATTGCCAACGGTAATGGAATCCGGGCACCCAGTAATCGTTGGCTCTTCCACGATCACAGTAAAACTGCATGTCGCGGTATTCCCTGCAGAATCCATGGCTGTGTAAGTCACGAGAGTTGCTCCCGGTGGGAATAGGGACCCACTGCTCAAGCCCGCCGTTAGAGTGACTGTCGGAGTCGAACTGTTGTCCGTTGCTCTAGGATCGATCCAACTCGCTACCGCGCCGCACGCACCAGGATCGTTGGGCAATTGAATTGGTTCAGGGCAATGACTAAAGCGCGGCTTTTCGTCGTCAATCACGGTGACAGTAAACGAACACTCCGAAGTGCCTCCGGACGCGTCAAAGGCAGTATAAGTCACCGTAGTGACCCCGAGCGGGAATGGGCTGCCGGCGGATGGGCCGGCCGTCTGGAGGATCGAGGCGCCAGTGCAATTGTCTTCTACATGAGGCAGCGCCCATGTCACGACCGCGGTGTCGGAGTTTGCATCCGTGTTCCTAATCAGGGGTGCGGGGCACCCGATAATCGTTGGTTTCTCGGTGTCGCTGACGATGACATCGAAGCTGCAAGCAGCGGTTACGCCCTCGCCATCATGCGCGACGTAACGCACCAGGGTATGGCCGACAGGAAAGAGTGAACCTGGCCCCGGGCCGTCGGTTTGTTCCAGAAAGGCACCGCCGCAATTATCCCGCACGGTGGGAGGAGTCCAGTCCACGACCGCGCCGCACCACCCGGCATCGCTGTTTTGCGTTATTGGACCCGGACACCCGTCGATCTGAGGGGGTTCAGGATCGATCACCGTAACAATGAAGCTGCAGGTTTTGGTTTGGTTCGCGAGATTTCGGGCAGAGTAAGTCACGGTAGTTTGTCCGACCGGGAACATCGATCCGCTTTTTGGTCCGGCTGTTTGAGAAATTTCCGCTCCGGGACAATCGTCTCTAGCGTTGGGATCTGGCCATGTCACAACCGTGCCGCAAGAATTTGGATCACAGATCTTTGAAATGGGAGCTGGACACCCGGTGATCTGGAGACTGTCGGTGCGAAGCACCATAACCGAGAAACTGCATGTCGTTACATTGCCTGCTGAATCCGTGGCGATGTAAGTAACGAGGCTCTCGCCTATAGGGAACGTCGATCCGTTGTCCGGGCCGCTGACTTGAACGATTTGCGGTTCAGAGCAACGGTCCGAAACTGTCGGTTGCTGCCACCGCACGACAGCTCCGCAGGTGCCAGGATCCTGGTTAACACGAATCTCTGTTGGGCAATCGCTGATAGTAGGGGGATTCTCGTCCTGAATCGTTATTGTTTGCGTCTCACTTGTGCGATTTCCACATAAATCAGTGGCGGTAAAAGTTCGCGTGATCGCTAAGGGTAACAGCTGGATCTTACGGTCTTGGTAGGTCAAAGCGGAGATGCCGCACTCATCCGCTGCGTTGCCGCCTTCTTTGGATAGATCGGCCGTGGTAATGTCGACGGGCACCTCTGAATATGGGAGAGATGGGATGTCCCGTTCACTGCATCCTTCCACCGTTCTTTCTTTAGAAACCGTGATCACCGGCGAGGTCGTGTCCATGATCTCAATCTCTTGGCCACAAGTGGCGGAATTGCCGCTGGCATCGACGACTGTATACGTCCGCGTCACCAGGATCGGACAACGGGTGGCACTCCGTCTGTCTTGATAGGAAATTACCAAATCCTCCGCCAAGGTATCGTTATCTGTGGCTCTCCCTCCCGCTTCTTGAAACTGCGTCCAGGTGATGGCATGCGACACTTCACTGAAAGGCAACGGAACAATCGCATCGGTCCCGCAACCTTCCAAGAAACTGCTTTTATCGACAGACAAGTTATCCAAGGCCAAATCCAGCGCGTTGAGCCCGGTCATCCCATTCCCCGTTCCCACCGCGACCGCCGTAAACGAAGTCGTGACAGCATTGTTGTCGATCGCCACAGCCTGCGTCACCCCATCCACCTTGAGGGTGAGACGGAGTGACGTAGGAAGACCGCTGTTTAGCCGTTCGATAGACAGAGAGGCTTGATGCGGCAGCGCGTCGCTGATCGACAGTGGATAGCTCTCGAATGGCGCCAGCGCAAAGTTGTCGCCGCCGTGCAAAATCTCGGTTCCGCCTGTGCCGCCGGTCTCACGGTAAATGGCGGCTTCAGGCGGGCCTCCGTTCGATCCGATACGTGCATTGTAGCCCGGATCATCGTTGGCACACCCGTCGTAATCCGCATGCGCGTACGAACCCTTAGGAGAATATAGGCCAAAGCGGAGATCATTATCGCCCAGATTCAACAACCGGAACGTGAAGCGCAAATCAATGCGATCTCCAGCTCTGTCCAGAGAACCTGCACTTGGAGCAACTCCCGAGTTCACACCTTCCACGGGTGAATTCTCATTGCTCGTCAGAATCTTCAACGCTCTTAATCCTAGGACAGGATCGTCGAAAACGGAGAGTGACACCGGATCATTCGAGGAGATTTGCGCTGAGTACCAGTCAAAATCGAGCGGACTGGTGGCAAAGCGGGAGCCATCTGTGAACGAATCCAAGAACAACACCTGCCCAACGATGCCGGTATTGGGCGGTGGACAGGTCGTAATGAGCGGAGGCGTACGATCCGCGGTTCCATTCAATGCGATCGACGCTCTCGAAATCACCGGTTCAACGGTGTTTTCTCCTGCCCCGTCGGCGCTGGCGTCGCTGCGGGTTGCTGGGTCCTGTTCCATCTTGTCGTTATTAATCTTCACCAATTGAAGCAAAGGGGCGTTGCTTTCAATTGCCAACGCGGCATGAGCATCATCGCGATAAATGCCAGATCCCAACGCCGCGGCGGGCGGCCATCCAGCGAAAAGGAAGCCAATAACGCTGACTTCGATTGGCCAGCTCCAGATTTGCGTCCTTCCTTTCATCGCACCCATGATATGGATTCGATCGGCATACTCCTGGAGGCGCTCGCGGACACCGATGTGCCCTGTCGGACATCGCCTTGATCGACATCACCTCAGCGCTCTCCCGAATTGGAATGGTTCAATGCGGGCGAATGCCCAGCTGTCCGAGAAGCAGCGTGTGCTTCATGGTAAATCCTGTGGTTTAACAGGACCGCGTCCTTGTGGGTTCCTCCCTTCCAAACGGTCGCTTGCTACCTTCCTCCTTGGTTATCTGCTCTGCCCTGCTTAAGCCGATGAGATTGCGTTGCGAGGCAAAGTCAGTGCCAGAGAAGTGGATCTAAGAACTCTAATCCATCCAATCCGCGCGTTTGCTTGTCGTCCTCAAGAGTCTCGCCAGATCGCCGCGTTCGCTCGCGAATCGGGCGCACTGAAAGCATTGAGCGATTCGACCTCCGCGTTGAGCTTTTAGACCTGCCTCCTAACCGGCTGTATCGCAGCAAACGCCGGATCGAAAGTCAATGGATTTTCGGGAACCAGACTAACGTACCGTCGATCCTCTGCTAATTCTAAACGGCACGGGACCAAGTCCGGACCCCGGCGATGCGGTTCTCCAGAAAGGGTCGCTGCGTGACACAAATGCGGCTATGAGCGAGTGACCTAGCGCGACTCCGTGTCAGCCATCCGAGCATGTCCATGGCCGGGTCGGTGGAGAGGGTCAATTGAGAGCAAATTGCTCCTGCCCGCCGAGACAGCTGGGAAATCTGCATTAATTCCTGATATCTCGCACCTTGGAGGGATTTGGCGGCTAAATCCCATTCCCGATCGCTGTGTGGTCGGATTTTTCGGAAGCGCCCGGCTCGTGCGAAGGTTCTCCGAGCGCTCCTGGCCCACTGGTAACCCACCTGGAGTGGGTCACCAGTGGGTTACCTCCGAATGAAGAGCGGGAAAAGGAGCAATCGAATCCTTATCCGGACCTTCGACAGCGCGCCGTAGAAGCGCCAGATTCAGGGGAGTCTCGGAAAAACACCAGCCATGCTTATCAGTGCGGAAACTCCTTCGGCCCGTTGGGATACGGCCGTTCTACGGGATCACCATGGAAACCGAACCGCATCACCATTCCTTACTTGACGATATGTTCGGATTAGATACCATGAGAGCGAATTTTGGAGGTATTCGAGCTATGGCGCTAGTTACAGCCAATCAGTTAGCTATCTTGTCCTTGCGCGGTGCGTTGGGCGATTTGATCTTCTATCCCCACCCCTTCAAAAAGGGGATCTTCATCTTAAAGACCAAAGGCACGCGAGCCGCCCCGCCGACCGCTGGCGAGGTCGAAGGACGGGAAAAGCACAAGCTCGCTGTTAAATACGCCCGCGAGGCCCAATCGCAGGCAGTTTACCAAAAAGCGGGCCGAGCGACGGGCCGAAACCCATTCAATCTGGCAGTGTCGGATTTTCGCCTTCCGCCCGAAGTGACAGCGATTGACGCGACGGCCTATGGTGGAGTGCCTGGCGACCAAATCGAAGTGGAAGCGATCGATCTATTCGAGGTCGCGTCGGTGGGGATCCAGATATTGGCGATGACAGGCGAAATCCTCGAGGTGGGAGACGCCAAGCGGAAGGGCGGGAAGAGCACTCGGTGGACCTATGTGGCCAGCGGTGCAGTCGAAGCAGGACGAAACGTCGTGATCGAAGCCACCGCGCGAGATTATGCGGGAAACCACGCCACGCGGCGATTAGAGCATTGTTGCGGTGAGCGCCAGACGACGGTTCACGGATAGTATTTCATGAGACGCGGGCGCGGGGAGCGTTGCAGAGCCACAAGGCCCGGCTCTATTTTGTCAACCGCCTCCTAGCGCAGACGACTAAACAGGTTTAGAGTTAGACAAGCAACGACAGCGGGTTTCAGGACTATGAAAACGCCGGATCTTCCTCACGAACCTTTAGAGGTCGGGCAGGACGAGCAGGAGCTGTGCATTTCTTGCCTGCAAGCGAACACTCCTGGAGTTCATTTTTGTGTCCACTGTGGGACTCCGCTGACCGCGTATGCCTCGACGGCGCCTTTAGAAAGTTGCTTTGCCCAAGGCGATTTTCTTCGGAAAGCTGCCACTCAAGGACGTTGGGGGGGCTGGATTCGAGCGGGGGTATTCGTCTTGTTAGCTTACCTGTTATTCGCCCTAATCTCGGGGTTAGTCTCGCCCGGGTAATTCGGACGCGGCGTTGCGCTGAAACGGCGTCCGGTTGAGCCGAGGGTTTGACGTCAAACTCTTAGGTGGCCTTTCGGCATCACTTTTGGGTGGCCGGCCGAACTTCGTCCGCAATTTGCGGATGCCATTCCTGTGCTTGCCCACCGACGAAGAGCAGAATTTTGTGGCCGTCGACCGTGCCGAGGGTAAATGGAGTGTTCAGCGAGGAGAGGAGTGGCGCTTCCGGAAGCGGTTCCACCAGGGAGTTACCGAGTTTCACATTGACCAAGGCTTCGTGAGTGTTTGAAGTGAGCGTTCCCCCGGATTTCATCACGACTTTGATCATGGCTGACTTTGTTTGGCTAACTCGCATTTGGGTGATCGAGATGTAAATTTGCGCGTTCGCCAAACCGATGGCATTCGTCGAGGTTTCCGTCCGGCCGTGAATTTGGCCTCCACCCCCTCGGCCCTTCATGGCGAGACAGAAGTCAGTCGGTCGCCGTGTTTCAACAGTGAGTTGCCAGATCTCGTCATCGTCCGATCGCAGGATCTCTGTGGCGCGAACCTGACACTGGTTGGCCGGCAGTTGGACCGCAGCTGGACAGTTGATCGCGAGAGCGAAGATCGAGAGCACCAGAGATCCAATACGCCTGATGGAAATCATTGGAGTAAAGGCAATAGCGACTGGGCTCGCCAGCGTCAAGAAGGAACCGGGGACCAGGGACTAAAGTCCAGAAGCGGTTCTCTCGTTCTGGGACAGGCGTTTGGAGTCCCGGCAGGGACGTCGTGACATAAGCCCGGCACTTCCAGTGCCGGGAATCCACGCGCAGAGTCAAAGTCCCGACGGGACGGCTGAACCTCCCGAATCCCAGAGCCAACGTGTTCTCAGATGATCGGTCGCCCCTTTCGGGGCTAATCGTCATGGGTCGCTGGGTCTCGGCGGTAAAGCGTCCGAGCTATTTTCATTCATACCTCCGGCATGTCCGTCTTCGCTAGGCTAGGGGGCGCGAGGATTACGATTACGAGGAGGATTACGATTACGAGAAGGATTACGATTACGAGAAGGACTGAGAAGGAGTAAGAGTTTAGGCGGAAACGGGAAAGGGCTGTTCGGAATCGAAGGGCGGCGGCATTTATACGATGGAATGGTTGGTGAAGATCAAACCTTGCTGAGACGGTATTGCGTGGAAGGTGATCAGGATGCGTTCGCACGCTTGGTGCGCAAGCACTTGAACCTGGTTTACAGCGCTGCGTTGCGGCAACTGGGGGGCGATACGCAGGGAGCGGAGGAAGTTGCACAGGCCGTTTTTACTCGCCTGGCGCAACGTGCGCCTCGGCTGCCAGGAAACGTCGTTTTAGCGGGATGGCTTCACTCAGACACGCGCTTCACAGCGCTGCAACTCCTTCGGAGTCAGCAGCGACGACGGAGACGAGAAATGGAGGCGCTGCAGATGAATGGGTTGCAGGGGACGAAAGAACAGGATTGGGCGGCGATTCGACCGGCTGTCGATGAAGCCTTGGCGGGTTTGGGCGACGCGGATCGTAATCTCCTCTTGCTGCGCTACTTTGAAGGGCAGAGCTACCGGGAAGTGGGCGACGCCCTGGGATTTAGCGAAGACGCTGCGCGCATGCGCGTGACCCGAGCTTTGGAAAAGCTCCGTGAATTCTTCGCCCAGCGTGGGGTCAAAACGACCAGCCAGATCCTGGCCGAGACGCTCAGCACTCAAGGGGTGCACGCTGCCCCCCTTCCCCTCGTCGGAACTATCATCACGGCCGCTTTATTGGCCAGCCAAGGGTCCGCTCCAACGGCTGCCGCAGTATTTCTTATTATGACGAAAGCAAAAGCAACTGTCGCCGGGATTTTGATCGCCACGGGCCTTGTGGCCCCTGCCCTATGGCAGGCAGATCGGTACCGGCGTCTCGAGACAGATAACCAGACTTTACGGATGGAGATGGAAGGATTGCGCGCCGCTCGTGACCTGGTTGTAGCGACGAGCGGAAAGGAGCAAGAACGGCAAGCTGAAGCGCAAAATCAGGAGTTGGCCAAGCTCCGCGGGGAACTTGCGCAAGCGCGTCGGGAAATGAACGACCGGAAGCGCACGCAAACCCTCGTGCCTACTGCGCGACCTGAGGCCGCCGGGTCGCCCGGGAACGAGGGGGAGTCCTCCATTTCTGAGTCCGAGATGGCAGCGTTTCTCCAGAGACCTAAGGTCGAACAAGGCGACTCGCTCGGGCGCTTGCGTCGGCAGATGATGGGACTGGAAAGCCGGACGAACGCTGAGTTCAAACGCAATTTGGATCTGGCAACCGCCATTCGACCGAAGCTGGAGGAGCTGGAGTCGCATCCAGACGAGTTTGCCGAATTCCAGGCGTCGTTCATAAAAACGGCGATTGGGCTCGAGGACGACCAGAAGGTGGGCAAAATCCGCGAGATTCTCGAGGAGACCTATGGGAAAGCGGTGGCTGAAAAACTGGATGCCCCGTCCCGTCCGTCGGAAGGCGGCGATGAGTGGGCGTTGCGCCGAGATGCGCTCGATCGGCCAGCGACGCGGGCAGTGCAACAACTGTTAACGGAGGAGGAGCGAGCTCGCTTTGACCGCGTTTTTCTCGGAGTCATGGGAATCGACCTCGGCATCCAGGATGGCGCCTGGCACCGTTTTGTCCTTCCTGGAGGCGGAGTGACATTCCCGTCCGAGCAAGCCACGGTGAAGCCTTAATTCGTTAACCGCTGTCAACGGGATTGCCAGGGGGCGGGTAACAAGCGCCCCAGGGTTCACGAACTGCCCGACGTGTGCGGCGCGAGGCCTTTAGAGTGCGGCCAGGACTTCCTCGGCATGTTCCTCTGGCTTTACAGTGGGCCAGATCTGGCGGATGCGGCCGTCCGGGCCGATGAGAAAGGTCACTCGGTGAGTCCCCATATATTTGCGCCCCATGAACTTCTTTTCCCCCCACACGCCATAGGCTTCGACGAGCTTCTTTTCCGGATCAGCGAGGAGTGGAAACGGCAATTTAAACTTGGTGACAAATTTGTCGTGCGACTTTACGGGATCGGTGCTGACCCCAAGGACGATGGCCCCTTTCTTTTCGAATTCGGCAAAGTGGTCGCGGAAAGCACAGGCTTCCTTGGTGCAGCCCGGAGTGTCGTCCTTGGGATAGAAATAAAGAATCACTGAGCGTCCTTTTAAGTCTTCGAGCGCGATCTCCTTACCGCCGCTGGATTGAGCGCGGAACGTAGGCGCGGCATCCCCCACTTGCAATGGAATAACTGGCTGAGCCATGCCCAAGGTTAACGGGGGATCTAAGACTTTGGCAAGAAGCGCCCGACATGGAATGAACCGGCGACGGGCCAAGACGGATTCCAGCGGCTAATCGGCGACACCGCCGGGGTCCGGAAGCTGAGGCGTCGGGGCGCGGCGGATCTTCCCGATCCAGCGCGCAATGGTTCAAACGGGCTGCGGCTAAGTGAGGGCCTGATTCGGGGCCGGGCTGCTGGTTGGGCTGGAGCTGAGTTGCCGGACACCGTCGTAGAAATAGAAGCAGCCGGAGATTCCAGTGCAAACGGCGGCTCCAAGGCTCCAAACGAGCAGCCAGCCTGGGTTCCACTTCAGGAGCCCCCATAAGACGCAAATCATCTGCAGAACGGTCGCGACTTTTCCGATGTGGATAGGCCGCACCCGCACCCGCCCGCAACTGTAGTAAACGACGGCCAAGCCGATGAGCAGGACCATGTCACGCCCAACGATGGTGCCGACAAGCCAGAGCGGAGTCTGGGGGAGAAACGGCCAGTGATTGAAGCTGAGCAACACGATGCCGGAGACCAGGAGTAGTTTGTCCGCGAGCGGGTCCAGGATGGCTCCGAGTTGACTGCGCTGGTTATAGCGGCGGGCGATGTACCCGTCCACCCCATCACTCATGGCGGCGACGCCGAAGGTAAGGATGGCGGCCAGCCGATGCCATTCCACGCCTTTCTCAACGTAATAGAGGACTTGGACAATGAAGAAGGGAACAAGCAAAACTCGAACGATCGTGATTTTGTTTGCCGTGGTCATGCCCTCGTCGCAGTCTGAGACCGGTTGCGATCCGCCGTCAAGCCAACGGGAATGCGGGAGGAGATCTCGACACGCGGCGTGGTTTGGAAGAAGTCCGTTCCCTGTCCGGCGTATGCGCATCCAAGGGCAAGGGGGTGTAGCCATTCAAGTCGCTGGCGTGCAATCCTTAGCGTCACTGCAGCCAGCCAGGTTTCGGGTTGCGGCCGGTCTCCGCTGCTGGTTGGGAAAGCCTGGAGACGCCCTGCTCCTCCTGTCCCACGTCGCCACGCTTCCCAGGGCAAGCCCCCGAAGTCTCCGTCTAACGGTGTGATGCGCCGATATAAATGTTCTAAGAAAAAGGCGAGTCAAGTGTCTGACTGATAGAAAGCGATGAGATTTACGTCGTAAGATGGCTCCGGCCCAACCAGAGGAAACCCACGTGCAAACGTCGCGGGCCGAATCGATGGAAGAGTTGTTCGCAGCTCTGGAGTCGCCGTTGCTGAGTTATGCGTTGCGATTGGTGCGGCATCGGACTGTGGCCGAAGACGTGGTGCAGGACGCGTTCATGAAACTTCATACGCAATTCAATGAGATCCGAGAACCGCGCCGGTGGCTTTATCGAACGGTACACAATCTGGCGCTCAACGATCAGCGGCGGGCGGGCAAGATCGTTCCGTTGGAAACGACCGTCGAGGGGCAGGACTCTGGCAAAGGTGAATTGATCGATCCGCAGCCATTACCGGACGAACAAATTGCCCGAGGGGAAGGGATCGGATTGGTGCGATTGAGTCTAGATAGTTTGGATGCACGCAGCCGAGAACTGGTCCAATTGAAGTTCCACGATGGGATGTCCTATCAGGAGATGAGCACCAAGACCGGCTTGACGGTTGGGCATGTCGGATACCTGCTCCACCACGCGTTGAAGTCCATCGCGGCTGAATTGTCGAGGAGTGGCGTCCTATGAATTCCCCCAAATTTGACGAGGCGCAATTGACGGCGCATCTGCTTGGGCAGCTCAAGCCGGAAGAAGCGGCGGCTGTGCGAGAGGCCATGGAACGTGACCCCGAATTGGCAGAGCTCTCCGCCCGGCTTTCACGCACGATGGGATTGGTCGCCGAGGCTCTGGCAACGCCGGCAGGTCAGATCGAGCCGCTGGGCGCGCCGCTCCGGCTCGCTCCGGCCCGCCGCGAGCGCGTGTTACAGTCCTTTAAGACGGTGACCCTGCCGAAACCCCCGCCCGTAAAACGCCCGTTGCCTTGGTTTATCCCAATGAGCGCTGCTGCGGTGCTGGTGGCTTTGATTAGCGCGCTGGCGTTTCTCCCTGAAGTGCGGATGGGCTCACGTACGAAATCGCTCGCGATGTCCCAGCGCAGTTTGGAACGTACCGAATCCCTCCTGCGACGCTCGGAAGTTGCTGACGATAAGCGACGAAAAGCGCCCACGGCACCGGAGCCAGCGATGCCCAACGTAATGTTGAAACGCGCGTCGCCCCAGCGGCCGGGAAGTTTGGCAGCGTCGGCGAACAACAATGGAGTGGAAAGCGGACCTCAGGAGACGGCGCCAACTGACGCGGCGGAACGACAAATCGCGGGCAAAAGCTTCGCTCGATTCAGTCCGGTATTGCCCCCCGAAAGCCAGGTCCAATCAACTCCTGTCATCGATGCGGGTTCCGCGCGAGCGGCCTTGGACACGACGGAACGTTTGAGCGAATTGAAGCAGGCAATCGATGCACCGGTTGAAATTCCGGTAGCCTCTGCGGTCACGGGCCTCGCGGCGACGGGCGGAGGAGGAGGCTTCGGTGGAGGGGGTGGGCTTGGAGTGGTCGGTAGGTCAATACCCGCAGAGAATGAACAACTAGGCAACGCAGCGACGGCGGATTTCTTTGCCTTACCTCCCGCCAATGCTCCAGCGTCGGTGACGCCCGCGCAAGCGTCTCGAAACCAGACCGAATCGTTAAGGGTTGAAACCGACGGTGCCAGACCCTCGAGCAGGCCTGCAGCGGTGCCGACGCTTGGGGATACACCGGCCTTGGGCCAGCGATTTCGAAAGTTGGCGGAAGGGGTTGATGTCGCAGGGAGCTCTCGAGGTTATGAACAAAGCGCTATTCAGGAACTCCGTCGAGGAACGCCTGCACTGACTCCAGGGGCTCCTGCCGCAGAGATGGAGCCGATTCTCGCCCAACGTGAGAAGGGATTGAGTGACGACGACTCGGCTTTGAAACGCCGCTGGAACTTCCAGAACGATTCATCGACCGATCAGAAGGAGGCGTCGCCGAATTCGCTCGGCTTCCTGCTCGCAAGGAAAGATACCGGGGGGACCCTCCCCCCTGAGGCAGGCCAAAGCGCAACGGTGGCTCTCGACGGTCTAACAGCCAGCCCTCCTGCAGTGACTAAGCCGGAGGTTGAGACGGATTTGGCACTCCTCGGACTTGCGGTAGAGAAAACCGTCGAATCCAAAGCGAAGTCGGATTTATCCGGTGGTAGAATGAGCGTTCGTGACAGTGAAGAGACTGAGGTGCGAGCGAAACTCCGACAGGAGGTTGCCTCGGCTCAGCCGGAGGTTCTGACGAGCGACAACCGGACTTCGACGTTTTCGCTCAATGTCACCGATGTCTCTTTCCGCCTGGCCGCCGCCAGTTTGGCGAAAGGACAACTACCCGACCCGGCAAGCGTGCGTAGTGAAGAATTCCTGAACGCGTTTGACTACCGCGATCCGGAGCCCGCCAACGGTGCCGCTGTCGGATTCGCCTGGGAACGGGCGCGATCGCCATTCGCGCAGAATCGGGATCTTTTACGGTTCGGGGTGAAGACGGCGGCGCGAGGACGCCAGGCTGGGCGTCCGCTCAATCTGGTGTTGTTGCTTGATCGCTCTGGTTCGATGGAGCGAGCGGATCGAGTGAGGATTGTCGAGGAGGCATTGCGGGTGCTGGGGCATCAACTTCGGGCTGAAGATCGGCTCAGCGTGATTACCTTTGCTAGGACGCCCCGGCTTTGGGCAGACGGCGTTCCTGGGAGTGAGGCTGGCCAGGCACTCGAACGAGCCGCCAATATTACGCCGGAAGGAGGAACCAACCTCGACGAGGCGCTCCGCCTGGCCTACGAGACCGCCCGGAAACACCAAGGGGCCGCCTCGGTTAACCGCGTGGTCTTGTTAACGGACGGAGCGGCAAATCTTGGGGATGTGGATCCGAACCGGTTGCGGAGCGTAGTCGAGACCAATCGCCTGGCAGGGCTGGCGCTCGATTGCTTCGGCGTGGGTTGGGAGGGTCTGGACGATAATCTCTTGCAGGATTTATCGAGTCATGGCGACGGACGGTATGGGTTTCTCAACAGTCCAGAGGAAGCCGCGACGGGATTCGCCGGACAATTAGCGGGCGCTCTTCAAGTCGCAGCGGCCAATGTGAAGGTGCAGGTTGAGTTCAACCCGGAGCGAGTGAAGGTCTACCGCCAGGTTGGATACGCCAAGCACCAGCTCAAAAAGGAACAGTTTCGTGATAACACGGTGGATGCGGCCGAAATCGGTGCCGCGGAATCGGGCAATGCGCTCTACGTCTTGGAAGTCAATCCAGCGGGGCAAGGGCCGATTGGACAGGTTCGGGTACGATACCAGGTGCCTGGGACAGAACAGTATCAAGAACAAGAGTGGACCGTCCCCTACGCAGGGAGCGCGCTCCCGCTCGACCAATCCAGTCCCGCATTGCGGCTGGCGGCGGTCTCAGCTGGGTTCTCGGAATGGCTGGCGTCCAGTCCGTACGGCGCGGAAGCCTCGCCCGAACGTTTATTGCCGCTGTTACAGGGTGTCGCGGAGCGTTTCGGCAGTGACCCGAGGCCTGGTCAATTGGAAACGATGATTCGGCAGGCCCAGACCCTTGGCAAATAGTCCTCATCATTGCCTGATGGAAGCTGGTTCTCTTGGCAGTTGGGGCCGATCGTTTGGGCGGGAGTCGTTGGGCTGGGCTCGAGCGTTTCAGCGTTAATGAATGAAGAGATCCACCCGCGAAACCGCAGCGGGGCAAACAGCGGAGCGTTCCGTCTAATTGCTTGAAGTCATGAAGAATCCCTTGTGCGCACGTCGCATCCCCCTTCTCGCGGGGATCACCGGAGCTGTTTTGTTAGCGACCGCTTTACTGTCGCTGAGGAACGCCGCGGATGAAACCGCGGGAACGGCCCTTCCGAATCTATCGATTCACGGCGGCATTGACGAAGGCAAGGCCAAGCTGCTGATCGAAGCTTTGCTCAGTCCGGCAAGCGGGCATCGAGAGAAGCTCATCTTCGCAACGGCGCTTAATCATCGCATTCAGGCGAATGCGGAACGCCTCGAGCACACGTTCCAGGTCGCCTTTGAAATCTTACAGGGCGAGCCGAAAGAACTGGCGCTGACGATTGAAGGGAGCGGCCAGGTCCGGCAGGTAACGGGAGATTGGGTGTTAGATTGGGGCGTACGCCAGAACGCGGATGGCGGCAGGCTCCTGGTCATCCGACCCAAGTCGACTCGAATGGGAACGAATCACCTCAGCGTCGAAATCCGAGCGGATCAACCCGTGGCGCCGAC
>JBGAIN010000004.1:0-154571 GCA_044225505.1 Limisphaerales bacterium
ATCGATGCTTTTCATAGGGTGAGCAGGAAGAATAGGACGTTCCAAAGATAACCGGTATAAAGCCGGCTCCGGGATGTACCTACACCCTCGACCCGGAGATGCCATCTGTAAAGGGATAATTTTGAGAACATCCGCTGGCGTCGTGGGCTTGATTCTGGGCGCGACGGGATGCCTCCGCCAGAGGCTCCGAGGAATCGATCCAATCGAAGTCTCAGCGGGTGCCATGCGCTCTTTTAGGGAAACATCCAAGACCCTCTTGAGACGCGGACACGAGCCATGCGATTGCGCACACCTTGACTCACGACATAGCCTTCTGCCGACACGAACGCCACATTACTTCTATCTATGAATCGATTGCACCCTGCACGTTGCATCTGGCACCGTCACAACAGCCGTCCCTTAGCCATCGGCAAGGTCCTGGCTGGATTGGTATTGGCTCTAAACAGTGTTTCGTCGCATGCCCAATCGAGCACGGCGCTCGATGCGCCCGCCGTGGCGGCCACCTCGGCACCTGCCCTGCCCCAAACTCGACTGTTCGACGCGCGAGATTTCGGCGCCCTCGGCGACGGCAAGACCGATGACTCTGCCGCGCTCCAGAAAGCCATCGATGCCGCCGCTAAGGTGCAGGGCACAGTCCAACTTGCTCCCGGGACTTACCTCTGTGCCGACCTCAAGCTTCGACCCCGCACCGGCCTTTACAGTCACCCGAACTTTTCCTATGGCGCGAACGGTGGGGCGATCCTGAAATTGAACAATCCGAAGGCGGCATGCCTGCTCGACCTTCGCGGAGCGCATGGCGCTACAATCGAAGGCATCTGTTTCGACGGAGCCGACCGCATGGGCGAGAACGTCCATGGCTTGTCTGCGGACAAGCCGGATTACGGCAGCCAGGAAGATGCGTGGAGAATTGAGCGGTGCCGCGTCTCGGGGTTCTCAGGTCACGGCGTGTACTTGAATCGGATTTGGTGCTTCTCGATTCGACATTCGATGATCTGCTTTAATAAGGGCAACGGCATCTGGATTCGAGGTTGGGACGGGTTCATTCTCGACAATTGGCTTAGCGGGAACGGGAGCGCGGGCTATGGGGCGTACGAAGAAAATGCGTCTATCACAATGACGGGGAATCGCATCGAGTGGAACGCCACGGCCGGCATCGATATCCGAGGCGGCAACCACTATAACATCACGGGAAACTACCTCGATCGTTCTGGAGGGCCTGGCATCAAGATCGTCGGGCGGGGCCAGAGCACGTCTCGCGTGATCAGTGTCACAGGCAACGTCATCTTCCGCAGCGGTGCCCCGAACTGGGGAGTTCCTCAAGGGTCCGACAATTCTCAGATGCGGTTCGAGAATGTGGAAGGGCTGACGTGCACAGGCAATACCGCGAACGTCGGGCGCAATGATGGGGGCCAAGGGGAATACTCCCCTCGGTTCGGCATCGTCTGCCACAAACTGGCCGATTCGGTGATCACAGCGAATGTGCTATTTAAGGGCGCTCTGGAAAGTGTGCTCCTCGACGAGGGCGATCACGGCGACAATGTGATCATCCGAGATAACGTGGGCCGATTGTACGTTCGGCCCACTCCAAGCCCGGCTCCTCAAAAATGAAATCCGGCCGCGGCGCGCGATGGTCTTCGCACCGGCGCGCGCAACATAAGTCCATTGGGTGATCAGAATCGTTCCGGTCGCGCGGGTCCAGAGTAGGGCTTCGCACCGCCGGTCGGGACGACGAGCGGGTGAGCTTTGGTCGTGTTTCTCTCCACCTCGGAAGGTGCGCCGATGAATCCGTGGTAACGCCCCATCCAATACGCCAGCAGCCAGGCGGACGGTTCGATAACGTCGCGTCCCCCGGAACCTCCGTCCGCTTCCATCGCCCAATGATCCCATCGCATCGGTCCCGTCTCCCGCGGCGAGAATGTCCGGATTCCAGCTTTGAGCGCTTGGTACCCTGGGGGTGTTCGAAGGTCAGCGCGGTGAGAGTTGCGAAAAGACCAACCCACTAGATCGAGCGGCCATTCTCGCAAATGCGCCACGGCCGGCCCCGTTTCGCAGTCGTTTCCAGTCAGTGAACCGTAGATAAAGTTAAACCAGGGGTTCTGTTCAATACGGACTAACTCCCAACTCCGTTCCAGGCTCCGGCGATAGGTCGATCGCAAGTCCGGATCCGTCTCGTATTTGAGAAGGTTTGCATAGCTCCAGAGCCCCAACTCGTCCAGAAAATGCAGCACCGCCTCGGGAGGAAACGTGTTGCGTTGCCGCACGGTATGCGCGGGGTATCCTAACCGGATGAGCTCTTGATAAGCCGAGTGAACCTTGGAGTCGTCCGTCAATGCCGTTGCGGTCTTGATGAACGACAGCATCTGCAGACACTGCAACCCGCGGTCGTATTTGCCTTCGTCCGTCATGAAGTATTCCGGATCCCAACGGCCCCATCGAGTTGGAGCCCCGTCCAGGTCAACCAATTTCCAACCGTGATCGATCAGATGTAACGCGATTCGACGGAGGAGCGCCTTGGCCTGAAAGACTTCGTCCCCCTGCGCCACGTGCTCGAGAAAGAGGATAACCGAATAGAAGTGCGAGCAGATTTCATCGCTCGACGTATCGCCCTTCCATTCGAACCGCCCATCCGGCGTCGCATGCCATTCTGCATGCGGCCCGCCACTACCATGCATGGCTTGGTGACCTTTCTCTCCACGAGCCCAAACGGAACGGGCAGGAAAGCCTGGAATGCCAGTGATTGCTTCCAGCCATCTCAGAGCGTGAAAAGTATTCACCGCTTCCCGGCGCGCTTCCGGCTCTTTGGTCACTGCGTATCGATACGACTGGGCTGCCAGATAATTCCCCGAGTAGCCGCCGTCATTGTCGCTTACCTCACGCACAAACTCACCGGCCGCATCGTCCCATTCGAGTTTATGCACAAATCCCAGGCGTTTTTGCCCCCAACGTTCGAGGTAAGCTTGGTAGTAATCAGCCTTTGCGGAAAGCGTAGTCGGCTGGAACTCGATAATGCCAAGCCCCGCCGGAGTAGCGAAATATGCTTTTCGCTCGCCCACGGCTATCGCTGTAACCTGGTCGTGGGGTAACCAACGCCGCCCGGCGAAGTAATGGAAACGATCTCCGATTTTGCGAATTGCTCCTTGCGTTGTGCCAATCCAAAGGTCATTGGCAAAACCCCGGGCCAAACACGTCGTGTCTTCGTAACACAATCCATCGATGCCGCGCACCGAACTCAGTGCCATGCCTCGCAGTAATCCCAACCCGCGGTCCGTTGCGATCCATAGCGCCGCCCCAGAGCTCAGCGCGTCACGCGTTACGGTGGAGGGGAGCTGGCCCCAGTCCCAGGCCCCGTCCGCCGTCCAGTCGTAGACGTTACGCGTTCCAATGCGGCTCGCTTCCACTAGGGCCAACCGACCGGAGCCGAGCGCATACAGGGACTCGCAATGCGCAACGATGCGTCGGATTGGGAAAGGACTCGGCTCCTTTCCGAACGCTTCCAGTTGAGTTCCCTTCACCAGCCAAAGATCTCGGTCACCAGCCACAAGACTGCTTCCCCGATGCTCGACGACATCCACGACAGGTTGCGCAGTCAAGGTTTGCCATTCTCCATTTCGAAGTCGGCGCAAACCGTGACGAGAAATTTCCCAGAGCGCGTCGTCCGTAGCAACAAGACGGTCGATCGGTGCGCGATGTTCCGAGACTGGTGCCAAATTGTCTCCTTGGAGCGAGTAGAGACCGGTCGAGGACCCAATCCAGACCGTGCCGTCGTAAACTGCTACGGCGCTAAGCGGCTCTTTAGAGGCGACTTGTCGGCCCGTCTCCTGCAGAAACATCGAGTCCGGTTCCGGATCCCTCGCTGGCGCAGCCAAACTGAATAGGCCGAGCCAAAGCCAGAGTGCACCTAATGCCATCGTTCGGCTTGCTTGAGAGAAACGACGCCCACGCCCACTCTGGAATGGGTCTACCGGCCACAAGGCCGCGAGTAGCGGCCATCGAATCGGTTGCATAACGGCCATGAGAGAACGCGCGGCGGTGAGTGTCAAGGTTCTGCCGAAACAACGGAATTGTGTTGCTCGATAGAGTCGACCCGGGTTTCCTGACCAGGGACCAAAAAAAGCGCGGTTTGACCAACTTGAATCAGCAACAGCAGGCAATTAGGCCGGGCGCTTGGCGGCGCCAAGGCTGGCTTTCTATCGTCGTCTTTCTATGGGCAGCTTGGTCAGCGGCGTTGGGCCAGGCCCCCGCATGGTCCGAGGGTCCGGGTTTTCGCAGCAAGCCGGTCGAGCCAGGACCGTCTGGTCAGGCTGGCTTCACGCGGATGGATCCCAGTCGCGTTGGACTAGTTTTTACGAATACCCTCCGAGGGGATGCCTACCTCACGAATATGGTCGCGCATAATGGAGCAGGCCTTGCCATAGGCGACGTGGACGGAGATGGTTGGCAAGATATCTACCTTTGCAACCTGGAAGGTCCCAATCGCCTCTATCGAAACCTGGGTGACTGGCATTTTACCGAAATGGAGATCGGCACTGCCGCTTGTCCCGAACAATTCTCCACCGGAGTTGCGTTCGCAGACGTGGATGGCGATGGCGACCTGGATTTGCTCGTCAATGGAATTGCCGTCGGCACACGGTTGTTTCTGAACGATGGTAAAGGTCATTGGACCGAGTCGCTCGATTCCGGGTTGTCCAAGACGAATTCAGCCACTTCCCTCGCTTTGGCTGATATCGATGGTGATGGCGACCTGGATCTTTACTGTGCCCATTATACCGACGTGACATACCTGGCCGATCCAACTCTCCGCTTCGCCATGGCCAAGCGCGGAGACCAATGGGAGATCTCCAAGGTCAATGGAGAGTCCGCACGTTCTCCGCGATGGCAAGGACGCTTCGAAGCGCTCCCAGACGGAAAGGTCCGCGAATTGCCCGAAGTGCATGGTTTATACCGCAACGACGGCAAGGGCCACTTCACCGCCATTCAATTCGAGCCCGGGATATACTCCGACCAGCGCGGCCAACCCATTCCGCCCTTTCGAGACTGGGGTCTGTCCGCGATGTTCCGAGACTTGAACGGGGATGGCATTCCCGATTTGTACGTCTGCAATGACAACGCGTCCCCAGATCGGATCTGGATTAACTCGGGCAAAGGGACGTTTCGAGCGATCGACCCGTTGCTCATCCGCCATACCAGCCGATCCTCAATGAACATGGATTTCGCTGATCTCAACCGCGATGGCTACGACGATTTCATGGTGGTCGACATGATCGCGCGCGACCACGCCAAGCGAGTGACGCAACTCGTGCGCGATCGCCCTAACCCGCTCGATATGGAACGGATCGAAGAACGTCCTCAGTTCAATCGCAACACCCTTTTCTATGGGCGCCCCGATGGGTCGTTCGTAGAAGCAGCTCTCATGGCTGGTGTGGCGGCTACAGATTGGACCTGGTCAGTCATCTTCCTGGATGTAGACCTGGACGGCTACGAAGACGTGCTCGTGACCAATGGCTTTGATTTTGACGTCATGGACCAGGACAGTTCGAACGAAATCAAGAATGGACGCCGCCGATTTACTGAAAGTCAGTTGAAGCGGTCCATGCAGATGCACCCCAAGTGGCGCACTCCCAATGCCGCCTTCCGCAACCGTGGCGACGGCACGTTCGACAACGCGAGCCAATCATGGGGCTTCGACCACACGGGCGTCTCGTTTAGCATGGCCGAGGGAGACCTGGACAATGACGGCGACCTGGACGTCGTCGTCAATAATCTTAACGAATCCGCCAGCATCTATCGAAACAACGCTGCCGCACCGCGCATTGCTGTCCGGCTCCAAGGCTCTCCGCCAAACACCCAAGGCATCGGAGCGCATATCCGACTTGTGGGTGGAAGACTCCAGCAATCGCAGGACATCATTGCTGGAGGTCGCTACCTCGCTGGCGCCCAGGCGATGCGCGTTTTTGCCGCTGATCCGGACCCGCAGAAACCGATGCGCCTCGAAGTGCGGTGGCCAAACGGACTGCAGACTACGCTGTCGGGCGTCCTCTCGAATCGCATCTACGAGGTCGTCCAAGGCACCGGAACCTCCTCACCAGTCCATCCACTGCCGCCGAAACCATCACCTCTCCTCGCCGACGCAAGCTCGTGGATCGGGCACACCCACGTGGAAGCCGCTTTCGAAGATGCCGCTCGCGAACCGTTACTGCCGCGCCGGTTGAGCCGACTCGGGCCTGGGGTCGCTTGGTTCGATGTCGACGGCGACGGCTGGGAGGACTTGATCATTGGTGGAAGCCGCGGAAGCCGTTTAGCCATCTATCGCAATGAGCAAGGCCAACGATTCCAACGGTTGGAAGGCACACCCGCATCTCCCGATGATCAGGGAGCTATCCTTGGATGGGCCGATGGCCAAGGGCATCGCCGAATCTTGGTGGCAACATCGAACTATAAAAGCGCACCAGGGACACCCTCGTTGATCGCTTCCTATACGATAACCAACTTGGCAATGCCAGAGATGCTGAATTTTGGACCGGTCGCGCCAGGCCCATTAGCGACTGCCGATCTCGACGGCGACGGGGACTTGGACGTTTTCGTCGGTGGGCACTTTCGCCCCGGTCGATTCCCGGAGTCCGGCCCGTCGAAGATTTGGCTCAATGACAACGGCCAGCTAAGGGAAAGTGAGGAACTGAGTCGTCCCTTGACGGCCTTGGGAGCGGTCTCCGGCGCCACTTTCGCGGATTTAGATGGCGATGGCGTGCCCGATCTGGCGGTCGCAACGGAATGGGGGCCGGTCCGCGTCTTTCGCAATCACGGAGGGAAACTCGAAGAGCAAACGGCCAACTGGGGATTCGCTCGCCTGACTGGCTGGTGGACCAGTGTCACCGCGGGTGATTTCGACGGGGACGGCCGAACCGACCTTGTTTGCGGGAACTGGGGGCGCAACAGTATCTATGAACTGTTTCAGCCGACCTCCTTTCGATGTTATTACGGCGACTGGAACGGGAATGGCCTCCTGCAAATGATCGAAGCTTGGCAATCGGGCACGAATTGGTATCCGGTCCACGACCGGACTTGGCTCGCACGCGGGTTACCCGAACTAGAAATACAAATTCCCGCTCACGACAGCTTTGGTCGTGCGACGGTGCATGACATCCTGGGCGGCGCCTTTAGTAAATCCGCTTTCAGCGAAGCAACGGAACTATCCTCAATGGTGTTTCTCAACCGGGGTGGAAGGTTCGAGGCACACCCGCTACCTAAAGAAGCGCAGTTGGCTCCGGCCTTTTCTGTTAATGTCGGAGACGTCAACGGGGACGGGATGGAAGACCTCTTCCTCAGCCAAAATTTCTTCGGGACATTTACCGATCTCTCTCGGGACGATGGCGGCCAAGGACTCTGGCTGCAAGGCTTGGGGAATGGCACGTTTAAAGCCCTGGACTCCACGGTGACGGGCGTGCGAGTGATGGGCGAACAACGCGGAGCCGCCTTGGGTGATTGCAATCACGATGGTCGCGTCGACTTGGCAGTTTCGCAAAACAATGCGCCGTCGAAGCTCTACCTTAATCAAGGAGCGAAGCGCGGCTTGCGCGTAGTTCTAAGAGGCCCGCCCGGGAACCCAGAGGCTGTGGGGGCGCAAATACGGGTGCTGTATGCAGCAGACCGCCGAGGCCCATGTCGAACGGTGCAAGCCGGCTCTGGATATTGGTCTCACGACGCCTCCGCGCAAGTGTTGGGTTTGCTGGAGCCCGCTGTTGGCCTTTGGATCCGATGGCCCAACAGGCCGGAGCAAACTGTCGCCTTGAAACCGGAAGATTGGACCGTGCAAGTTGGACCTCCATGAAGACGAATCATTGGTGCTGGATGCAGTTCCTGACGGGCTTGAGTTTGCTGCCATTTCTTGGGAGCGCCAGCTGTGATCGTTCGACTGGCGCCGGCGACGCATCGAACTCGGCGCCGCAGTCCAACCCACCAGCGGTGACCCTGACACCGTTGACGAACATGGTGCGAATCCCCGCGGGAAGCTTCCAGCGCATCAAGTTTCCGGTGACCATCACGCGCGACTTCTGGATCGGGAAATACGAAGTAACCCAAGCCGAGTATAGCTCCGTCATTGGTCGAAATCCGAGCCACTTCACCAACGAGAACAATCTCCCAGTGGAGAAAGTCACGTTTTTCGACGCCAGCAATTACTGCGCGATCGTCACTCAGCGTGAACGCGGCGCCGCGCGTCTTCCCGACAATTACGAATATCGCCTACCGACAGAAGCGGAGTGGGAATATGCTTGCCGAGCAGGCTCAACGAATTTGTTCAGCTTTGGTGACGACAAAAAAGCGGCCGACACTTTCGCCTGGACGGGAGAAAACAGCGAAGCCAGGACCCATCCTGTTGGAGTGAAGAAGCCCAACGCCTGGGGGCTGTACGACATGCATGGCAATGTCTGGGAATGGTGTCTTGACTGGTTCGCGCCTTATCCACCTGGGCCAGTCACCGATCCGACAGGGCCGAGTGCGAGCAAGTTCAAGGTGTTCAAAGGCGGGGGCTGGAATCAAGATGCCGAATACGGCCGGTCGGCCAACCGGTTTATGATGTCCCCTTCAAACGGCATTCACTTCGTCGGATTTCGCATGGCGCTTGGACAAACTCCACGGTCGACATCCCCGTGATCTCTGCGGAATTCTGCGCAGCACCGCCGCACCCTAGTTCTCCCTCATCCACTCCACAATGTTCATCTAAGTCTGGCTCGCGGTCGTTCCGGTCGTGGAATTGACTTATCCCCATCCTGGAAGGCAGGGTCTCCTTCGTAACGTAACGCCACGGCGGTACTGTCATCGGTTGCGAGTACGAACAGCACTTTCCCGTCTTGGGGGGTAGAAACACCCCTTGAGAACAGCGTTGTAGTTGTTTCGGACATCCCCGGCCGGTGTGGTGTCGTCATCTCCCGGATCGGGGCCGGGGTAGCCATTATACGGCCCTTCCGTCCGTTTCGGATGGTAGGAACCGGCTGGTACCGCGGGGCCCGCTTAAATGGCGGCCCGCTGGTCGCCTGCATAAGTGTAGAAATTAATCGTGCCGTGTGGGGTCGGAGGTGCGGCCGCCTCCATCCTTAAACTCCCGATGCCAGGAGCGCAGGTCGCGATAAGATAAGCTGCGACGGATGGAAACTTACGTAGCATAGGTTTAGGTAAGTTGGGTGGTTGAGTTTCCTCCCGTCGACAAGACGAGGAAACGACTTTGAGCCTTGGACAATCAACCCGAGGACAGCCGCCCAGGTCACCAAAGGCGCAGGCCGCGGCCTCAAAAGGAATCAGGGAACGGGATTGCGGACGGGCTAGCGCGCTGTCCCAGCGATTGCAACCGAAACCTGCTCCCTTACAGCGGCAGCGTCAGTGCGTTCAGAGTCACTGCCACTTCGAGCGAGCGTCGTGAGTTGTTCCGGAGTTCCAGCCCCCGGTCGCTTTCGCCCCGGATTCTCACCGCCTTGCCCTGTTTTGTTACAAAAACGCAACTTTTGTCTTGAAAAAATCCAAGTGGCCGCTCAAATGTTTTTCGGGTCCGAACCAGCCGTAACTTCACGATGAAAATTAAACCAACCAAACTACTACCGGCGCTGCTTTTATGCCTCATTGGGCTCAGAGCGGCGGCTAACGATATTGAACCTGGCAAAGAGTTCTACTCCGTCATCTTCGCACCAAAACCCGTTGTGCTCGATGGCAGCCTCTCGGAATGGTCAGGAGTCCCTGTCCTGGCCGATCCCAAGTTCGCTGTTCCCAAGTACTCCGGCACGAATGCCTCCCCAAATTACGTGCTCTTCGAAGAGTATGCAGGTGGCACTTGGACCGGGCCGGATGACCAAACATCCGCCGTCCAGGTCGTCTACGATGCCGACAATGTTTACTTCGGATTCGTCGTCACGGACGACTACCACGAAAACGCCGCGAACAGTGCTTGGAACGGAGACTCGATCCAGCTCATGATTGCTAGTGCTGATCGCACAACGCAAGTTGCCCTTTACAACTACGCCTTGGGCGGAATCGAAGGGGCAACGGGTGACGTCATTGTCAATCACGAGGCTGGCCCAGCTGGCGATGAGGCCTGCAACTGCGCGACAGAGGCTGTGATCAAGCGCGACGCCGCCACTCACAAGACGACTTACGAAATCAAGCTTCCCAAAGCCGCTTTGGGTCTTACCTCACTCAAAGGAGGCCCTCAGTTCGGCTTGGGTATGGCCATCAATGACGGTGACGAAGCCACTCCCGGACAAAAAGGCTGGGGCGGTCTCGGCGCACACTCCATTGTCTTCGGCAAGACGCCTGCAGAAACCGCCCTCATCACCCTGACCAAAGGGAACGATATCGAGCCGGGCAAAGAGTATTACACAGCGCTTCGCGCCACGAACAGCATCACCATCGATGGTTCGCTCGCGGAGTGGACCGGCGCGCCTGTGTTGGCCGATCCGAAGTTCGCCGTACCCAAGTATTCGGGAACCAACGCTTCGCCAAACTATGTTCTGTTTGAAGAATATGCGGGGGGCACCTGGACCGGTCCAGATGACCAAACTTCCGCAGTCCAAGTCATTTATGATGCCGACAACGTTTATTTCGGATTCGTCGTCACGGACGACTACCACGAGAACGCGGCCAACAGCGCCTGGAACGGGGACTCCGTCCAGCTGATGATCGCCAGCGCCGACCGCACCACGCAGGTTGCCCTCTACAACTACGCCTTGGGCGGGATTGAAGGCGCGACGGGTGACGTCATTGTCAATCACGAGGCCGGGCCAGGCGGGGACGAGGCCTGCAATTGTGCTACAGAAGCTGTGATCAAGCGCGATGCGGCTGCCAAAAAGACCTATTACGAGATCAAGCTGCCCGCCGGAGCTTTGGGTCTGACCGCTCCGTTAACGGTCGGAACGAAGTTCGGTCTGGGTATGGCGATTAACGACGGCGACGAAGCCACTCCAGGACAAAAAGGCTGGGGCGGTTTGGGCGCCCACTCCATCGTCTTCGGTAAAACTCCCTCCGAAACGGCCGAAGTGACGTTGGGGACCTCAGTCTCCGGCACGGACCGCCTGTTCCTGTCTGCCGTTAACCCGAACATCACCTCGTTCACGTTCCGGGCAACCGACAAAGGAGCATCTGTGGTCAATGCGTCCAGCGCCAAGTTGACCATTGATGGTCAAGTGGTTACCCTCACTTCGAAGAAGACGGGCGATGCCACGGACTTCACCTATACAGCATCGTCTGCTTACGCTCCGGGATCAACCCATACCTACACTATTGAAGTCAAAGATGGACTCGGAAACACGGTTACCGACTCCGGAACCTTCAAGATCGCGGCGTTGAAGTTCGGCCTGAACTTCGGGGCCGAGCAACCTGAGTCTGCCGATCCGGCTGGGTCCGCTCTGATTCCTGCAGATACCGCTGGCGTGCCAGCAGTTGCGCAGGCCAACTGGAATAACCTCACGACAGCCACCGGCACGGCTACCCCTGTGCTATCGGACACCGGCGCGGGTTCCTCCGTAACGGTTTCCTGGGAAACAGGCAACACCTGGGCTTCCACCGGTCTGGGCGAAGAGAACAATGCCTTCACCGGCGCTGACAAGACCCTGATGACAGGTTACTTGGACACATCGGACGCCTCAACAACCAAAGTCACGATCAACGGCATTCCAGCGACCTTGACTGCTGGCAGCGGCTACGATGTGTATCTCTACACCTTGGGCGGCGTGGTTGGCCGAGGCGGTGGTTATCGCATCGTTAGCACCAACGGCACCGTCATCAAGGATTATGTCCTGGCGACATCGGATGCCAATCCGTCTACCTACAAGGAAGTTCCACAAAACCTCGCCGCCGGCGTTCACGGCCAGGGGAGCTACATTGTATTCAAGGGCCTCAGTGCCACGGATATCGTGATCGAAGCGACGACGGAAGGCGGCAAAGGCAGCGGCACCAACCCGCGCGCGCCGCTGAACGCCGTGCAATTGGTCCCAGGCGCTCCGGCGACCGGTGGCGACTTAACGGTCGCGGCCAAGAAATCAGCCGCTGGCATTGTGATCACCTACCAAGGCGTTCTCCAATCCGCGGCCACCGTCAACGGTGCGTTCACCGACGTGACTGGGGCGACGAGCCCGTATACGACGCAGACGAGCGGCACGGCGAAGTATTTCCGCGTGCGCAAGTAAGTCGTTGACTTAGTTCACTGTAAGTTTCAGAGAGACCGGAGTTCGCTCCGGTCTCTTTTTTTATGCGCAGTTTGACGAGTATGCGTCCGCTTATAACAGGGAAATAACACGGAATTAACAGGGAGATAACACGGATCTAATCCGTGTCATATCCCTTTGAAGTCCGGGTAGATTCCCTGTCCTTAGCGAACAATCTGCGACTAGTCTTCGCTAAAAATCTGTCGCATGAGGGCTTGTTCTCTTCCACTTCGTTAAGGCATATTGCGACAGGAGACCTATGTCCAAAGCGAACCTTAGCATCTTCGCGGCTCTGGTCGGCACCGGACTCTGTTTGGTAGTCCTCTTCCAAACCCGTTCTCAAACCGCTCTCCGCCGTGAGAACTCCGCTCTTCGCGCGCAATCCCAGCAGTTCGTCCGCGTTGCCGCCGAAAATGAACGCCTTTCCAATGCGCTGGCGCACGTCCGCGTCGCGCAATCCGGTGAAAACAATCAACTGCAAGAGCTGATACGCCTCCGCGCGGAACTGAATCGCTTGCGCCCCAACGGCAAAAGCGATAAAGCCGGAAGCGCATCCAGTGCCGCGGAGGGTCCGACGTTGGAACTGACTCAACTTCGAGCGGAAGTCAAACGACTGACGGAAGAGAACCTGGAACTCGAGAAACTCCGAGATGAACTCCAGGAACTCCGAACGGCCACAGCAAACACCGCGACCGAGGAGGCGGCCAAGGCGGAGGCCACGGAGGAAGAGTCAGGCCCGGTGACGTTGCGTATTTTGAGGACTCAAGGTGCAGGTTTTGCCGAGAAGCTCAAGCAATCGGTCGGAGCAAGAGATGACGAAAGCTTCATGGAAGTCTTCGGACGCTTTCTGCAGTCGAACGGCATTCAGACAAACGCGGTCGCTGGAGCCGTCTATGACGAACGGACCGGGCGGGTCATTGTCCGCGGCTCCGAATCTGTCCTCGACCAAATCGAGCGGCTGACCAGGTCGTTGGACAGCTCTCCGTAAACTAGCAGCGTGCGCCAAACGCCATGGCCTGGCGATGGCCTACCCGCCGCGCACGCCCCGCCGCGCCTTTCGCGGATTGCCTCGAGGAGGCGCTCCCGGTGCGAGACATTCGAACGGGTCCCCTGCCTGGTCCAGAGTTGCATCCTCACTTCGTCGCTGGCAGGTAATAGAACAGAACGCTCAGAATCAAGTAGAGAGAAATGAGCTGAGCGCCTTCCAGCCAGTTGCTTTCCCCGTCTCCACTGATTTGCGCCAGGACGAAGACTGCCGCGAGGACCGCCACAATCTCGGGAATCGTGAACTCCAGGTCCATCGGCTTCCCAATGAAGTAAGAGGCAAACACCAGGATCGGAGCGACAAAAAGTGCGATCTGCAAGCTGGACCCCACGGCGATGCCGAGCGCGAGGTCCATTTTGTTCTTCCGAGCCATAAACAGGGCCGTCGAATGCTCGGCGGCGTTTCCAATAATAGCGACGACAACGACCCCGACGAAGAGCTCCGTGAACCCAAACTGCTGCCGCGCCACTTCGATCGTGCTGACCAGGAACTCGGACAGCCACGCAACGAAGATTGTCGCGATCAAAAGGACAAGCATCGATTTCAGCTTGGACCAGGTGTGCGCCTCATCCCCTGGCTCTGAGGGTCCCGTGTAATGTTTTCGATGTGTCCGAAGCGAGAACACGAGAGTGCACGCGTAGGTTAAGAAGAGAACGATCGCGATCGCGAGGGAAAGATGCTGCTCGGTTTCTGCATTCCAGCCATTCAGTTGATCATCCGCGGTGGCATGAAACACCGAGGGAATGAGCAATCCTACCGCCGCCAGCATGAGCGATGTCGTGGAAGCGCGGACGGCCAGTTTGCCAAAAGTCTGACGTTCATATTTGAGGCCGCCGACGAGAATCGATCCTCCTAGCACGAGCAGGCTGTTTCCGATGATCGATCCCGTAATCGATGCCTTCACCACGTCGACCAGCCCTTGCGAAAGTGCCAGAAGCGCAATGATCAACTCGGCCGCGTTCCCAAACGTCGCATTCAGTAAGCCGCCAATCCCTTGGCCCAGTCTCGCCCCTAACTCCTCCGTGGCTCGCCCCATCAGCCCGGCCAACGGAATCACCGCGAGCCCAGAACAGATAAAGAGAGCGACGTCGTTCTTCCAGCCGGGAGCGTAGCGGAGCCAGAATGCAACTGGCACAAAAACCATCAGCCAATGGACTGAAGGTTTAAGAATGTCCCGCACAGTTTGTTCTTTCCATATGGCCGCCCACGACGCTCGCGCAACACGAACCAAGCCCTGTATTGCCTCTCTCGAAAACCGTCCTATCCTAAGGGCGCTCGGGCCGGCGCGCAATCTTGGACCGATCTCCTATCCATCGAGGAAACAGCCGAGTCATTCCTGGGTCAGCAGGGGTAAGGCTTGAACGACGACAGATTGGCGCGCTGCATTTGCGCCAGCACTCACGCCTTAATGCTCCAACTGCGTTCGATTTCTTCCAAGCTCCGGCCTTTGGTCTCCGGAACCATCAGCCAGACAAAGACAAATCCAGCCAGGCTGCAGAAGGCATAGATCCAAAACGTAATCGCCGGCCCAATCGCGGGACTGTCATTCAACATCGGAAAGGTCTGAGCGACAATGTAACACGCCGACCAGATCGTAAACGTGGCCACGGACATGGCCCGGCCCCGTATCTTGGTCGGAAAGATCTCCGAGCAAATGATCCAGGGGACCGGTCCGAGCGCCATAGCAAACGCGCCAATGAAACCCACGATGGCAAAAAGCAGTCCCCAACCCTGGTTCCCTCCGTGAAACATGGCTCCGACCGCGGTGAGCGCCACAACCTGCACCGCGGTCCCCACCAGCAATAACGCACGTCGCCCAGCTCGATCGACCAGCGCAATCGCCACAAACGTAAAAAGCAAATTGACCAGACCGACCAGCACCGAGGAGCTAAAGGAGCTTTTGACTCCGATCCCAGCGCTCGCGAAGATCTTCGTCGAATAGTACATGATCGCATTGATGCCGCTGAACTGGGAAAAGGCCATCAGCAGAACGGCAATCACCAAGGGCTTGCGAAACCGTGCTTGAAACAGTTCTCCAAACCGCCCTTCCTCGGCAGCAAGCACCTCGGAGACCGCGGCGATTTCTTTCTCGGCATGCTCCGGCCCGCCCACTTTCTCCAAAATGTCACGGGCTTCCTGCTCCCGTTTTGCCTGCAGCAACCACCGCGGACTTTCCGGAACCACAAAGAGAACGCCCAAGAGCAGGACCGCGGGAAGCACTTCCGCCCCTAACATCCAGCGCCATCCTTGAGTGGTGTTCCAGCGTTCATCCCCAGCCCCTTGAATCATTGCATTAATGAAGAGCGTCAGGAAAATCCCGCTGACTATCCCCAGCTGAAAGAGAGACCCGAGTCTTCCGCGCCTGGCGGCTGGAGCGAGCTCGGCGATATAGACCGGGCAGATCATCGAGGAGGCGCCAATGCCAAGCCCGCTAATGAAACGGGCGGCCAGGAACTCTGGAAAACTCCGCGGCAACGCCGAGAGCAATCCCGAGATGGCGTAAAGCACAGCACACAGGAACAAGACTTTTCGCCTCCCAAACCGATCGCTCAGAAACCCGGCGAACATGGCTCCTGGGATGCAACCAAGGATCGCACTCGCGCCAGCCATTCCTTCCTGGAGCGAGTTAAGAGCAAAGTAAGCCTTCAAATACTGATTGGCGCCATTGATGACCGCAGTATCGTACCCAAAGAGAAACCCTCCCACCGCCGCCACGAGAGTGATCAGGGCCAGGTAGCGAACATTGAATTTTGACGGTCCAGGAGTCGCTTGCATAAATCGATTCGTAACGCTGCTTCTTGCCGACCTGCCATCATGACCTGGCATGCCGTCACCAAAGGACGGCGTCAGCGTCTTGACTCATTACTCAGGGTTTGCTTCGCCCAGATCTCCCACTCGCGCGCGCGCTTCCGTTGGCGCGTTCGTCCAGATCCGAAATGGCGGCGACGGACGGCCGCGGGGCTGTCGACGCCCAACTCCGATTCGGCTGAGGCCCGAGTTCGAGTTCCAGGGTTCCGCCCCGGACCAGGTCGCGCTGGGAAATCCACCAGGAGTTCAGCGGCCGCCCATTGAGTTTGGCCGATTGAATGAAACGGTTGGAACGGGAAGCGTTGCTCGAAGCGATAGTGAAAGTTTTGCCACCATAATGTTGATTCGAAAGGTGCAAAACAACTTTCGGATAGAGCGGACTGCCCAGTTCGTAAATAGGATCGACGCGGCAACCGCCGTCGGTTTGAAAGAGGCCCATGGCTGCCATTGCGAACCAAGCGCTCATTTGGCCTTGGTCCTCGTCGCCAAGATAGGCATCGGCCGGCCCGTGCCCGTAATAAGCATCCAAAATGGCCCGAGTCCATTTTTGACTGAGGAACGGTTCGCCCGCCCAATTGAAAAGCCAGGCTGCCTGCATCGTCGGCTGGTTGCCATGGTTAATAGGGAATAGATCGAAGCGTTCTCCGGCGGCGTTAAAACGGGTTGGAGCCGACTTCTCAAAAGCTTCGTTTAATCGACTGAGGAAGCGATCACGCCCCATTAACTCCACCAGCCCAGGAACGTCTTGCGGTACAAACCAAGTGTATTGCCATGCGTTTCCTTCCACAAAACCAGGCGTATGGAACGGATCAAACGGGGTCTGCCAAGAACGGTCGACTTTGCGCGGACGCGCAAAGCCAGTTTCAACGTCAAAAACATTGCGCCAACTGCGGGAACGCTCCAGAAACTTCTCGGCCACGTCTTTGCGCCCTAAGGCCAACGCCAATTGCGCGACGCACCAATCGTCATACGAATACTCATAAGTATTGGAACACCACGCTTGCTTCCACTCGGCCTTCGAGCCCTGGCCAACCGTGCCGCCGTCTAACGCGACGTAGCCGTTCTTCAAGTAGTTCTCCAGGTTCTCATTTCCTACCCAACCCCCGCCAGGGTGACGCTGCGGAAGAGCGGTTTGCATCTTCACAATCGCTTCCATGATCTTCTCACGATCGATGCCCTTGACGCCCTGCTGGCAAGCGGCCACCAACAGCGCAATCTCGTGCTCCGCCACCATCACGCTAATGTATTCCATTCCAGCCGGCCCTTTTGACAACCATCCACCCGCCTCGTAGAGAGCAAGCTGGGATTTCGCCCAACGCGCCGACCACTCCGGAGTGATCAAATTCATCACCTGGTTCAGGTTCCAGAATGTGTTCCAGAAAGCGTCACAACCGAGCATCACGGCGTCGGAATCCGAGAGTTTCTGGAGCCGCTCTTCCGGATCCAGCCATTCCCCGTTAACGTCACTCCAGGTGTTTCGTCCGACCAAGGCACGATATAGGTTGGAGTAAAACCGCGACTTCTCGCGTGCATCGGGCGACTCAATCTCGACGCGGGAAAGGAGGTCGTTCCAGGCGCGACGCTGGTTCTGCACTACGGCCGCGAAATCCCACCCGAAAGGCGCGGCTAATTCCTGCTCCAAGTTTAGCCGCGCATTGGTGACGCTCACCAAAGAAAGCCCCGTGCGAACCTGCACTTGTTCACCCCCCCGTGTCTTAAACTCCACGAAGGCACCGCAATCGCCGGAACCGATGACTTCCTGCGCATTGGTTGTCACTTGATCGCCGTTCCATCCGCCCAAGGTGTCGAACGGACGGCTGAACTGCATGACGAAATGCAGGTCGTAACGCTGATCGCCGTTATAGTAGAGTTCCGGAAAGTCTGTCTGGATGGTTCCTTCCAGCTCCACTGGACCTGTGCGCCGGACAGTCGCGCCCAGCACTTTCATTTCGTATTCGTTAGGGAGCAAGAAGTCCAAAAGCACTCGGGCACTGTCGCTGGCGGGGAATGTGTATCGTTGCAACGACGCTCGGGTCGTGGCCGTGAGCTCGGCGCGGATTCCACTGTCCTTGAGAAAGACTTCGTAAAAGCCGACTCCTCCCTGTTCGGTCGATTTGTCAAAGCGCGAACTGTATCCTGTTCCTTCCAGACCTGGATTGGTCCGCAAAGGCCCCACGGTTGGCATTACACCTAATCCGCCCATCGTCCATTCGTGAATGTGACTGAAACAATCAATAAACTCGTGGGAGTATTCGTAGCCAGCAATCCAACCTTGAGTTTGATTGTCTGGAGCCAGCTTGACCATACCGAACGGCATCCAGGGTCCGGGCGCAATCATCCATCGCGAATGGGCCGTTCCCTTGAACACGTCCACGTAGTCCGCTGGCGTGACTCGTGGCGAAGCGACCAACGCCAGATCCACATCTCGCAAAAGAACGCCTTCAGCACTGACTCGCACACTTGTGTTCTGTCCTGGCCGCGCCACCGCGGGAATCTCCAAGACCTGCAGTCCTGCGTCGAGCGACCATTCCTTCGGCGCCGTCGTGCCAAACTGCACCTCCAGTTTGCCCGGTTCATCGTGTTGATAAACCTCAATGCGCACAGTGGCGTTTTCGTTTCGACCCTTGCTGACGGCATAGGGCAAAGCGCTCACACGACGAACGATCGTTCGCACCACCGGCTGCAACTTCGTTCCGGTGGGCGCCTTCAGGCGCAACGAGTCTACCAACAGCCAACTTCCTCGCGTGGCGCGCAGAGCCACCTCGTTGTATCCTCGCCGGAGGGTTGAGGCTGGGAACTCAAAGCGCGCGCTGTGTGGCTTCGCTTTGGCATAGTCGCCGCGTAAGCTGTCATCCCCTCCGCCCGCAGGGATATCCAGCTCTTGAATAGCGCCGTTGAGTGTCACCCGCACGCGTGGCGGCAAACCGCTCGAAGTATCGCAGACGTCCAAGACCACGACGCATTGCCCTTCGTCCGGCCACGCTTCGAGCATGAACCCGACCGGCAACGTGTTCATCTGATCCCAACGCCCATCCTGTCCACTGCCCGCCCACGCATCTCGGGGGCCGGGTAGAACGCTCGACCAGTCTTTGCCCGGATCGGATATCCCAATGTAAAAGGCCCGATCTGGACTCCCAAAATGCTGCAGGAATTGAGTGTATCCGTTCTGCGCCAGAGCGAACTCCGAGGCGCTTCCATCCTTCTTGCCAATCTGCCACAAGGTTTCCAGTTGTGCGGCCGCACTCCCAGAGAGGCTCGCTATCATCCAGGAAAACAAAAATGCTCGCTTTGTATTCATAACGTGTGGTCAGAAGTATGCTTCACGGTCTAACGAAAGCTTGGAGAGTTGCCAATTCCTCAGCCAGTCCAGCACCGATCGGCCGAATCATGTAAGGACCTATCGCTGCCGGGACAATGAACGTTTCAGCGTAATGCACGGGAAATGGAGAGAACGCCCTGTCCGGACTCTCGATCACAGCTTCGGATCCTTGGACAAGGTTCAACACATGGACGGTGCCCTGGGTATGGTGCGTGACCGGTTTGGTAAACCAATGCCGGCGGGTTTCAATAAACTCCCGTTCGTGCAGACCGGTGCGCTCTTCGCGCCAACCATCACCCGCCGTGAGTGGAGTGACACGCTGGATCAGATGCTCACGCACCCAGGACGTGGTTCGATCCCATTGCAGATTCGCCAAGCCATGCTCGAGATGCACCGGGCGCGGCTTACCGTCGAGTCCGAGCCGTCCCCAATCCCACATCTTGAACGTGAAGATGTAAGGGGTTGCGCTAATCTCGAGCACGAGCGAGTTCGCACCGCTGCAATGGACCGTCCCCGCTGGAATCAGGAAATGGTCGTGCTTTCGGGCAGGCCAGCGATTCGCATATCGATCGGCCGCAAACGGCGCTCCCCCGGATTGCGCGATTTGGAGGTCGCGGGCCATTGCTCCGGGATCAACCCCATCCCGCAGCCCGAGATAAACGCTGGCGTCCTTGCCGGCATCGAGCAGGTAATAGCTTTCGTCCTGCGTATAATGCATGCCGAAATGATGTTGAATGTACTCCGTTAACGGGTGGACCTGGAACGACAGGTTCCCGCCTCCCATGGTGTCTAACAGATCGAAGCGGATTGGGAATTCGTCTCCAAATCGGGCATGGACCGCTTCTCCGAGCAGCGCCCGAGGTTGATCAAAGACGACATTGATCGAAGGCACTTCCACTCGCGTGCCTCCGAATTCGAGCAGCAAGCTGTTTTCCTCGGGCACGCAATCGAAACACCAGCCGTAGTTCTTCTCACCCCGATCGAGATCACAGACTTCTTTCATCCACTGTCCGCCCCACGGGGCCGGGTCGAAGAACGGCACAACCCGAAATGGTTGAGTCACTGTCTGACGAAAGCCCCGGCGAATCGCTGCGCCGTTCACCAACTTAGGTTCCTCTGGAAGATGGGTGTCGAGCAGATAGTCCCATTTACGAATCAAAGAACGCTTCCAGCGATCGCATACCCGCCAATCGACAAAAAAAGCCCGCTTATACTTGGGTCCAGCAGGCCAGGCGCGGTTGTCGGCGCCTAGATTCCCTGTCTCTTTACGCCGAAAGCGGAGTTGTGCTTCCCAGCGCGCGAGGTCCGCATAGACCAAAATGTCTGGCGGATAGATCCACGCCGCGCCACAACCGACAACGAGAACCACCCCTTGAGCCACCTCGGTGACCTGGGATCGATAATGCGCACAGCGATGAGACTCAAAAAACTGGGGTAGAGTTAGCGGCGACAGAAAGCCAAACACGGGATCATCCCCCCCCAAGAATGGACTGACCAACGCATCAATCTCCGCTGGAGGACGGAGGGCGTCTGCGGCTCGGATTGTCAACGAGGGGGCGAGGCGTTTTGCCAAGGCGCTCAGCACCTCATCCTCAGCAACGCCCGGGTAACACTCGACTCCCACCACGGTCTTAGGGCGACCTGCCGCCGCGATGCCTTCACGCAATCGCTGTGCAATCGCGTCCCAGCCTCGGACGCAAGCGCCTTCTCCATCAGGCACAGAGACCACCGGGAACTTGTCGTAATTGGATAATTTCACAGCTTCAAGTCGACCGACGTTCTGCCAAAAGCCACTCCCCCGCCAAGAGCGGAGCCGAGTCGCCAAGTTCGCTCGCAGCCAACCGCACTTTCCCCCAAGGGGTGTGGGCATGCGTCTCAACGTATTGACGGAGAGCAGGCAAAATGACATCGCCGCTCGCCATAATCCCCCCCCCTAAGATCAGCAACTCAGGATCATACGCATGGATCAAGCTGACGGCCATGGCACTCCAGACACCGAGGCTTCGGTCGCGCAGTCCAATGGCGCACGGGTCTCCCGCCGCCGCGGTTTCGAATACCGTCCGGTAATCCACGATAGGCGCCGAGCGGAGAAGACTCGTCGACCAATCCGGGGAACTGACCGCCAGTTCATTCAAGTGACCAGTGGAGGCTTCTGCTTCGGCACAGCCCACATTGCCGCAACTGCAGCGGCGTCCACCCACCTGGATTGTGGCGTGGCCTCCCAAAACACCTGCTTGACCATGGCAACCGCGAAGCAAACGTCCTTCGACAATTGCCGCTGTGCCCAAACCAGTGCCCAGGGTCATCATCACCACGTCCTCGCATCCACGTCCGGCTCCGAACTTCCATTCTCCCACCAACGCCATGCGCGCGTCGTTCTCGATCGCAAATGGCAAGTTGAATTCTGTTCGCGCCCAGGAGCGAAGGTCGAGGGTCGGGGCATCGGCATATTTGCCGTAGGTATCCAAAATCCGCCCCGTTTTGGGATCCATTAAGCTGGGGAACGCCATGGTCACCCCGATACACTGGGTGAGTTTCAGCTGTGATTCACGCAAAAGGCGCAGCCACGCTTCGCGAATCCCGGGCAATTGCGCCCGCAGCCCCTGGTCAGAATGGGCGTCGACGACAACACTCGACAGAACGCGCCCCGCGTGCACGAGGCCGATCTTCATGCGCGTCCCACCTAAATCACAGGCCAGCAGGGTTCCATTCATGCAATGGAGAGAGCATCGGCGCTGCGAGTTCGCCCGTCACGCCGGATTATTGCAGTCGGCCGCGCTCGAGCTGGCCGAAGCCTTGGCCAACGGGACCTTGCTCATCCCCGGGCCTACCCCATCGCGGTGGTTACGATCCGCTATCGGGTGTATTCGAATCGTCACGAACTCTGCCCGGAATTCCCACGAGACTCATTGACACTGATCAAGCATTGCGCCTCCGAGGTTGGCTTTTCTTGGCCGGGCGTCGCCGTTTCTACGGCGGCGATCGCGTATCAGCGCGCGCGAATTGGGAAACATTCATTTTTAGACTTGTTCTGCAGGCGTGACCGGAGCACAACCAGATGTGTGGGTATAGGTAAGGCCAACGTGAAGACTCCAACCCTCAATATTTTCTGATCCCATGCGTCTTGTTCAACGAATCACCCGTCGTCAGGCCATCAAATCCGCAGCAGCTTTTGCGGCAGTGAGTGTTGTTCCGCGCTACGTGCTGGGCGGCGCTGGACAAGTGCCGCCCAGCGAGCGGCTGAACATCGCGGGAGTCGGCCTTGGCGGCATGGGTTCGGGCGACATCCGCGCGGTTACCAGCGAGAACGTCGTCGCGCTGTGCGATGTGGATCAGAGCGCGTTAGCAAGGAACGCACGCGACTTTCCTAAAGCCACGACTCACACGGATTACCGCCGCATGTTTGACTGTCTAAAGGAGATCGATGCGGTCATGGTGGCCACGCCGGATCACCAGCATGCCATTATCAGTCTTACGGCGATGCGTCTTGGCAAACATGTCCACTGCCAGAAGCCGCTCACTCACTCGGTCTACGAAGCTCGCCTCATGGCGAAGGTGGCGCGCGAAAGCAAGGTGGCCACCCAAATGGGCAACCAAGGTCAAGCGAGTGAATCTGCTCGACTCATTGTGGAGACCATCCAATCGGGTGTGCTCGGTTCCATCCGCGAGATCCACGCGGGCTCAAACCGGTTCCCTCCCATTTCACCACGCGGCGTCCGGCGCCCAAAGGAAACACCGCCCGTGCCTGCTCAATTGGACTGGGACTTGTGGCTTGGGCCGGCCCCGGAACGGCCCTACCACCCAACGTATCACCCATTCAGCTGGCGCGGGTGGTGGGATTTTGGCACCGGTGTGCTCGGCGATATCGGTTGCCATCAACTCTCCGCTGTGTTTAAGGCATTGAAGTTAGGCGACCCAGCGTGGGTCGAAGCCTCTTCTTCCAATCACCAGTGCCCCCCTGAAATCGCCAATGAAACTGCCCCCATGTCGTCGGTGACCCATTGGTTCTTCCCTGCCACAACCGACCGGGCGGCCCTGACGATCCATTGGTGGGATGGCGGCCTCAAACCCACCTGCCCGGACGAGTTTCAACCCAGCCGCGACTTCGCCGAGAACGACTGGCTGCTCACCGTAGGTGACAAAGGCAAGATGTACGGCCACGAATTGATCCCAGCGGAGCGTGCGAAAGAAGTTGGGCCACCGCCGCGAGTTGTTTCCCGATCCCCAGGGCACTACGTGGAGTGGATCCAAGCGTGCAAAGGAGGAGCCCCGGCCGGCTCGGACTTTGTCCTTCATGCCGCGCACTTAGCGGAAGTGGTGCTGCTCGGCAACATCGCACTTCGAACGAAAGAGAAGCTTTACTGGGACGCGCCCAACCTTCGTTTTACAAACTCCGAAGCTGCGAACCTGCTTTTGCAGCCACCTTACCGAACCGGCTGGAACATCTAGAATTGACATAAGGTCTCCTCACTCACCAGGATGCTATCATGAACTCCTCCCCTCAGACGCTTTCCTCACGCCGTGAGTTTCTCAAAACCTCTGGCCGCGCCGCGGCGCTTTCCGCGCTGGCCGGCGTTGCGCTGCCGCACGTGCACGCGGTCGGCGATAGCACTATTCAACTGGCGCTCATCGGCTGTGGCGGTCGAGGAAGTGGCGCCGTCGCCAACGCCATGTCTGCGGGCGGTCTGGTGCTGAATGACAGCACGAACGCTCAACGGGCGGAACGCACCGGCGCCGCCGGACCTGTCAAGCTCGTGGCCATGGCGGATATTCGCCAGGACCGGTTAGACCAAACCCACAAGAATCTGACGGAAGTGCTCGGTGCCGACAACATTGATGTGCCTGGCGATCGCCGGTTTCTGGGTTTTGATGCGTATCGTCACGCGATCGATAGTCTACGTCCCGGCGGTGTCGCCATGCTGACCACCCATGCGGCTTTTCGCGCGATTCACTTAGAGTATGCGGTGTTGAAAGGCGTTAATGTCTTCATGGAAAAATGCTTCGCCGCCGACCCCGGGGGCATCCATCGATTGCTGCGCGCTGGAGAAGCCGCCGCGTCCAAGAACCTCAAAGTCGGCACGGGACTGATGTGCCGGCATTCGTCGGCCCGCCAAGCGTTGATGCAAAAGATTCGTGAAGGAGCGATGGGTGACATCCAGCTCATCCGGGCTTATCGGATGGATCCGGGCTATTTCATGGGTCCATTCCCTGGCGGACAGAACGAACTCCTCTGGCAATTGAGCCCTGGGCATCCCTACCAGTTCCTCTGGGCGTCTGGAGGCGTTTTTATCGAACTGATGATCCACCAGATCGACGAATGCTTCTGGATCAAGGATTCTTTGCCGGTATCAGCGCATGGCGTTGGAGGACGCTTCGCGGGCAGCACCGATTGCAGCCAAAATCTGGATAGCTACTCGATCGAATATACGTTTGCTGACGGCACCAAGGCTGCCATTACCGGAAGGTACATTCCCAATTGCGCCAACGACTTTGCCACCTACGTCCACGGGACGAAATGTGCCGCCAAGTTCTCGGGCAACATTCACGCTCCGACCTCCTGGCTCTATAAGGATCAGCGCGTGGACCCATCGAACATCGGCTGGCGAGCGCCTAAAGAAACGCTGAATCCGTGGCAAGCAGAGTGGGATGCCCTGCTCAGCGCGATTCGCAATGATCGTCCGCACAACGAGACCAGGCGGGCGGCGCTTTCGAATCTCGGAGCGATCATGGGCCGAGCGGCGGTCCATTCGGGCAAGGAGATCACTTGGGATGAAGTCATGCATTCCGACTTCAAGTTTTGTTCGAATGTCGATGAACTGACGGCGAACAGCCCAGCACCGGTGCAAGCAAATGCCCAAGGTGCCTACCCCGCGCCGATCCCAGGAAAGACCGTCGAAGTCTAGGTGCGCGGCGAATTGGAAAAGCCCACCATCGAGGCGACCCAAGCGCGTTCCTTCAATCTGTGAAAACAATCGATTCACTGGCGGCGAAGCTTCCCCGGATCACACTGGCGCTAGCCTTCTTCGGATGCACAGCGCCATGGCTACAGGCGGCTCCAGATAGACTTGCTCTCCATCTCTCCGCAGGGAAACCTGCGGTGTGGGAACGCCTCGAAATCCAGATTGCTGGACCGGCCGGCGGAGCTAACCCCTTCGACCCCGATGGAGCGGCCGTCGACATGGACGTCCGCGGCCCTACGGGAAGAACATCGCGCGTGCCTGGCTTTTTCTACCGCGCTTATGAACGCCGCTTGGAGGGGAATCGTGAAGCCCTCTCCCCGGAAGGTTCAGACGGTTGGCGCGTACGCTGGCTGCCGCTTGAGCCCGGCCAGCATCATCTCACCGTCACGGCGACCATCGACGGGCAAGTGACGGGCACCGGACAACTGGACGTCGAAGTGGCCGCTAGTCAGAAACCAGGCATCGTCCGAGTGGATCCGGACAGCCACCGTTATTTTCAGACGTCAGACAGCCGCCCGCTTTTCTTGAACGGACTTTGCGCGTGCTGGCATGGCGGCCGGGGGACTTACGACTACGACGATTGGCTCTCCGCTTACGAAAAGGCCGGGATCAACTACATCCGAATCTGGATGTGGCACCACGCCTTCGGCCTCGAATGGGACCGGCAAGACAAGACCCGATACCGCCTGGACAATGCCTGGCGGCTGGACCGTGTCCTGGAAGAAGCCGAGCGCCGCGGTGTTTACGTGATGTTATGCTTGGATTACCACGGAACATTCGAGGTCAAACCCGACTTTTGGGGTGGGAACAATTACTGGCCACGCCATCCCTACAATGCGGCCAATGGTGGACCTTGCCAGACGCAGAACGACTTCTTTACGAGTGAGCAAGCCCAAAAGCTTTACCAAAAGCGTCTCCGTTACATCGTGGCGCGCTGGTCGGCATTTCCCAATCTGCTTGCCTGGGAGTTTTTCAACGAGATCGACAACGAATATGCCTATCTGAAACACGAGGACGTGGTCCGCTGGCATGCCAGCATGGGACGCCACTTGCGCGCGCTCGATCCCGTGGGTCATCTGATTTCCTCCAGCTTTACCGGGGGGAGCGAGCGCCCGGATCTCTTCGCGCTCCCCGAGATGGACTTTGCCCAGTACCACTCTTACAACGAAAAGCACCCCGCCCGCATGACAGCGGAAAAGACCGCGCGCTTTTTCGAGAAATATCGGAAGCCATTCTTCGTGAGCGAATATGGCACGGACTGGAAAGGCTGGAAGCCGGACACCGATCCGCACTTTCGCGCCTTACACCAAGCCGTGTGGAGTGGCGCCTTTACCGGGGCTGCGGGCACAGCCATGACCTGGTGGTGGGAGAGCATCCATTCCGCGAACCTTTACCAACATTGGTCGGCATTGCGAGCCTTCCTTAACGGCACCTCGATCGGTCAAAGCGCGCTTAAGTTGGCGACGTTTCCCAAGACCGATCCCTCCGTCAGCCCGTTCGGGTTGAGCAGCGGCGCCGAAATGCTCCTCTGGTTCGTGGACCGAAACTGCGATTGGCCCGAGGGCGCGACCAACGCCGCCCCTGCGGCGGTTACCGGTGCCAAGGTCAGCGTCGGTCCGGCCCAGGACGGAAGTTGGAGCGTCGAATGGTGGGACACGCTCGCTGGCCGCGCGGTTAGCCAGGCGGCCGTCGAAGCCTCGGGCGGCTACTTGAATCTGGAACTGCCCAGCTTCCAAGCGGACATTGCCGGCCGGCTGCGAAAGCGTTAGCCAATCCAAGCAGGCGGTTGTCGACTGCCCCATAACGCCCGACGCACCGGCGTTTGACGAATCACCCTCGCCTCGCGTGGCGCCCGGCTTTTGCGGTTGTGCGCGATTCTCGCCAGCCGCTAGGCTGTTTTGACTTTCAAACGCCGGCCGAGAACTCGGCTCCGATTCAATTTGGCGATAATGGCGTTCGCATGTTCGGCCGAGACATCGACGAAGGAGTATCGATCCCGCACATCGATAGCGCCGACCGAGGTTCCAGGTAGCCCGGTCTCACCGGCAATCACCTGGCCCAGGCTGCGGGCGTTCATCCCGGCTTCCGCACCAATGTTGACGTGCAATCGGACTTGGTCTGGCTTGGGCGGCGGAACATGTTTGACCGGCCGAATCACGGGTTCGGTGGTCGCGTGCGGCTGCGCCGATGGGCGGACCGGCCGAGGCGTCGGTGGCAGTGGTTTCGTGGATGCCACGGGCGGAGTGGGCGCCACTGGCTTGGGCGTGGCCGTCGCTAACCCTACCGCCGGAGCTGGGGTCGCCCCGGGCTTGGTTGGAACAGCGCGTTCCGGTCGGTTCGGCTTCGTCGCTCGGGATGGCAGAGCGGGCACCACTGGAATCGGTGTAGGTGTCGCTAACCCTACGGCCGGAGCTGGGGTTGCCTCCGGTTTGGCAGCTACATCACGTTCCGGCCGATCGGACTTCGTCGATGCCACTGTCTGGGCGGGAGCCGCTGGAACCGGCGTGGCCGGCGCTAATCCCACCGCCAAGGCTGGGGTTGCCCCGGGCTTGGTCGGAACATCACGTTCTGGCCGATTGGACTTTGTCGCTGCCACTGTCTGGGCGGGAGCCGCTGGAACAGGTGCGGGCATCGTTAACCTTGCCGGCGGGGCCGGGGTCGCGATCGGTTTGGCAGGAAGAACACGCTCCGGCCGATCCGATCTCGGTCTCTTATCCAGCGCCGCAGGGCGCCGACGATCATCGCTAGCGGCTGAGGCTCTATCGTTCGGCGGCGGATTCTCCGAGGACTCGCCACCGTTCTGCAATTGGTGAATCAAAGCCGAAACAATATCTGCTGAGCTAAACCCTTCCTCCAGGAGTCGCTCCATCAAGTGGTCTTGCTTTTGGAACTGTCCGCCTTGCAGTGTGACCCGGAGCCGTTCCAGGAAGACGTTGGCCCGAGCTTCCTCGACTTCATTGGACGTGGGAATCTTGGCCCGGCGAATGCGCATCCGGGTGAACCGTTCGATGTGCTGAATTTGGAACAACTCGCGTCCGGCCACGAAGGAAATCGCGCGCCCGCTTCGGCCCGCCCGACCCGTCCGGCCAATCCGGTGCACGTAATCCTGGACGTCATAGGGAAGGTCGAAGTTGAATACGACCTGGACATCGTCCACATCGATGCCCCGCGCCGCGACATCTGTTGCCACCAGGAATTCCAATCCCGACTTTCGGAATTTGGTCATCACCCGATCTCGCATCGCCTGGCTCATATCACCGTGCAGCCGGTCCGCGGAATAGCCCTGGGTTTCGAGGTGGTCCACCAGGTCATCGACCATCCGCTTGGTATTGCAGAAGATGATTCCCAGCCGGTAATCATGAATATCAATCAAGCGCGTGAGTAGCTCGATCTTGAACCGACGGTCGACCTCGTAGTAGACCTGTTCCACCGTCGGGACAGTGACGGTCTTCTGCTCGATCTGCACATAAACTGGCTCCCGAGCGAATCGCTGGATCAATTCCTGGATCGGCCGAGGCATTGTCGCCGAAAAGAAAACGGTCTGGCGCGTTTTTGGTACCTGCTCGAGGATGAATTCAATATCCTCACGAAATCCCATGTCGAGCATCACGTCCGCCTCGTCCAGGATGACCAATCGAACATTCTCCAGATGCAGCGTTTCCCGGCGGATGTGATCCATGACTCGCCCAGGGGTTCCGATGACAATTTGGGCACCTTGTCGCAACCCATAGAACTGCCGCTCATACGATTGCCCGCCGTAGATCGGGAGGGCATGCAGACCGCGCTTGAATAGCGACAGTTTATGCACCTCCTCCGCCACCTGGATGGCCAATTCTCGCGTGGGACAAAGAATCAAGGCTTGGACAGCACGCTGACGCGGATCCGTCTTTTCAATCGCGGGAATGGCAAACGCCGCGGTTTTGCCCGACCCGGTCTGGGACTGGCCCACGACATCCTTTCCCTGGAGCAGCAACGGAATAGTTTCCGCTTGGATGGGCGCCGCTTGCTCAAAGCCGAGTTTATCGACGGCCTTAAGGATATCGGCGGAGAGGCTTAGTTCAGTGAACAACTTCGTTTTCGTCTCAGACATTGTCCGCCCATCGTAGCATAAAGCGGGGCGAGGAAGATAGTGCAGCCGGAAATGCAGGAATATCGTGGGTGGTTTTGGGGTCCTCCGGTCGAGAAAAGGAGTGCCAGCGCGCCTGTCGGGGGCGGCGCGGCGAAAAAAGGGAATCTGCTACGATAACAACCTCTACCGCAGCGCCTTGAGCGCCGTTCATCCTCCAGTGATCCTCCAGTGATCCTCCAGTGATCCTCCAGTGATCCTCCAGTGATCCTCCAGGGACGGTTGAGTGGGCGAAGGAGGTATCCTGTGTGAACCTTGGATGCATGGAGCACCGTCCAGCAAAGGTCGAGCCTTCCGCCCTGAGCGGGTTCCACCCAGATTTCCCCTTTGCCTATGGCGCTTTTGGATCTGGCGTCTGCGCAGCGACCCAATTGCCGAGCCCGACAATCAAGGTCGAACCGATCAAAACGAGCAGGCCGATCAATAGCCATCGGTGCGCTCGCTTGCCCGCGCCCGCCCACTCCCGCAGCAGCACGCCCCAAAGAGTGCTAAACACAATGATGAAGGCCATGTGCAACGTCCAACTCGAGAAGTCGTATCGCCCCATCTGGGTGGTGCCCATGCCGTAACAGAAGAACTGCAAATACCACGTGACTCCGGCGATCGCGCAAAAAAGGTAATTCGTCACCTGCGCCGATTCGCGGACGCAAAAGTAATCTCCTGCGCTGCGGTTGCGAAAATTCAACGCCAGGCACCAAAGCCCGTTCGTGGTCAATCCGCCTGCCAGGATCACGATAAAAACAGGAGTATTCTGCCAAAGCGAGCCGGTGCCATGCTCGACCGCGAGGCGCGCGATCGGTTTCCCAGCGGCAATGGCGAATGCCATGCAAGCGCTCATGATACCGGCGAAAACCGCCACCCAAATGCCTTTCACAAGGTGAAACTCCTGCACGGCCGCACGCTTTTGCTCCGCGGACATGGCTTGTTCCTTGGCGCGACCGGCCAGAGCGCAGATGCCAATTCCCACCAGGCAAACCGCGACCCCGGCCAGGATAATGGCGCCCGACAAGGTGGCCAGCATCGGCAGGAAGGCGTGCTCGAACAGCGGCGGCAGCACCGTCCCAAATGCCGCACAGAACCCCAAGGCGACCGCATAACCGAGGGACAGTCCCAAGTAGCGCATGGACAACCCGAACGTCAGCCCTCCGACCCCCCAAAGGACGCCAAACAGATAGCTCAGGGCAAGGCTACGAGCCGGAGCTTCCCGAAGGATCGCGAGGGTATCCGGGCAAAAGAGCCAGGCGGCCAGCCAGGGTGCGATCAACCAGCTGAAGATGCCGCCGACCAACCAGTAACTTTCCCAAGCCCAGCCGCGGACGCGCTTATACGGCAGGTAAAAACTGCCCGCGGCCAGACCACCCAGCGCGTGGAAAAGCACGCCCAAGAACGGATTGGCGTTCACTGCACCTCCAGGTAAGGGAGTTTGGTCAGGGCCGCAATGTGACGGATGACCGATAAAGATCGTCCCACGCCAAGAGCGCAGTGATGGGTCGGGGCAGCGGTACACCAGGCCCGGACAAATTCCCGCATCCCACAGCCGAAACGAATTCGGCTATTGGTATTCCCGATTTGCAGCATGGGGCCGGGAACGCTCTCTCCTTCGGCGGCGAGGATCTTCAGTTGGCCGTCGGCCGTTTGGGTTAACGCCAGGAGCGTCACGGGCCCTAGTTTGACCCGCGCTTCCACACTCACGCCGAAACCGCGCTTGCCATGATAGAGGCCGAGACCTCGCAAGATCGGTTTGCCTTCGGCGATTCCCAAGTGAAATGGGCCGTCATGGCCCATGAGAAGAAAATCCTCATCAAAGTCCATCGCGTAGAACTCCGTACCGCCCGCACCGAGCAGATCCATCACCTTCATCGCCTGGCAATTCTTCAGATCCCCCTCGCCGCTGCAAGGGATGCCTCGTGCTGTCAACAGCGAGCAGCCGAGAATCAGCCCGGCGCCAAGGCGCTCGCCGATGTTGCCGTCCAGGCCCCGGTAGTAATAGGCCATTCCATTCAGATCGTAATCGCGCGCGAGCCGGTCCAGAGCGACCGCAACGCGACAAGCCCAGCGCATCTGTTCCGGCGCGGGCGCTTTGGCTAATCGGTCGACTGGGCTGCTCGTACTGATCTCGAAAATCGACTCGACCTCGTCGCGCTTCGCTTTCACCGTGGCTTCGTTCGGCGCGGGCAGACGCTTTTCCAAATCGCACATCTCGAGCACTTCGATGTGCGTGCCCAACTGCGCGGTGTGTTGGGTGAAATCGCTGTACAGGTCGAGCATCCCAGGGTAAGTGTGACCGAGGAACCCGATCCGGGAGCGTTGCCACTGGCTCACGACCGACGCGGCTCGCACCCAATCGGTAATCTCGCGCCAAGCGCGGGTGGAATCCGGATGGTCTGGGCGGCTTTCACCGAAGCGGCCTTTGTCGATGCCTAGCACGCCCGTGACCAAGTGAAAATCGATGCGGCTGCGAGCAAAGGCGCAGGCGATTTCCGGCACGCAACACGCGCAACAGTTGGCGAGCCATTCTCCAGTGTCGGTTTTGGGATAGTCCAGCGCACTCCGCGGTTGCAGATTGAGGATGAGGACCGGCGCACGCACGCGCTGGACAGCCGGGAGAACCTGACTGCTGGTCGCATAGGTGCTGACATAGCAGACGATCAATTGCACCGATTGACCGGCGAATAGCTCTCCGGCCGCCGCGGCCTTCTCGGCACTATCCACCAGCCCCGCGTCGACCACTTCACAGAACGCGGATAAACGATCATGCACGACCTGTTGATACCGTTCTAAACGGTGCTTGAGTCCTTTGAATTGGGGCCAGTAAGCGGCCAACCCGATGCCAAATAGGCCGACTCGGCCGAGCGGAGCTTGGGGACGCATGCCCGCCTCCATAATCGCAAACCTTGTTGGATGCAAACTTAAACGAGTGATCCTAATCCTCAGACGTGTGATTGAGTTTGAGTAAAACCAGGAGGCGCCACTGTGTCGTTCGATCAACGGCAGCAATTCCGCCCTGTTCGAACCCTTGATGCGCGAGGCGAACCGTTCCGGTCTCTACGCGACTGCGGCGACTTGGCCCGTCGGACGGGCATTGATTCAACGAGTCCAAACTCTCGTCGCCTCGTCCGATCCTGAATAAATCGCGAGGCATCGGACCAGAGCACTACCGGAGAATCCCCGAAATTAGGGAAAAGTCGCGCCAACCATTTGACGGAGAGGATCTGGCTTCTACCTTGACCGCTCGATTGAATGAGCGAGTGGTCGGGAACTCCCTGGGCGGGAATTCCGCCACTCGGTCCGCAACCAAGGATGTATGAAACGCCGAATCTTTTCACAACCGTTGGCCGCCACTGGTCTTTTGATGACGATCTCCAGTGTCGTGGCCGCGAACTTTACGCCAATTCCACTCTCGAATTCCTCCCTGACACACGATGTCGTGGTGGAGCGATCGGCGACGCCGCCACCGCCCGCGCTGACATCAGCCTCCATGGACGAGGGGCAGGCGAACACGGCGTATGGATGGTATGAAATTGGTTTCAACGCCGACGCTCTGGATACCGGATTGCCTGTAAAGGGTTCGACGGTGAGCAGCGAAGCGCTGCCCGATCATTCGTTCACCTTTGCGGTGAGTTACATCAACAATAACGCTGTGCTGATTGATTCATCACTGAGTAATGCAACCGTCACGGTGACGACGCCAGCCGCGTTCTCGGCGCTTTCTTTCCTCACGTCCGCGGGCAATGGCGCCGTCACGTTGGGCGTGGCCGTGCACCATGCGGACGGTTCGGTGGAAACCAATAGCATCGTTTCTCCTGACTGGTTTGGCGGTGAGAACGCGGCGGTGACAGCCAACGGGCGCCTCGACGTCGGGTCGCGCGCCTTTGACAATGTCGCTTCGGGCAATCCCCGGCTCTACTCGGCCGACATAACACTCACCAATACGACGAGCCCGGTGAACCGGATCGATCTGACCCACGTGAGCGGGACGGGTCATGCGGCTATCTTCGCTGTGAGTGGGGGAACCGGCGCGGCGTTTAGCCCGGTGGCCATTACCGGGTATAACGTCGACCTTGTGGTTGAAGCGGAAGGAGCCGCGCCCGCCACTCCCCTCAATGCTACCACTGCGACGTTGGATGCGGGTGTTGCGAATACTGGCTACACGATTTATGAGCAGGGCTACAACCCGAACGCCTTGACCACGGGGTTGCCTGTGGCCGGTTCGACTCTCACGAATGCTTCTGCGACAGATCACATTTATACACTGGCAGCCAGTTATGCGACGAATAACGCGGCGCTAGTTGACGCGGAGAATAATGCAACCCTGACGCCATCGACCCCGGCGGCGTTTGCAGGACTTTCCTTTTTGACGGCCGCAGGTGGCGGCGCCGTGACGATTGACTACACCGTGACCCACGCCGACGGCAGCACTCAAGGCGGTTCTCTCGTCTCGCCCGACTGGTTTAACAGCACACCAGTGGCTTTAACGAATCGAGGTCGCGTCAACGTCGAAAACGGAGGATTTGACTCGATCAACTCCGCTAACCCGAGACTCTACGGCGTCGATGTCAGCGTCACCAACAGCACGAGCCCAATCTCAAGCATCGCGTTGAACTACGCCTCTGGCACGGGTCACGCAGTGTTTCTGGCTGTGAGCGGAACGGGCGGCGCGATCGCTCCGATCATCGACGTTCAACCGGTCTCGGTCAGCTCCGCGGCCAACGGCACCGTCAATTTGGGAGTATCCGCTTCGGGCGCAGCGCCGCTCCAGTTCCAATGGCAACGCGAAGTGAACGGAACCTTCGTGAATCTCACCAACGCGAATGGATATGCGGGTGTCACGACCACCAACTTGACGATCAGCAATCTAGAAGCCGCCCAAGCGGGCAGCTACCGCGTCCAGATTACCAACGCTGGCGGGACCACGACCAGCGATGCGGTGCAAGTCAACGTCCTCTCGACGGCAACAGATATTACTTCGCCGGCTGACGTCGTTACCAGTTTTGGAGGGAACTCTCCCGCCGCTGAGATGGTCGCCAACGCCATCGATAACACGACCGCCAAGTATCTTAACTTTGGTACAGATACTAACGAGACGGCGCCATTCGTCGGGCCGGTTGGATTGATTGTAACGCCGGTCGCCGGAAGCACTGTGGTTACGGGGTTGCGTGTTTATACGGCCAACGACGCTCCGGAGCGAGACCCGAGCGGTTACGTTCTGGAAGGCTCCAATGATGGCACCAACTTCACGGCAATTTCGTCTGGTGCGCTGGCTCTTCCCACGGCTCGAAACGCGAGTGGCTCAGATCTCGATCCCCTCGCGCAAAACCTGCAAGAGGTGCAATTCACCAACACGGCGGGATACACGAGCTATCGGCTCAGCTTTAACAACGTGCGAGACAATACGGCGGCGAACAGCATGCAGATTGCCGAAATCGAGCTCCTGGGCACAGCTGGAACTGGCACTCCGTCCGCCAGTCTGACAATCACGCGCGGCGCGAACGGCGCTCTGACGCTGACGGCGACCCAGCCCGGGACGTTACAGTCAACCGCGACGCTCGGCGTCACAAACACGACATGGCAAGACGAAGGCCCGATCAACGGTTCGGTCACGGTGACACCCACCGGAGCAGCCCGATTCTACCGAGTCGTCCCTCAACCGTAAGGCGTCGTTTAGCCATCGTCGCAAAGTAAGATTAACAACGCGAGGCAGTCCTGCGAAGGGTTGCCTCGCATTTCTATTTATCCCTGCTGTAGGGATCCGCCGTCCAGTTGCACCTCATCTAGTTTAAATAACCCCACGCAAGCATTACTAACGCATTGACATTCTTCCGTAAGCCGATCTAACGTCGTAGTAGAGAAAGAAAGCCTATGCGCCCATTGTCTCGACGTGACTTCGTTAGGGCCTCGGTGATTGCGACCGCCGCCACTCCCCTTACTCTTCAAGCTCAGAATGACGCCGCTGCGTCGCCCGAGGCACCGCCTGTTCGGCCTGAAAACAAACCCCTTCCCGTCGGAACTATTGGCGGTGTCGAGTTCACCCGCCTCATGATTGGAGGCAATCTGTTGGCAGGTTATGCGCATTCCCGAGACCTGCCCTATGTTTCGACCTTGATGCGGCGCTACAATACGCCGGAGCGCATTCGGCAAACCCTTGAGTTGGCGGAACAAAACGGGATTTTGGCGATCAATACCTGGGTCCAGGACGATAACACCCAGATTTTCGAGCACTGGAAGAACGGCGGGAAAATGAAGTGGGTTTCGCAGGTCCGCTTGGACTCCGGTGGAGGCTACTCGCAGATTGACAAAGCGACGGATCGTGGCGCGTCCGCGGTGCATTTGACCGGCGACACGGCCGAGATGCTTTTGGACACGAGTAGATTCGACAAGGTTGGCGAAGCCCTCGAATACATTCGGTCGAAGAAAACGGTGACGGGAATTGCCGCGCATGACTTACGGGTCATCGTTGAGTGCGAACAAAGAAAGTTGGACGTCGATTTTTACCAAAAGACGCTTCACACCGACGAATATTTCACCGGTCCGAAACAGGGGGAACCCGATCGGGTGGGCAAGCACGACAACTCGTGGTGCACAAATGCCGGAGCGGTCATTGATGTGTTCGCGAAAGTGACGAAGCCATGGATCGCATTCAAAATCCTCGCCGCCGGCGCGATCCAACCGCGTGCGGCCTTTCCACATGCTTTTAACGGTGGAGCGGACTTCCTGCTGGTGGGAATGTTCGACTGGCAAGTCGAAGACAACGTAAAACTCTTCCGCCGTGTCTTTAGCGTTGCCTCCGGCTCGAGTTCGAAACGAACCCGTCCTTGGTACGGCGGCAATCCGGCCACGGGCTCCGTGTGACAGTCTAGCCTGGCAACGCAGTCCTGGTCCAATTGTACCTGCCCATTGTCGAAGACGAGTCGCAGGATTCAACCTTTCGCGCGAATAGAGCCATTACAGGCAGGGCGGCTGGTCCTTTGGCGATTGGCGAGCGCTCCGCTGCCCACATTCCCTATAGTCAACTTTGACTTCCGAGGTGTCGGCAAACCTGCTTTCATTAAGAGATGAAGAAGCCCCTTGTCCTTGGAATGTGCCTGATCGCACTTACCATGTCTGGTGGTCTCGCTGCGGACGTTAACGGACCGATCAAAGTCAGCGCCAATGGGAGGTATTTTGTCGACCAGAATCACACTCCATTCTTCTGGTTGGGGGACACGGCATGGCCCCTCTTTGTGCAGTATGGGCAAACGCAAGCGGAAGCTTACTTACGAAACCGTTCCAGCAAAGGATTCACCGTGATCCAGGCAGTGCTCGCGTGGAGCGCGGGAGGCTCGGGTTCCGAAGTCAAAAGCCCGACGGCCAACCCAAATGGCGACAAACCGTGGCTGAATGACAACCCCAGCACACCCAACGACGCTTACTTTAAGCATGTGGATCGGTTGATCGATTACGCCCGCGAACAAGGCTTGATCCTGGCCGTCCTGCCGACGTGGGGCTACTACGTCAACGACGCCCACGTGGTGACCACACAGAACGCCCGAATCTACGGCCGATGGCTAGGAGAGCGCTATCGCCAGGCGCCCAACCTTGTTTGGGTCAATGGCGGAGATCGAGTCGCCACAGGTTACGAAGACGTCTGGAGCGAATTGGCGCGGGGTCTGCGCGAGGGGGACCGAGGCGCCCACTTAATCACTTATCACCCCTGCGGCTGGCGCTCGTCGTCTCAATACTTTCATTCGGCGGACTGGCTCGACTTCAACATGATCGAGACCTGGACAGAATGGGCCAAGATTCATCCGGCCGTTCTGGCAGACGTCGTCCGCGTCCCTGCCAAACCAGTAGTTTTGGGAGAAGGGGCTTATGAAAACGGACCCGAATATCCCCAGGGCCCGATCACTCCGTTGCTCGTGCGGCGCCAGGCTTGGTGGACGGTCACGGCTGGCGGATTCCATACCTATGGCCAAGATCAGATGTGGCGAATGAACGACGGTTGGGATCGAACCTTCGACACTCCCGGCGCGGGCCAGGTCTGCCGCATGAAGGAAATCATTACGTCTTTGCCCTGGTGGGAGATGGTTCCCGATCAAGGAGTCTTCGCAACAGGCGTCTCGAGCGAACGGACGCTGAACACTGCCATGCGATCCATTTCTGGAAATCGTGTCCTCATTTACCTGTCATCCCCGTGCACGGTGTTTCTGCACCTGGACAAAATCGCCACCGCGCATGCAAAAGCCACCTGGATCTCGCCAATTACCGGAGAACGAAAGTCTGCCGGGAGCTATCTCACTGGCAATCTCAACGGCAATACATTCCCCGAGGCGCGAACGCAGTTTTTCACGACGCCCGGTCATTGGGAAGACGCTGCCCTGTTGCTCGAGGCGGAAACGCCGTAAACGGCTAAGCCAGAAAGGCCGCAGCCAGAACGCCGAAGGCTCAGGGCACGCGATAGGCCTCACTGCCCGCACGATAGGTTGTCATCTCCCGCAGATGTGCCACGTTTCAAGGGCTGGAGATCAAGAACCTTTGGAATTTCCATGACAACGATGCGTGCTGCTCAGATTTCGCGACCTAACGGGCCGTTCGAACTTGTGACCCGCGAGGTCCCCCAACCTGGTCCCGGACAGATACGCATCAAAGTGCAAGCCTGTGGTATCTGCCACAGCGACTCATTGGTCAAAGAAGGTCACTGGCCAGGATTACAATACCCGCGGGTTCCGGGCCACGAAGTGATTGGCGTGATTGACGCGCTTGGAGACGGAGTTGCGCCATGGAAAATCGGTCAACGCGTCGGCGTTGGCTGGCACGGCGGGCATTGCGGCACCTGCGATGCCTGTCGCCGCGGAGATTTCTTCGGTTGCCAAGTCGCCTTACAGATCACAGGCATCTCCTTTGACGGCGGCTATGCCGAAAGCATGGTGGCGCCAGCCATTGCCGCAGCGGCGGTTCCAGAAGAACTCGCGGCGGTGGATGCGGCACCGCTCATGTGCGCTGGAATCACGACGTTCAATGCGCTGCGCAACAGCCAGGCTCGCCCTGGCGATCTGGTCGCTGTGCTTGGGCTGGGCGGACTCGGGCATCTCGCTGTCCAATACGCCGCCAAAATGGGATTTCGCACGATCGGCATTGCCCGTGGATCGGACAAAGCTCAACTCGCCCGCGAGTTAGGGGCCCATGATTATATCGACAGCCAAGCACAAGATCCCGCCGCCGCGTTACAGATGCTCGGAGGTGCCAAGGTCATCCTCGCGACCGTGACCCATGGCCCGGCCATGGCCGCTGTCCAAGGGGGCTTGGCGGTCAATGGCACCCTGGTAGTGATTGGGGCGGCCGAATCGCTGCAAGTTTCGCCGTTACTCCTGATCTCCGGGCGCCGCTCCATTCAAGGCTGGTACTCAGGCACCGCCATTGATTCGCAAGATACCCTCGCGTTTAGCGTCTTGTCCGGGGTTCGCTCTCGAAACGAGGTTTATCCTCTGGAACGTGTTGAAGAAGCGTACCAACGGATGTTGAGCGGTAAAGCGCGGTTCCGAGTGGTGCTGGTGATGGGCTCTTGATTTGCCTTTGCCCGGTCTTTTAACCGTCAAGATCCCTGTGTAGCAGGCGTTTTATCCCATCACGGCGAGAGCAATCCCGAGGATAATTCCGAGCACCGCAGGGAGCTTTCGCCGGCCATTCTTTTCACCAAAGAAAAGGAGACCGCCCGCAAATCCCACGAGCGTACTGCCTCGGCGCACGCTCATCACAACCGAGACGAGGGCTTCTGGATGCGTTAGAGCGCTGAAATAGAGGTAATCAGCGATTAATAGCCAAATGGTGATCGCGGGCACACTCCAGCGCCACTGAAACTCATTGCGTGGCCACCAACGGCGTTTCCACCCGATCGCGAGGGGCAAGAAGAACATGACTAAATAGACAGAAAACCAGGCCTGTACGGTAGGAACGGTGAAGTGAGCTCGCCCCAAAAGATACTTATCGTAAAGGGAACTCACGGCGCCAAAAACCGTTCCCGCCACCAGGAAAGCGACCCATTTATCCCGGTGAAAGTGTACCCCCTCGCGGGCGCCCGCGATGGACAACCCGAAAAACGACGCGAGCGTCGTGAGAATCCCCACTGTCTCCAATAGGCTGGGCCTTTCACCCAGCACGAGGATGGCTCCGACAAGAGTCCAGAGCGGACTCGTGGCACGGATGGGCGATCCCAGCGAGAGAGGAAGATGTTTTACGGCGAAGTAAGTGAATATCCAGGAGGCTGTCACAATCCCGGACTTTAACGCCAGTTGCAGGTGTTGCTGGAGCGAGAGCGGATCCGTCACCAGGGAGGGAGGGAGGTTCCCCGGGGAAACGAAATCAACGATCAGGAGAGTGCCCCAGATGACGGCGCCAGTCAGCGTGCTCAGGAACAAAACGGGAAGAACCGCGTTGTTCTGGACGGCGTGCTTGGTGCAAAGCTCATACGCGCCGAGGAACAAAGCGGACAGGAGGCACGCTGCGATCCAGTGCATGGAAACCAATAGCCCTGGTTCACCGCGAACCCGGACGAGGAAGTTTTAGCGCATATCCAGCAGGGTGTCGATCTGTTAGCCAAGTCACCAAGACCTGTCGAACTGCTGCCGGGGCTGGTGTGAAAGCCCGATGCATAGGCCGAGAAAATACTTTGAAAGAATCCAGCGAGTGGAAACGTAGTCTTAGATAAGGGGCGCGTAGGCCCTTATTGGCGCAATCTGCAAAGCAAGACTGACGAACCTGAAGCTCTCACTAGACAACTTCAAGAATGCTGCGATCATCCACAATGCAGATGCCGGAAATCCGCCCGTTTTGGCGAAGTCTGAACTTTGCCTTTTGCGGGATCGCGGCCTACGCCTTGAGCTGCGGCCCGATGCTTCGGCTGGGCCGTCTTTTGGACTTAAACGGCGTCGCTGCTGCGGTCTATTCCCCGATTCTGTCGTTATCCCGGCATGGCATTCTGCAGGATCCCATCGACTGGTACATCGGCTTTTGGCTTACGGGACTTCCGCTAAATTGAAGAAGCATCCGTTGGCCACGAACCGGCCACTGACTCTGTCTCAGTCTACTCGGCATTCCCAGCCTCGGCAGGAGGATCTGGAAGAATGCCCGGAACTTCTGGCAGTTCCCTCTGCTCCGTAAAGAGCGGCAAAGTCACGGTGAACGTGGTGCCTTGCCCCTCCACACTGGCAAAGCGGATACTTCCTCCGTGCAACGCAACACACCGTTCGACAATGACCAACCCTAACCCTGTCCCGGAAATCTGGCGAACGTTGCCGGCGCGGTGAAACGCTTTGAAGAGACGCTTCTGGTCCGCGACCGGGATTCCGCAACCGTGGTCCGAAACCTCGAATAGAGCGTTCGCCCCATCCTGAGTCACAGCCAGGGTGACCGACTCGTTCGGGGGCGAATACTTAATCGCATTTGATAGCAAATTGCTCAAGATATGGCGCAACAGGTTTTCGTCGCCAAATGCGTCAACCGGGGCAGCGAGCGGGACAACGTTCAAGGGGCAGCGGCGCCCCGTGGCGGTCAGGATTTCATCGGCCGTGCGCTGGCAGAAAAGATGGAGATCAAAAGCAACGGGTTTAAACTCCGTTTTCCCGGACTCAACGCGACCAAGGACCAGCACTTCTTCCATCATGTCGGCCATTCGGCGCACCGATTTGTGGATGGTACCCAGCAGGTGATCGCGCTTCTCCTTGGTGAGCCGCTCATGGTACCTCTGCAAGTTGTCCGACGACGACATAATCACCTCGAGCGGGGTGCGAAACTCATGCGACACGAGCGAAACGAAGTCACTCTTGAGCTGACTTAACTCCCGTTCCTTAGCCAAGGCATTCTGCAACTCCGCTTCCGCCCGCTTTCGCTCGGATAGGTCAATAATGACTGATTGAACGACGGTCCGACCAGCCAATTGCAGGGCGGTCAGCGTGACTTCAACGGGAAACTCCTCTCCATTCAGCTTCCGGGCCGTCCAATCAAACCGATGCGTGCCCTCGGCCAGCGCGCGTGCCACATGACGCTCCGCTGCCCTTCGGCTCAGTTCGCCATCGGGCTGTTGCGCAGCCGAGAATTGCGCGAGGTCATGGCCGAGGAGTTCCTCCGGCCGACGGGCGCTGAAGAGCTTCAAAGAAGCGGAGTTAATTTGAAGAAAACCCGTTTCGTCCTGGACCACGACCGCGGCGGTAATGCTCTCGTAAAGGGCCCGCGCCCGCGCTTCGCTCTCTCGCATCACCTGCTCGGCCCGCTTTTGGTCTGTGACATCCAGAGCAAACGTCAACAAGTGCGGCTCTTGGTTGATTTCGATCACTTCACCGGAAATCATCATGGTGTGGATCGCGCCGTCCGGACGTCGAATCTCCGCCTCGACATTGCGGACCAACCGATCCTGCTGCAGACGGGCGTAGAACTTGGCCCGAGCCTCCAGGTTGACCCACATGCCCAATTCCGAGGAGTCCCGACCAATGATCTCGTCACGACGCAAACCGAGCAACCGGACGAAAGCTTCGTTGACTTCGACAAACTTGGAATCTGGCAAGCGGGCAACCGTCATCATCAAGGGACTGGCGTGGAAAGCCGAACTGAACCTGGCTTCACTTTCCCGGAAACGACGTTCGCTCTCCCGCAGCTGTTCTTCGGCTTCCTTTCGGGCTGTTATGTCGGAAGCCACCACCAGGACATGCGGAGCTCCATCGACTTCAACCAACTCGGCGGACAAAACCATCGTGCGTACTCCACCGTTCCGGGGCCGCAACAGGTATTCAAAATCCCGGACATACCCTCGGGTCTGGATTTCCTTGAAGAACTGTTCTCGCGAATCGGGCTGCGCATAGAGGTTAAGCTCGTGCGAACTGCGCCCTAGAACGTCTTGCTCTGCATAGCCCGTGACCCGGGAAAACGCTTCGTTGACGGCCACGAAGACGCCATCACTCAAGCGCCCCAGAGATACCGCCATCGGACTAGCGCGAAAAACGGTCCGCAATCGGGCTTCGCTCTCCCGGTAGCGGCGCTCGCTCTCCCGGAGACGGGCTTCATCCTCCTTGCGCTGCGTAATATCTAGTCCGACGGTTTGCAGGTGTGATTCACCGTCAATGTCGATCAGCTCTCCAGAGACCAGCAACGTGCGAAACCGGCCATCCTTGGCTCGAACTACGAATTCGCAATCACGAGCCGAGCCGTGCTCCCGAACGAGGCGAAGGAACTCCTCACGCTGATCCAAGGCGACGTGCAGGTCGAGATCTGCCGACGTGTGCCCCACGAGTTCCTCCTCGCTGAATCCGATCGTCCGGAGGTACGCTTCGTTCGCAGCCACGTAAACCCCGTCCCGAAAGCGCGTAATCGCAACCAGAGCGGGGCTCGAGCGGAACACCTTGCTAAAACGTTCCTCGGTCTGACGAAGCCGCTCGTTGCTGACACTCAACGCCGCTTCGGCTCGTTTGCGCGCGGTGATGTCCACGCCGGCACTGAGGTAGTGCAGCGCCCCACCGATGTGGACCGGATGTGACGACAACAGCACCGTCACAACGTCACCGGTACTGGCACGCAGCCGAACTTCGAATCCTTCCACCCAACCTTGGCTCGAAAGCTCACGCCGATACTCGGCCAGGCTATCCGGCTCGACCCAGAAATTCAGTGCGTCCGCCGTTTTCCCAATGACTTGCTCTCGAGTGAATCCAAACTTCTTGAGGAAAGTAGCATTCACCTCCACGAGAATCCCGTCCGACGCGCGAACAACGCTCTGCATCGATGGGCTATGATGGAACGCCAATTCGTACAAGCCAGCTCCGTCCGCGATTCCGTCGGGAAGCGGGGCTGCCTCGCGGAGCGTTGGCTTCTGCGCGCGGCTCATGACCCGAGCATACCGAATCCGAACGAGGCGGGAAGTCGATTTGCGGGTCTGCTCCGTCAAGCTCACGAGGAGCCACACCGTCACAGCTCGGCGATCGTCCTGGGGCCGTGTCGAGTCCGGACGATTAACGCTGCAATCGAACTAATTGTCCTCCGCCAGGAGGAAGTTTAAGGTCGATGCGCGACGCACCGCCAGCCGACCATTCGCCAGTCGTAGCATCAAACACAGACAGTGACGCTGGACCGCGGAGACCTATCACTCTTTCCGAACGATAGTTCAAATTGACCACCAGCGCGTGCGTAACGGCCGCGCCTGGAGTTGGCGCGTAGGTGCTTAGCATGGCGCCGTCGACCGGTTCCGGAGGGGTGTATTTCAGATCGGGCACCGCTGGATCTAACACGAACGACGAGTTCGTCGGAACAGGTTCAGTCCCGCGTGGGTGATGACCCGAATGGTAAACGCCTTGGACATGCACCGACTGAAGTTGGCGAGCGATTGATACAAACTCTCGGTTTAGCGTTTTTAGAGCGTGATAGAGAGGCGTCGGAGTTCCATCGGCAAGAGCGATGCCACCCGTGTGACCCGCACACGAATAAACATAGTACGAAATGCCTTGGGCGCCATATGCCAGCGTCGTGTAAACTAGATATCGCATTTCATTAGGCTCTGGAACTCGCATGGAGGGCGACCAGGTGCACGCCTGCACGATGTTCAAAAACGGGAGCTTCGACGCCTCGGCGGTTTGACGAATCATTGCCAGATTTAGGAAATACTGGTCGTTATCGCCGCGTTTGCTGAACTGGTAGTGATCGAAGCTGATCAAGTCCGGCTTGACGACATCAACATACTGCTGGAGGTGCGCACGATACGCCGTCACCGTATCGCCCGAGGTTCCCAATTGTTGGTTGTTGGCATAGGTTGGGAAGAGATTGATATAGGCCAGATGCGCCGGATCCCTCTCACGCAAATGCGCGACCAGACGTCCAAGCGCCGGAAAATCAGCTGCGCTCGGCTCGTCCGTAATAAAATAAGCATAAAGCGCTGGATGGTGTCGCACCCGCTCGATTAAGGCATCGAGCTTTTCGCGTTGCGCGTTGTCAGCCAGAGACGTCGGGCTCAGCAACGCATCCTGTAACTGCGCACGCAATCCGTGGCGCTGCGCCAGGTCGAGGTCCTTCTCGGCGCACCATACTAAATTCCAGCCGCCATCCGACATTTGCGTTGCGACGCTATCCGTCAAGGCGGGCCCCGCCCAGTACGTAACCATGGGGGTTCCGACGCTCCACCGGGATGGCTCAGCGGATTGGCCGCCAAGTCCACGGAACACAGCCAACTCCACCAGAACCGAACATAGAAACAGCATTTTCATACTCTTAGACCTTCGTAATTCTTAGCCTTTTTTCACCGATTTCATGGATTGAAAGCTGATTTGAATCAACCACCACCACCACTCAATCGACATTTCCGGTCACCCCAAACCAACGTGAGCGTAAACGACCGTGCCAGATCAGCGCGGCGTGGGGCAAATCCCGACACACCGCCGCATCGGGCGGGCGGTATTCAAACCTAAACCCGTTATTCCAATCGGGTGGGAGTTCCTGGAGCGGTCGTGCCACGCTTCCCAGGGCGTTGGTCCGAACGTCGACGACCGCCCACCGAGCTTGCCGCAAGTCAAAGTGCTGGCTACGGCTTTGTCCCGATTGAAGGACCGTTACATCACTTTCCCTCGGAACAACCTGCTTCCCCCCTTCACCAATCCAACGGTAGCCTGGCTCCTGCCAACGAGCGTCGCACACCAAACCGAAAGATTCGTCATTAGGTAACGCGACGATCGCCACTGGCTCGGGGCTGTGATTCTTCAGCTCCACGGTGGCCCCGATGACAACCGTCTGGACCTGCGGAAACCCAGCCAGATGGTTGGTTTTTCGAACGGAATCAAAAGCAACGGAATTTCAGTACCCCTACGCCGTTACGGCTAACTGCCACTTCCATCCGCAACGGCACACCCGTTCGACGCTCATCCTCCAATTCCTGCGCTCTTCCCTGTTCCATAAAGTAAGCCTCCAGCCCGAATCGCACCCGTCGGGCATCGCTCCACCCGATCCCAGAGTCGAGCCGCCCCCGCAGAAAGAGGCCTTCTCTCGGTTTGACGTCGGAAAGGCTCACCACTTCGGCCAGACCGTCCGGCCCCACCTGTAACCCCGCATAGACCAGAGTTTGGGGAAAGCGCGCCTCGGGGTTTTGTGGCGAATTGGTTAAACCACCGCGCCACAGAGCGCGTGGAACACGGGCCGCTTCGTATTCCAACCGGACATAATCGCCCCGCATCACATCGCGAGGATCAAGCGGAGCCGTCCGCAGCCAAACCGTCCGGCCCAGATGCAAGATCCACTCGCGTTCTCCTGCCAAATAACCAAGCGCCAGGAATTGCAGGACCGCCGCCGCAAGGACCCAAGGTCGCTTCATCGTGTTGCCTCCTGACCCGCCCGTTCGCGCGCGCGTCGGTAAAAAAAGCCTTCGGCAAACAGCACTCCTCCGACGGCGAGGAAGAACACTCCTCGCAAAGCCAAGCTTTCTAACAGGTCAAAGAATCTCGCGGTCATCAACGCGACGAGGAGCGTCGACCCCAGCACGACGGTCCGAATCTCTCCCTCGCGGCATCCACGAACCATCCACATCACAGCGATGGCCAAGAAAATCAGATTGAAAATGGCCGCTAGCAGGACCTCGTTCGCCTCCACAAGGCCGGGCTGAATGACGGGGAGGCCAACTGCCAGGGTCTGACACAACACAGCCGTCATCGGCAGCAACCAACGTTCGCCTCGCGCCGATGTCCAATCTCGGGTCAACCGCGCTCGTCCCGCGACCCAGGCCCACACCGCTCCCATGAGAACAAACGGGCCCCATCCATATGCCGATCGTAACCAATCGAAGCGACTCGTCGAAATGCTATCGAACCACCCCAAAGCGTGCTTCACCATCGGATGGAAAGTTAATAGGTAGGTCACCACCAAAAACCCAGTCCAGCCGAAGAAGTTCAGAACTGCAGCGCTTTCGGGAAATCGTCGGCCGTCCTCCACCAGGATCGCTAGTCCAACGAGAAGCACTGCCGTATGGATCGCAGTCGGGAATGCCAACGTGTGATGGCTCTCCACCGCATTCACCACCAGCAAGAAATTCAATCCGGCCAGCGCGACGCCGAGTAACAGTGTAGATCTCACTCGCACCGCAAGTCCTCCGACCGCACCGGCGAGCAAGAGCGGGCCCCAATGCACTGCTCGGTCAAAGCCCAAGGCTTCGCATCCACCCCAAATCGCAAGTAGCAAGGCGGCCAGCAGTCCATGAGCAACGGAAGGGGTCGCCCAAGCCATCGCCAACGCGCCCAGGGACCAGAGGAGAAACCCATTCGGGTAGTGCTCGTCTATATGATAGATTTGTGCCACGAGCCAGATTCCCGCCCCGAACAGCATGGTTCCGAGAACACTCAAGGCCTCGCCCAACTGCCGTCGCCAATCGTCCCTCCGAGAGAGCCACCAACCACTTCCATGAACTCCGACGATCGCTCCGAAGATCAATCCGAGTTTTCCCATCTTGGGTATTGCCTGCCAATTGTAGGCGAAAAGCAGAATAACCCCGAAACCAATGATCACGGCACCGATCCCTGAAAAGATCAGCATGGCCCATGGCAGGCTTTTGGCAGGCGCCGGATAGAGTTGCCGGATTCGATCGGCCTGAAGCGGCGTTACCACACCTTGGGTTTCCCAAGAAGGCAACTGGTCATGGAGCCAGCGAACGTGGTTCTTCATCAGAGCTGAACAGCAGCGCGATTGAGACGCCCGGCGAGGGCGCAACAACAATTTGGACCAGTCCAGTCCTACGGCCGACCTTCGCGAGAAGCAAGTCCCAACGACTTGGATGAAGTCGAACCGGCCGCGCCGGTTCAGAAAAGCTCGAAGTTAAGGTTCCGAGGGACATTCCCGACTCTCCCTGCTACGATCTTGGAATGCGCGACCGGCGAGTTGTGATTGTCGGAGGTGGTGCGGCCGGATTCTTTGCCGCGATCACTTGCGCAGAACTTTGTCCTAGCGCTAAGGTCATCATACTTGAAAAAGGGCCCCAATTCCTCTCCAAGGTTCGGATATCGGGAGGCGGCCGATGCAACCTGACTCATGCTTGCTTTGATCCGAAAGACCTTAGCACTTTCTATCCGCGGGGACGCGCCGCTTTACTCGGACCGTTCCACCGATTCCAAGCCCAAGACACGATGGCCTGGTTCGAGGCGCGAGGGGTTGAGTTAAAGGTAGAAAAGGACGGACGTGTCTTTCCCGTCTCGGATTCATCGCAGACCATCGTCGACTGCCTGATTCAAGCGGCCAAGTCCGCTGGCGTTGAACTTCAATGTCGTCAGAACGTCGCTGGAATTGTCTCGCAAAGCCTCCAAGGTTTCGAACTTCAATTGCAGGATGGACTGCGTCTGCCGTGTGACAAACTCATGCTGGCCACGGGCGGGTGTCGAGCGGCCAGCGCCGGAGCTTTGGCCGCATCCCTCGGACACACCATCCAGCCGCCAGTTCCGTCGCTATTTACGTTTGAGGTCCCAGCACCTTGGCTCCACCAAATGGCGGGTATCTCCCTTGAATCGGTGACAATTTCGGTTGCCGGGACGAGTCTACGCGAGACCGGGGCGCTCCTCGTGACACATGCTGGCTTGAGCGGCCCGGTCATTCTCCGGATTTCAGCTTGGGGCGCTCGAATCCTTCATGAGAAGAACTATCACTTCGATCTGCGGGTGAACTGGCTCCCTCACCTGACTGCGGAACAACTGGCAGCGATGTTTCAATCCCGCCGGAGTGAGCAAGGCTCGCGAATGATTGTCAATTCGACCGTCCCGCCACTCGCCGCCCGGCTTTGGGAACGTCTCGTCGACCTGGCTGGCATTCCGCGGGAAACCCGCTGGTCAGCGCTTTCGCGGGCAGCGCAGCATCAACTGATCCAACAACTGCAGGGCACGGAGCTTTCGGTCACTGGGAAGAGCCTAAATCGCGATGAATTCGTCACGTGCGGCGGTGTAACTCTAGACGAGGTTAATTTCAAAACGATGGAAAGCCGGATCTGTCCCGGTCTTTTCTTCGGGGGTGAACTGCTGGACATCGACGCGGTGACTGGAGGGTTCAATTTCCAAGCAGCCTGGACGACGGGTTGGATCGCCGGCCACGCGATGGGCGCCCGAGAATCTTAACGCCTTGCGCTGCGCAATGCCACCAGCCCATCCGTCCAACCCGAGGGCAGTTTTAGGGCAGTCCCACCTTTACCGGGGAACGGACCACGCGACCGCCGCTTTTCACCCGTGGCGGGATTGACCCAGTTCGCTTCCCATTCGGAAGCTGGGTCCAAAGCATCTGAGCGCAACGGAACGGCCGAAGCACCGCAAAGATAGGCGATGACATTCTTCCCGTCGACCGTGCGCATGGCCACGCTACGCTGGTCATCTCTATCCGGGCTATTGATGACAAGGGCTGAGTCTGGGACAAACTCCCACCAACCCACCTCGGCCAGGAACTGGGTAATCTGCCGAAGGCTCTCAGCGCCCGACGAACGGACCGCTTCCTTCCAAGGCTGCGTGCTTTCCGCTTTAAAACTATCGAAATGCCAAACATTCCCATTGCCGTAGGTGTGATACCCACCGGCGAAATACGACCAACACGCTTGCTTCCGGGTGACTAAGCGATCGATCGGCTTGGTTGGATATTGCGGACCGTCTTCATATGCCCCTTCGCCCAAACCGCAGGGCTTGGCAGGAACTCGCTGATAATCCTTTTGGACAGAAGCGTAGATTTGGGAATATTCGCTCCAGGTCTGCGCCATATTAAAGTCCAACCACGGGGCTTCATGCCATATTTGTCCAGATGAAGCGCCACTATTGATGTGATAGGTCATTAAAACCCGCGAGTAATCCTCTTGGCCTGATACTCCTTCGCAAATGCCTTTCGCGACGAGATTCCACACACGCTTCTTCTCGGTCGTGTCCGGGGTATTATCTCCGCCTAAGACCCAAATCAACTCAGGACGGCCACCATACCTTTCGCCGAGGAACCGGCCATAGCCGTACGCTTTCTCAGAAGTTAAATATTTGTAGCCTTCGCCCCCGGACCCAACAAAATCCGCCACCAAAGCCGCGCGCAGCCCATGCGCGTGGATTCGGTCCAGCACGTAGTCCAGGTGATCCCAGTAATCATACTGCGCCGGATCGCTCGGATCTTGTCCGGGTGTGACCTGGGGTTGCGCCATATCTCCGTTCACAAAGGGAACCGCCTCCCGCGACGTCGGACGCAGCGTGCCCCAGACTCGTTCTTCCGCCATCACCGCGGTAAGTTGAATGACAGTGAACCCTTGCGCCGCGCGAGTGGCGACGTAAATTTCCACGTCATCGCGCGACGGCACCTGGGCTAACAGCCACGCGGTGTCGCCCAGCCAAAGAAATGGCTTCCCGTTGACGGTTACATACCGGCCGGAAGCGGCCACGGCAAACTCCCCTGCCCCGGCCGAAATGGTTCCGACCAGAAAGATTAACAGCAAGGCTCCGAGAATGCGTTGTCGGAAGGCTAGGCGCATACAGAGTCGCGAAGAAACACCTTTGGTCTGGGTCAGTCTATTGCTCCAGTTCGACCTTCGAGATCGGTCCCTTCACTCCGAACTGATTGACGGTCCGCGCCTCCAGTCGGTTGATCCCTGCATGGATTGACCATGGCACATCCGCGCTCGAAGTCTTCCACGCACCACCGTCGATACTGGTTTCAAAAGTCATCAGATTCGGCGTCATGGTCGCCAGTTTAACCCGAAGACCGTCTCCAGATGCCTGAAGCTGGATGGCTGCTTGGTGGACAGGAAAATAGGGCTCCGTCCTTGGATTCGACGGGATCGTCCGCCGGTGCCATCGAGTTCCAGCGCAGAGTTCATCCTGGACAATGAACATCTGCCCGTAGTCCAACCCGGCATCCATGAAATTCGTATTTGGGATATATCCAATAAACCCGTATTTATCCAACTCGTCCGCCGGCACAGTGAGGTCTCCGAACCCGTCGAATCGCGCGAGGAAGATCGGCAAATCCGCTTTCCGGTAACGTCGGTGTTCTTTCCCAATGACAAAGGTCAGGTTAGTGCCCTGATGCCGAAACCATTCGTCGCGGATTTCGTAAGCATTCAAGGGCGTACCGTTCCGTTCGATGAACATATTCGCCGTCGGATCGAGCATGATCCATTTCCGGAATTGGTTCGACCAAATCTCCGTCGTGGAATGTTCGGTCGACCCTCCTTCTGGGCGGTCTTGATGCCGGCGCAAGGCCAACTCGCGATCGACCCAACCTAAGCTAGCCGCGGCCGAGACGAAGACTTGGGCGAACTGGGCACAATGGAACTGGTGGCCTTCGTGGATGGCTTGCAGTATCGCAAGAGCCCCTTTCACCTCCGCCGAGGGATGTCCAAAACGCTTGAATTGGTGATGCGCCCAATCGAGCAGGAAGGTCTGTCGTTCAAACTCGTCTTTGCCCGAGGCCACGACCGCCTCCAACTCGTAACGTTCGCGCAGTTCTTTCAGCTTTGGGTTCGTGAATGAGTCGAAATGGAAGCGGCGGGTATATTCATTCTGGATCAACCGGTCGGTCTCCAGCCGTTGCACTCGTGCCGCCCCGCTGGGCAGTGACAACACGTCACCAACTCGGATTTCAGGTTCGGCGAGCTGCCCCGAATCGCCCTGCGCCAGGAGAATGGCTTCCGTCAAGGCCAGCCCCATGCTCACGGCGATTTTGGATAGAGTGATCATGCGATCCTAGGCTTAATCCAAAAAGTTGCCGGGTCAATAGCGACGCCGCGAGACAAAGCCTCGGCCGTCCTTCACTCTCGGCCGCGGCGGATTACACCCCGCCCCGCCATCGATCTCACTCCGCCTCGAATTGAAGAATGTGGCACCCCCACGCCCCTAAAGCGACGTGCAGGCCGAAGTCGCTCAAGTCTTGCCCCGACCGCTTCCAAACGAACCCTTCCAAAAGATCCGTCAAACGCCAGTTCTTGCCCGCGACCGCCACACCCGCGAACTGAACTTGCCCCTGGGCGGGCGCCGAACCAAAGTTCACGACGGTTAACCATTTGGGTCCGTCCTCGATCCAGAACCAAGCGATCAATTCGCGAGCGGTCGAATTATCGGTCCATCCGATCACATCGCACAGCATCCACTTACCCGTTTGGAAAGGAGTCGTGCTTAGAACCGACGCTAAACGCAAAAGCCGGTTTTCCACGGTGGCGTCAATCCGTTCCTCAGGGCGGCTGGCTAAATGGATCGGTGTCTTCAGCTTTCGGCCTTCAAGCTGGCCGTCATGCAGTAGACGAATTCCCGGCAGCGTCATCCATATTGCGGCAGCGGCCATTCCTTTCGCTCCGGGAAACATGCTGGCCGCGCGAGGTTCATCATGGTTTTCCAGGAAGCGGACGAGCTGATCTTGAATCGCCGGGAACCGAGCCAGGTGTTTACGGATAGATTCCGCTGAGCCGCGCACGAGTTCATCGTATAGCCCCTTGTCATAGCAAGCATCAAACCCCTGCTCGAGCAGGGCAAGTTCACGATCCCAGTAGGCCTCCGCCATGAAGAGGAACTCGGGATGGGAGTTTCGGAGCGGCGGGATAATCTCTGGCCAATAATCCATTTCCGGCACGACGCCGGCGCGCTTGGCCCAGGTTTTGGCAAAAATATCGTTCATGACTAGCATCGCCATGTCACAGCGAACTCCATCACATTGTTCAGCGATTTGTTGGAGCTCAAGAACCGCCGCGCGCCGGACGTCACGGTGAAAAACATTGATCTGCAAGACGTCGGACCAAGGAGGAAAGTAGGGATCACGTCCGCGCGCGAACACGTGGCCATCCACCAGCGCAAACGCATCGCGTTGCCGTTTGAGTTCGGCTGTTGTTCCGCGAAGTAGCCAGTCCGGATGTGCCGAAACCCACGGATGATCCGGGGCCAGATGATTCGGGACAAAATCCAGCAAAAGCCGAATGCCACGCCGCTCTAACGCCCGCCGCGCCGCCGCCAAGGCGTCGGGTCCGCCGAAGAACGGATCAACCATGTAACGCCGGACACAATAGGGCGACCCCATCACATCGCTAACCGTTACCGCACCCACTTGGTCGCGCAACTCCTTGAGCAAATGCCCGCTCTCCAACGCCAGGCGGCGCCCCTCGGGGCTGCGCTCCCAAACGCCCATAAGCCATACCGCGCTCACACGCATCCGCGCGAATTGATCCCACGCTTCCTCGGGCAGATCGGCCAAAGACAGCGGCCGACCTGCCGTTCGGCTCCAGTCACGCAGCCAAGCAGCCGTGTTGACTTCATAAACGATCGATTGGCGCAACCAGTTGGACATTCTCGTGCGAGAATAGAACGCATTTCTGGACGAGATACCAGCGTGCTCTCGTTCGCGGGACATCCAGATCCGAGACGATCTTCCGCAGTGAAAGACGCTCGCCGCCAGTTCGGCGCCCTGTCACACTGCGCCGGTGATGTCTATGACGTGCTCCCTCGCTGGTCGGCTATTGATGGCACCTCGCTCCTGCGCTCGATTTTTACGCAGCTTTGTCTGTCTCGGGATTATCGCATCATCTTGGATTCACTCCATCGGCGCCCAGACCGCTGGCCAAGACACGGTCAGGCGCATCGCCGCCAGGCCCCAACGCACTCTCTACGTCTCCAAACTCGGGGACAATTCCGACGGGTCAACCTGGATCAAAGCGTTTCAGACGATTCAAGCAGCGCTCTCCGCGATACCCGACAACCGAGGGGGTTATCGGATTGTCGTCAGGCCGGACTCTTACATGGAAGCAAACTTGTTTCCTGCCAAACGCGGCGCGCCCGGGGCTTACAACGAGCTGATCGGAGACTGGGATGGTTCTCTGGGCTCGGGCAAAACGGGTTGGGTCATTTTGGACTCGGGAGACCCCGAGAAAGGATTCAAGAGCTACGATTGGTGGAGTTCGATTCGAGCGTATAAAAAGGGGTGGTCCGCCGAACATAAGGAAGAAACCTTCTCGGCGATCGAGTGGGACCGCTGGCGAATTCGCCATTTCTACGCCACGGGTGGTGACGCTGGATTATTCTTCGATCTGGTCGACCAAACGGAGCCCTTCAGCGTGTTAGTGGAAGACTGTTGCAGCATTGGCCGAGCGTTTGGCGGCGGGGTGGCCAGCGTCCTGGGACGACCTGGCGAACCGAGCGTGTTCCGGCGCTGCCAGCTCTGGTGCTTGGATTGGTGGGGTGACGCTGCAGGCGCTTACGTCCGCGCTGAACACCGCGAGAGCCCCAGCTTTGCTGACGTGGTGTTCCAGGACTGTTCCCTCGTGGGACCGGACAACGCGCTGCAAGCAGGAAACCCAGGCTACAACGGATATACTCGCGTCAAGCTGGAACGTTGCCAGCTCGTGAGCCTGAATTTCTCGCAACCTCAAGGCCGTCCGAGCTCTGGCGTCATTTATAGTACGATTGATGGAAAACTTCTCAACGTCGACTTGGAGGACTGCACACTTATGGGCTGCAAAATCTTTGGAGCGGGCCAGGGCGACATCAAATACACCACACGCGGAGACGTGAAGGCTTATGTGCAGTTCCAACAGACTGTGCCAACGGGCATGCAGCGATTGGGTGCCTGGCCGGCCGACGTGTTCCAAACTCTCCTTCCGCCACCGTTGTCGAAACCTGACGGATCACAAGCGCGGGTTGACGATTCGAACCTCGGGGATCTCTGTGAAGTGGCGCCGCTGGTTTGGCAGGACAAACTGGCCTTGATGAAATGCAATCGACCGGTGAGTGGAGGGAAAGCGGAAGACTACTACTTAACCGTGCAGGAGGTCGAGATGGGTCACGAGCTGGCAAGCTTTGGCCGGGGCTACGGCCTGGCTTCGGCTTGGGTTCACCACAACGCTCTCTACGTCTTTGCTTCGCGATTTGTATCAAACGGCTGGAACGACGTGACCTTGCTAAAATCTAAAGACCTGAAATCCTGGACGGAGAAACGCGTCATACTCCAGCAGCAAGAACATCTGTTCAACAGTTCGGTTTGCGAAGGGGCCGGGCAATTCGTCATGGCTTACGAAACCGACGATCCGAAGTATCCGGCGTTCACCATTAAGTTCGCGACCTCGCCCGACTTGGAAACGTGGACCGTGAATCCCCAGGCCATTTTTGGGACGGACCGGTATGCGGCTTGCCCGTGCCTACGTTATTCGGAGGGGTATTATTACCTTCTATACCTCGAACGTCGGACGCCGCGATGGCAGTTTGAAACTTATCTGGCACGATCGAAGGACCTGCAACACTGGGAACTGAGCGCGTCCAACCCGGTCTTGAGCCCAGGCCTCAATGACGGCACGAACGCATCGGACCCGGATCTGGTCGAGTATCGCGGTCAGACTTACCTTTACTATAGTGTTGGCGATCAGCAGACCTGGTCGAGATTGAAACGGGCGATTTACCCAGGCAGTTTGAATCAATTCTTCGCCCACTATTTTTCAGCGGCGCCCGTCCCGACAAAGTAACGGCATTCACTCGAGTTTAAATCGCCAAACGCACCGCCCGCGGCGCCGCAGCCCGCTCATTTCGAAGAGCGCCGGCCCAGCAACTCGATCTCGTCGCGGGTAAGCGCGTGATCCCAGAGCGCGACTTCATCCAGCTCGCCTTTGAAAAGGCGGGCAGACTCTTCCCGTCCAGCTTCCGCCCCCAAAAGAAAGGGCGCTTCACTCGGCAGCACGGCCCCGCTTACTGGAACTTCCGCCATCACCTGGCCATCGCACCAAAGTTGAAGCCTGGCGCCGTCATAGCCGCCGATCAAATCGTGCCACTCCCCACGAGCGATTTTGGCTGACGGGAAACCCACCGACTGCGCTCCGGCCTTCGTTCGAATTTCAAACACGATCTCAGAATTCGTTCCCCCACCGAGATAAAACGACCCGGCTCCCCCCAACTGGCCCTTAGTCAATAGAGCACCGTCCCAACGACCGTCCGTGATCCGCGCCCTGGCAAACACCGTCAATGCGTGTCCTGAAATGTTCCAGGTCTTGCAGTCGTTCAAGGCCATGTCCGAGCTGAACCCGCCTCGGTCCAAGAGCGCCACCGCCATGGGCCGTGTATCGGGAGATCCGGCCGCCGGTGCGCCAATCTTAACCTTGCCCATTGGCTTCAAGGGAGGTTGGTGGGAATTGATTCGTTCACCCAGGTTCCAATGAAGTGCGGCTTGCAACAAGAGACGTGGCCGCGAACTGAGTTCCACGGCTGGGATCAAGCGCTTGTATCGGATGTTGCGGAACTGCACTTTCATGGGAGGCCCCGTGTGCAATTGCAGGCCCAACACTCCAGCTGGTTCATAGCTGTCTGGATCTTGATCGAGGACTTCTGCGACCCGCTTATCGTTGATCGATAGAATCAGTTGAGGCCCTCGCGCGACGAGGTGATATCGGTGCCACTCGTTCAGTTTGAAATCCGATGCGCCCGGTTCGAGTGTCAGCTTTTCCGTCAGTTTCCGACCTTCACGGTCAAAGACCGTTTGCTCGCCTTCGAGAGCCAAATCGTGGCGCCCATGTTCATCATAGAGCCGAACCTTCCACGGTGTGCCGAAGTTATTATCCACCTGGTAACCCGCAACATCCCCGTTCGGTAACCGCCGGCTGCGAAATTGAAATCCGCCATTCTCGTTGCGAGCACTGCAAGCGGTGAACCGAAACTCCAATTGCAGCTCGAAATCCTGCAACAATTCACGCTGCCAGATTAGGTACTGATTCATTCGCGGCGCATGCTCCGGCGAAATCGTCCCTGTAATGGCTCCATCCTCAATGGTCCAAAAACTCATATCCTGGCCGAGCCAACCGTCGAACGAACGGCCGTCGAAGATGGATTCGAACCCCACCGGCTCGGCCGCACGCGTTTGATTCAATGCCATCCAAAAACTCACCAGAGCCCATAGGATTGAGAAGCGCGAACTCATAAATCGACGTCGTTACTGTTGGTTCCTAGACTCTAGCGCTCCTCGCTTTGGCGTGCCAGGAGGAATCGGCATTGCCAAAGCGTCCTATCTTTGGCAAGCAAGGGATGAGCAGCTGTTTCATTTCGCGGGCGCGTCGCCCTGAGCAGAGCTGACCAACCTGACCCGCTCATTCGGGGCTTGGTGTTCGGGCCTCGGCGTAAGCTCGAGTCCCGGTGTTCGAGTGGTTCAGTCGTGAAATTCGTCTTATGCGAACGTCCTTTCATTTCACTCCTAGCCTCGCGCTGTTGACGGCATGGCTAATCCTTCTAGCAAGCACTGAGCGCGGTCGCGGCGCCGGGCTCCAGACGGACGACACTCTGGAACCGGCTCACCGCGCCTACGCCACGTTGCTCCAACCGCAGGAACACCCGGACTACCGCCGGCGTGCAGTCAAACCTCGACCTGGGCGACGTTCAAAGATCAAACCCAGTTCACCTGTCTTCGAGGTTTCAACATCTCGGAAGATCGCATTGTTGGTTTTGCGGAGGAGTTGGAGAAGTTTACCAAAACACATGCCTTGGGCAACGTCATCTGGCCGGCGTATCCGATCCTTTTCGCCAAGAATCTAGGTGACCTGGCCGACGAAATCCACCGACGCGACTTATACCTATTTGATATCTGGGGTTACGTTCCGGGATCTGGTCCTGGCGGGTACTGGCAACAGTTCAAGCCATCGCCAGACATGTTTCGCCTCCTTGAGGGCCGCTTAGGTGAACGTTGGCTTGGCACGGACATTGGAGAGCAAGACGGCCGCTATGTGGGAGGGTACGCCGAGCAAATGACACCCGCATCCGGGTCGCGCTTGGAGCAGTATGCTAATTTCCAGCGGCACTTTGAGCGGATGGGAGACGATCTCGGACACAAGCACGCCACGCTCGTCTCGCTCAACTTCGGACATTATTTCCTGAAGGAAGGAACCTACACCCTGATCGGAGCCGAAACGGCCCAAGCCTTACCGAATAACCAAGTCTATTACGCATTCATTCGTGGCGCCGGCAAACAATACGGTGTCCCTTGGTTTGGCAATGCCTCCATCTTCAACCGTTGGGGCTTTAAAACCTATGGCTCAACCGGGCGCAGCGACGGCTACGAACACGGGCCCACTAAAGGCACGAGCCTGAGTTTGTTGAAGCGGCTGCTGTACAGTCACATCTTCTATAATTCCGTCGCTGTTGGATTTGAGAACGGGTGGTTTGATGGAGAGCAGCTTTCGCCGATTGGCCGCATTCAGCAGGCCGCTCAACGTTGGATTCAGGAAAACGGGCAACCTGGCGTGATGCAGACGCCCGTGGCGCTGCTCCTCGATTTCCACGCCGGCTGGACGTTTCCTCGGCACCTTTACACGGACAAGGTCTATCGCGTTTGGGGTAATCTGCCCTACGAAGCGGGCGATTACTTCACTGACGCGGTGCTCGATCTACTCTATCCGGGATACCAGGATTCGTCGTATTTCCACGATGAGTCCGGATTCATCACAGCCACCCCTTATGGTGACATGGTTGATTGTCTGCTAAGTGATGCTCCTGGCTGGCTCTTAGACCGTTACTCGGTCGTAGTCTTGGCTGGCAGGGTCGCGGGCGGCGTTGAACTCGGTCAGAAACTGGAACGTTACCTGGAGAACGGGGGTCATCTCATCCTCACCTCGGGCAACCTGGCTCGCTTCCCGGGAGGTCTGGCCGGCCAATCGAACGTGGTTCGGGAAGTCGTCGTCCGCCACGGGAAAGGGAAATTGACGCTCTTGCCGAGTGAATTTGGAATCAACCTAGAGCCACCTTTGGAGACCGCATTAAAAAGTCAGACAGACCATCCCCTGCCCAAACCTTACGCTCTGCGTCCAGAGGTCCGCCAGGCTCTCAACGACACGTTCCGTTCGCAGGCCTTGTTCGACGTCGGCAATCCAGCCCTCAGCTTTATCACCTGCCGCCGCGGCCCGAGCGAATACCGGTTGTGCATTGCCAACAACTCCTGGCGCGAACTGCCCTTCCGTATCGAATCGCGTTGCGGAGTTATTTCCTCGATTCAGGAACTGCCCCTCGACAGCTCAGAGAAAGCGGCCGTCGGCTATCTGCCCGAGAGCATTCCCTCGAACCCACCTAACCTCATTTCCACTCACGTCATCGCCGGTGGTGATGTGCGGGTATTTGCTGTTCATTTGTCCGAATCAAACGTCGCGGAAATCCCGCACCTTGCGCCGCCGCCAAACCCGCGCCGTCGATTCCTCACTCTGCGCGACGTCCGTTCGATTAAGGAAGAACTCCTCCGTCGTCCCACGTTCTTTGAGCATTTTGACGGCGTGATGGTGGATTGGAAATATCTTCACGAGCGCGAGAAAGCGGCCGTGCAACAAGAGTCCGGGTGGATCCGCAGGCAAGGGCTGAACGTTGCGGTGGATCTCAGCTCCGGGATCAACTTATATCCCACCCTCCGGATGATCGATAATTCACCCGAGGACTACGCCGCCAGTCTCGCGGCCATTCGCGATGTGCTCGTGAAAATGGCGTTATTGGGGGCGCACGATCTTTTTCTTTCGCTCCATCGTCATCCCGAGAACAATTTCACGGATGTCCAAACTCGGGCCGCGTTCGAAAAAGTGTTGCTCCAACTGGCGACTGATGCCCAGGAGCATGGCGTGACCCTCCAATTGCGTATGGCTCACGGCAAACCGCCCTGGAGTCTTCCCGAGGCCGTTCAACTCTTGGAAAAGATCAAGGCTCCAAACGTGCGCCTCGCGCCGAGCATGGCGTTACTCCCGGATCCTGCAACCGCGAAGGAACTGATGGACTCTTTGGCGCCCAAGCTAGGATCCTGGTTATTGGCCACCGAACGCAAAGACCAAGCCGGAAGAACCTGGGACGTTCACGCGCCGCTGGCAAAGGCCGATCCAACCTGTCTTGAGACCGTGGCGCAATGGCTCTCCAAAAGCCCAACTACTCCCATCGTGTTTGACGCCATCTGCCGCACGCTCGACGACGAGTTCCTCGAATCGCGAGCCCTCGATGGCATTCTAAATTTGCGCTGACGCCTTGGACCAGCATCGGACTTGCCAGAGGCACGCAAGGCCCAGACCGGACCCCACAGACACCCAGGTTCACGGCTGCCAATGCGGCCACATCGCGGCTTCTCCCATCTTAAGATCCGTCACCTGCCGTTCGGACCCGTCCGCCAAGTTTCTAACGACAAGTTGCCTCACCCCACCACGCTTGGCCCCATAAACAAGCCATTGCCCATCGGGCGACGGTTCCGGATGGTACTGAAGCGTGCCCACGGGTGAGTGGGTCAATTGACGCGCCGCGCCATCGAGGGACGTCTGGAAAAGCTCCACATTCGGGCCGGCCTTCGCCGTGTAGAAAACACTCTGACCATCATGAGACCAGACGGGCACGTCGCTGCTACCCTCGTGAAAGTCGGGGACATCGAGGAACAAAATCCATCCCTGGTACCCCCCGAAATCGGCCAACTGGCGTAAGCCCGTGCCATCGGAGCGCACGACGTAGAGATTACAGTGTCCACGCACGCCGCTCACAAACAGAATCCAATCCCCTTGAGGCGACCAGCGAGGCCCGAAATTAAAAACGTTCCCGGTCTCAACCTTCTTCTTCCCGGTGCCATCCAAGTTCGCGATGTAGATCTGATAATCCTCGTGGTAGCAAATGCGTCGACCGTCCGGAGACGCATTATATCCGTAGGCGAATCCTCCACCTTCGCCAGATACGTCACGTTTGTTTCGGCCATCCAGGTCCATGACGAATGGTTTCGAGACTCCGTTGATCAGCGGCGTAAATCCAAGCCCCTTGCCCTCCGGCAGAAAGAACAGGCCTCCGTTGTAGTGACTAACCCGGTCCTTCGCGGTCAGATTCTCGGCGCGCCCCGATTCGAGGTCCACCAGGTAACTATCCAGCATCCAGGCCTGGCTGCATTCGGAACGTTTTGTGGTCTTCCTCCCAACGCGCGTTCTCGGGATCTTGCCAACCCCGGGAGAGGATGGCGGTGCGTCCATCAGGCGACCACCCCGCAAACTGGGTCCAAGCGTTAGGATCGTCCACCATGGCATCGCCCAGGCGTTTTCGTCCCTGCCCGTCCGCCTGGATCAACATCGCTCGCATGGTCCGGACGTTGGCATGTCGCCCCCCTGGAAGATCGGTGCGGAGTTCCGTATAACCAATCCAACGAGTCGAAGTTTTGCTCGCGCTCGTTGCTTGACCAAGGTCGCTCCGTCGGTCGCCAGAAAGGGCTAAGGCCCCAGCCACACGAATCACTCCCAAACGCCGATCCAATGCCGCTGCCATGGGATCAGGCCCCGAGTCGCCCAGCCGCCGCCGGATTTCTTTGCGCAACCACCAAAACCCGGAGTTCCAGGAATACAGGATGTGCCCGTGCGGATGTCCGTCCACGGTGCTGATGGACTCATTAAAAGCTGGGACTTGCGCAATCTCGCGCTCGATCCGTTCCACCAGGAGTGCGTCCACAGTCGAGCTGGGCAACCCATGCACACCGGCCAACAAATAGTTGGCCGCGTCGTTTAAGAACCAGGATCCACCGTAGCAATACACGCCAGAGTGCCCCGGCAAGAGCGAACCATCCGCTTGCGAGATCACGCGGAGCCCGAACGGAGTTTTAACACGCTCCGAAGTTCGGTAATGCGTGAGCACCTGCTCATCCGTGAGGAGTTTTCGGCCGAAAACCGCGTAGGTTAAGGTTGCGCCATAGAGGGTGTCTTGCCCAAGGATATCGCGCTGGAATCGGCTGGTAGGCATGAACCCGCGCTCGCGATTGAACAGGGCCTGGTAGGCTGACACCGCTTGTTCGACCTCTTGGTTCTGGATCCCCAATCCCAGTTCCTGTGCGGCTAAAAGCGCGCCGCAATGGAACCCTTGATCGCTCGTCGGACAATCGCCGTCGTCGTACTGCAGAACGTCATGGTACGTTTTCCATCCTTTCGGATTGGGCGCCCCAGGCAGCGACGGTGGGATGTAGGCCCCGTCTTTCTCGTGTTCTCGAATGAAAGCGTAAGCGCGGCGGACCAGCGCGTCGTTGACAGTGCCTCCCGCGCGTTTCATCAAGACCGCCCAGATCAGGTAGTAGTGGGCGTTGTCTTCGTAATCCATGCGCGTCCAAAAGACGGCGCGATTGGCTTCGATCGTTTTCTCCGGATCGTCCAGACCAAGGGCCGTATAGAAACCGTCGCTTACCCACTGTTTCCAGCCATAGCCAGGTCCCGAGACAAAAATATAGCGCCCGTCCCGAGGTTGGTGAGCCGCGTCGAGGGCCAGGTTGCGGCGCAACAAATAGAGCGATGTATTCCGGAGAATCGCTTCGAGGGCGGATGAATTCCATCCCTTGGCGTTCGCCACTGCCAAATGCGCGGCAAGCTGAGCATCGTAATGATGGCGAGCGGGGCTGGCAAAAACCCAGGTGGTAAAGAGGCGTGTTTCGCCGGGGCTGATCGATTGCCAGCCGTCCATCGAATATTGATACGTGTCACGCGCATCCTCGGGCGGTTTTACCACCAGCGGATACGGATCCCGGCCATCGCCCGTGAAGATGGCCAAGCGCCGGGCCGGTGGATCGAGCATCACTTGGCACCGGTTCTCCCACAACCCTGGAGAGTCCGCGGCCAATCCTAACACATTGCTGTCCGTACGGAGCAGCCCCACAGGAAAAGTCTCCGTCCGCGCCGCGCCGCGCACGGTATCGCACAAGAGACGCTCCTTGGTGGGACCGGAAAACGACGCATACTCGCCAGTCCAGCTCGCTTGCAGGGAGAAGCAAACCGAGAATTGCTGAGCGGTTGAAGCCGTCACCTCGAGCGTCCGTTCAATGAGATTGGGCGCTTTTTGAAGAAGTCGCCAGCGCACGGTCAGCTCTCCCGTTTGCACAGGACCCAACTCGACGCCTCCAGGCACGTCCCGACGTTGCTGGAACAGAACAGGAAAAGGCTGCTGGCCAGGGCGCAAGAGCTGGACCCCCGCGGGCGCGAGAGCCTCCGGAACACTGACCGGTCGATCATTCACCCGATACTCCACGGCGTAATTCCCGTCCGGCCGTTCGGTGACCGCAAACCGGAGGTCCTGGGCCGCCGCACCGCCAGCCAGGGCGATTCCCACAGCGAGGAACAGGTGGCCGATCCAGAAAGCATTCGACTGGGTATGAAATAGTTTCACAAGCATCTCGGATTACGCGACGAGCCTACCGTCAATCCGACCAAACTCCAACCGACAATCTCCATTCGAAGAAGCTTCCGAAGCCTGAGACCGGGAGGGACCCAATCAACCTGGCCTGGCGTGGGATAAACTGCTTGGGAGGAATAGGACGGATGAAGACTATGCGTTGCGCCGGAAGGCTGAACGCATCCGGTTCATCCGCTCGCGCAGGCCGCCTTGGGCGAGGAAATCGACTTCCAACCGGTGGAGCTGTTGGTCGATCAGGTAATTGGTCTGATGAATGAGGCAAATGGCGATATTGGCGACTATCGCCGCTGAACGGCTCTCCACAAAGTAGCGATAATCCTCGAATGTTGATGGGGTCTTGCGTCCGAGGTGCCGGACGTAGAGCGCCTCTTTGGAATCCTTACCCCATAGAGGAAGGTCGCGTGCACGCAGATAATCGCAGTAATCATCCAGGAGCTCTTCCAGACTCGCGCGCGCGACGTTCGTCAGCTTAATTTCTGTCTCTTTAGAGGTTCTACCGGCTTTGCTTCCTTCAAGAAAGTTCTTCTTTCCGGACCGCGCCGCCTGAATCATTTGATCAATGGTCCGATCGCCCTTAGACAGAAACTTATGAGCAAAGCGGAAGGTGATGTCGTAGATAACTTCCGCCTTCTGAAAAGAAAGCAGAGTTCGATAGTCACCGCGAGGTGGAATGAGCCGTTCCTGTGGCGCTCCGTTCCTCCCATCATTCGCATTCTTCCCATCTGCCATACATCCTCCCTCTTCTCGAGTGTGAGGACAGCGTCCGTAGCAGGCAAGGCGCAAATGACCCGCCGCTTCCCGTGTGCTGTCTACCTAAACTTCGGAATTGCCCAAGGTGTTCCAGAGGGAAGAGCGCATCACCAGATCAAATCGTTCTCCACTTCAGCCAGCTTCGTAGGGCATTCACGCGTTCCATTACTAACATGCGCTCATCCATCGACACGACATGAACTGCCGCTCCGCTTCTGGGGATGGGCTTGCCGGGCGAATAGAAATGGTTATTCTGGTATACGACCTCACGTTCGGCAGCCGTCGGTCAGTCGGGTTATTGGCGATGAACATTGCGTGGCTCGGATTGCGACTATGAAATTCCTGTTTGCCCAGCCGACGGGTCTGCTTGCAGCGGTCTTGCTCGCTTCTGGATGCGCTAGTAGCCAGTCCGATCACAGGCCCCACCTATCTCCGATTCGCTGGGAGTATTGGTCAGCATCTGGGCCTGCGCAGCCCATCATGCCGGGGGCGCAGACGCGAATTGAAGCTGGATGGGAAGTCGTGGTGTTTTCCATTTCCGGGCCCGCCTCTGATCCCTACGCTGTTGTGACTTTGAGACGCCCAAAGAAATGAAGAAACTCATCGCCGAACCGTGGAGTCAGTAAACGGCGACCTGGTGCACCATTATGTCCCAGCTATTTCGGAGGCGATTCGAACAGAGAGTTTTTCGCCCACCCACTCGGCTTCGAGGGTCAGCCGATCGCGGATGTGGGCAACATCGTCGGTCTCGGAAATGCCGGCACAAGCATTCCTAAATTCCCATGGGTCGACTTGATGATAGTCAGTTTTTCAAATGAGTATTCGATACAAGCAAATCCTGGCATGGGCATTCCTGGCGCTTGCCCTTGCGGTTCTATTTTGCGGCATCAAGCTGGCGCGCGGCGTGCGGCCGGTCGAGACGACCACGTCCGTGAGCGAAATCATCGGCCAACTTAAAGATAAGAGTCTTCCCGTCACTAATCGTGTTCGCGCCTGCTTGGATGCTCGCCGAGCTTCGGGCTGGTGCAAAACAAGCGGTCCCGGCGTTGATGGACGCAGTGAACGATTCGAGCTTCGCTGTCAGGAATACGGCAGTCTACGCTCTCGGCCGAATTGGGCCTGACGCCGCTGAGGCATGGCCTTTGCTCGTCCAGGCTCTGCGCGACTGGCAGTCAGGAGGGTCCAGCGAAGGGTTGGCTGAATCCGCCGCTTTCCTGGGCGCAACACAAAAGAGAAAACCCCGCTTGGGAATACATTGGGGCTCGAGGACCAGCCAATCAAAAGAACAGATGGCCTTCTTACATCCGGTATAAAGCGCTTCGGGCTCTGGCCACGATCGGTCCCGCGGCAAACCAGGCGTCGCCGAACGTCCTGGAAATAGCACAAGACGATTCAGACCTGTTGCGCTTCGAGGCAGCCATCACGGCGCTCCGGCTTGGTGCGCCGTGCGAGAACGTCGTGGCTCCACTCCTCCGTGGACTATCGGATCCTGCTCAAGACACGCGGCGCCTTGCGATGGGCGTTCTAGCGCGGACAGCCAGAGATTGCCCGAGCGGCGTTCTTGCCATCGCCCGCGGACTGGAGGATGAAAACCTGTCGGTCCGCTCAGCAGCGGTGGAAGCGTTGACCGAACTCGGGACCAACTCGCTGCCAGCGCTGCCAGCTTTGGAAAAAGCTGTTCACGATCCAAAATATGCCGTGCGCCCAGCAGCAACTAATTTAGTCAGGATACTCCGGCATCATCGGACTGGACCGATCGAGTGAATGACTACTCCGAAAGCATACTCACTAAGTGCGCCGCGATCGCTTCGGCGTCCGCCCACTCGAGATTGCTCAAGACCGCAACATACACCTTCTCTCTTGGAACTGAGATCACATCCGTTTGAAATCCGCTAATGGAACCCGGATGCTCATATCGGACGTGGGACCCGGACTGTTTGCGAAACCAGCCGAAACAGTACTGCCCATTGTTATCCCACCAACCCTTCCTGTAAGTCCCTAAATACGGGGTGAACATAGGCTCCAACGCCGCGCTGGGAATTAGGCGCTCGGAGTGGATCGCCGTATCCCATTTGAGCAAGTCCGTGACGGTGGAGTAAAGGGCGCCCGCGGCGTGCGGTGTGTCCATGGCAAATGGGATGCAGTTGACGACTTGATTCGTGTCCTTGCTGTAGCCGCTGGCCCGGTGTGGTAAGACGACCGATGGGTGGTCATAGCCAGTTTCGGTCAGACCCAACGGACCAAGAATCCTGGTCTGCAGAAATTGTTCGTACGTTCCACCTGTAACACGCTCGATGATGTAGCCAAGCAAAACATACCCGGAGTTGGAGTACGCGAACGAAGTGCCAGGGGCGAACTCAAGGGGCTTATCAACAAAGCGCTGAACCGTCGCCTTAACGCTCGTTGGCTTGCGCTCATACTCAAGGTTGTCCGGAAATTCAGTGAAGCTCGGAATGCCAGAGGTGTGATTGAGGAGCTGCGCAATCGTGATGTCACTCCAAGCTGGGGGGGAGGCATCAAGATAGGCTGAAATCTTGTCGCTTGTGGCCAGCTTATGATCTTCTTGGAGGAGTAGGATGCACATCGCGGTGAATTGCTTGGTAACGGAGCCAAGTCGGAACTTCGTCCTTGGCAGATTGAGGACGGCATGCTCTCGGTTTGCCAGGCCGAACCCCTTAGCGAAAACAATCTGTCCGTTGGTGGCCACAAGAACAGCTCCCGCGAACTGGTCTCGGGATACAAGGCTCTCCAGGTAGTCCTGTGCTCGAGTCGGGAATGCGTCAGTTGCTGCAGAGACGGAGATGGCGAGTATAGGAAAGATGAAATACAAGATTCGATATATCATATAAGATTCAAGCAAAGCGGTTGTTCTGAAGAGTACCGATGAAAGCGTCTTGGGCAGCCGAGGGAAGAAAAGAATCTTGAACAACAGCGTCATCAAGGTCGATACCGGGGCTTCCACCAAAACGCTTGTGAGTAATGGCGTCACCTTGACGATTTGTTTTACTGCAACAATCCACGAGATAGTGGCGCCTCATATCTGCCGTCACTTCATCAAAAGCCCTTGATCCAACGGTGGATGCGGGTTTTTTACCAGTCCCGGTTCGAACACGGCAAGCGCAAACGGCGGCACTATAGGACCCGGTAATGCACCGAAGTTGGGTTGAATCGCCTTTGTCCGAGGCCCTCGGCGTGACAAGGTCCTGACTTTCTGAATTCCGAAATACAGTTGCCTGCCCGTCCCCGCATGCCACGAACGCTCTGGCGGAATCGTGGTCGGCCTACGGCGGCTGGTGTCCGCAAATTGTGAACCGTTTGTGCGACAAATCGGGCGATTGGCGCCTATTTTGGGAACGGACCGACCCCAAACAGTCGGACGGTGGTGACAAAAAGTCACCAATCCCGTTCACGAACCGGCTGCCGAGAACTATCTAGGCGGCTTGGCGTCTCGGCGTGGGAAAACGATCCGAACGGGATTACCGGCACTACCTTCCATTCTTCGCGATCTTCGTTTGCTTCGTTTATGGAAAATTGGCGACCGGGTCCAACACAGGCTCGCTTGGGCCGGTCAATTCACGCACACTCGCCCGGTGCAGCGAGCCCCTGTAAATCTCGGCACGATCAGCGGTGTCGGAGCGATTGTGCTCTGGAGCACAACGTTCGCCTTCGCCCGGAGCTTGTCCGAACGCGTCGGACCGATGACGGCGGGGGCGGCCGCTTACCTTTTAGGCGGGGCGTTCTGTCTCGTGCGGGTGGTCCTGACACCAGGTGGATTCAAGCCGTGGCTCCAGTTACGGCGCGATTATCTTTTGGGCTGCGGCGCTCTGTTTGCCATTTATCCTGCGGCGATTTACCTGGCGGTCGGGCTGGCGAAGGATCGTGCGCAACTCCTGGAAATTGCACTCGTCAATTACCTGTGGCCGTCGCTCACCGTGCTTTTGTCGCTCGGGCTGCTGGGAAAACGAGCGACACTTTGGCTCGTTCCAGGAACGGCTTTGGCCTTGGCGGGCATGTTGCTGGTGATGACGCAAGGGGCGCAGGTGTCTTGGAGCTCGTTTATTGCTCACGTGAGCGACAATCCCGCCGCGTATGGATTGGCGTTAGTCGGCGCGATTTCGTGGGGCTTCTATTCCAATCTCGCTCGGCGTTGGTCGGAACCCGGGAGCGCCGGCGGGGTGGATCTCTTCATGCCCATCACTGGCGTGATTTTGTGGCTACTCCGAATGACCACCCACGAGCGTTCGGACTGGAGTTCCAGTGCTGTGGGAGAAGCGTTTGGACTCGCCGCGTTCACCGCCGTCGCCTACACGCTCTGGGACTTTGCCATGCGCAAAGGCAATCTTCTCTTCGTAGCCGCTTGCTCCTATTTCACGCCGCTGCTCTCGACTATCGTCAGTTGTTTATATCTCCAGGTCTCGCCGAGCCCAAAGCTCTGGATCGGCTGCGCGTTGCTCGTCGCCGGGTCGCTGATGACGTGGCGGTCCGTCTCCGAGCCGGTTTCGAAATCATGAAGGGCGCGGGAGCGGGGCATTTTGGCTGCGGGCAGTTAATCTGGGATCAGGCCATCGTTGGCACGCCGAGCTTTTCCGCAGGAAGCCCTGTGCGGTGCACGAAGCCTCGGAACCTGGCAGCCTGCGCTCCATGTGGACGTTCCTGCGGGTTAAAACCCGCGCTCCGCGGAAATCACTGGCCCCCGGACGACTGTTGGGATCCGCGCGCCGCGTTAATGACTCGCGCCTCGAATCGAGAACTCTCCAAGGCGGTCAGCCACCACGGACTTGACCGGTTTTTGAGGGTAAGACGAATAAATTGCGGTTAATATATCGTGCTGAGATAGTTACGAGAATAGCAGAGCCGTTTTGGATACTGCAACCTTGCGTCGAAGGAACCTCTCCGATCGTCCCACGCTAAACGCACGCTAAACGCACGCTAAACGCACGCTAAACGCACGCTAAACGCACGTTTTTGTGTGTCGAACGTGAGTTTCGCGTGAATTGGGCGTGTTTTTGGACCGAGCCAAGAGCACGCCGTGGCCCAAGCGACGGTTTGATCTCGATCAATGCGGTTCCGATGTTCGTGGCGCAGTATTAGTTACAAGCAACGAAAGGAGCAGGTTATGTCGGCCAAAATGAATCGGCGTCGGTTTGTTAAAGGATCTCTCATCGGCTCCGCTGCCGCAGCATGCAGTGCCATGGTCGTCAGCGAGTCGCGGCCCGCGGTTGCGGCCGAGGGAGGCAGTAATTCGACCGACGGGGCAGCGTTGGCGCGGGGCAAGATTGGCAAACTGCAGGTGAGTCGCCTGATCTTGGGAGGCAATCTGCTGACGCATTACACCCATAGCCGTGACCTTAAGTACGTCTATTCCCTGGCTGCCCGCTATAATACCGACGAGAAGATCATGGAGACTCTGGCGTTGGCCGAAGCCCAGGGCATCAACACATTGTCGATGCACAATCCGCCCCACCCCATCTCTGTGCTCCGGCGCTATCGCAAAGAGCGAGGAGGCAAGATCCAATGGATCATTTGCCCCACCGCACCGGTGGAACCTGGATTAGAGAAATACCGGCAGCATGTTGAAGAATTGATCAAGGATGGGTGCGAAGCGATTTACTTGTGGGGAGTGCATGCGGACAGTCTGGTGGCGCAGAACAAGATCGACCTGATCGCGCAAGCGGTGGAATTGCCGAAACAGTTTGGGGTGCCATCCGGGGTGGGAGGTCACGCCCTCGATGTGGTCAAAGCGTGTGAAGAGCATGCAATTCCCGCGGACTTCTATATCAAGACTTTCCATCATCATAGTTACCCCACTGGGCCGCGCCCGGAACAAATCACGGGTGCTTACAACGAGTTCCCGGGATATTGGTGTGCCAACCCCAAGGAAACGGTCGATTTCATGAAAACAGTGCAAAAGCCTTGGATCGCGTTCAAAACGATGGCCGCCGGCGCCATTCCTCCCAAGCAAGCATTCCGCTATGCGTTTTCCAGCGGGGCCGATTTTGTGTTGGCAGGAATGTTCGATTTCGAGATCGCGGAGGACGTGCAAATCGTGAAGGAATCATTGACGACCTCCAAGGAACGCGGGCGCCCGTGGCTTGCCTGAATCTAAGTCTATGAAACTCTCCCATTGGGTCTGCGTCGCGGCGTGCTGGCTTCCCGTGGTCCTGGCTGCGGACCTCCCAGCGCCAACTGCGCGTCAAAGCTGGCCTTTCTTCCCGTTTTGCATCGACTGGCACGACGCCAAGAAGAGGACATTCGAGGAGCAAGCGGCCATGCTCAAAGAGTTGGGATACGACGGCGTAGGACATATCTGGTTGGACAAGGTGGAAGAACGGATTCGAAGCCTGGACGCAGCTGGCTTGCGCCTCTTTCAAATCACGATGACGGTGGATTTAACCCCGGGCAAGCCGCCCTACGCCAGCCAGTTCAAAGACGTGCTTAGCCTGGTGAAAGGCCGAGGCGTCCAGTTCTGTTTACTGATCAACGGGGCGAAACCTTCGGATACGACTGCGGACGAACGGGCCGTGGTTCTGCTGCGTGAAATGGCCACCGCTGCCGAAGCGGCAGGAGCTCAAATCATTCTCTACCCGCACGTCGGCAATTGGGTGGAGAGAATTGAGGACGCGATCCGCGTGGCCCCCCTGGTGGATCGCAAGAATGTCGGGGTTATGTTCAATCTGTGCCACTGGCTGCGCGTCGATCCGCAGCGAGATTATGAACACTTGCTCAAAGCCGCGAAACCATGGCTGCTCGCGGTTTCGTTGAATGGCGCCGACCCGATGGACGAGAAACCGGGCTGGGATCACTACATTCAACCTTTGGATAAAGGCTCTTTTGACCTGGCCGCATTTCTCCGCACGCTTCGCGACGTGGGGTTCCAAGGTCCGATTGGCCTGCAATGCTACGGGATTGGCGGCGACACGCGCGAACATTTAGCGCGGTCTATGGCCGTCTGGCGACGGTTGACGAATCCGTAAAGCCGCGCTCTCATTCCCGACTTACGGAGCGAGCTGGTGTGCGCAACGCCTGGCGCAGACGTCCCGTATTCGGCACACCCGATCTGTGCGGCTGTTAAAACTCGGCCCGGAGCGTCACTAATCCACGACTCGGAATTGAGACGGAGCTCTCCGCAGGAGCCCCGGCTTTTTCACTCGTATCACTCAGGAACAGTGCTTTGGGCGATCGTTCTCCCCAAATCAGGGACGCCTCCGCGGGGCTCGAACTGGCATTGAACAAGCGGACGATGCGCGCCTTCCCGTCGTCGGAGGGTTTGAAGGCGCTCACCTGAACCTCGGGCGGACTCACCTGCAGCACGGGCATTGGCAAGCGATTGCGTCCGTTGGACGGGGTCACGAGCAATGGCTGGCTGAGACCCGTCGCGAGTCGGCAGGCGTCCGCTGGGTCAAAGCGGAGGTGTGGGCGCAGAATGAATCGGAAACGTGTCAGGCCCTCCTGGTAAGCGCGGTAGTTCGTGCCCCAATGATTGTTCATGGCCCAGGAATAGACTTTCTGAGTCGGCTGGATCTGCTTGCGCCAGACGTCCGGATCGGTCTGAGAATTGAGCAGGTTTGCGGTCAAGCCTCCGAGTTGAATCAAAGGCGCGTCCAAACTGACCCAGGTGACACCCATGCTAGAGCTGGAAACATCCGCCCACCGACCGATGGTCAGCCAGTTCTTACAGGCACTCGGCATTTGATCGACTTCGGGACGCATCCATCCCAAGGGAAGGTCCAAGGTCACTTCGCCGTTGGGAACGAGGAACGGGAATCCGAAATTGACGCTCTCTTTCCCTTCCTTGGCATGATAGCTGGACGCCTGGATCCTGGCCTTATCCACGAGATTCTCGACCTCCACAAAGTCCATACCCGCAGTAAGACGAATCTCGCGGCGCAACCGATGGCATCCTGGCGCTTCTGATTCCACGATGAGCGACGCCACAAGCGGCCCACGTTCGCCGACCACGATTTTAGCGGGCCCAGAGCGTTTCAGACCGTTCAAATCATCTCCTGGCAAATAGAGGTATTCGTTCAAACCTTGGCCACTGCTGGAATCGACCAGGTTCTCCGCGATCCCCTGGGCGCGCAGTTCAATAATATTACCGGTCATGGGATCCAGCCGGATCTGAAGGATGCCGTTGTCCAGAACCTCCCCGTCCGCACGACTGGCTGACTCTTGCAGCGGTGTGCCCGGCACGACGCGGAATGATCGGCCGCTCAGAGTCGGGACATCCCGGGCGAGAAAGGCGAGGCGCCCATCCGCTAGACGCTGTGAAGGCACCGGCTGCTCCGAGGCGTCGACGACGCGGTCTCCAGCCACGGAAAGTTCCGCGGAAACCGTGACGACGTCGGTCCTGGGCCAAGACGTGGTGTTCAACACTTCGACCCAATCATCTTGTTGAGTGCCAGAGCCCAACGCGTGAGTCAGAAGGAACTGGGATTGTTGATCCGCAGCGCGAGCGTAACCTTGCTTGATATCCCATTGTTCCTGGGTCTTCTGACTTTCTGGGCGGCTGATGCTGCAATCCGCACCCCAGGTGTGCTCAGAATAAAGCAGCACTTGATTCCAGGCGTCGCGGAAGGCCGCCGCTGGGTAATTCTCCGGCTGCAGCATGGCATAGAGACTGGAAGCTTGCACCAGGCGATCGGAACTCTGGCGATTAAGCGCCGTCTCCAGCGCGGACGAACCGGCGCCGTCCTCCCAGTACGGAGTCCAATCCCCGCGCACGGTCGGTAACGAGGCTCCGTAACGCTTTTCCAAGGCGGCGAACGCCTGGCTCGTGCCTGAAATCACAAAGTGCGGCCAAACATACTTCGCATTCCAATCCCGAATAAAATCACATATCGAAGGATCGGGCACCGCATTGTCGCCATGGCCGCTCCATCGGGCGTAGGCAATTTCATAAGGATAGCCGCGCTTTTCCAAACCATCGTAGAAGTCTTCGACCAATTGCGGAGACATGGTGAGGTAACGGTGAGACATGGCATACCCCCAAAATGGGATCCACACGAGCACTTTGCTCTGCCCATCGGGGCCCACCCACCAAAACGGTTTGTTCTCCCATTCCCGCAAGATCGTTCCAATACGATCGAAGTAATTGGGAGCCGTAGAAAAGTATTTGATGCCTGCATGCGCCATGGCCGTCACGGTCCCCCAGGTGTATCCTGGAACGTCGGAAATCATCACCGAATCGATGGGTTTTCCGGTGTCCTTGGCCAATTGGGTGGCATACCGAAAGAGCTGCACCAACTCTTCGGGCCGACAAAGGCCGGTTAACTCATTCAGGTACATCCCGCAGAGGCTGACCTGGCCACTCTTGACCGCTTGCAGAAAGTCGGCGCGCTGGGCAGAGTTCAGGCGTCGGAGATAAAGATCCGCAGCCCACGCCACTTCGACATTCCAGACAAAACGGGATCCAACCGGGTAGCTCGCAGTACGTTTGGCATGGGCCATGCCTTCGATGAGGTTCTGCACCTGCTTCTTTTCGATATCCGTTTGGATTTCTGTATATCCGATATCCGTATGGGAATGCGGCAGGATATAGACCGTCAATGGCCGCACTGGCTTCCTGGCGATCTGAATCTCCGTGATGGGCTTGCCCTCGATCTCCAACGAGGCAGGGATGGTGCTGTTCGTCGCGGCTGCTGGCAATTTCACTTCGACCAGGTTGGACCCCGGTTTGAGCGTAACCGCGATCGGTTTCAATTCGGCGACTCGGAGAACGGCGTCGATGCTCTGAGCATAAAAGTGCGACACAGTGAATCGGATAGGTTGAAGCCCGCCAGCCCCACCTCGCTCCAAGAACGGTGTCGGATGGGCTTCCAATCGGTCTTTCGACGGCGTCTCTTCAGCCGAACCTGCCGCGAGAAACCCGATCTCAGCGGCGCCAACGGTTGCATATCCCTTGGGGCCCAACGCTGTCACTCGCCATCGCACGGACCGCGCCGAGATGGGCGCGGCCAACACCTGGAACGTCTCGCGCGAGGACGCTTCACTGTGAGACACGACCACGTTGCCTACCGCTTGGCCAGCCTCGTCCCTAAAGACAAGCTCGGACGCTGCGACCGTCGCGGGATCATTGCGATCGACAAACTGAAACGCCCCCACCGCGGTCACAGCAGGAAACTCCAGCTCGATAAAGGTGTTCGTGCCTTTTCCGTTGGAGGCGTATTCGGTGCGGCGCTGTCCGTCAATGGCGGCAGATGCCTCATAACTGCCACCGGGGTACGGCTCCGACGAACGCACCACTCGCACCCCGGTGACGGGCGTCAACGGGACAAACTCACCGTGGCTTACGCAGACCGAAAACAGCAGGACAGCCAGCCCTAACCCTCGGCGCGAGGATGAGGAAAAATCAGCAGGTCGGATCATAGGGTGGTTCCTTTTCGCAGTTTACTCGGTGTTTAGCAAGGCTAAGGAAGAGTCCCGGGTGGTTAAGCCAACCAACTCCTGCCCTGGATCACCACAAACTGCGTGGAGCCTTGACGCGAGTCAAATGCAAGCGGCCTTAGATCCCGCATTCTTTGAATGAGCGGCAGCGAGGCTAGGCTATGGCCACCTGCCGATCACGGCCTCAAGGCTTAACGGAATGCCGTAACACAATATAAAAGCCCATGAACCAAAGTCTTCTGTCGTCTCAAATTAAATCCCTGCTTCTTGTGGCCGCCTTTAGCGCGGCGCTCTCCAGTAACTCCCAAGGCCAACCTGTGGATTGGAAAAACCAGACTATCTCTCCGGTGGTCAATCCGATCTATTTTGAAGATCCATTTATTCACACGGAGGCTCGGCCGATCTTCATGGAACATCGGTTCCCAACCAGCTTCAAGTTCAAGGGAGGAGAAGCGCCACTCGGAGGGGATGTGCAAGTATATGCGTTGCAGTTGCGATGGGCAGTGACCGACCGCTTGGCCCTGATCGCGACGAAAGACGGTTACATTGACATGAAACCGAAAAACACGCTCACGCACACCCATGGCTGGGCCAATATCGCGGCTGGGTTGAAGTACGCCCTGATCGATAAGCCCGACAGCGAATTCATTCTGACGCCCGGATTGACCTTTGAGCTGCCCACTGGCAATCGCGACGTGCAACAAGGACGGGGCGATGGTGAGTGGAATGTATTCGTCTCAGCCGCAAAAGGATTTGGACGTTTCCACACTACGGCGAACGTGGGTGCGCGGATTCCTAACAATTTCGATGATCAAACCGCCCAAGCCCACTACAGCTTGCAGCTCGATTATTATACCTGCCAGTATTTCATCCCGTTCTTCGCTGCCAACGGATACACCGTCCTGAGCGAAGGCGATCACAAATTGCTCGGAGCGGTCGATCTGAACACGGAAATGTACGACCTGATCAACTTCGGCTCGACCGCAGCGGGCGGGCGCACGCAAGTGACGCTCGGAGGCGGTTTCCGGTCGCGCCTGTGCAAGAATGTGGATCTTGGATTCGCGTATGAAGCTGGGGTCACTTCGCCGGTAGGCATCTTCCAAGATCGCTTTACGGTGGATTTCATTTGGCGATTCTAATCAGGCGCGCATTTGTCGCGACGGTAACACGTCACCCCCACCCACGCCCTCTTCCGAATCTTTCGGGAGAGGGCGTTTCGACTTCTTGCCAGGCAGCACTGGCTCTTTGGGAGTGGAACATTCACTCATCGTGAGAATGTGTCTGCCCAGGGTGCCAGCGACGACCGATGCCGATCTATGGTCATCGGGCAGGCCCCGAGAACAACTCATCCCGGAGCCTCTCGAGCTCCTTTCAGAAGAGCAGAGATTTGGCTTTCGCCCGAGCGGTCCATCGCGCAATTTATCAGTCAGAACACATGAGACGCCACCTTTTGACCGCAACGGTGCTACTGTCCACTTGGGGAGGATTGACCGGATCTACGGCTGAGTCCACTAATGCCAGCCACGGAGTAGACGCCCGGATGTTCCGTTACCCCGACGTCTCCTCCACACAAATTGCATTCGTTTATGCGGGCGACATCTGGGTCGCACCCAAATCCGGCGGGACTGCCTTGCGCCTAAGCTCACCCAAAGGCGAAGAGAGTTTTCCGCGGTTCTCTCCAGACGGCACGCAGATCGCCTTTAGCGGAAACTATGATGGAAACACAGACATTTATCTCGTTTCGGTCAGCGGCGGCCTGCCTAAGCGCTTGACCTACCACGGCGATCCCGATCGCATCCTGGATTGGTATCCAGATGGCAAATCCATTCTGTTCGCAACGTCCCGGACGAGCGAAAAAGACCGTTTTAACAAGCTCTATAAAATGCCAGCGTCGGGCGGCCTGCCCGAACTGCTACCCGTTCCTTACGGAGAGTTCGGAGCTATTTCGGGGGACGGGCAAACCTTGGCTTACGTTCCTATCTCCGTCGATTTTAGGACATGGAAACGCTATCGGGGCGGGATGAACCCGGCGATCTGGCTGTTTGACTTGAAGTCATTCAAAGCAAAAGATTTGACTGGCAACGCTGCTGCCAATTCCCAACCGATGTGGCACGGAACCACCCTCTACTTCCTCTCGGACCGTGACCAAAACAAGCGAGCGAATCTCTGGGCGATCGACACGACAACGGAGAAGCTTCGGCAGGTCACGTTCTTCGAAGACTTTGACATTCACTTCCCGAATATCGGGCCGGAAGATATCGTGTTCGAAAACGGTGGGCGCCTCTATGTGCTGAGCTTAGCGACGGACAAATACGAAGAGATTCGTGTCCAGGTCGTCACCGACCGGGCCACGCTCAAGCCCAGACTCGAAGACATTTCTGAGGCAGCTCATTCTGCAACGATTTCGCCCTCTGCCAAACGCGCCGCGTTCGAAGCCCGCGGGGAGGTTTTCAGCGTCCCAGCGGAGCACGGTGTCGTGCGGAACTTAACGCAGAGTTCAGGCGTTGCGGAGCGCACCCCAGCGTGGTCCCCGGACGGAAAGAGCATCGCCTATTTTAGTGATCGTTCGGGCGAGTACGAACTGACCGTCCGACCGGCCGACGGCTCCGGAGCGGAGGAGATTTTAACGAAGCTTGGCCCAGGCTTTCGTTATCGACCTTTCTGGTCGCCTGACAGCAAGAAGATCGTTTTTATTGATCAGGCGATGAGCGTCCATCTTCACGACCTGGTGAGTAAGGAAACCCGCGTGATTGGCAAACAACTGTGGATGTATCAAGGGGATCTGAGCCGGCTCAAATTCCATTGGTCCAAAGACAGCCGTTGGATTGCCTATGACCAGGACTTGCCAAATCGTCACACCGCGATTGCGCTCTATGATACGAAGGAGCACCGCCCTCAGGTCGTCACGAGCGGTTACTACGACGATGATAGCCCCGTGTTTGATCCCGAGGGGAAATACCTTTTTTACCGATCCGGACGCGACTTTACTCCTGTTTATAGCGACCTGGACAACACTTGGGTCTATCCCAACTCGATGCAACTGGTCGCCGTCCCGCTCCGCAAGGATGTCCCCTCCCCACTTGCGCCGCGCAACGATGACGAAGGGGACAAGGAGAAGAAGAAAGACAAGGACAAAACGAAAGAGAAAGAGAAGAAGCCGGACGACCCAGATCGAAAGAAAGACGATCCTCAACTAGGCAGCAAAAAGGAGGCGACCCAACAGCCCAAACCCGAGGCCACATCCGAGAAGCAAGAAAAAGCCTCGGATGAGAAAGAGGAGAAAAAGGAGGAAAAGCCACCCAAACCAGTAGAGATCGACCTGGTCGGATTTGAAGAACGCGCGGTGGTCCTGCCTCCTAAACCGGGTAACTACGCCGATTTGGAGGCTGTTGCTGGAAAGCTCCTTTACCGCCGGTTACCGCGCACAGGTTCCAGCGACGAAAAGAGCATTCTCGTTTTCTTCGACCTGGAAAAACGAGAGGAAAAGACCGTGCTCGACGACGTCGACGACGCAATTCTCGCGGAAAAAGGCGAGAAGATTCTCGTTCGACGCAAAAAGGACTATGCCCTGGTCGAGCCGAAAGAAGGTCAGAAGTTTGAGAAAAAGCTTCCGGTAAACTCCCTCACGACCGTCGTGGATCCAATCAGCGAATGGCAGCAGATCTTTACCGACGCGTGGCGCATTGAGCGAGATTACTTCTATGATCCAAATATGCACGGAGTGGATTGGAAAGCCATGCGCGAACGCTACGGCAGTTTGCTCAAGGACGCCGTCACGCGGTGGGATGTCAACTACGTCGTCGGTGAGCTCATTTCGGAACTGAACGCCTCACATACTTATCGTGGCGGCGGCGACCTTGAGGATAGCCCTTCCCGCGGAGTCGGTTACTTAGGTGTCGATTTTGCCCTGGAAAACGGCGCCTACCGAATCAAGAAGATCCTTCAAGCCGCTCCGTGGGACGCAGAATCCCGCTCTCCCCTGCGTCAGCCTGGGGTCGATGTGCATGAAGGAGACTACCTGCTCGCGGTAAACGGATTGCCGCTGGAGGTCAACGTTGAACCGTACGCGGCGTTCCAAGGCCTGGCGGACAAGCCTGTCTTCCTCACGATTAACAGTGAACCCCAAATCGACGGTGCTCGCGAAGTTCTGGTCCAGGCGTTGGCGAGCGAAGCGCGTCTCCGTCACCTGGCATGGATCGAGAAGAATCGCAAGCAGGTCGATCAAGCAAGTTACGGCAAAATCGGATACATCTACGTTCCGGATACTGGACGGGGGGGACAATCCGAACTCGTCCGGCAATTTCGGGCACAGTACGATAAACAAGGCTTGATCATCGACGAGCGGTTCAACAGCGGCGGCCAGATTCCTGACCGTTTTGTCGAACTACTTGCCCGCAAAACCTTGAACTTTTGGGGGGTGCGCGATGGACAAGACTGGGCATGGCCGCCGGTGGCGAACGCCGGACCAAAAGCCATGTTGATTAACGGGTGGAGCGGATCTGGGGGAGACTGCTTCCCTTATTACTTCCAACAGGCCGGGTTGGGTCCCCTGATTGGCACGCGCACCTGGGGCGGGCTCATTGGGATGACGGGGGTGCCACCGTTGATTGACGGCGGCAATGTTACGGCGCCAACCTTCGGCATCTATAGCACCACGGGCGAGTGGATCATTGAAGGTCACGGTGTTGACCCGGACATTACCGTGGTTGACGACCCCGCCCTCATGGCTAAAGGCGGAGATCCCCAACTCGAACGAGCGATTCAAGAGGTCCTCGAAGCGCTCAAACGTAACCCTCCCCCGTCGCCGAAGAAGCCGAAATACCCAAATCGAGCAGGACGATAACGCGCCACTGAGCGATCAATAACGCTTCCCGTTCGATCGTTTAAGCCCTCAAGGCTGGAGGAGAGCGTTGCTCGCACTCCTTTCCCCAACGCCATCGCCTCCGAAGAATCCGCAGGACTGCGATCGCGACGGTCACTCTCCTTCCGGATTGCCGGAGAACAGCATCGGAGATCCAGGTGAGTTTTGATCCCTTCGAGTTTCTGAAACTCGGGTTGCTGGCCTTATCCAATGTAAGGCCAGGTGCCTCTCGCCGACCAACTGGAGGCAACACTGATGAGACAATCAATGAAACCCCAACCACTTCACGCGGTCAAATTAACCCTTTCGGTGCTCTTGCACGCCCCACTGATCGGACTCGGTCAACCCACCGCTTCAGATGCCTCGGACCTGCGGCTCACCGACGTCAAAATCCAGGATAACCGCTTACTTCTCGCTTGGAGCGGTGGTCGACCCACTTACCAGGTTCAGAGCCGGTCTGCCCTTGATCAAAACTGGACCAATTTTGGAACCCCCACCACGACTAACTCCGTCGAGCTTCGTCTGGACGCCAGCCACTCGTTCTTCCGTGTGCTCTCAGACTACACCGCCCGCTATGAAGTCCTATTTGATGCCACTTGGAGCCAAGATACCCACCCGTTGGATTGGCCCAACCCTGGGCACTGGTCCGGATTGGTTGGCGCGGTCCACAACGAACGCGTCTCGTTCTATCAAGAAGGAGAAACGGCCAGTGAAGGTATTCGCCTCATGGCGGAACGCGGTCAGCAAGACCCGTTGCTCAGCGAGGTTGCCCCAGCGATCCAGGCGGGAACCGCTCAGTTCGGACTTCGTGGGCCTGGCGTAGGCGTGAGCCCGGGCACCGCCCGACTGACTTTTCCCGAGCCCGTTCGCCACGATTTTCCCTTAGTCACACTCGTCACGATGGTCGCTCCAAGCCCGGACTGGTTTGCGGGTGTGTCAGGATTAAACCTCCTCGAAGGGGGAACGTGGGCAAATCAGATAAAGGTCAATCTTTACCCATTCGATGCGGGCACAGATAGTGGACCCACCTTCCGCTCGCCTGATCAGGTTACAAATCCACGCGGAGTGGTGACGCGGCTCACCGTTCCACCAATCGCCGAGAATGGCAGCGTCGCGCCGTTCGGGACATTCACGTTCACCCGATTGGACTAGTCAGCGAGGGGTTCTCTATGATCCTGGAACTCCGCCAGAAGCACCGGCATATTATGTCTGTCATGGCAGCTCTTCTGCCGATCGTCCTCATCGTCGGAGTGAACGCCCGAAGACCAATTCCTGTGCTCGACGCCGCCCCCTCGGTCCTGATGAACTCACAAACCGCCGATCAACGCCTCTGGACTCGCAACGATCTTTGGCCTAGTCATCAGATTCTCACCACGTTGCGCGGAGCATCGAACCGCTCTCGGACGATTGAGTTTGCGTTTAGCGAGCTGATCGGGCCGGACGTTTTAGTTTACTGGACGGCAGGCGAACGGACGCCCAACCGGCGTGGCCTACCGAAAAACGCGCAATTCCTTGGCGCACTGGCCGACCGGGAACGCCTTGAGTTACCGACAACACTTCAACGCGCTCGAGGTCGTTTCGTGCTCTATAGCCTGGCGAACCAGGAAATTGTCCTCGCTTCCGAGCTTTTGACCTTGGCCACTCCGTAATCCAACACCTTTATGAGCTTGGAATACCGTGCTGTGCAGTGGAATCGTCAAAAGCGCCTCTACGATGTGCTGCTGGCAAGCAGCGTGGGGATCTTCCTCCTCTTTTTCGTTGGGACAACCAAACTCTTATTCCCGTTCGTCACTGACGAGATCCTGGTCATCCGGGCGACTGGCGTTGCCGCATATCTGCTACTCCATTTCATTCTGTGCATTGGACCTTTATGCCGCCTGAACCGAGTGTTTCTACCGTTGCTTTACAATCGGCGTCACGCCGGAGTGACACTGGCCATCCTAGGACTTGTTCACGCCGTTTTAGTCATTGGCACTTACCACGCAGGAGGAAATATTCACCCTCTCGAGAGCATCTTCGCGGGTAGCCCGTTCGCTCTATCGCGGGCGGATGTCCCCTTTCAACCCTTGGGCTTTGTCGCCTTGATGATCTTAGTGCTGATGGCGGCAACGAGTCACGATTTCTGGCTGGCTAACCTGAGCGCCCCAACCTGGAAAGCGCTGCATATGCTCGTTTATGCCGCCTATGCATTGCTGGTGCTTCACGTGACTTTTGGCGTTCTGCAAGCAGAGACTCACCCGCTCTACGTTTGGGGTATCGGGGCTGGCCTGGCTAGCGTGCTCGGTCTGCACGTTGCGGCGGCGATTCGAGAAGCACCCGTGGATGTAGCCTGGGATGCGAAGAGCCAGGTGCCGGCATTCGTCGACGCGTGCGCGGTGGCAGATATCCCCGAAAATCGCGCCCGGATTGTCTGCCTTGCTGGCGAACGCGTGGCTGTTTTCAAGTACGACGGCAAAATCTCGGCCGTGTCGAACGTTTGCCAGCATCAAAACGGCCCTTTGGGCGAGGGTAAGATTATCGACGGTTGCATCACCTGCCCTTGGCACGGTTACCAGTATCTACCAGAGACAGGTGCTTCTCCGGCGCCGTTCACGGAAAAGGTGCCAACGTTCGACACTCGAGTCGAAGCCGGGAGAGTGCTCGTGTGTCAAAGGCCGAATCCCGCTGGAACTCGAGCGGAGCCGGCTTTAGTCGTGCGATCGGTTAGCGGACCGTTCAAGGATTCCTCGCCCGATTCGCTGCCTGCGTACGATCTCCAAACCTAGAGGCGTCGATGGACAACGAATTCTACGTGGGTTGGGAAGATAGGATGCCGCGTCGCCTGGCCCAGCGCGTGAGGCTGGGTGTCTTATCGACAATCACAGCCGCGGTCTTCCTGTCTCTCAGCCTGGCCGCAGCGCAACGCGGCATCGCGCGAAGTCAATTTGAGTGGGGCCAAACCAAACAGTTTGTGGGAATTCTGAAAGCCCGTCCGGTTCCTCACTTACTCGTCCAACGGCCTGCAACCGCTGTCTCCCCCACGAACTACTCAAATTATTATTTGGTCAAGCCGTTCAAGTTCGGCTTCGATCCCGCCACGCTGCAAGACTTCGACGATGCCACCGTCTCACTGAAAGGGACGCTGATCTACCGAGGGAACCAAACCATGATCGAAGTTGTCGAAAACTCGATTACGGCTTTGCGCGAGGGGGACCCAGGCCTGGCGAACCACGGCACGCCGCCGTTAGTCAACTTAGGTCACCGCACCCTTGCTGGAGAAATTGTCGATAGCAAATGCTACTTCGGGGTTATGAATCCGGGGCGACTCACACCTCATCGTGCCTGTGCGATTCGCTGCCTCAGCGGCGGAATCCCCCCAGTGCTGTTGGTGCACTTGCCAGACCGTAAAACGCAAACTTACCTGCTTATCTCCCGCGACGGGCGTCCCCTAAACGACGCCATCCTGGACCGGGTCGCGCAACCCGTTGAAGTACACGGCGAGACCTTGCAGCAAGGCGAATTGCTCATCCTTCGAGCAGACCCAGCGGACATTCGCCTATTGCCCAACTAAGATTCCGGGGAATGGTCTTTTTGGCGAAGCGCTTTTCGCTCGAAAAGCTCAGATAAAAACTATTTCGGCCGTTTCGACTTCGCGAGCGCCTCACTGAACCAATCGCGATCACCGCCCGGCGAGGGAGGGTTTGATCGCTCCAGCCGAGGTGCTGTTCGAGACGGAGCGACCGCGCCGATTTCGGGCTTTGCCCGCATGGATAGCGCGATGCGCTTTCTCGCCAGATCGACTTCCGTGACGGTCACCGTGACCTGCTGCTGAACCTTGACGATCTCGGCCGGATTCTTGACAAAGCGATCGGCTAACTGGCTTACGTGGACCAACCCATCTTGGTGAACCCCGATATCCACAAAGGCGCCGAACGCTGTCACGTTCGTGACAATCCCGGCCAGTTTCATTCCTGGCTTTAGATCCTCAATCTTCTCCACCCCTTCCTTGAATCGAAAAGGTTCGAACTGCTGTCGCGGATCGCGTCCTGGCTTCGCCAACTCCGTGAGAATGTCCTGTAGTGTAGGTAACCCGACCTCGTTGGAAACGTAACGTTCGAGAGGAATCCGTTTGCGCCGTTCGGGATCGTGCATCAGGTCTTTGACGGAGCATTGGAGGTCTGTCGCGATTTGGTCGACAACTTCGTACCGCTCCGGATGCACCGCGCTGGCATCCAAGGGATGCGCCCCGTCTCGGATTCGTAGAAAACCGGCTGCTTGCTCGAACGCCTTGGCTCCTAAACGGGGAACCTGTCGGAGTTCCGCCCTGGATTTAAAGGGCCCATGCTGGTTTCGGTAAGCCACGACATTCGCGGCGAGTTGGGGTCCTAATCCTGAGACATAAGTCAGCAATTGGCAGCTCGCCGTGTTCAATTCTACACCGACGCCATTGACGCAACTCATGACCGTGTCATCCAGACTGCGTTGCAGGGCCGATTGATCAACGTCATGCTGATACTGCCCGACCCCGATCGATTTGGGATCCAGCTTCACCAACTCGGCCAAGGGATCCATCAACCGCCGACCGATCGATACCGCCCCTCGCACCGTGAGATCCAAATCCGGAAATTCCGCGCGAGCCACTTCGGATGCCGAATAAATGGAAGCCCCACTCTCGTTGACCATGACCACGGGGATCGTCGCGGGAAGACCCGTTCCGCGCACAAACGTCTCGGTCTCCCTCCCCGCGGTGCCATTGCCAATAGCGATTGCCTCGATCGCGTAACGCTGGCAAAGAGCTTTGACCTTGGCTCGAGCTTCGTCCAACCGCGACTCGCTTTGAGTCGGAAAGATGACATCGTGATGGAGGAGTTGTCCTTGCTTATCCAAACAGACCACTTTGCAGCCGGTCCGGAAGCCAGGATCGATCGCGAGCACGTTCTTGCGGCCGAGGGGCGCAGCAAGCAGGAGCTGCCGGAGGTTGTCCGCAAAGACCCGAATGGCCGCTTCGTCCGCCTTCTTCTTGGTCTCCAGGCGGACCTCGGTTTCCATCGCTGGCCCAAGCAGGCGCTTGTATCCGTCCTCGACCGCCAGGCGCACTTGACTAGCCGCCGGTCCTTTGGCCTTAACGAACATGGGCTCGAGCAACGCCAATGCTTCTTCCTCTGGAGGAAAAACCCGAAACATAAGGATCTTCTCCTCTTCGCCCCTTCGAATCGCCAACAACCGGTGCGAAGGAATCGCTCCGACGGGCTCCTGCCAATCGAAGTAATCCTTGAACTTAGCGCCTTCTGTTTCCTTTCCAGAGATGACTTTGGAGCGGACCATTGCGCTACGGGCATAAAGCGCCCGCATTTGGACGCGGGCGGCTGGATCTTCACTAACACGCTCCGCCAAGATGTCGCGAGCTCCGGCCAGTGCCTCCTCTGCGTTGGCAACCCCTTTATTCGGATCCACAAACGGAGCCGCCTCACGCAACGGCTCGGCCCCTGCCTGGTTCCCCAACAGAATGTCGGCCAATGGCTCTAAGCCCTTCTCTTTGGCCATTGCCGCCCGAGTGCGACGCTTAGGTCTATACGGCAGGTAAATGTCTTCCAGGGTCGTCAGATTGGGCGCCGCCTGGATCGCCGCCTTTAAAGAGTCGGTCAGGAGTGAACGCTCCGTCAACGATTGCAGGATTGTCTCGCGCCGTTGATCCAGTTCCTGAAGCTGCGCCAGACGATCGCGAACCCCGGTGATGGCCACCTCGTCCAGTTGGCCAGTCGCCTCCTTTCGATAGCGCGCAATAAAAGGGACAGTCGCTCCTTCCGCTAGCAACCGAGCGGTCGTTTGCACCTGGCCCGCCCTTAACTTCAACTCCGCGGAAATTCTTTCAATATGCTGATCGTTCATGGCTCCAATACCGACGAGCATCTCTACCGGAGCCGAGATTGAAGCGCAAGAATCGCTCAGGAAATTCTGACGACACGAGGAAACAACACCAACTTGGAGCGGAATCTGACGAGAGCTTGACCGTCCGAGGAATCGCGTACTGAACGCAAGGAGAAGGGAGGACCTAACCAACGCTGATCACCGACGAACTTGCAGGCACATTGTGCGGATGAACGAAATACCGACCGAACTGGGCGTTTGGCCCAAGACTCGGCCTTTCACGCAGCGACTTCATCAAAAGCATGAACCGTTTTGGACTGATCGCGTCGGCACGGAGTCGCGTCAAAGCTACGAGTCGCGCACAAGTCGGCGGGTTCCATCGCTGGCATCGGCTGGCTCGCGGCGAAGGCCAGGGCACCAAAGAAAACCACGGAGATCAGAACATAGACGATGGCGATTGTTAGCAGCATGCCTCGTAGGAAAGCATTGGCCAAGCCACCGCCATGAAGAACATGCCGCGAGGCGGAGGGATCGCACCTGTGAGAACTTTGCGGCGAAAAAGGGGCGAAAACGGGCCTCCCTGTGTCACGCCAAAGGCGGCCAGTGCCTCGAACCAAGACACAAGAGGAACCCAGTTGGCAACCATAGCGCTTGCTCCCTCAACCCCGAAGAGGCTCGCCCTTGCTCCCCTGCTCCTCCATGATCGTGCGGATGACGGCTGCTCCCAATCGTCGGAACTTTTTGCGCCTGGTCGCGGGAACCTTCGCGAGCGTGAGAATGGCAAAGTGGTCTGTGGGACGAGCGGCTAGCCCGAGCGACATTCCCAAAGATCGCGGACCCAGGATCATCGACACGCATACGCATTTCTACGACCCCACTCGCGCTCAGGGCGTTCCTTGGCCTCCTCCCGACGATAAGCTTCTTTACCGCAGAGTTTTGCCCGCCGATTTCAAATCGTTGAAAGTTCCGGTCCCGGTCGCGGGCACCGTGGTTGTCGAAGCCAGCCCCTGGATCGAAGATAACCAATGGATCCTTGATTTAGCAGCGCAAGAGCCGTTAATCGTTGGCTTCGTCGGCAACCTCCCGATCGGGAAGGAGAATTTCGCCCGACTTCTGGAACGTTTTGCCGCCAATCCGCTGTTTCGTGGGATTCGTGTCACTCATCAAAAACTCGATCAATCTCGAGAAGGACTTGCCGTTCTTTCGGATCTAACGCGACTGGCCGAACACAATCTCTCCCTCGACCTGCTGGGGGGGCCTGAGATTCTGAATTTTGCGGATCAGTTAGCCCAGAAGCTGCCCAATCTGCGGATCATCATTGATCACCTCGCCGGTCTGAGCGTGGATGGAAAAGCACCGCCAGCCGACTGGGTGAGGCAAATGCGGGCTTTGTCGCAGTCTCCGAACGTCTATTTCAAGGTTTCTGGACTGGTTGAGGGAACAGGACGAGAGGACGGAACCGCTCCGAAGGACGTGGAGTTCTACCGTCCAGTGTTGGACGTCATGGGGAACTTGTTCGGGCCTCGTCGCCTGATCTATGGCAGCAACTGGCCAGTCAGCGAACGGTTTGCTTCTCTCTCGGTCGTGCAGACTGTTGTCGCAGAGTATTTTAGCGCGTTCGGACGCCGCGCTGAGGAGCAGGTCTTCTCCGAGACTGCTCGCACGGCATATCGCTGGATAACCAGGTAACGCCGTCTCTTCGCGATCGATACGGCCGGCGGTCCCAGTCCTGCCCCTCTGAATCTCTAGTAGAACGACCGACCCCTGCTCAAATTGCGTCACTTGCACCATGGTGACAATTGTCGCCTGGCACGGTCGTCTGCATCCGTCCGCAATTTGCGGACAAGGGCCGCTTCCTAGGGGTTCGCCTTCAACGCCCTGGCCACTGCAGGCTCTAAGTCGTCGCCGCGCAAGTCTTTGCCGATGATTTTGCCGGTTTTGTCCAACAGGAATGTCGCTGGGATCGCTTGAATCCCGTAGGTGCTGGCCAGTTTGTTCTCCCATCCTTTGCCGTCGAAGTACTGTTGCCAAGTCATCTTGTTCTTCGCCAGGAAGCTATTCAGCTTCTCTCGATCTTGGTCCAGGCTGATTCCAATGATCTCAAACCCGGCACTGTGATGCTTCCCGTAAGTCGCGAGCACATTGGGAAGTTCCGCGACACATGGTCCGCACCAGGTCGCCCAGAAATCCAAGAGCACAATTTTGCCTTTGTAATTAGCGATCGAGAGCGCTTTTCCCTCCAGATCCTTCTCGTTAAAATCCGGGAAAGCAGCACCTTCTTTCAGTGAGGCTTGTACTTTCTTCGCTTGTTCTTGCTTTTTAATACGGTCGGCGGCCTTGGATGAAGGGAAGTCCTTTTTGAGCTGCGTCATGATGCTTTCAGCCTTGGCTGGGTCTTGCAGCACCTGCTCGTAAAGCATGCCCTTCATGAAAAGTATTTCCGCCACGTCATCAGTTTTGTTTTCTTTGTACTTCTCCAAAAGGCTATCGAACTCCTTGAGTTCCGGAGCAAGCGCTTCTTCAGTTCGTTTATCGTCGCGCAACTTGCCGCGAACCCGGGTAACGAGATCCTGCAGATCTGCCGCTGGATCTTTAGCGTCCGCTGCGTTGCTGCACAGTGCAGCGCCCATCACCGCAAACGCGACTAGTATTGAGAGTGCCTTTCCAATCATAAGCTTCTAAAGAGTTAAAGACGTTGTTTCTAAGCCTCTCACTATTTCACCGCGACGGCGATAAGAATCAGCAATTCCGACTGACGTCTTCTGGGGCGGCGCTGCCCGGTTTTGAATTGGCCCATTCCAGGCCTCGCTCCGTCCCTCAGGGATACTCTCAAGCCACAGTCCGTCAATGAAACTGCGACGGGCGCGTCGCACACCGTCGCGGTTCGTCGGAATGAGAAAAAGGCGTGCGCTCCTACTTCTTTTTCACGAGCGGCAATTCCACAAAGCTCGCCTGTTCCGGGCTGTGGTAAATGCGTTGCGTGGCCTTGCGATAATCCGATGGCTTCGCCCAAAAGATGTTGGTGACGTAAGTCTGGGGATTGCGATCGTAGAGTGGGAACCAGCTCGATTGCACCTGGACCATAATCCGGTGATGCGGTCGGAAGAGATGATTCACGTTGGGAAGTTCCCATCGATAGAGCAGCGGCGTGCCTGAAGCAAGCGGCGCAGGTTTTTCGAGATTTTGCCGATAGCGACCGCGGAAGATGTCGGCTGAGACCATGAGCTGATACCCGCCCATGCCCGGTTGGCCCGCGACCTGGTCAGGATAAACGTCGATCACCTTCACGACCCAGTCGGAGTCCGTGCCGCTGGTCGACGCATTCAAATTGACCACGGGTTGGCCGCTCAGTTCGACCGGTTCCGACAGCGGCTCCGTGACAAACGTGGCCACGTCCGGACGGCCGGAAGCCTCGCGTTGGTCGTCGACCAACCATAACGGCCAGGTCAAACCGTTGTCATAGCCCGTCGGCTGAATGGGGCGAGCCCGGAACGGCACGGGCTTGGCCGGATCCGAGACGTATTCAGAATACGGATCCTCCCCGCTCAATGGCGGACTAAAGCGCAGCTTCGGGCCGGAGGCCAGGTAGAGCGGTGTCGGCACGATCGAAGCACCCGGCCGCTCCGTCGCGGGCCAATTCTGGAGTCGGCACCATTTATTCGCCCCGGTCTGGTAAGCGAGGACCGGGGGAATGTCCGCCTTGGGTGCGCCCTCTTTGAGGTACTGGTCCAGGAACGGACGCAAGATTTGTTCGCGGAAGTAGAGTCCGGTGTCGGTGCCGAATTGGAGGGCTCCCAAGCTGCTGGCCGGAGAGATTTGCTGGCCGTGATTCCACGGACCCAGGACGAGGAACAGTCGGTGGCTGAGCGATTCTTGGGCTTTCAACGCTTTGTAGACCGCAATCGGACCATAGATATCCTCCTGGTCCCACAACCCATGGACCAGCATGACGGGCACGGTGAGACGTTCTTTGGCGAGCAACTGGTCGACCGCTTGCTCGCGCCAGTAGCTATCGTAGGCCGGGTGTTCCAGGATCTTCCGCCAAAACCCAACCTGCTCCAGGCCGCGGCGGCGTCCCAATTCGCCGGCCGAAACCGCGTCCATGAACATGTCATAATCATCAAAGTGGCTGGTCCACCATTTGAGCTCGGATTTGCGGGTGGCTTGCTGATCGTAGATATAGGACATGCCTTGCTGACGGAAGGCGCCGTGATGAAACCAATCATCGCCGATCCAGCCGTCCACCATCGGGTTCATCGGCACGGCCACTTTGAGAGCAGGATGCGGGTGGAACAACGCCATCAAGGTGAGGAAACCGTTGTAAGAGATGCCGAGAATTCCCACTCGACCATTGCTTTCCGGCACGTTCTTGACCAACCAATCGATGGTGTCGTAGGTGTCGGTGGCGTGATCCACAGACGTTGGATTGAGCGGGCCACGCAATGGGCGAGTCATCACGTAATCGCCTTCCGATCCGTGTTTACCGCGGATGTCCTGGAGCACTCGGATATAGCCCCCATCGACAATCACCTCCGTGGCGTTGTCGTAGCCCTGCAGCACAGAACCGAAATGTGAACTCTCCGCATGGCTGGTGAGTTTCTCGGCGTCGTAGGGCGTCCGCGTGAGAAGGATGGGCGCGTTGGCAGCGCCTTTGGGCAGCAGGATAATGGTGCGCAGCTTGACTCCATCGCGCATCGGCACCATGACATCGCGTTTGATAAAATCGAAACTGTCGGTAACCGGCTTAAAGGTCTCGGGCGTTTCGCTGGGCAACCCGGCGTTGGGGTTGGTCGTTCCTGGCGTGTCCTGGGCGAGTGTGGCGATCGATGCGGCGAGCGCCAACACTATCCAACGGGCAGGTCGTACGGTTTCCATAGAGGTTTGATGATTTCGACAGTTCAACTGGACTGCGATCAGGCAGAGCCATTCCTAAGTGGCGAGCCCCTGTCTAGCAAGCGGAAAGCGCAGATCCAACGCGGCGCAACGGGCCGCTGGATCGTTCGTAAACGCTGGTTGTTGCCACCTTCTCCGTCGCCTAGGAAATGGCCAACGCGCCATTACGCCAATGCCACGGCCCAACGACCGCTCTAGAATTCGCGTGTGAATGTAGCGCCGTTGAGTTTAAAGAGAGAATCTGTCACAAAAGGTCATTAGACGTATGAAAGCATGGCTCGCTGGTATCGTTTCAACCTTGTTCCTCCATTTCGGCAGCATGCCGAGGCTCGCCGCGGAATCTGTCGACCGTCTGCGAGCTGAGTTCGTGACACCTCCCCGCGCGGCGCGACCCTGGACGTATTGGTTTGTGATGGACGGCAATTTCACCCGCGAAGGCATAACCGCGGACCTGGAAGCGATGGCCCGGGCTGGGCTAGGCGGAGTGATCCTGATGGAGGTGGATGCGGGCATGCCGCGCGGCCCCGTTCGATTCATGAGCGCCGAATGGCAGGGGCTGTTTCGTCATGCCGTCGTGGAAGCCCAACGACTTGGTCTCGAGATGACACTGAACGCAGGCCCAGGCTGGACGGGGAGCGGTGGACCTTGGATCGCACCGGACCAATCAATGCAGCACCTTGTCTTCAGCGATACCAATGTCATTGGCCCAGCCCATTTCGACGCAGTCCTGCCGCGGCCGGTTCCGCGCAAACCGTTCTTCGGCGAAGGGGCATTACCTCCGGACCTCGAACAGAGTCGAAAGGCCTGGTACGAGGACGTGGTCGTTCTGGCCTTTCCGACTCCTTCCGGGACGGCGCGCATTCCAGGTGTCGACGAGAAGGCGTTTTATGTGAGGGCACCGTATTCCTCGCAACCTGGGGTGAAACCGTTCTTCGCACCGCTGGTGGTGCCACCGCTGTTGCCGAAAGAAGAGTGCGTCGCTAAGAGCGGGGTCCGCGACTTGACCTCCAGTTTATCCGCGGAGGGACGCCTGGTCTGGGACGTGCCGGCAGGGAATTGGACCATCTTGCGCTTTGGCCGGGCGAGTACCGGGCAGAACACCCGTCCGGCGCCGTTAGCCGGCCTTGGATTGGAGTGCGACAAATTGGATCCGAAAGCACTGGACGCCCACTTCGCGGCGTTCCTGGAGCCTTTGCTGAGGACGTTGACGCCGCCGTCCGTGCAAGGGGCTGGCTGGACCATGCTGCATATCGATAGCTGGGAAATGAGCGCGCAAAACTGGACGCCGAAGTTCCGTGAGGAATTCCAACGCCGGCGCGGCTACGACGCCTATCATTATCTGCCGGTGCTCACGGGGCGGGTTGTGGAAAGCACGGATGTATCCGAGCGCTTTCTCTGGGACGTGCGTCAGACCATCCAGGAACTGATCGTCGAGAATCACGCGTTGCATTTGAAAGAACTCGGCCGGCGCAATGGGCTCGGCTTGTCCATCGAACCCTACGACATGAACCCGTGCGCGGACTTGACCCTGGGCGGCGCCGCTGATGTCCCGATGTGCGAGTTCTGGGCCAAGGGGTTCGGGTTCAATACCGATTTCAGCTGTTTCGAAGCAGTCTCCATCGCGCACACTCTCGGCAAGCCGATTGTAGCTTCGGAATCGTTCACTTCGGATGGGGAAGGCTGGGTTTTATATCCGGGCGCGTTGAAGGCACAGGGCGACTGGGCGTTTTGCACAGGGATCAATCGCCTGGTGTTTCACCGCTACCTGCACCAGCCCTGGTTGGACCGGTGGCCTGGGCTGACCATGGGATCGATCGGGTCCCATTGGGAACGAACGCAAACCTGGTGGGAACTGGTCCCCGCTTATCACGAGTATCTGACCCGGTGCCAGGCCTTGCTCCGGCGCGGAAGGCCGGTCGCCGACATTTGCTTCCTGGTGCCCGAAGGCGCGCCCAACGTCTTTCGCCCGCCTCCCTCGGCCACGCGGGGCAATCCTCCGGACCATCGGGAGTATACCTTCGATGCGTGCGCGCCCGAAGTCGTCCGGGACGAGATGACCGTGAACCAGGGCCGCCTGACGTTACCGAGCGGCGCCAGTTACGCCCTGCTGGTGCTGCCGAATTTCGCGACCATGACACCGCCGCTGCTGACGAAGATCGGTCAACTGATTCGGGCGGGGGCAACAATCCTGGGCGGTCCGCCAGTGCGGTCACCGAGCCTTTCCGAATTTCCAAACTGCGATCGGGAAGTTAGTCAATTGGCAGCGGCGCTTTGGGGCGATATCTCCACACCGGAACGAGGCGTTGGCAAAGGACGCTTGTTTTCAACACCGGGAGTGGCCGAGGAACTGACAGTCTCCAGCAACCTCTATCCTGAGTTCAGCCAGATCGCCGCGGTGCTGCAGCGAATGGGTATCGTGCCGGATGTTGAATCTGACGTGCCGCTGCGGTTTATCCATCGCCAGGAGAGCGGCGCTGAGATCTACTTTATGGCCAATCCGACCGAGAACCGGGTTACCACTCCCACGCTTTTTCGGATCAGCGGCAGGCAACCGGAGTTGTGGAATCCGCTCACGGGAAAGCAGCGGCCATTGCCGATGTTTTCGACGGAGAACGGAAGAACTCGCCTGGACCTGCGATTCGAGCCGTACGAGTCCTATTTCGTGGTCTTCGCGGATGCGGCAGGCGCGCCCAGGGGCGGTGTGAATTATCCTGAGTTTGAGCCCGTCGGCACCGTGACTGGGCCTTGGACCGTGCGTTTCCCGCCAGGTCGGGGCGCACCCGCAACGATTACCCTGAATGCGCTCGAAGACTGGGCCAAGCATTCAGATCCTGGAGTGAGATTCTTTTCCGGCCTGGCGAGTTACCAAGCCCATTTTCAATGGCCGACCGCGCAAGCCGGCAACGTGAGCTCGAATTGGTTCATCGATCTTGGCGAGGTGCAAGTCATCGCCGACGTGAAACTTAACGGAGTTTCCCTCGGAACCGCGTGGACCGTGCCTTTCCGCGTCGAAGCGACTCGAGCGCTGCAACCGGGAGACAACCTTCTCGAGGTGCGCGTGGCCAACCTATGGTGCAACCGACTGATCGGCGATGCCGGTTTGCCAACACAGGAGCGAATCACCTGGACCACATGGAACCCATTTAAACCCGAATCCCCACTGGTGCGGTCGGGCTTGTTAGGGCCAGTCCGGCTATTGGCGGAGCGATCGGTAACGGGTGTGTCTCGACGCTCCGCGCCTTAGCGCCAATTTGAACGTCGATCAGACCCTGAACGAGACCGTTGCCGCGGCGGCGAGTCTTGCATTCTCGCGTGCTCGTGTCAGCATGGGAATAGCATTCAACGGAATGGTTGCGTGAGCTGGAAGTCTGCATCGCGGTGGATTTTGGGCGGGGCACTCTGCGTCCTGCTAACGGCCACACCGTTGTTTCTGCACCCTGCCTTTCGCCCGCTCGCTCAGCTCGACCTGGCTGACGGTCGAATCTTGCGCGTTGAAGGTTTAACCTATGGAACGAACCACAGCATGGGATCTCGATCGGTGGTAGTTGACCGGTTCGGCCCGTGGCTACCCGCGATCGTGCGCGATGGACTGACGCCGAAACGGCCACGATCGCATTTCTCAATGGATGAACCGGCCTTAGTGGTTTGGGTCGATGCGGTGGACATCAGGACCGGGAAACAAGTCGATTGCCAGGGAATTCGAGTTGAGCTGGTCGACAAGAACGGTGATGTTTTCGCAGAGACAACGAGCTCCTGGTTTGGGGGCGCGAACTTCTGGCGGGTCGGCCACGTGTTTCAAACGTATTCGCGGACCGAGTCCGAGTTGATGTTCCGTGTCACACCCTGGAAAGCGGAACGCTCTGTCTCCGCGAAGATTTTCAACCCGCACGTCACACAACGCGCAACCTGGGTGGGGAACCCGTTGCCGCAACAGCGGCACAGCGGGGATTTGGATATCATCCTATCCAAGCTGATCGTTCGAACCAACGGAAGTCCCGAACAATACTGGGAATCGCGATTCCGCTACTGGGAGCCGCAATTTGAATTGAAGCAAGCGGGAGGCGAGACCTTGGGCTGGGGGCTGCCCGAATGGACGGCGGAGGACAGCCGGGGGAATCACGGGCGCTATCTGGGGCTGCATGAGCCCGTCTTGCGATTCGCGGTTTCCGTTTATCCCAATGCCACAAGCCCGGCAGTTCCAGTTCTGACCCGGGCGCCGTCAGTGTCGGTGATGGGGTTGCAGTCCAACGTCTGCTGGAATCTAAAGAGCGCCACTGCCGGAGAAGCAGCATCATTCGAATTGATCGGCTTGTTCCGGGCGGGCACGCACGTGTTTTCGGATGGAGTATACTATACAAATCCGCCCGTAAAGATGGGCCCTGTAATAGGAGGAGCTCCTTCCGGATGGGTCGGGCAAAGTGCGAGGGTGACGCCGCTCAAGCTTCTGGAATGGGATGGGCATTACACCGGCAGTCCGGTGGTCTATCTCCGAGCGAAGGACCTGGATTCAAACTGCCGCTGGGGAGTTCGTCTGCGGGATGAACGAGATCGGCTCTGGGCGGCGACAGCGGAGCCCCAAGGTGCGCGGAAAGGAATTCGTCCGTTCCTGGTGGAGCTTCCACCTGATGTCCAGACTGTAGCGGTTGAAGTTGTGATGCTCAAACCGGTCCAGGTTGCATTTGACGTGGACACGAAGTCTCAGCCGCAACCCTAACCGTAACCGTAACCGTTCCGCAGTCGAAGGACGGGCTGGCGTCGAGCTATCTTTCGCTCCTGTCTATGCCTGCTCGTGGACCTAAGCCTGACCCTGATGAGGATGCGCCTCGATCGGGTCCGGTGGAGCGCTCTCGGCGCGAGCCAATTCCAGCCAGAACTTGCTGCCCACGCCGGGAGTCGATTCCACGCCAACCGTGCCGCCCATCCGTTCGGCTGCTTTCTTGACGATGGCCAGCCCGATGCCTGTCCCTTCATAGGTGGAATTCAAACGTTCGAAAATCTTAAAGAGCTTGGACTGATGGTCCGCGGCGATCCCGATCCCATTGTCCTGAAAGAACAGCCGGACGCGATCTCCGTGAGCTTCACCCCAGACGCGCACGCGCGGTCTCACGCCCGGGCTAACGAATTTCACCGCGTTCCCCAGAAGGTTTGAAAGGCACTGGGTAAGGGTGGCTTCGTTGCCGTTGACGAGCGGGATGGGACGGACAATCTCAATCTGGGCATTGGGGAATTCGAACGTGGGGTAAGTCTGAATGATCCCGCACACCAGCGTGGCGACATCCACCGGTTTTAAAGGCAACTCCGCCCGCATCACGCAGGCGTAGTGGAGCCCGTCGCGAATCAGCAGGTCCATCCGTTCCGCGGCGGTGCGGATGCGGCGCGCGTAAAAGTCAGCCGACTCGCCGTGCCCGCATTCTTCAGCGAGGAGCGCGGCGAAGCTTTGCATGGCGCGGAGGGGTGCTCGCATATCGTGAACGAGGCTATAGGAAAACGCTTCGAGATCGCTGACCATTTCGTTTAGGCGGGCGGTGCGCTGTTGGACGAGTGATTCGAGATGCGCTTGCGACTGGCGCAGGGATTCCTCGCTGGCGCGCAGCGTTTCCGTGCGCTCGGCCACGCGAGATTCCAATTCGGCATTGGCCAACTGCAGTGCGGTCAAGGCTTGGCGCCATTGTTGCGAGAGGGCTCCTGCCACCAAGGCGGAGATGGCCGCGATCCCGAGAAACGTCTGTAGCATGACCATTTTCTGGTGGAGCTGATGGGCATGCCCGGTAAATTCGCCTTCGCCCCGCGCGGTGTAGGCCGCGGTAATCAAGGCAGTCAGCCCCAGCGCCACGGCAGCGCCTCGCAATTGAAAACGGACCGCGGCCCAGAGCAACGGTGGAAGCGCCATGTAAGCGGTCGGCAGGTATCCTTTGAACGCCGAGACTTTGACTGTTATCAAGATCAACCCGATCACCGCGGCTTCATTCACGCGGAGTCGATCGATCTTTTCCCGCTCTCGCCAAGCTTGAATGGCCACCAAGGTTAACGGGGTGGACACCAGGACACCTGTCCCATCGCCGAGCCACACGAGCGGCCACGTTGTAGTGAAAGAATGTTTGCCCACCCAGACATCGGTGAGGGCAATGACGGTGGCACTGACGGTCGGGGCAAGGCTCGCTCCGAACGCGACAAAGGCGCCCACCTCCTCGATCGATTCAAGGCGGAACGGTCGACGCAGGAAGCGGCCGATTAGCCAGGCCGCGACCAGGGCCTCCAGGGCGTTTCCTGCAAAATAAACAAGCGCCCAGGGCAAAGGATTATGAAACCAGAGCGCATTGCCGGTGAGTTCGGCCAAACACCCGGCCACGATCCACTTGGGCCAGGTGCTGACCGGGTTAGCCAGGAGCACGGCTTCCAGGATGCCAACGGGAGGCCAGAAGGTGATGTCTACTCCCGGAATCAGAGCGAGCCCTTGCCCAAAACCTCCCGCCAGGAGCGATGCGAGGTAGAAAAACGCCAGGTGAGTCCAAGGAATCTCCAAAAACGGCCACGAACTCGGGTTTCCAGACGCACAGCGGGAGTGGGATGGTAGAGCCGAATCGCAGTCGCCAGGCGGAACGCCTGAGACCTTGGCCAGTCCTGGCAACCGGCTTGGAATCGGGAGTTTCGTAGTTCCTAAACCGCAGGGCTCCATGGCCAGACCTCGTCGTGGATCAATGTGGCTGAACCAGCCGAGCATTGCCCTGGATAACAACCCGGCACCTTGCGGACTCGAAAACACCCATTACGCCCCGACCTCCTGAATTTAGTAAACCCATTGGCAGACCACCTCGAAATTCCCGTTGTGCGCTTTCCCTGAAACCCCGAGCGAGCCTCCAACAGCGGCGGCATCGCGACTGGCGCTGATACTGTCGGTCTTCGCTGCTTGGCGCAAGTCGATGGGCATGAGGGAATCTCTGGAAATTGGATAGGTGAAACCCGTGGACCTCCGGCCTTGAGGCTCGGTGTCGGGCGACGGGGTCCGAGAGCGGCGTTGAAAAGCGAACATTTGATCACGCCCTTGGTCGATCCGGCACCCCAGCCCATTCGCTTTTATCGGATCGCGCCGGAGCTTTAGAGAGTCAAACCCTTGGTCGAAAAGCGGATACCCAGGACATTTCGGCAAGTTCGTATGGGTCCCGATAAGCGCTTTCCGTCAAGCGGGGCGGAGGGCGCCTTCTCGAGGGCTTATAGCCGCATTTCAGCGTTCGGCATTCCAGAATTCCGCTGGTCGGTCCGCAAATACATTTCTTGGCAATTGCATGATGATCCCATCGCCCGCCCTGACTTCAAAGACAACGCGCTCTGTCCAAAGAAACCGGCGGATGGACGCGTTTCGAATCGCGTTCCAAGGAATGAACAGGGGGGGATGCCCAATCCGAAACAATGGCCAGACGGAGAGGTAAAGACCATCCGCCGAAGTATGAAGGGTCAAACATCCGCCATACTTGGCGTGACCGACTCGCCCGGCTTGCATGCCGAACCGGGTGCCGGACGGACGATCTTTCGCCGGGAACCGCGCCGCCAACCGACTCCAGCCTCCGATCCGGGAGATCAGCCAACAAACCAAGCACCACATGCCCGCAAAGAAGAAAGGATACAGAACGAGCCAAGTGGTCGGGGGTGTGGACTGGTTCATAGACGCTTCGCCGCGGTCAGTCTCGTCTCGTTTAACCGCTCGCTTGGAGCGGATCGTCACTCTCTGATCCAGTGGCGGTCAGCTTGCCTCATCTCTCTTTCGCCACTGCAAGGCGATTTGAACGAGGATTGCAAAACAACCTAGCCCACCGCCGAGCACGACCCCAGCTGTCCCACCGAAGAATGTGGCAATTCCCACTGGCTCGACATCTTGCCACGGAATAATGTGCCGGAAGAAATCTGGAGTCATTTTTCCCGCGACGAAGCCGAACAAGCCTCCCAGGGCCATTCCGGTGAGCGCGCACAAAGTGACAACGCCGAAAACATGCTTCCAAGTCATGCGTGTAATGATGACGCGAGTGACGCTGAGCCAATGCCGCTGAAAACGCAAGCCAGCGCATTTTCGGGCACCGCCTTCGGTAATGCTCTGCGCCAGCCACTTGATTGGGCGAGATCCCCTGCTCTGTTCACCGGACTCGGCAGTGCGTGGGTAAAGTGCGGGGTTAGAATGGCGAGAACTAGCTTACCGATACTGGGTCAATCGATACTCCGGATAGCGCGTGGCTTCAGCAGTAGCCCTCATTTCCTCCCCTCTTCCATGTGTTCAGTCTGTATTCTACGCTGACCCTATCCGCTATGGAGTTACGCTCCCGCGAAAGTTGCTGAACTTCAGTGTGCGGATGCCGAAGCGAGGGATGCTCAGTCGGACTTTGCCAACCCCGTCATCGCGCGTGCTAGGCTTGAGTTCCTCGATGACCCGGCCATCGAGTTCGAGCAAATGGACTTGGACTTGAGCGATCTTAAAACCGAAGGTCAAGTCCTGGGGTGTCTCCTGGCCGCTGGCATTGAATAGCCGCACGAGAAGCGCTCCATCACGCTCGAACATCGCTGGCACATCCCAGCCAGGCGCTGGATTGATGAGCTTGCGTTCGGCGATTTGCCCACCCGAAGTGAAAGCCCCGATAACGGGCTCTTGCCAACTCGAGGCTAAGGCCGCCACACCAGCGCTGTCCCAGCGACCCGCGTGTGGCAGGAGCGCATATCGAACTTCGGTCGGGCCATCGATGCGATAGTCGCGTCCCCAAAGTCCTTTGCCGGCATATTGAATCGTGAGTCCGAGGGGGAAATCCTCCCCGTGCGTGTAGCTGGTGGTGTGGTCACTAAAGAGGGCAAGACCATGCTCACTCGAACCGTCGCTGACGTCGACCCAGTCGAGGATGACGTTGTGCTTAATCTCGTCCCAGGAATTATAAAAGGTGTCCTTTAATTTGCTTTCGCACACGTCGTAAGGCGCGTTCTTGGCAACCTTTTGCTGAGCCAAGCGGACCGGGAACAGGGCGATCAATTTGAATCGATCGTCATAAGCAGGGCGGCGGCGGTTCCGGAACCCGTCCTTTTCCTCGAACTCACCGATGCGCGGATGACCTCGCCAATCGATACGCACGGAGCAGTCGATCACCGGCGAGCCTTGACCGATCGAAATGCGTTGAACGAACGGATGGCCAGCGATACTCCCAGAAACTTCCACGGTAGCGCGCAGTGGGCCAGCTTCGAGGATGCGCACGCTGGCTGCCTGATCGGCGCTCGAGCGGAAACCACCTTCTTCGTAGAAATGACCGCGCAGTTCGTTGAAGCGACGCTCGTGAACTGCGTCCACGAACTCCCGGTTTCCCAACTGCTTTGCGAGCAGACTGCGGATGGTTCCGCCACGCGTCGAGCTCGATGCGATAGAGATCACTCTCCAGGACACAAACTCCATTCGTTTGAGTCGCGGTGACCAGTGAGCTCTCGGGCGAGGGCTCATGATCACGTATTTCCACGGTCGAGAAGCTGATGGCCGGGACCTGAGCGCGGACGAGTAACAGACTTTGTCCTGGGATGTCGGACGAAACCCGTTGCGTGACAAAACGGCGGCCGCGAACATCGATCGTGATCCCCTTCGCGGAGGGTTCTGTCGCTCGTATCGGCACCGGGACGATCGTGTCAACGGCGGCACCGGTCGGATTAAAAAGGCGAATGAGACGGCGCCCACGCGCTCGTTCCCCTTGGAGGAGCGGCTCAAGAGCCGTCTGGACAGCAAGATCGCTGATGGCGTTGGCAGCGGTGGTCCAACGTCGCACCTGGTCAGCCCATGTATTACCCAGGCGCCCGTTATACGGCACGATCCAGCAATCGTGATGCTGCGACAGTAGAACGCTCTGCCACGCCAGATCAAACGCTGCGGCAGGACCCGGCCGGCCAGCGTCAACGAACGCCATGGCCGCAAGCTTCTCTGCCACCAGCAAGCGGTGCTCCGCTTCGCGACTCTGCTGGGCAATCTGCTGCAAGACCTGCGCACCCCACATCAGCCCGGGCTTCACATCTTCTTGCGAGAAATGCCAGTCATCAGCGATCTGGCCAGGGACGAAGTTTTGAAAATAGTCACGCCAGGTCGTATACTTCGACGCGCTTTCTTGAGTCTGTTCAGGGCTGCCAAGCCACGGCCCGCCACGCCAGCCGGCATCTTGCAGGCACATTCCCACCGGGGCATCGACACCTTGAGCTCGGCAAGCGGCCAGATACTCGGGCGAATTGCGGAAAGCAATCGTCTGCCAGCAAGAATTGGATTGCAGGACTTCGCAAGCGTAACGTGGAACTGCCCAAATGCCCGTGCCATCTGGACCAATCCAATGAACCAGCGCGCCTTCGTGCGGCGAGGTGTAGCCCCCCCAGCACGTGTTTGGGTTTTTAAGCGAGGCGAAGCTGTAGCCGAAAGATTTCAGAACGGATGGCAGGCAACTGGTAAAACACGGTTCCTCGGAAGAATAGGTCGTAAACTTAACGTTTGGAAAATGCGCCCGTGTCTTCCGAATCCCGTAGTCAAATTGTCGAATTAGGCTCTCGCCCGAACTTTGAAAAAGGTAACTCTGAGCGAAACTTGGATTGACGATTTCGATGCGAGCCTCTTCCGACGTGTCTTCCAGAAGCTTCTTAAACTCCGCGTATGCTTCCGGTTCGTAAACCCGCGCGAAGTCCCAAGTCTCCGGCTCGATCTCTAGATTGATTCTCCACTCTGGATTGTTCTTCAGCTGCTCAACGATGAAGCCGGTGTAGCCAGGCGGGTAATGTCCATGAATTCCACCGTGATAGCCGTCGATAAACCAGGCTGTCTGAGCATTCGCGGGGAGACTAAGCACAACCAGCGCCACCCAGGGAACCCACCACGCCCTGAGGGGCAAAAGTCTGTCGCCGCTGAATGTTCCCGTCTTGTCGCAGGCGCGGAATTTCATGGTTAGGGCTTCGATGTGCTTTGAGCGGAAAGCATTCTTCGGTGATACCGGCTGGAAGCGAGTGGATCCAGCGAAACCCGGTCGATTTCGCCTCACGAGAGATTGGGCTGAGCCGTTTGAAGTGCTTTTAACGCATGTTCAGATAGCCAGAAAGAACCCGTTCTATGCCAAAGACCCGATCCTTCTCTCCGTTGTGGGCAGTCGCCTCCATCGCTCTTTTGTCTTTCAACGCGAGGGCGCAGTATGTCGAGCTCACCGTGCAAGCTGAAACGTACGATTGGGAAGCCAATGAGCCGGCTTCCACATGGACCGCCCGATGCCTGGTGGATCCTCACAGCTGGCTGATCGAAGGAAAATTCTCGCGCAACGCTCGGAACACTTGGTGGTTTTCCGGCTCGAGCTTTGTCGGGCGGACTGTGATCACCGATCTTATTTCCGACAACGAATTGAAACGTTTCGCCCGCGTTGGGTTCCCTGTCCTCTCACCGCCACCGATTGGTCAACAGTTTACGAGGACGGAAGAATCGTCCGATGGCAACCCTGGCAAACCAGTCCGAGAGGCAGACTTAATGACTCGCGACGCTCGGATCTGCTGGTTGGCGTTCTGCACAACGCCAGCCTTGCTGAACACGAACCGTCACCTCTTCCCTCCCAACGATCTCTGGAAACAGATGGTCTCGGCTCCGGCCGGATTCGTGGAACGTAAGGAGCGATTCGACGACAGTCTCGGCTTGCTCAAAAGCCTCGACCTTTACCTGACCAATCAGATCCAACCGATCCTTCGCTATCGCGTCACCGGAACCACCAACGTGCTCGGCTGGACAGTTCCCATGGAATTCTACCTCGCTCAGTATCGCCCGGTGTTATTGGCGGGCTCCAACCGATTCAACTCCAAGGGATGGGAGCTCGACTTCTCCGCCAAAGCCAAGCTGACATCCATCCGCATCGGCCCCGAACAGAATCTGGCCAGCGCAGCCGCCGACGTCTCCGTGGCCAGCGTCCTCGAGGACTGGGAGAAGCTTGGCACGGTTTTCGACCATCCCGATCGTTACGGAGAACAAATTCGGCAGTTAGTGCAGATCGGTTCACCCGCAGTCCCAGCGTTGATCGACGCACTTGATCGCTCCTCCAAGGACGTCGTTTTGCGCCTGCTGGCGTTCACCTTGAGAGCGATTGGAGATCCACGCGCTGTGCCAGCGCTGATTCGAGCCTTTCCCAGAACGCTCCTGCCTCCGGGAAGCGACTGTGCCCTGTCGGTCACCGATCCTGCGCTTCTGACATTCTTGCAGTCCCACGACCTGGACGAGGCGAAGGATCCCAATGGCTTCGATCGTGGGCATTTCAGCATGGGCCGACCGGTCCGCGAAGTGGCCGCCGCACTGCGCAAGATGACCCAGACACACCAAACCGAGTCGGAAGTGTTCCTGACCTTTTTCGAAGGAGGTCTGCAACAACGCGCCTCGCAACGAAAGGCCTATGACGCGGTCGCCCGCCGCTGGGCGGACTGGTGGCAGACCCATGCGCGCGAACGGTTGAATGATCCAGCGTTCGCGGAGGTCAACCTACCCGCGCCAATGGAAGAACCGGTGTGGACTCGGTTCACAACCGGGCCAAAAATCAAAGTGACCGGTGGCATGTCGGGCGTGGTGGTCCATCCGCTGCAAGACGGCGGCCACGGTTGCGCCTTGGCCTTGAGCTTGAATCGGAAGATCAGCTTGCCGCCGTTATCCACAGGCACCAACCAGGCTCTCCCAGAGGTCGAGGCCATCGCGGCGTGGGCCGCGCGCGCGGGAGCGGATCTGCTCGGGTGTCTCTACCAGGACAAGGCGTCGGGAAGAACTATCTACGCCGCACGCACGCTTGGGTTGCAGGCCTGGGAAGTGCCAAACGATCATTGGGACCGCATCGAACAGGAAGTAAGCCGCGACACCTTGCCCACGCTTGATGCTCCCGCTGCCGAATGGCTCTTGCACTACGATCCAGATCGGCGCCATTACGATCCCGAGGCGAAAGCCACTTTTCTTTTCATTACCCGAGACGGGACGCAAGGCATTGTTCGCATCACACCGCGCGTCGCGACTGGTCCCGCCCCAGACGAACGGCCGGCAGCGGCTCCCGAGAATTCTCAATCCCAGCAGGCTCGCACGGAATCGGGCGTGGAGTTGGACTATCGCCTTTTCTATTCCGAATCGGAGAACGAAGCGGCGCGGTAAGGGATTCGAGAGTCGAAGTGCGCTGCGGGCGGTCGGTGTCGGGTTCGCTCAGAAATACCTTGAACCTACCGAATCGCGCTCCACACTGCGACGACTGGCGCGACGTTATGTTCCATCGATCCATCCGTTGTTTGCTCTTCTCGATCCTCCTGTTGTATGGCGGCGCTGGCTGCCAACGCCCCCAGCCAGGAGCAGCGTCACTCGATGAATTAGCTCAGACTGTGCGTTCGACACTCGAGCACAACGATATTGATGGCCTTTTCCGATACTGCTTTACGGGCAACGCGCCTGCCGAGTTGATAGAATCGTACCGAGAAGGCGTTCGCCCCCTGTGGAGTGAAGGAGCGGTGATTACCAGCGTCGCAATTCGACGGTTTGCGGACTATCATCCCGAGGTCAAAATGCCGGGTCAATACCAAGGCCGACAGCTCCAGTGGGCCGCAGAACCGAGCCATTGGATCATCGCTAAAGCCAAGTTTCCTCCGAAGAACGGTGCCACAAGCGAAGGTGAAGCAGTTTTGCCTGCCTTCGAAAAAAACAACCAATGGTATATCGTCGGGAACAAGTATGCGGACTAGGCCGGTTTCATCGTTGTCGCGACGTTCTTAAAACCAATGGTGATGACACGTCGCAGCAGTCGCTGACGATGAGGCCGAAGAGAGAGAGAGAGAGAGGATTACGGTTAAGAGTAGGATTGGGATAACGAGTAAGAGTACGGGTAGGATCGAGAATAAAGCTAAGGTCGCGACGAGGAGGAGGAAGTGACCGAGGATCCCCAGGCCGGAGTTGCGTCAGGCGAGCGAACTGTTACGGTGAGGAGAATCCAGTTCAGTCACTATGCGCGCTTCCACACCATCGGCTTACCAGTTACCCCATTCGCTACAGACGGTTCGCACGCGTTATTTCCTGATCGTTCGTCGTCCGTGGTCGCTGCGCCTGCCGCTGGTCGCAACGCTGAGCGCGAGTCTCTTTCTCACGCTCAGACTCATGCCGCTCGCCGCGCAATGGACTCCCGAGTGGGTTAGGAGCAGCAGCGCGCGGGACGTTGGGATCCCGTCCTTGCTCGCGCGTGACGGCCGCGGAAACATCACCATCGCAGGCACCGACCCGGCGGCGCTCCTTCTCAGCCAATACACCACAGCGGGAAGTTTGCGTTGGCAACGCGATTATCCGGCTGAGTTCATACAGCCGGTGATTCGGATGGCCACAAGCGCGGCTGGCGAAGTCTGGGCCACCCTCGTTTCGGCGCCACCGGGCGCTACCGCGTTCACCGGTACGACGATTCGTCTGGATGCGGAAGGGCAGTTGACCTGGACTCGAACGGTGGACGGTTACAGCTGGGCCAGTTCCGTTCTAGCGTTGGATGAAGCGGGCCACGCGTTCGTGACTGGGGTCGTCCGTACGAATGGCCCTTCCCAGCCGCAAGAGTCCCTTCACATTGTAAAGTATGCGCCGGACGGTGCGGTGCTTTGGACTCGTACCTATTCCCCTAGCGCCCCTCACTTTTTGGGATTGGCCGGCAGTGCCGCGGACCCGTTTGGCAACCTTCTGGTGACGGGAACAGCGACGGCTCCTGGAGGGACCGCTGAATTTCTCACTGTTAAGTTCGATCCTGACGGCGCCTTGCTCTGGGCGGCGCAGGAGAACTTCGGAGCCGCCATAGCCTTGGCTACTGCGCTGGCGGTGGATTCGGACGGCGCGACCGCTGTGACGGGTATGTCGATCGACAGGATCCAGGGGATGTGCACGGTGCTGTATGCGCCAACTGGCGAAAGGCTTTGGACGGTATCGCGACCGCCCGTGGTGTTTAGCAGCGCCATAGGAGCGGACGTTAAATTCAACGGGGCGCATCAGGTCGTCGTCACTGGCTCTGAGTCCCGGCAGTTCGATGAAGAGCAGGATGTCGATTGTGTCACGGTTAAGTATGACCTTTCCGGCGCCGAGCTCTGGTCGGCCCGGTCGGCGAGCCGGCACCGGATTCCCAAGTCCGTGGCAATCGACGGATCCGGAGCAATCGGCATCCTCGGCACGGAGCAAGTTCCGGATCTGCAAATGTATCTACTCCATTACAGTGCGGACGGAGACTTGGCTTCCGACTGGTTCACCCCGCGGAGTCGTCCTGGGGGCGTCGCTTTCGACTCTTCCAATCACATCTTCGTCGCCAGCACGGCGGTGAACCTGGAATTGCAGAGACACGCGTGGGAACTAGCGGCGGACCGCCCTGTCGCCGCGGTTTCACCGCGCCGCGGCGAGGTGTTGGCGGGCGCGAAGTTCACGTTTGCAGTCGAGGCGAAAGGCGCTGGGCCATTTCGCTATCAATGGTTCCGATGGGGTTCGCTGCTGCATGGCGCCACGAACGCCACGCTGACGCTCACCCAAGTGCAAATCCACGATGCCGGCGCTTATACCGTGCGCATCGCGAGTCCGTCCGGCGAATCCCTCAGCCCCGAAAGTTTTTTGACCGTGAATTCTCCCGCTGGCATTGGTGTCCCACCCTTCCCGGTTCGTGTTATCGCTGGCCGTCCCGCAACCCTCGTAGTCCAGCCCACCGGCGACGCTCCGTTATCTCTGCAATGGCAGCGCGACGGCATGGCTTTGCCCGGCGAGACTAACGGCGTTCTTCGCTGGACGTCGGTGTCAGAAACGGATGCGGGACAGTATTCCGTGAGTGTCAGCAACGCTTTCGGCGCGGCGGTGAGTGTCGCCGTTCCGATGACCGTCGTGCCGCGAAGCTACGCGGATGAATGGGTGTGGAGGCATCCTTTGCCTCAAGGCAATGATTTGCTCTGCGCCACCTACGGCGACGGCCATTACGTTCTGGGCGGGAAAGACGGCACCTTGCTCTTCTCCGAGGACGGCGTCCACTGGACGCACCAGTCTCGGGAAGCGTTAGGCGAGGTGCAAGCGCTGGGATTCGCCAAAGGCCGATTTGTCGCGTGCAGTGCGCACCAGGGCATATTCTCGTCCGAAGACGGCCTGGACTGGAGCCAGCGCTCCTCCAATATTGGCGGGCAATTCAGCAGCCTGCTCGCCGCGCCGGATCTTTGGTTAGCCGTCCAACGAGCCACCCTTTTGCGTTCGACCAACGGCATGGATTGGACGGCGAATCCTCCTTTAACCGCCGGGAGTGCGATTGTTGACATCGCCTTTGGCGGCGATCGTTTTGTGGCGGTTAATGGTGAGATCAGCTTGGTCTCAACCAATGGCGATTTCTGGGTCGGACAAAACTATGCCTTCTCTGGCGCGTTCTTCCGGCGCGTGCTCTATGGCCGCGACCGATTCCTGGTCTTCCGAAACTCCTTGCCGTCGACGAACGTTCCGCCTTGTGCGGTTTCGCCGGACGGACGCGACTGGAAGCCAGGGACTCTTCCCGGGAACCTGGTGCTCCATGATGTTGCGGTGGGACCCTCGCTCTTCGTCGGTCTGGCGACCGATGCCGGGGGCACCAGCTATCTCTGCACTTCTGACGATGGTTTGACGTGGAGCCCCCAATCTTTCACGTTCCGGAATGAACCGATCCGCGTCGTTTATCTGAATGACCGCTTCTTTATTCTCGGCGATGATGGCGGCCTTTGGTCTTCGCGCAACGGAACGGTTTGGGACTCACTGGGCGGGGCTTCCGATCTCAACCTTCGGGCGGTCGCATTTGGGCCGGACCTGTCGGTTGCTGTCGGCAACGACGGCACTGTGATGACGGCTGGACCAGACAAACTCTGGCAGGAGAGGCCCGCTATTTCCCGGTCAAACCTGCGAGGGGTGGCGTATGGGAACCAGCGCTTCGTAGCGGTCGGCGGCAACGGGAATGTGTTCCATTCGACGGATAGCCAATTCTGGACACCCGCGACGGTTAGCACCAACGCTCTCCATAGCGTTCATTTCGGCAATGGCCGTTTCCTAGCCGTAGGCGATCACGGCACCATTTTGCGGTCCGCGGATGGCGTAGGGTGGGACCACGCCGTCTCTTCGGTCGATGGACCGCTCCAGTGCATTACGTCGGGCGGCGGTTGGTTTGTGGTTGCGGGTACAAACGGGTTCGCCGCACGGTCCACCGATGGGCTCCGCTGGGAATCGACCCCGATCCGCATCGCGGATATCGTCGTCGGCCTGGCTTATGGCAACGGCCGTTTTATGGCCGTCATGGCAGGCGGTCAGGTAGCGACCTCGACAGATGCGGCGCAATGGACGATGCAAACGCCGTTTGGCGCCTCACTGCAAAGCGTAGCGTTTGGCGCGGGCGAATTCGTCGTGGTGGGCAATCTCGGCGTCGTCGCCACCTCCATCGACGGTGCGCAATGGCTCAGCCACGAGTCCACCTGCGTTAATGTGCTGAGACAAGTGGCTTACTCCTCTCTCGACGGCACTTTCACAGCCGTGGGCAATAATGAAACGATTCTCCAATCTGAGGCCGCTGCGCCGCGCTTGCGGATGGCCAGCGGCAGATCTCTTTACACTCTCACCTTCTGGCCACTCGAGGGCACCCTGCACTGGCTGCAAACCTCGAGCGACTTACGTACTTGGAACGATCTGTTGAGTTTCACTGGTGGACCTCAGGAAATCTCCGTGCCAGCACCGCCGTTGCCAGCGGGTTCCACCCGGTTTTTCCGAATTCGAAGCGGCCCATGAAGGACGATAGATGGAGAAGGCAGAGAGGACGAGGATAGGTCCGAGAATACGAGGAGGAGAACGATTACGATTAAGAGTGCGATTAGGAGGAGGAGAACGATTACGATTACGATTACGATTACGAGGAGGAGTAGGAGCATGATCAGGAGTAAGAGGGACTGGAACCGCTGAACTTGGTCTTTGGTCTTTGGCGCGGTGGCGTTAGCCAGATTCCGATTGCCGGCGCGGAATCGCCAGGGCATCGTTTCCCAACCAGGACCCCAATCCCATGCCCGATGATAAACTCCAGATGCAACGGATGGTTTCGGCCATCCTGAAGGACGACGCCGCTAAGGCCGCCCAACTGCTCCGCGACAGTCCCGCCCTGGCCACGGATCACTTTCCTAAACCGCACCTTTACAACTTCGCCATCTTCCATTGGATTTACATTGGCGACACGGTCTTGCATCTGGCCGCGGCCGGTTATCGCGTTGCGATTGCCAAGTTGCTCTTGAAGGCCAAAGCGGATCCGAACGCGGCCGCGAACCACCGCCGCAGCACCCCGCTCCATTACGCCGCGGACGGCTTTATCACTGGCCCGGTCTGGAGGGAAAACGACCAAGTGCAGATGATCCGCTGTCTGCTCGAGCGCGGCGCGGATTTGCACCGGCAGGATAAAAATGGCGCCACCCCCTTGCATCGTGCGGTCCGGACGCGATCGGCGGCGGCAGTCAGACTTTTGCTGGACGCGGGCAGTGATCCAGCCTCGAAGAATCGATCCGGTTCAACCCCGTTCCATTTGGCCGTGCAGAATACCGGACGCGGCGGCTCAGGTGCGCCGGCGGCCGTACAGGCGCAGAGAGAAATCATTCGCGAGTTCCTTTCGCGTGAAGTGCCCACGACGCTTCGCGATGGTCAGGGCAAATCCGTGGTGGAATGCATCCAAAGCGCCTGGATCCGAGAAGAGTTCTCATGGACGTAACTCAATCCGACCAACCAAGCGCGCGCAGCGGAGCCCAGGTGCCGACGACAACCTGGACCGGAGCGGCTGTTAAGAGTTTACATAAGCATTGGCTACCGATCGTGATCATCGGCACGGCGGTGCTTGTTTTGGCCGTCGTCTGGGTTCGAGGCGACCGTAACTCCGCAGCGATGAATACCGCCTCGGATCTGCTCATCGTCCAAGCGGCCATGAATCAAGAAGGGCTCTCCGGTTTTTTGCCCGGGAATTCGGCGCGCTTGAGCGAGCGGCTGCGCCAGAAGCACTTCACTTCGGTGAGTATCTTGCCGAGTATGGCGATTGGAGCCCATTCTATCGATGTCTTCGGTATTTCCGTGGGAACGTCCCTAGTGTTACTCAAGGAGACCGGCACCAATACCTGGATTGTTTGGCGAGACGTCCGCATCGGCAGCATCAACCTAAAGTCGAAAGTGGGAAAATTGATTGGTCCTTGACCGATGTTGCCAGGCACGCAGATGCCTGCTTCACGTCTTCGCGCCGGGGCGGGACTGAAACCAGGCGAGGTTAAGGACCGCGGCTAGGGCGTCAGACCAGCCACAGACTCCCGATGAACCGCAACGGTGTGGAATGCACCCGTCGCAGAACTTCAGTTCGTTGGACGAGTCAGTTACACCTTCACTTTGCGGCTGAGCCTACAGACGCAGACGCGCCACCCTTCCTCGTGGGCCTCGGTTGGATCGTCACGAATGCCCGCAAAGCCTCATCGTCGGGCTGAGTAATCGGAGCAAACAGATCGTACCAACGACTTTGCTCTGATTCCACCGCGCCGTAGTTGAGGTGGACTTGATATCGACCAGTCTCCTGACGGAAACCGTCGATGACCGTCGAGTGACCAAAATCCTTGATATTGCCGAAGTGGAAGTAGACCGGACGATTTGCGGCCAGTTCCTTCTCCAAGATCCGCACCACCCCTGCCTGGTCGACCAGGTTCGTGACGCGCTCAGCGCGGAGCTTGGTCGTAATCTCCTGTGGACTGAGCGGGAGTCGATCGCCTAGATGCACATAAATCTCCGCATTGACGTCAAAATGAGCCTCCAGGTCCTCCACGGAATTGAGCAAGCGTTTGTACCGTCCGGTTCCGAAATCCTTCTGCACAACAACCGCGGTGGCATAGGAATAACGCGCCAATTGTTCGACGGACCCCTTTGGTGTCTTGACAGTGACGTCATCCACAAACTGGTCCCAGTCAAAGCGAAACGTATCCAAGTTCTCCTTGATCCGCTGGCCTCCCGAGGAATCATACTCGACCTGCCCGAAAGGCCGCAGACGATGGTAGTAAAGAATCTGGGCGTAGGCGGTCGACCAACACCCTACCCTTTCATGATCCGGTGTGAACTGAGCAAAGGGACCGTCTTGGTACCAATGAGTCTTGAGGAGGTAAGGCGGGCTGTCGGAGGCGGCATCGGCCGGTCTGGTCAGAGTGGCAAAAGCCAGCGCGATGAATAGCCAGTGGAGAGGAGCAGACGAGATCCGTTGAGTTCGGTGGTGTGCCATGACGTCGTTAAAGCTGGTGCTTCCGTCAAGACACACCACCCGGGCACAAAGTTGCGAGAAATCGTCTCTTGCTTGGGATCAACTGACGACAGGCCACTTGAAGGTGGACGTCAGCGGAATGCGCTTGCCATTGGCGGACGATTCCCGGGCCGCGGTGATGATTTCCAGCACATGAAGCGCCTGTTCTGGGGTAACGAGAAGTTCCTTGCCCGTGGCCAGGCATTCTGCAGCCAGGGCCGCGCCTTGTTGCCAGATATAGCCCTTCGCGTCGGTCACGTGGCGCTTGAGAGTGGGAGAATCCTTGGTCGCCAGATCCACCCCGAGCGGCGCCCAATCATAGCCAACCAAGCCCATAAAGCCGTGCGAACCGACGATACTAATGGTGTGGCGTGTTTCCTTGCTGCCATCGTGCCCATTGGGATTGAAATAGTTAAAACCGGACTGGACGTGGGAAATGACGCCGTGATTATGCTCCATCAGCACCATAGCGTTGTCTTCCTCCGTCACCTGGATGCGGCCCTTGTCCTGGACCGTGCGCTCTGGCGTGACGATGCTCAACATCGCGGTCACGCTTTTCACCGGACCGAGCAGGCCGGTGAGCGACGTAAGGTTGTAGACCGCCAAATCTGGCATGGAGCCTCCGAGCTTTTCGTAGAAAAAGGCCGACCAATCCGGTCCTTCATGCCCGTAATCCGCATGGGCTGCCGCCACGCGCCCGAGCTTCCCAGCCGCCAATTGTTGAGCCATGAACGCAAACTGAGGACTCTGCACTGTAATGGGTGCGCCCCAGAGCCGCACGCCTTTGGATCGCGCCAGGCGCAGCAACTCCTGCCCAGCCGCCAACGTGTTGGCGATGGGCTTCTCGCTCCACACATGCTTTCCAGCTTCGAGCGCGCGGCGATTGATCCCTTCGTGCTGTTGCATGTCTGTGGTATCAATCAAGAACTCGAATGGTTCCCCCGCCAGCATCGCGTCGATATTGGGATACTGCGCGGCGATTTTGAACCGATCCCCTTGCCGCTTGGCGCGCTCCGGCTTGATATCGCAGACGCTCACCATCTCGACGAAGGGACATTTCGTCAGGACAGGAAGGTAGGCATTGGACACGCTCCCGCAGCCAATCAGCCCCGTCCGGATGCGACGGCCGGAAGAATCCGCACCGAAGGCCTGGACCGCGCCGGAAGCGACGGCCGCACCGGCTAGCAGGGTGGATTTCGCGAACTCACGACGGTTCATTGGAGTCAAAGGAGTCTTCATTTGGTATGGTTCAGTTGTAACGGATAATGCTGGCCTCTGCCAAGCGCCATGCTGACGCATTTGGCATCGGCGCCCTATCATTCTGACTTGAACAACACGGACCGGATCCAGGCGCTCACCTCACCCGGAGGCAAGGCCCGGAAATGCTACCCCCGATTCGCTCAGGCGTGCGCCTCACGACCTGGCCCACGTCCCACTCCGGACGCCAAGGCACGGATGTACGCGGCGTTACACCCGCAACAGCCGCCCAAATACCCAACCCCTTCCTCGCGCGCGCGTCGGCCAAACTCGGCAAAGGCGCTGCGCGAGACTTGAATCGTCTCGAGGTCATCAGGAAACGCTGGCAATCGCGTGAAGGAATGGCACGCATCGGTCGTGCGAAAGGCCGCAGGTTGAGCGGCCAGGGGAAGCTGCGTGGCAGAACGCATCTCCCGGAGCAAGGGTAACATACGTTCCGGATCCTGCTCGCAGTTCGCTCCTACGGCCAAGGCCCCGAGGTCGCTCATCACTTTCGCGCATTCCGCCGGCGTAAACCCGTCACTGCACTTGGCAATGAGCGGGCGAAAGCTCATGGTGGCGACCGCTGGCACTCCCGCCTGAGCTGCACATGCCAAAGCGACTTTCATCTCGGCCAGATGGAAGAACGTCTCCAGAATCAGGAAATCCACCCCCGCATCTTTCAACAACCGAATCTGCTCGGCGATATGCTCGCGCGACTTGTCGAGCGACGCCATTCCTTCGCGTTCTGTCAATTGCGTGCGCGAAACACTGCCCGCAACGAGCGCTGCATCTCCCGCAACCTCTTTAGCCAGCTTCACGGCGGCGTGGTTTATTTTCTCCGTGTCGGCGCCGTAGCCAGCGCGATTGAGTTTTTCCCGCGTTCCGAAAAAGGTGAGCGCTTGCAGCACCTGAGATCCAGCCCCCAGGAATTCGCGATGCAACTCGCGGAGAGCCTCGGGATGTTCAATGGCCACCTCAGGTGTGAATTGGCCGCTGCCCCGGCCAGTGCCGACCTTCTCGCGACCCGACCCGCTGTCGACGTAGCCGCGGCGTTCCAATTCAATGAGATACCCACCGTCGCCCAGGACCACGCCCGAGCGGAGGAGTTCATGGATGCTTTTCATATGATTTAAATCTCGTTTGGGGCCTTTATGACGGCGCGGGCGCTCGTTCAAATGAGAGCGCCGCGACCGACGCCAGGGCACACACGATGCCCGCTAATTCCCGGCCCCCGACACTCTCTCCGAGGGCAAACGCTGTCGCGATGCTGATGACCGGAAACAAATTTACCAACGGCGCGATCACCGCCGCTTTTCCCTGCCGCCCGTAGGCCTCTAGAACAGCAAAATTCCCAAAGGCCAGGAAAAAGCCCAAAGCCACCACCAGGCCCCAAGTGCGCCCCGGAATCGAAGCAGGCCAGGCTTGGCTTGCGCCATAGTAAACGCCCATCGGAATGAAGGCTCCCAAGTAGAGGAGAGCCGCGGCCGGCGCCGATATGTAGTTGGTCGCGACCTTCTGCAAGAAGCCGGAGAAGCCCCATAACGCGATGGGCAACAACGCCACGACAACAGTCGGCGAGAGGAGTCCGGCATTGTCGGAAACGTTGAAAAGCCAGATCGCAAAGCCGGCGAAAGCCAAACCGAGCCCCTGGATCCCATTTAATCGCTCCCGCAAGCATATCACAGCGAGCAGGACGGTTACCAAGGGCGCCAAAGCCACGAGCGAGAGCACGGTGGCAAACTTCTCCCCACGCGCGACCGCGCCGTAGTAAGGAATGTTCCCCAAACAAGAGACCACACCGCCCGCCAGGGCCAGGAGCAATCCCTTTCTTGAAGCATTGGGAAGCTCCTTTCCCGCGGACCAGGCCAACGGCATGACGATCGGGAGGAATCCCAGCGTCGAGATGGCCTGGCTCAGCTCTGCGGACAGCGTATTGCCCAGAAACTTGCACAGGACAGCCCAAACGCCCCAGGAGACCAGGGCAACAAATGCCCATGTCAGCCACGCAGGCATGGAATGATTCTCTGGGGTGGACGGGATTTCATGAGGAATATCAAAGACATTTCCTGTTGCACTTGCAACATCATTTCCTACTCTTGTTGCGTGCGCGTTAAACAATTGCTCCAAACGCGGCTGCGCAACATGCGGCGCGCGGAAGCGGAAGTTGCGCGCAAGCTGCTTCGGGATTTGCGCCGGGTCGCAGAATGCAGTCTGCGAGAAGTGGCCCGCCACCTCGAGACAAGCGATGCCACGGTCATGCGCGCGTGCCGGGCGGCAGGCTTCGACGGGTTTCAAGACCTCAAATATCACGTCCTGCGCGAGTTCACCTCTCGCACCACCCCGGGCAAATCCGCGAATGACAGCACGTATAGTGCGGACCTGGCCGCGAGTTTGGAATCGGCTTCCCCTGCCATCGACGAAGCCGCGCAAGCCCTCGAAAGTGCTCGGCGCGTTGCGTTGGTGGGACTGGGAGCGTCCCAGGGAGTGGCGATGATCGCTTTGGATATCCTGTTTACTCTCGGACGCCAGGCACTCCTCATTCAGAACGAACAGATGAGCGCCTACGCTTTTACGCCACCCGCACAGGAGCTGGTGCTGCTAGCGCTCTCCCACTCGGGCGAGACTCGTTTTCCCGTTTGGGTGGTTAAAGAAGCCCGGGCCGCAGGCGTCCGATCGATCGCCCTTACCAATGAGCCGGGCAGTGAACTGGCCCGGGCAGCCGATATCGTCCTGCTTACCCAGGCTGTGGAACCCGCGCGGGGCAGTTACGCCATTGCTCCCAGGATCTGTCAACTCGCGGTCCTGGATCGGCTTTTTAGCGCTTTGCGCTGAGCGAACGCGGCCGCGCACTGACACAGCCCCGTCTCGACCGGGACACTCCGCCCGAGATCGTCGACCTGTTGAACCCAGGTTGACACAGGGACGATCTGTTCAGGTCGAGCGCGACCAAGGTCAACTCGCGGGAACGGATGGGACCGAGCGCAGCGCCGCGAGCTTGGCATTGACCAGTTTCTTGCTCACTACCCCGATTGTCTGGTCACGTACTGCCCCTTCTTTGAAATAAAGCAGGGTGGGAATGCTTTGGATGTTGAAGCGCGCTGCGAGGCCGGGATTTTCATCAATGTTGACCTTCATCACCGCGGCCTGGCCTTGTTGTTCGCGGGCGATTTCTTCCAGCACCGGGGCAAGCATTTTGCACGGACCGCACCACTCTGCCCAAAAGTCCACTATCACAGGCGTCGAAGCTTCGAGCACCTCGCGATCAAAGTTGGTTTCATTAAGTTCAAGGGTCGATTTCATAGTCTTTCCATCAGGTTTCAGGTTACTTGGGTCTAGGTTGAACTGGCCGAGGCGAGGGAGCCGCGTTACGACATCTTTAGGCTCGTCATTTCCACACGCTTCTTTCCGCATCGAGAACGTTCCGCGCGTTAACGAAGGCCTCCGGTAATAAGGAACGTTTCTCCGGTAATCCACGCGGAATCCGCTGACGCGAGGAACGCCGCGGCTGGCGCAATATCTTGCACCTGGCCAATGCGGCCGAGGGGCGTTTGGGACTCGAGCTGCTTTCGGAAATCACTCTCATGCAAACCGGCCGAACGGACGCCTTCAGTGACGACCATGCCCGGATTGATGGCATTGACCCGAATCTGCTTAGGACCCAGTTCTTTCGCGAGAGTCCCAGTGACGGCATCCACCGCTCCTTTGGTTGCGCTATAGACGGAGGTATTCGGCGGCGTCAGCGTGCTGGCGCTGGAACTGATATTAATAACACTGCCGCCCGAATCGCTAAAATGCTTCACCGCTTCCTGTGTGGTCAGCAACAACCCAAGCACGTTCAAATTGAACTGCCGATGGAAATGCTCTTCCGTAATTTCCTCCAGCGGTGCAAACTCGTAGATACCGGCGTTGTTCACAAGCACATCGAGACGCCCAAACGCTCGCTTCGTTTCTTGAAAAAGGCGCACGATGTCCGCCTTCCGGGCCACGTCCGCCTGAACCGCAATGGCCCGGCCCCCTCCCTTCGTAATGGCCTGGACCACCTCTTCGGCGTTGGCCTGGCTCGACGCGTAATTCACCACGACGGCGGCGCCTTCGGCCGCCAACTCTTTCGCTATCGCAGCGCCAATGCCTTTAGAAGCTCCCGTGACTACAGCCACCTTGCCAATCAGTCTTTTCGCACTCATCGTCATCCTTTGTCTTCAAGTTTATTTTATCAACGCCAGGAGTGACTGCTCGCGCCGTGCCAACGCATCCTGCTCCACGTCGGATTGCAGCGAAGTCGCTCTCCATTCGGGACTTGGATGAACGAATAGTCCGTCTATCACGGTGCGGAGCTCGTGACGCATTTGCGTTATCCACCACCGATGCGTTGCTCGCAACGCAACCGAGTTGTGCGGAGGCTCCTTCAAGGCTATTGGTATCGCCATGAATTCGTCCACTGTGGCGCGCTCTGAAATTCCTCCAGCACTTGATCCAGGGGATCCCGCCGCCCTGCTCGCCAAGACGCACGATCCCAGCCGGCGCCTCCATGAGCACGAGGAGTTTTACCGGTGGTTTATGGATAGTCTGGGCGAAGGTGTCATCGTCACGGATCGTGAAAGCCGCATCCTCTACGCCAATTCGAGCGCCGAATGCCTCACGGGCCGGTCCCGATTGGAACTGCTCGGGGCCATCAGTCACGAACTACTCACGCCGAAAGAGGAATGGCCTGCGATGCGACGCCGGCTCAAAGAACGCCTGGCTGGCAAAGAGGATCGTTACGACTATGAACAGATCCGCAAAGATGGGACGCGTCACTGGGTCTCGGTCCGCGCCCTGCCCTATCGCAACGGACGTGACGAAATTGTCGGCACGATCGGTTTGATTTCCTGCATTAAAGAACGGAAGACGCTGGAGTTTGAGAACGAGTATTTGCAAGAGGAACTGCGAGGCAATTACCGTGCTATCTTGGGAGAAAGCCCCGCCCTGCAGAAAGTGCTCGCTCAGATCGAGATGGTCGCCCCCACCAACGCGAGCGTTTTGATCCTGGGTGAGTCAGGCACGGGCAAGGAACTGGTGGCCCGCGCGATCCACGATCGCAGCCCACGCAAGGAAGGAGCCTTGGTGCGAGTCAACTGCGCATCGATTCCGCGTGAGTTGTTCGAAAGTGAGTTTTTCGGACACGTTCGGGGAGCTTTTACCGGGGCCGTCAAAGATCGTGTTGGACGATTTGAATTGGCCGACCACGGCACGCTCTTTCTGGATGAGATTGGTGAAGTGCCGCTCGAATTGCAAAGCAAGCTCCTCCGGGTGTTGCAGGAAGGCCAGTTTGAGAAACTTGGGGAAGACCGCACACGGGCGGTCGATGTCCGCATTGTCGCTGCCACCAATCGCGATCTGGAAGCGGAACTCAAAACCGGCCGGTTTCGCCAGGACCTATTCTATCGCCTGAGCGTCTTTCCCATCGAACTTCCGCCGCTCCGCGACCGTCTGTCCGACATTCCCGGGCTCGCGGATCATTTTCTGAAATCGTCCGCGCGAAAACTGGGTGTCACCCCACCCCGCTTGACGGCCGCCCATCTGAAGGAACTTCAAGCTTACGATTGGCCTGGCAATGTGCGGGAGTTACAGAACGTCATCGAACGCGCGGTGATCCGGTCCCGTCAGGGCGCCCTCGAATTCGGTCTCGCTCGAACGCGTCCCTCCGCGCGCGTCACCGAAGCGGGTGTTTCATTGGCGCCGGCTTCCTTGGACCAACTCAAATCGCAGGAGCGCACCTTAATCCTGGAGGCGTTGCAGAAGACGCGCGGCAAGATTTACGGGCCTGATGGCGCTGCCGCGTTGCTGGGACTAAAGCCGACCACGCTCTCGTCGCGCGTGCATCGGCTGGGTCTGAAAAAGCTTCCCGTGGCAGGCGCTTCTGGAGCGCCCGAACGCAGCGGGTAACGCTCGGATGCCGCTTCGGAACCGGGCGGTTTTGGCCCCTTCATACCGCTCGTTAGCGAGCCGCACTCCTCGAGCTTAAGGAAGCGACGGGCGGCCTGCCCGCGGCTTTGGAGTGGCCGAAAAGTCCCTCGCCCAAGTGGCAGAGAAGCCCGTTCCCGGAATGGACGCGAGTCGCTGACGGAGTTCCCACAGTGCTTCCGTCGACACGATCTGAATGGTTCCATCTTCCAATCGTCGCCGCCCCGCAAGTGCTTCAGCCAATTCAGCCAGCCACTCCGGCGCGGGTCCTGACGCCGCCCGGAATTCGGTCAGCGCAACGTTGCCGGTCTGATCAGCGGTGACAAGCCATTGCCGATTCTGGCTCATGTCCGCCGCGGTCAAGGGCGTGGCTTGGCGCGCAAGGTCGTTTACCGGCAGCCCAGTAGCGGAGTCGCAGACACGAACCCAGCCGCTGCGAGCGACGACCACAACTCGATCACCCGAGGGGTCAAAGTGGACCATCAGCACCGCGGCTGGCACTTCCAGCGAATCGACTAAAGCTCGCCCCGTCGACGTGTCCCAGATAAACAAGGTTCGGTCTCCGACCAAGGTCAGCAATCGCTTTCCGTCCGGACTGAATTCGTCGTAGGTCAACTCACCCGGGTGGGGCAGGACGGGGGTTTTGAGCACACCTTTGCGATAATCCCATAGTCGCGCGCCGTTATCCGCGGCGATCGTCAGCAATGTCTTTCCTTCCGGGGCAAATGACACTTTGCGGATGGTTTGAGGATGGGGGAATGGACCCGCTTGAACGGTCGGGTTTGTAGCCTGCCACACCACGACCTCGCCGGTGGTTGAACCTCCCGCGATGAGGGTTCCATCGGGACTGAACGCGGTTGACAAATCGTGGCTCAGAAGCGCTGCAGGGCACCGGTCAAAAGTGCCTTTAGCCAGGTTCCAGACAAACGTTTCCCCGTGGTAATAGCCAACAGCCAAACGATTGCCGTCGGGACTAAAAGCGCGGGAGTGAATGAGATGACCTTCCAAGAATGGGAGAGGCGGCCCGGCGGGCTGGCCGGTCTCGGATTCAAACGCCCGCAGCGTGGTGTCATTGAGCATCACCACAAAGCGCGCGCCGTCCGGAGAGAAAATTGGCGGCAACGCATCATTTCCCATCCCAATCGGTTCGCCCAGCGGCCTGGCGGTTTCGCCGCTCCACAGCTCGACCTGGTTCTCGGAATCCCGGGTTAAAGCATGGCGGCCGTTCGGGCTGAACCACGCAGCCACCAACCGATGAGGCCATCTTTCCAGAAGGGTTCGAACCGTCGCTCCTCGTCCGTCCAGGATCTGGAGACGATTCGTGGCGGTCACGGCTATTCGACGCGCCCCAGTATTATCTACTCCCACGGCAATGACAGGTGGTTCCACCTCAAAACGAGGGTCCGGCCGGCGGAAGACCGACGAAGGCGTTTCCCAGCGATGAATGTGATGATCTTTGGTCACGGTGATCAGGGCTCGGCCTTGCTCGGTGAATTGCGCTTGCAGGACCGGTGTCTCATGCCGCAGTGGTTCTCCGATGGGCCGGCCCGATTCCGCATCCCAGTATTGCACGGTGCCATCCGCGGCGGCGGTTGCGATCTGCGCGCTGTCTGGGCTGTAACGAGCGCACCAGACGACGCCGTTGTGCCGCATGGGAGCGCCCAGCGATTTGCCAGTCCTGAGGTTGAAAACCACCGCGGTATGGTCTTCGGACGCCGTGACAAACCGATCGGCGTCGGAGCTAAACTCCACCCAAACTGCGCTCTTGGCATGTCGGATCTCTCCAAGCTTTTCCCCGGTCAGAGCATTCCAAGCTCGGACACACCCTCCATAATCGGCCGCGGCCAATCGATTTCCGTCCGACGAGAACGCGACCTGATGCACGCCTCCCTCCGTGCCCAACGGGGGCAAGATCGCGTGCCCGGTCTCGGAATCGCGAATCTCCAACACGCGGGCGGTCGAAACCGCGACGACCCTCCGTCCATCCCTGGAAAAGACGCCGCGCCAGATGTAGCTATTGGAACGTAAGGTGGGGAACACTCGGCGTCCGGTATCGATCTCCCAAAGATCCATTCCGTAGATGTCTTTTTTGGCGGTATCGTAACCGCTCCAGGCGACCAGCAGACGCGAGCCGTCCGGTGAAAAACTCAAACCGACGGCGTTTCCCGGGTGCCGCAGCACAGCGGACGTCTCACGTCCCGTGGCAACGTCCCAGATGTGGACTTCGCCCGCGGTCGTTCCAGCGGCAGCGCGAGATCCGTCCGGACTCAAAGCGACGCTGTAAAAGGCGTTCGAGCTTCGGATCGGCAGCCCCACCGGTTGACGGAGTCCCAGATTGAGAACGCGGGCCACGCCATCGTAGCCAGCAACCCCGACCAAATCGCCGCGGGCGGAAAACGTGGTATTGTTAACTTTGTCGCCCAGGGCCAACCGCGCCGCCTTTGGGAGGAAGAATGTCCGGCGGTCCAATAGGGAGAGGGTCCGTTCCGTTGCCACTCGGTTGGACGGGCTGGCTCGGAGCTCGAGCCCCAGCAGCGTCAATGCGCTGGCGGTCTGATCTTCGCCCAGCATTTCCTCAACGCGCTCCATCCGAAGGCGGCTGACCGATTCCAGCAATCGGCCCTTCGCCTCTTGTGCTGCAGTATTGGCCGCCGCCGTGACGCGCAGCGCCTCGGTCGCAAGGCGCCATTGCCAACTCACACCCGCGATTCCAACTCCCAAGCTGAGAATGAGTCCGATCCAAAGCGCGGCCAGGAGCGGACGCCTCCGGCACCAGCGCCACGCGATGCGCCATCGGCTTACCGGCCGCGCGTGGACGCGTTCGGACCGGAGGTATCGGTCCAAGTCATTGGCCAACTCCTGCGCCGTGGCGTAGCGACGTTGCGGGTTTTTCTCCATGCATTGGAGACAGACTGCTTCCAGGGCTGGAGGCACACGGGAATTAAAACGTGTTGGTAACACCGGTTCTCCATGGAGAACCTCGAGAACCGTCTCGTGATAACTGGGCGCCATAAAGGGCGGCCGGCCTGTCAGGAGAAAGTAGAGCACCGCTCCCAGGGAATAAATGTCACTGGCCGGCGTGAACTGTTCCGGTTCCATGCGCGCTTGTTCTGGCGGCATGAAGCCGGGTGTTCCCAGAGCGTCGCCCGTGTGCGTAATCTCGGTGTCCCCTTGCGAGGCGCGCGACAAGCCAAAGTCCGCCACGAGAGGACGTCCGGAATTATCGATCAGGACGTTGGCCGGGTGCAGGTCTCGGTGAATGATTCCCATCTCATGGGCATGGTGCACGGCCTGCGCTAAGTCCCGGACCAAACGGGCAGCTTCGCTCGGCAGGATCGGTTTTCTCCGCGCCAGATCGTCAAGCGTTTGGCTGTCGATCCACTCCATGGCCAGGAACGGTTGGCCTTCACATTCTCCCACTTCCTTGAGCGTCACGATGCCTGGATGATGCAGCCGGCCGATCGCCTCGGCCTCGCGAGCAAAGCGTTCGCGCTGTTTCACCGAAGCAAATCGCCCCTGCAGCAGTATCTTCAACGCCACGATCTCGCCGGTTCGCGTGTCCCGGGCTCGAAAGACAGCTCCGGTCGCGCCTCGGCCTCTCTCCCCGAGCAGTTCGTAGCGTCCGAAACTGAGCGCAAAAGCAGGCTCGGCTTCGGCCTCCGTCCAATGGTGGGAAACGAAAGCGGATTGGGCGAGGCAATGCGGACAGAGCCCGTGCGGAGCATCCTTCGGCACAAACCGATCGCAGCTTGGGCACGCGCCCGCTTCGTGGGCGGGTTCGCCAGCGGTATTCGTTCCTTCACGCATGAGCACTTAACTGGATCTATGCAACCGAGGCGCGAAAGTTACGCCACTGCATCGGTGCGCCAAGGAATTCAGGCGACTCCGTCACCCGATCAAAACTTTCAAGACATGCCGCAGCTCCTCGTCCACCTCGGATGGGGACAGGACCGTCGCCGCAATCTCCTCGCGCACCAGCGTGCGGTACCGTTGACGCAACCGGTGCACCGCGGCCTTCACCGCGCCCTCGCTCATGCCAAACTCAGCCCCAATCTCCGCACAGGTCCCGACATCCTCTTCGCCCACGAGAAACTTCTTGAGCCGGACAAACAGGTGGGGATTCGCGCGGGCTGCCACCTCCGTTTCCAGCCGGTCTAACGCGCGTTCCAATCGTTGCAGCGCCCAGCGCCGCTCGAATAAAACGTCGGGCGTTTCCAAATCAGCGGGCTCCAGCTGGTAGAGCGACTCAGCCCCATCGTCGTCCAGGGAAACCGTGATCTGGCCACCGCCTCGCTTTTGGGCCATTTGCCGTCGGCCTTGCATCGAGAGAAAGTTCTTGAACGAGGTCAACAACAAGGTGCGGAACTTGCCACGGCGTGGCGTGGCTCCAGCAACCAGGTCGCCGCTCAGCAAGTGCACGAAAAAGCCTTGGGTCAGATCTCGGGCAGATTCTACTTCGCACCCAGAGCGTCGGGCGAACGCATAGAGGGGGTACCAGTAGAGCTCCGCGAGTCGATCCCAAGCGCGGTCGAAGTGCGGATGGCCAGGGTCAGCCGCCTGAAATATCTCCGCCCATTGCGTCGTACAGAACGAGTGGGATCGAGGTCGCCAACCAGGTTGAGGTTCATCGGCGTTGCGCATGCCCAATTGGCGATATCAAAGTCGGCTCGCTGGTTGAGATGATCCTGGGGATCCCTCACTGCCATTCGTCGCTTCTCAACGGTGACCTAGCGTGCCGGTTTCGGTCTAATGGAAGGACAGCTCAGAGTCAATCCCACACCCCGTAACGCTGCTCCGTCACCGGGCTCCAGGCCAGTCGCAAACTCCGAGAATTAGCTAGCGCTGCCCTTCCGATTCCCGGCTCCACGTCGACTCGACTTTCTGGTCGCCGCCTTCGCTTGATCCTGTTTAACTCTCAGCGTCACGATCTGCTCAATTAAGCCATAGGGAATCGGGCGGTCTAAGGGGAATTGAAGGTTGCCCTTCTCACCCGCGTAGGGCGCGACAGCCTTCTCCAGGCGCTCATCCCCTCTCACCGGTGGATAAAGGCCCAAGTGATGCTTCCAAGCTGCGAAATATATTAAAACCCCGTGAAGTTTAAACGCCGGCATCTGGTAACTGATCGTCTCCCTGGCACCCGGCGCCGCCCGTTGAACGGTGCGCCGAATCCTTTGAAGAATCGCCTGAACGTCAGGTGGAAAGGCCGAAATGTATTCGTCGATCGTCTTAGGCTTATTCATTTTGTTTTCACGTGCAGACTTTGGAGGAGCTGTCGCTTGGCCTCAACCCCAACTTATGGGATCTCGGAACCAAGCCCAACCTCAATGGTGACCGGGGGTAGCAAGTCCTGAGCGGACGGCGGCGGGAACAGGCTGGGTAAGCCAATTCTCGATTGGAGTCTCACGATCTGCCACTGGCATCGCCGCCAAGCGGTGGTGCGCTCGTCAACGACCGTGGTTCACCTTCACTGGGTTCGACAACTCGATCCCTCATTTACCCAAGACCTGATCCATCAACACGACACACGGCAGAAACAGAGCTAAGAGCACAGGGAAAAACACCAGGCAGAGTGCACTCATGGCGCAAGCGGCAAAGGCGGTGCCGCTCTGCGGCGCTACCTGGCGGCGCAACACGGCGGAAATGCCATACGCCGCCACTGGGATCGGCAAGAGCAGCAGCCAACCGCGTAGAGCCACCGCGAGCTTTGTGAACGCCGGAAGCGCTTGAGCACTCGACGTGGAAAGGGTTCCGAGGACCTGGAGCACCGCCCAGAGCCCGAAGCATGCGAATAGAAATGTCAGTGTGACCAGAACATGCGTGAGTTTGTGCATATCTAAGTTCGATACCCTGAACCCCAAAACGTCACGACCGCGTTGTCTGACAGCTGGATAGCGTGTTCGATCTCGGTGCGACCGCTCGGAAAAGCGGTTGAGGGCAACCGCACTCCAAAACCTGCCGGAGTTCGGTGGCTTAGTCCTTGCGCGGTAGCGTTTGACTGCGCCTCCGAATCATCCGCTGCTTACCTTCCACGCGTCCGCCCGGTATTCGAATCCAATAGCGCCCGGTGGAAAACAATGGCCCATTCATTGTGCCGGGTCTATCGAGAAAAAATGTTCGGGTAACCTATGGCGAGGCATTCCAGAAACGATCAAGCAGGCATCGAATTGCCCAAGGCGCGGCTCGACCGGGAGACGCTCCGTCAAGCCTTGGGCTTGTTTAATACGTGCGACCGTATCGCCGCCGATTCGTCGTGGCCCTGGGGCATTATTTGCCTCCAGCCTTTTGAGTCTCACCTTCCTTACCCGGCAGGCAGCATGATCGATGCGGCTATCAATCCTCAGGTGCAAGCCGGAAGCTTCCTGCAGGTCAACTGGGTTGCGCTTATCCTGATTAGCGTGCTGGCGTTCGCTGGGTTTGCATTCTTCCATTCCCTGTCGTTTGCCACCGTCGGGCAAAGCCTGGTCGATCTGCGCCGTGACGTCACGCCCGATGATCACGTTACCGATGACCTTTTTTGCCCAACGACGGGTCGGAGAGCTCGCCAGCCGCTTATCTGCAGACCTGATCCAGATTGAAGACGCGGTCACGGTGATTTTACCGCAGTTCTTGCGGCAAATCACCATGCTCTGCGGTGGCATCGTCTTGATTGCCATGACCTCACTCAAGCTGACTGCCTTGATGCTCGTCAGTCTGCCCGCCCTGACCGTGGTGGCCGTTGTCTTCGGCCGTAAAACCCGTCGCATCTCCCGAGATGCGCAGGATCGGCTCGCCGAAACCGCCACCACGGTCGAAGAGACGCTCCAGTCGATCGTGAACGTCAAGGCCTTCTCCAATGAGAATTATGAACTCAAACGTTACGACGCCGGCCTGCAAGCGTTTCTGAATGTTACCTTACGGGGAGCGCGGCTTCGGGCCGGGTTCATCGCCTTCATCATTTTCGCCCTGTTCGGCTCGATCGTGCTTGTGCTCTGGTCTGGAGCCCGCCTCTTGCAGCAGGGCGAGATCACCCACGGGCAGCTGACCCGATTCATCCTCTACACGACGTTTGTCGCCGGGGCCATGGGCCAGTTTGCCGAGCTTTATAGCCAGGTCCAAAAGACGGTCGGCTCGACCCAACGCGTCCGCGAACTGCTCCGTGAAACCGGCGAAGTGGACGCCACGCTCGCCCCTTCCCTGGTCCCGGCGCCCAACTTACGCGGAGAGATCGTGTTCGAAAACGTCCACTTCCGCTATCCGTCTCGGCCCGAAATCGAAGTGCTGCATGGGATCAGTCTGCGGGCCGCTCCGGGCGAACGAGTGGCCCTCGTCGGCCCGAGTGGGGCCGGAAAATCGACGGTGATCTCCTTGCTGCTCAGGCTCTACGCGCCCGAATCCGGACGCATCCTGCTCGACGGACGAGATGCCGCGGATCTGCCGCTAGCCGAACTGCGCGGGCACATGGCGATCGTGCCGCAGGAAGTGATCCTATTCGGTGGCTCCATCGCCGAGAATATCGCCTATGGCAAACCGGGCGCCAGCCTCGGAGCGATCGAAAAGGCTGCACGCCAGGCGCATGCTCACGAATTCATCGAATCATTCCCGGAAGGCTACAAAACCTTGGTGGGCGAGAGAGGCATCAAGCTCTCGGGCGGACAGCGCCAAAGAATCGCCATTGCCCGGGCCATTTTGAAAGATCCCGCCGTTCTCATTCTCGACGAAGCCACCAGTTCTCTCGATTCCGAGAGCGAGCGCCTGATCCAAGAAGCGCTCGAGACGCTCATGCGCAACCGCACGTCCTTCATTATTGCCCATCGTCTCGCAACCATCCGCCACGCCGATCAGATCATTGTGATCGATCACGGACGGGTCGTGGAACGGGGAACCCATGCGGAACTACAAGCGATCCCGGACGGCGTCTATCGCCGTCTGGCGGAACTCCAGTTTCGAGATGGCACCGCCCTCGCCGCCGCCGGAGAATGAACGACGGATCTCTTCCGTCGGGCGTATCTTTGAAGCGAACGGAGGTCCGTTCGCTCCGCCGGAAGGCTTTGCTCAGCCCCAACCGCTGGGGACCTCAACCGTCGATCGGCACCGGTAAATGTCTCACACTCGGGAGATTTATTGGCACCAGAGTAAGCGTCGGTCCATTTCCATGGGTCCTGGCGGGTCTTCCGCTCATCCGCGCGGGTTTCACGCCTCTTCCTTCGCTCTTCTGCCGCTGGTAACCCACTGGCAGTGGGTTACCAGTGGGTGACCACCGAATGAAGAGCGGCAGAGGAGCTGCGAAAGAGCGCCTCACTCGGCGGCTCCTCGCTGTTTTTCGCGGGATAGAAGCTGTTCCCTCCGTTCTGGAACAGGCGTTTGGCGTCCCGGCAGGGACGCCGTGGCATTAACTGGCTCCGGCACTTCCAGTGCCGGGAATCCGCGCGCAGAGTTCAAAGTCCCGACGGGACGGCTGAACCTCTCCGAACTCACCAGAAGCAACGTGTTTTCGGAAGGTCGGTCGCCCCTTTCGGGGCTAAACGTCATGGGGCGCTGGGTCTCAGCGCTAAAGCGTCCGAGCTATTCTCATTCATGCCTCCGGCATGGCTGTCGTGGCTAGGATAAGCCGGGCAAGACACAAACCCTCTGGAGGGATTGCCCAGGGATTTCGTAAGTCGCGTCTCTGCGGAGGTTTATAAAATCGAGAGCAATTTGCTCTTAGCCTGGTCTTCTCAACTCGTGCGCCCCGGCGAGAGGATTGATCGCGATTAGCGCGCGAAGGTCCACCACGCAGCCAGCACCGCCATGCCAATAAACGCAAAGGCGGTCATGCAACTCCCGGGCTTTCGGGTGGAGAATCTTTCCGGGGACGCCATGCGCAAGGCCGCTTCCAATTCATCGATCGCGTCTTTGGCATCTTTGAGTGCTCCGCCAGTCGACTGGCGGTAGATCTTAATGGCTTCGATCTTGCGGCCGGCAAATAGTGCTTCTTTGATCGCCGCCAATTGTTCATCGGGAACGGAGCTGTTCATGGACACAAGGATTCTTCCGGAACGCTGCGCGTGGACCCGCTGGCAAGCAAGCTGGAAAAAGACTGGTGGTCGCGCTCTGCGCGAAATGCGATTTACAAAAAGTCAGAAAAAATCAGTCTCAACTCTCTGGAAATAACCGCCTGGCTGTGAGTCGGTGAATTTTACAACTCAGTGCGTTTCTTCACCTGGACGGTTTGAATCTGTTTGATTACACCATGGGAGATGAGTCGCGCGAATCCGTTTGCAGATGAAGCTGGGCGCCGAGATCGGCGTGGCGCTGGGGCTTGGATTGGTTGGGTAATGGCTTTATTGTCGCGGGGGCAGCTGGCGCAGCAGTTTATTACTGGCGGGCCGCGGAAGAGCGAGCCCGCCAATTAGAATCCTCGAGGCAGACCTTGGAAGAGGCGGGAGCGAACTCACCAACACCCTGGAAGAAACCAAGGCGGCCCTAGCCAAGACTCAAAGCGAGGTGCAGCAGGGCAAAGAGCAAATCGCGGCCTTAAAATCGAAGTTGAATGACCTGGAAAATGAAAAGACGGCGGTTCACCAGGCCGCGAAACAACTCGAGAATCAAATGCGGGCGGATTTGGAATCGCGGGATGTAACGATATCGAAACTCCAGGGCAAGCTGACGGTGAACATCGTGGACAGGGTGATGTTCAATTCTGGGGAAGCGGTTTTTAAAGCGGGATGGCGAAGTATATATTGCGAAAAATCGCGACCATTCTTTCAGAGCATCCGGAACTAAAGATTCATGTCATTGGACACACCGATAACGGTCAATCCGGAGTCGGTTTCTAAGCAATTGGGAGCCTTCGACTGCCCGAGCCCTGGCTGCGGTGCACTTTCTGACGGAGCAGGCAGGAGTTGCGCCGGAACGTGTCGGGGCGCTGGGCTACGGAGAGTATCGCCCGACTGCGGACAACGCACGACCGCGGAAGGGCGCGCCAAGATCGGCGCATTGCGATCACGTTATTGCCCGAAGAACTGGCTGGAGCGGACGCTCCTCCCGCCGGGCAAACCAATTCGGTGACCGCCGTTCCACTTCCGCCCCAGGCGCCCATCGTGTCCCGGCCGACCGCGGAAACTAACCGCGTGCCGGCAGCTGTGGACGAGTGAGACGCTGACCGGCGGGACTTCGAGGAGAATGTTTGGTGGTGTCGCAGCCACCGCTTCGTCGCAGACGATACGATTAAAACCCAGAAAACTCGGGCTGGTAACGAACGACTCCATGCAAGCCTTCCAGGATCCCAGCCTGCAGCTCCAGCACCATGAATCCCTCATCGGGAACCATGAATTCGCAGCGCAGCCCCACGCGTCTGGCTTCGATAAAGCCAAAGCGCTTGTAGTACTGGGGAGGTCCCACCACGACGATGGCTTGTAGCCTTCCGTGCGCGCGTCCGCGATGGCCCGTTTGATCAAACTCGATCCAATACCCCGCGCCTGGGTGGAGATTTCTGGCCACCGGCCAACGCAACCATGCGAAGCCCCGGAACCGTCGGCATCAAAGTGACTTGGGTGAGCACGACGTGAGCCACGATTTCCCCGTCCAACTCAGCTACGGTCGAGATTACGACCTGCCAGTGTCGGCGAAGGACATCCACGAGATTAGCTTCTGCCGTCCGCCCGAATGCGTCGGTATTGACCCGGCGGATCCCAGCTGCATCTAACAAACCGCCCGTCTAAACTCCACGGCAGCTTTTGCTTGGCTCAGTCTGACATGCCGCCAAGCTTTGGCGAGCCTCCCCCACTGGCTTGACATTCCTTGGCAGAAATAAGACTTCCGTTGCTAAGGGAAAGAGAATCGGGGCGCCGCAAGATTTCACTGGTGCCACCTAATCGTGCCGTTACTCTAGGCTTAGCCAGTCCGATGACTAAGGATTATGGAGCTACCAGCGCAATTAAACCTGGGCATTACTGTCTATGCGTATGAAGTCAATAGCGGCCGGCCGCTTCGAAAAGGCGATAACACTCTCGGCGGCTTGCGTTGCGCTGCAAGTCGTGCCAGCCCTGGCCCAATCCCCTGCGCCAAACCTCGCCTTCACCATCGAACGACTGCAAGGTGGACCGGCGTTTGTCTCGGTTTCGAATAGCAAGGCCGTCGGTTTGGTTCGCATCGAAGCTTCAACCGATCTGAAAGCGTGGCAACTCCTTTGGGCAGCCGAGACGACCGAACGCAGCCTTCGCCTGGAGATCCCCAACTCGACACAGGGCTTCTATCGGGCCCAGTTCGTGACCAACGCTTTGTCCGAACAACTGGCTCCGTGGAAACGGCAATTGCCTCAGCGCTACGCGTATCGAATGACTCGAATGTGCTTCTGCAAGCCGTTCCTGAGAGCAGGAACGGTGCTGGTGGAGAGCGGCCAAGTCATCGGCGTTACGGATGTCGAACAAGACGGCACACCGGAAACGCCGAGCGCTGCGGACCTCGAAGCATTCCGAAGTGTGGAGCAACTGATCGATTCCGTGGAAGCGGCCGAGGCTAGAGGTGCAGACACTATTCTGACACGATTCGACGAAAGTTCTGGGTTTCCCAATCGGATTGAGTTCGACAACATCGCGCTCGCTGTCGATGACGAGGTTACTTATTTGCTCGAGGACATTCGCGCGAATTAATTGATTGTGGCGAATCTGCGCCAGGTCTGAGCAAACCCAACTCTGAAAACGATGAAGGCGGCTTCATCTCTCGCCTGATGGCGGAAGGAAGTCGCCTTCGTCTCCTACTGCGTCGAGTTTTTTTATTTCTCTAGCAGCACACTAAACATAGCCTCCTCTGGAACGGAGACAATCCGGTTTCGACCCGAAAAAGATATCAGGCCAAGCCCGATGCGTCTCCCCCCTTGCTCGGGGTTTCGTTAAATTCCATCGCATCGCCAGCAACGGCTCTGCCGCGACTGCATTCCGCGACGGCCGCGCCTCCTGGCTGACGCATCGGACTGGCGTTGGTCCTGGAAAACCCTTAGCTCCAAGCCGTCACCATAATTCTAGTTGGCCATTGGCAATGCTCAATCACGTGAAAACTGAGAACTGTTATGGGGTCAAGGCATTACTGCACCTGACTGCGCTGAGGAAGCCGCCGCCTCGTCCGCCCTGCGAAATCGGGTAGCCATGGATTTGGGATGGGCCAACCCGATGCCTTTGACCGCGCTCTCGCCGCGCGAGTGGACGATTTGCGAAGCGTAAAAATTCGCGCGGCCTGGTCGCTCCGATCTCGGGCTGTCCTGGAGGCAGATCGGGTCGGAGATCGATTCCTTTGGCTCAACTGGCACTTCTCGCGCCTCGATAGGCGCCAGCATACCGAAGGGCTGGCCCACTACATCCCGATGAACTTTGGAGAAGCGCCCGACCTGTATCGACGCTTTCTCGATCCCGTGGATGTGGCCGTGATCAAGTGTTGCCCACGGGACAGCCGCGGTTACTACAACTTCAGCGGGGCGTGCACTTATCATGCGGCGATGTTGGAGCGCGCTCGAAAAGTCGTCATTGAGGTTGACCCGTTGCTCCCTTATGTCCACGGCCCTGAAAATGGCATTCACGAGTCTAACGTGGATTATGTCATTCCAACGCAGGGTCTGGGACCACCAGAGATCGCCAACCCGCCCCCTTTTGAAATTGATCGCCGACTCGCCGGCTATATTGCTGCCGAGATTGCGGATGGGGCTTGCTTGCAAATTGGAATTGGAGTTGCTGTGCCGAACGCAGTGTGCGGATTGCTGCGAGAAGCTGGCCTTCGCGACCTTGGCATTCACACGGAGATGATGGTCGATGGGCTGGTGGACCTTTGCCAAGCTGGGTTGGTGACCGGCGCTCGCAAGCAGGTCGATCGCGGCCGGATCGTATTCACGTTCGCGGGCGGCTCCAGCGAGACAATGCCGATTCATCCACGACAATCCCGTCGTCGCAGCGCAGCCGTCGATCAAACCAATCTTCCTGACCGAATCATGGCCAACGATGGAATGGTCTCGGTAAACAGTACCACCCAGATTGACCTGCAAGGGCAAGCAGCGTCCGAGAGCGCTGGGCATCGGCATGTCAGCGGAACAGGCGGGCAACTGCAGAATTTGTGCGGGGCGCGTATGCTTCCCGCGGCGGCAAATCGTTCATTTGTCTGGCGTCAACTCGGACGCGGGCGGACGGGACCGTCGAAAGCCGCATCGTGCCCGAGCTCACCCCGGGAAACATCGTCACCACTCCTCGCACCGACGTCATGTTTGTCGTGACCGAGTGGGGGTTGGTAAACCTCAAAGGCCGGTCGGTGCCGGAACGAGTCCGGGCTTTGATCTCGATCGCGCATCCGGACTTTCGGGAATCCTTGTCACGACAAGCACGAGACCGAGGCTGGGCGCCGGCCCATTTTCTGTAGGATCCGCTGATTCTATCATGGGTGCGCGGACTTCAGTCCCTAGCGACTAAAGAATGTCACCATCTTATCGATATCGTGTGCTGTTCGCCGTTCCGATACGCTGGCTGGGGTCCAATTCTCCGCAGCGTTATGACGTGTCCACGCATTTGTGGACGATTTTGCTAACTATCTAATCTGCAATTGTTTCGCATCGTGCCGCGTCGCTAAGTCGCGCGTTTGCGGTTTTGTCTGATTTGGGAAAGAAAAGTCTAAGAGCCGCTCCTGAGGCAGACCGACATCGCACCATGACGGTGGCCGAACGCAGGAGAGTAAGAGCACGATCACGATCAAGGTCGAGAACGCTCTCGGTGCGAAATCCCCCATTGATGCCTTTTGAGGAACGATGAGCGGAGACCATCCAAGAGCGCACCGATGTGCGCCCGGCCCATGCGCATAGTGGGCATTCTTCGCTGTCTGCTATTCATCTCCGAACTGGAGGTTGATTCTTCGGACACAGCCACCTCGCCCAGAATGAAAACTCAGAGATACAGTCTGGGAGGTTCGGTCAGCTACATCCCTCTCCCGCAAGGATCTCCCAGAAGGTGAAATCAATATCCGGACTGTCGTCGGATGAACTCCATCACGAATCCCATTCTCGACCAGTGATCGGACGTTCCAGCCCGATCAGTTTGGAACGTTCGCGAGACAACACCTGCAAATGATGAAGTATCTGGACGAAATGACGAAAGGTGAACGCAATCAGGGACGCCACTCACCGCTACCATGAGCCGCGTAAACGGGGTAATCGTCGTCATCAATATCGATGATCGATCTCCTGCGTGCCCTCGTTCCCAATGACGACCCACTCGTCACGCCAGTCAGAACTTATTCCTTTCGGAATAATGCCACCGAGTTGGGCGCTTTCCAACTCACCCACAGCGCGAGATGAATGGAAGCGTAACCAATAGACACGAGCGAAGGGCACGGCGGCCCGTGCCGTCTTATACCGATCTGGAATGGCGACCTTCACACTGCCAGAACACCTAATAGAGTTCTGGGGTCGCCATAACAAGAAAAACGGAGTGCCAGGGAGTTCATGGGAACGCGGACTTCGGTCCTCAGCGCGGCGGAGCCAATCGAATCGTCTGGATCCTGGGTCGGCTAAGAAACTCGCGAGCGCCCGTGACGCCGCGCTGGAGATAGTTCTCCGCGGAGAAGGGCGGTGAGTTCAACTCGGGACTGACAGGACGCGTTGGTGAAGTAAGATGGGTTTGATGAAAAACGAACCGTCTGCTCGCTTACAACTGCCTCAATGCTCCGTCCGGAGACGACCATCCACGATCCGGAGGGACCTCCGGGTCTTCCGCACTCCAGAAACTCGGCCCTGAAAGGCCCATGGCTTGGCATGATCTGCGCCTGGGAGTAGCGGATCCCTACGTCGGGCCGAAGACCATCCAAAGCGGCCAATGAACGATACTGAGCGCCTTGGCCGCAGCCAAGATCTCACACCTTTGGCCCAAAGAACCACGAATCTGCCAACCGGTCCGGCGGGAGGGCCGACGCCACCGAGCTCTCAACCCTTTTGAAGATGGGACGCTCCATCCCTGTACGGGTAACCAAAGGGAGGTGGACTTTAAAGGGTTTTCGCAATCCAGACATCCAGGTGCTGCTCTTTGGCCAGACCAAAGACCAACGCCAACAACGCTCAAGGCGCCAAAGTCTCTCGGCGTCTGTTGCTCCACGCCCACGGCTCATTGCCCACGTCTCCCGCACTTATCGCTGGCAAGTGACCGCCGCCGTCGGATTCTCACCGCCCTCTTAGCCGCACGCCAAGCCGACACGACAAATTGATGAGTCTCGCCGCATGAAGCCGCAGAAAATTTAATCGTAGCTTGTAGAACAATCCTGAAGATTGCAGTGCAGGAACGGACGCAGGGAGGGGACGCTACGGGATGATTCGAGGCGCGGTCCGTCAGCTCCGGGGCGGAATAAATTCTAATGCCATTCGGTAATTGCCTCCTGGCGCCCCCGGATGGGGCACTTTTCGAAAATAGCTCGGCGTTTTAACGCCGAGCTTGAATGGGCGCGATTCAAGTCCTGACGGGACGGCCGAGGAATGGCATTGAACGGAAGAACCGAAGATTAAGGATCACAAGGTCGTATGCCCCAAACCCTTTCTCGCCCTCCAGCCGCCCCTCGGGGGCTTGGTCCCTCTCACAGCACCCGGTGCCAGCGACCGGGCTTCTTCATTCTGTCCCTTCCGGGACTAAATAGAATTACCGAATGGCATTAGATAAATCCCGCGTTCCCATGATTTCAGACTCCACCGAGTTGACTAGTAACTCCATTCTTACGGAGCGGACACGACCCGCGCCTTCACCGCTGTCGGTTCGTAAATAATCTCGAACTTCTTGCCCGCGCCCGGCGAGGCCAAGGCTTCAATGGTAAACTTCGAAGTCCCGCGCGTTTTAGCCGTGAGAAGAGTGAATTCCTCGCCTAAGTCAGGAGTGGAAGCCGTTCCGGGAGTCGGAGTTCCAAAGTGCCCCGCAGCAAGGCAGTGCCAGTGAGGACGACTTGATCATAGTCGAGGCCTGGGTTGCGGCCTCCCCAGTTCGAGGACGACGCGGCTCGTATTGGCCAGAATCAAGTCACCGGCCCCTATCGTTTGATCGTCCAGTTGACCTGTGACCTGGATAGAACCGAGCGAGCGCCTGGGGTCAGGTGGCACCGTTCGCCACGTTTAGGCTGGCGCAAACGACGGTGCCCGTGCCGGTCATTTCGCCGCCAGCAATGCGCACGACCGTGCGCGTAGCCAGTGTCCCGCCAGAAAGAATCGTTTGGCCGCTCGCCTGGTTATACTCGGTGCGGAGCAGGAAACGCCCGCCCTGGAAACGCGCCGTGCCGGAATTTTGAAACGTTCCCAACTCAGGGGACGCTTCCAGTGATCCGGAAACGACTTCAAGCAAACCAGCATTGACAAAGGAGAACTCGCCTGCGGCCGGCTTGACAGTTCAGGCTGAGAGTCGTGGTGGCAGCGCCGACTTGCGAAAAGTGCCCTCGTTGCGAAAACCGCGTGCACTTAACGTCCCTGCGGCCGAGGCTTCAAAGACGCCGTTGGACAGGATTCGGCTGCGCGCGCCCGTGAGATTCACATTGCCTTCGCTCCAAACCGTGGCCGTGGGCGACGCAAACTCGACGGAGCCATTGGCATTGAAGGCGCTAAGATCATTCTTAATGAGAATCGGGGCGTCAAAGCGGACTGGGCACTCCACAGTCAACTTGGCCGCCTCCAAGGTGAGGCCTTTGGCGAACGTCGCGCCACGCCGGCCGGCAACTTTTGTGTCACGAGTGATGTTGACCGCGGGCAAGAGCGCTTCGGTGGCCTGATTGAACTGCACGACTCCTCCGTTGAACTCGACCGGCCCGGTCAGTTCAACACTGAGACCCGCGAACTCGCAACCGAGTTGGCTGCTCCATGGTCCAGCGGTCCGCACTCGATCCGTGAACTTGACGTTCTGTTCCAACCGGGTCTCGCCGGCGAATTCGAAAGGGCAATCGACGGTTGTGGGAGCGCCAAAGATCATTTTACCGGTCCCTTCCACGCGCGCTAACCGTCCCATGGAAAACGAGGCGAGCTTAAACTGCCGGAACTCAGCGATCGCGCCTGGGGCAATCCGCAGGACGCCGTCCTGGGCAATCCCACCCGCTTGCCCGAATGGACTTATGATCGAGAGCGTGCCTGTGCGCACTTCCAGAACCCCCAAGTTCTGAAAGAAAGGCACGCCAATCGTGAAAACCCCCGGGCCAGTTTTGGCCACGAGCCCTTCATTAACGAATCGTGAGGAAGGTCCGGTGAACTGATTCGCAGCGTCAATAAACCCGTAGCCCGTTCCATCCCCAGTGGAGCGCACCTCCAAAGTGCTGCCCATCGTGTGGTGAAGAACAGCGCCTCCGATCGGACGCAAAACGCCGTCGTCAATCACGCTCGCCGCTCCGCCCGAACCCAGCGTGACGTTCCAGGCGGACCGTAGGCCTGAGGATTATTACTGAATTCGACAATGCGCTGCGAAGAATCGTAACACCGCCAGCAAATTGCCAGGCCACCATTTAAGAACGTCGTGCTGGCAAGCGACTGGCGTGAGAAATTCCGCGCCTTGCACGGCCTGGAAAACAGCAACCGCCCAGGTTCCCCTCCGAAGACCAACGGTTCGCGGGCGACGAGCGACTGCAAATCGACCGCAGCGGGCACGGAATCCCCATAAACATCCAAAGTCATGAGGAAGTCGCCTTCGGGCCGATCGATAATGGCAAAATCGTTCGTCCCGGGCACCGCACGTTCCATTTGTTCGTTTCGACCAATTGCCAGCGGCTGCGACATTCCAAAACACAGGAGCGCGCACTTCAAAACTCCAGGAAACATCTGCTCCGAGAGTGTTACCGCGCAAGTCGGTGACGTTACCTTCCAGAATCGCTCGGTAAAAGCCCGCGAGTTGGGGACCGGTCAACTTCAAGAGTAAGGAGGTATCATCGTTCGCAAACGCGATTTGACCGCCAACCGGCACGTCGTCTCCAGTGCCGATTTGCCCATCGGGTCCGGCACTCGCAAGGCGCAGGCTACCATTCGCGACGCTCGACCGGAGCAAGGGTTCGCTAAAACGGACGCTGACCTGGCTAAGTTGGCTCGCGAGCACTTTTACATTGGAGGATGGAGTCGTCTCGACTACCGCCGGCGGGACGGTTTCCTTAGTGACCAGGAACACGAGCGGATTGCTCCAGGTCGCGTTGCCCACAACATCGGTCGCGCGCGCCCGAATTTCGACCTGGGTTTTCCCGGAGGTGAAGGAAGGTGCGGTCAGCAGCGCGTCAAACGGCGCACCGCCGTCGACCGTAACCAGCTGGCCATCCACGAAGAATTCGACCTCGCGCACGAGTTGATTGTCCACGGCATCGGCAAGAACAAGAAAGAGGCGGTCATTCTCGACCGAGAGCGGGACCTTCGAACCGGGCTGGGCACGCAGAGTGATACTCGGTGCAATTGTTTCGGCCACTGGCGATATAAACTGGATAACCGACAAACCGGCCGCCGCATCCGCGACCAGCGCCACTCCCCGATGAACCGCAATTGCTTCAGCATCCCCTCCAGGCGTGATCACCGCCGTCACGAATCGGTCTGTGCGCGTGGGATCGCTGACATCGAGCAAGTTGAGTAACTTGTCAGACAGTAGATTGACCGAACCACCGGAAAAAAGGAGTTTGCCCGACCCTGCGGGAGCACTGCTGATGGCGGTGATGGGAGATGGCCCGCCGATCCACGTCAACGTGCTGCCAGCATCGCGCAAAACCGCAACCCCCGGAACGGCGTTCGTGTCGATTGGCGTTACGTAAATCAGCCCCTCCGCAACGGCGAGCTCCATCCCGACAGGGGCGCCGAATCCCACGTCGATGATATAACTTGCGAGCGACTCACCCAGTGACGCGCTCAAATCCAGCTTGTGAACGGTGAGCAAGACCGTTACAAATCAGATAAACAAAGCCTTCCGCGACAACCACGTGGTCAATCGCGCCTCCCGAATAAGAGCGCGAGCTCACGACTGCTCCGGTCTTCAAATCCACCAGGAACAGGCTGCCTGATCCCACCCAGGCGTAGTCACCGGAAGCAGCGAGCGTGACGGGAATGATCTTTACCCGCACTTCTCGTAATCCAATTTGGCCGGCGGGCGAGGAGAGATCCAGAATCGTGAAGATCCTCCCGCCTGCGCTTGCAAAAACTCCCCAGCGGTGCGTCAGTGCGACCAAAGGCCGCTGCGCGGTCGGAAAAGCTTGATTGCCGATGCGCAACGGATGATCCGGCTGTCGAACATCAAACCAGCTCACCCCCTCGGTGCTTCCGGACCGGACCAAAGCCAAATCGCCATCGACCGAGATGGCACGCGCCCGTCCCAGCGTCGGAACCGTGGCGACCGCACCGACGGCGGCAGGTTGTCCATCCAGAGGGTTGGAGTTGGCGACGAGTTCCAAACGGTCGCTAATGCCGTCACCGTCGGTATCCGCTAAATCCGCGGAAGTGCCCACGATATGCTCTTCCATATCGGAAAGACCGTCACCGTCCGAGTCACCGGCCACTGCGATGAGTCCCGCATGGAGAATTGCACTCGGGATAAACGTCTCCACGCCGTTGTTCGCGGACCGGAAAATGGCGGCACCAGCGCGGCTAAGCTCTGGATCGTAGTAGCTGACCAAGTAGTATTCGTCGGGGGCGAGAATCAGATTCTCGATCTGTCCTTGGGCATTGAGTCGGCCGCGCTGCTCAAAGCCCGTTTGCAGCGAACCGATGCGGAACCAATCGCCCGGTCGTGGCCAGACAATGCCAGAGTTGGTATAGCTTAATTCCAACTCGGTTAACGTGGCCGCCTGCCCAAAGCTCGCCAGGGGATCCAAGCCGAGCCTGGCGAATCGAGATTCTTGGCTCCGCAGACCTGCTGACCGTCAACCGCCGCAAGGACCGCCCAGAGCTTGGCGACATTCCATCAGATCTTTGAGCTTGTCATCGCATTCCTCCAACTTCTCCTGCTTATCCTGATTCCATTTCTTGAGTTCGGCGGGGTCTGTTGGGGGCGTGCCTTTCAAATAGCGTTCGCAATACCCATCCCAGCACGCAACATAGTTTGGTCCTTTGAGGTCACAAGGGTCGTCGCAGGGCGGATCAGGCAGGCGCGGATATGGCGCGGGCTCCCTCCACCATTCCGGGGTCCGCTTACTGCTTCCAGGTAACTCACGCCGTCCGGTTGACGCACGCCCACTCCCAGATCGCTCACGGCAAAGTTTCCATCAGCACTGATCGTCGCCGAACCTTGGATTTCCCAACGCCCCGTATCGTGACTAAAGCTCCAGAGCGCCGTCTTGGCGCCAGGGGAAGGTTTCAATCCGGTGACAGGATCGGGCAGGTTCGGAAATCGGACAGGGACAGGCACATCGAAGTTGGAGGCGCCGTCCGTCTGAATCGTAATCACAAGCGGAAAATTCAAGCCAGGCGGCAAGGGTCCTGGCAACCGATCGGCCGGGACCGGCGCAATGCCCACCTTGCCCCACGCGCGCCGTTGTCGCCGAAGAGCAGTTCGGTGGAACAACAATTTCCACGCCGCTCATCGCCGGATTCGTGGAGAGGACCGAGGGCAAAGTGATCTCGGTCCCGGCCGTGGCGCTCACGTTTGAAGCGCATCCGCTTGAATGAGCGGCAGAAAAATCTCACCCGTCCCGCCGGCCAGGTTGTTCGTTCGGCCCGCGACGGCCTCCCAAGCCTTGCCCACGAACGGATAGTACGCGCCGCCCGGCCAGTGACTGCGCAGGATGCCCGTCTATGTGGACGAAGAAAGTTCCCGCCGGTGCCGGCGAGAGACGAAAGAAACCGTTGGCATCCGTCGTCGTCCGGAGGGTTTCTTCGGCGCCGTCCACCGTGATCGTGGCGTTGACCAGGGGGGCATTGGTCCCACTCGCCTTTTCAGAGGCGAAAACGTGCCCCGTCACCGCTGTCCCTTCCAGGCCAACCACACCAGGCGTATCGAAGGCTGAGCTCGAAAACGCCTCCCGACAACCATCGCCGTCCGCATCGACTCCCAGACCCGTCCCGTCCAGCGTCACGCGAACACGCGCGCTTCCGGGCAGGTTCTCCAAGTAAAAGAGCGTGAGCGTCTGACGATCGCTGGAAAGTTCTGCCCGCGAGAGGAGGCGTCGTCCGCTGAATTCAGCAAAAAGGTCCGCGCTGGTCACCACGACATCTGGATTCAGCGGAGCCGAAAGGCGAAAAACTGTCTCCCGAGTGACCGCGACGGTGGATTCGCCGTCGAAAGGTGACGTGCTCGCAATCGTCGCGGCCGCAGCAACGCTGTTCCGCAGCCGATAAAAGCGGGTTTCCGCCGCGGGTTGGAGATTGATAAACCACGAACCACCCGCGGATTGAGGCGTTTCCGCGACAGGGCGCCAGTTCGAGAGTGATCCCAACTGTTCGCTCTGCTCCAAGGTAAGTTCCGATGCATCTCCGGACCATGTCAGCTGAATAGATCGAGACGGAAGTTGTTGAATGCCCAGGAAAGGCGCAGCTGCCCAAAGGGTAGAGGAATAAAGTTGGAAGAGTCCGAGAACTGCCGCGCTAATTACCTTCATGCAAATCCATACTGACCGGCTCCCGTGGTGGCGTCGAGGGAAGAAGCGGCCGATTTAACAGCCCAAACGGCCGCGATCACGTGTGCCCCCCTGGCGTCATTGCCGACGACTCCAGAGTGAGGGCAGCGCTACGCTCACTCCGCGAAACGATAGGCAGTGTTGAATTGCAGCTCCCTATTTTCTGCCTTGAGCCGCAGAACTACCGTGCCCCGCTTCGTATCGACCGGTGTGGCTTTCCCTTGGATCGGACGAGTCTTGCCGCTGCCATTGGTGGTCGCCAGACCTGTAAAGTCAACCGCCACGCCGCTCGCGAGCCGATCCAGGGTCTCGTCGGAGACCTCGATGGTCAGCCGACCTTTTTCGCTTTTGAAGAAATACGGGGAAACATCGAACTGATAGTTACCGGTGTAGGTGTGCCACTGACGCACGAGCACGCTGGTGGTCAGCTTCGCTCTGCCTCCCTGGACTTTGGTCGAGCTGGGATCGAGCAGCACATCGCTGGCTTTGGCTTTTGCCAAGGTCACAGGGGGCAAAACCTGAGCACTGGCCCAATGGATGGCAACGAGCGTCAACGGGCCTAGCGTTGAGAGTTTCAGGCTCATGATTCGTATCTCGAGACGCTGCAGTTTTTTTGAATATTTCCGACGACAGCCAATCGCCAGACCTCAACAGTATGAGACCGTTTGGAGAACCTGTCTATAGGGTAAAACCCGTTTCCGAAGATTTTGTGTCTCCAAACGCCGAGGCCCGTTCAAGGCGCGGCGAATTTCGGCGGGGTTTGAGCTGTGGAACCTTTTGCCCACGTCCTCAACGCTCCGACAAGGCAACAGAAGGTTTCTCCGTTTCTGCCATCACCAACCTACGGCGAAGCCACGACACGCAACTTGACCGCGGTAGCGCATACACGCTTCGAACCGTTTGCCGCCGCCCAAATCCGCGCCTTCCACCGTGGTAAAACGCGGGGCGGCGCTGTTGATCCGAGTCCCCAGGAGAATGGTAAATCCCTGGCCCAGTTCGGGGAGGAAATTATTCCGAAGGCTCAGGCGCAAAGTGCCGACCAAATACAATGCGCCCTCGGAAAAGACCTGGTCGTGCTCGCTTCCCGCTTGTAACCCGCCAATCTCGATCTCCAGGACACCGTTGGTCGTCTGTTCAAACCGACCACTGAACGTAGTCGTGCGGTAGACGCCCAGAGGCGCCCCCGGCCGTAGAATCGCGTTGTTGATGAACAATGAGCTGAGATTGGTGCCAGCCCCGCTGAGAATCCCGGAGTTGTGTTCGCGTAACGTTACGTTCCCGCCCGCCAACTGAAGCTCACCGGTGGAAGTCTGCACCAGGCCGGAGCTGAATACCAAAACCCCTCCACGGACCGAGAGAAGTCCCGAGTTCGTCACGGCGAGGTTCGAGAACTGCAGGTTTCCCGAGCTATCTTTGATGAAGGTCCCCTGATTGATGAAAGGGCTCAGATTGACTCCGCCGCTCCTCATGGTCAGCGTGGCTCCAGGTAGGTTGACCATCCGTCCGGTCGACGCACGGTTGAATTCTCCCGTCAAAGACCGAGCATGGTCAATTGGCCGGCGTTTTCCAGAGTGGCGCCGTTCCTCACCCCGGCGCCGCCCATGACTTGCGCGCCATGCAAACGGAGTGTGCCTTCGCTAATTCCCGTCGAGACATTTGTCGAAGTGATCAACTGTTCCGTGACTTCCACGCGCCCTTGAGCCCGAAATTGGACGCTGCCACTAAAGTTCTTCAGTTCCAGCTCCCGCAAGACGTGATCCCCGTCAAAAAGTGGAGTTTGTCTGTCAAGAATGGCGCGCCGGATATCCAGGCGCCCCCGAACGGTAATATCATTGAGCAAAACCTGCCCTTCTCCCGTAACGAGGCCATTGGTTTCCAAAATACCGCCATCAATTCCAAGCGTTGCGCCCGCCGCCACTTCGAACTGACCGCGCTGCGGAGAATAGTAAAACGTCGTCTCGCCCGAGCGAATCTCCACTCGCCCCTCGTTGGCGAGTTGAAACTGGCTGTCGCGAGCACCCTGAACAACGATCCGCCCATAGTTCGTTCCGACGGGGGACGTCCGCTGACCGGCATTGATAAAGTTCCCACTCACGATGCCAGCCCCATCGAGCGCATCGATCACACCGCCGGTCTCGTTGACAAAGAGCGACTCATCGTAACAGCTCACCCGCGCGTTGGTGATTTGCAGCGTGCCAAAGTTCCGGACGTGGACGGTGTCGTAAAGGTTCCAGGAAGCAACGCCTCCCCCCACCGCCGGTGGCCGATATTGAGTCGTGCCGAGCAGCTTAAGTTCTCCGGAGCCTTCTGCCCGCTCGATCTTCATGCTGGCGAAATCGCTAACGGTGAGGGTATCGCCCAGACGTAGCCGGGACCAGGGCGATTGAATATTCAGCCGCTTGATCGTAAGCGGCGCCGCGACATGGAGAGTGCCGCCGTACATGACGATGCCGTTCGTCCCGAAGTCCTGATTTTCGCCTCCTAACGCCAATGTATCTGACGATGAATTGTTGGTATAGGCCAACCCGTTTTGCAGTCGGACATTACCCAGCAACGCGCCACTCACGTAACGCAGCATCAACCCATAGACCTCCAGACTGCCGCTAGACGTATTGCGAAAAATGCCACTCTCCATTTCGAGCTGAGAATTCGGCAGACGGACGAGCCCGTTGTTCTCGAAATCGAGGGTCTGCAACCGCCAGGCGCGTCCATCGGGCAGCCCTTCAATCAAGCCCTGATTGATGAGGCGGGAACTGGTTCCATCGCTGCCTCTCGTTCCGGCAATCCGATCTCGCTCAATGAAGGCCGGAGTGGTTGGAGTCAACCGAATCACGCCGCTCGCCAGATTCTCAATCGTCGCCGTATTGTTCTCTAGCAGCCACACGCCCGAGGTGACGTCGATATGCCCGGAATTCCGGAGGGTGCCCCGCTCCAGACTTGCGGCATTGGGTCCAAAGGTATTGCCCGTGCTGGGACTTCCTGTCCCGCCTCCGGTAACGAGCGCGTCCCCACGCAAGTCGATCAGACCGCCCGCCAAGGTGGAAGCGGCGTTCCAACGCAGTGGCCCGAGCAACTCCGCGGTGTCAGTCACGTAGAGCCGGCGTCCGTTGAGCAGAATCTCCTCGGTCGCCCGCAAGGTGGTCAAGGTTGGATTGGAGTTCAGAGTGACGCTGACATTGGTGTCGGGACGGTCAATCACCGCGTGGTCGTTGAAGATGGGGGCGAGACCGCCCAGCCAGTTCCGCCCGGATTCCCACGTGCCACTGGCATTCGTCGACCACAGTGTCAGTGCCTTGACGATGAAATCAGCGGTTAGATTGGTTTGCACGGACGAGCCAAAAACATCGCGAATCTCAGGGGTGAGCACAATCCGCCACGCCCCATTGGCGATCGGTTGGGTAAATTCCAGCACCGCGCCTCGCCCATTGGCGGATAGGGAAGTGCTGCCCCCGGAAAGAACGGTCGGGTTGACCAGATTCGTGCTGAGCACGCGCAACGATGCGGAGGTCACAGACGATGCGGAAAGACGCTCATCAAATCGCACTTCCACGCGCCGCAGCGTGTCAGTCACCCAAACGGATTGGTTCGATGGCAACGCTTCGACTGGCTTCGGCGTGGGAATCGAGAAGTCCCAAGTCACATTCGTTCCCAAAGGATTGCCCGCTAGATCTGCCGCGCTGGCCGCGACCTGGGAGCGGTACTTGCCCGAACGCAACGGCGCGGTGTAGCGCAGAAGCACGGTGAGTTGTTCGGTATCGTAGGCCACTTCCCCACCGGATACAGGCGCGTCGTCCGCCGTGCCGAGTTTGCCATCGGCACCGGCTTCCGTCAGCGCCCATCCCGTCGAGAGATTCGAGAGTCGCATCACCGAATCAAACGTGGCAGTGAGAGATGAAATCGAACCGCGCGGCGGAACGCTGTTGTGGACAGGAGTGATCGAAAGTAATCGCGGAGGGGTTAAGTCCGGCAGAAGCGTGAGTGTGATCTCCTCTGACCAGGTGCTATTCCCGCCAGTGTCCGTAGCTTTCGCACGGATCACGAAGCTGGATTGGTCATCCGTCTTCTGGGGGGCCCGCAGCGTGGCGGCAAAGGGATACTTGCCACTGCGGGCCACGGAGGCGCCGTCGATGTAAAACTCCACGTCCCGCACCTGCACATCATCGCTCGTCGTGGTGCTCACGAAAAACTGTTCCGTGGCTTCCTGGCCACCTGGCGGATGCGAAGGAAAAGCCCGCAAGTTAATCGTGGGCGGGGTTGTCCCGCGATCTGGCGCGAGGAAATTCACCACTCCGAAACCTGCCTCGCTAACCGCAGCCAGTGCATAACCGCGATGAAGATTCAGGTCACGTGGCAGCTTCGGCAGCGCAAAGGAAGTAACGAAGTTCGTCGCCTGGTCGGATCGCACATCGTAGACCTCCACATTCAACGTTTGCCCGCCGAGCAGTAGGCCCGTGCCGGAAAGCGCCAACGCACGCATCGGCAGGGCCGTATTGGTGTTGGCGTGAAGTAGAACGGGCGAGGCTGGATTTGCGACATCGATGATACGAAACCCCCTCGCATCCCCGACATAAGCTCGCCCATTCCCGACGACCAGTTCTGGGCCAGATTCTCCCGCAGGCACGGCCAAAGTCCCGACGTCTAACCCACCCAACTCCTGCAAGGAATCTCCAGCAATCCGGTAACTGAACAAACGCCGTGTACTCGCACCCCAGAGAACATCCCCATCCAAGGCCAGGGTCGTGATCGGAAGTCCTCCGGACACCGGAACATGCCGCAGGACTTGCGCTCCATTCAAGCGAACGACCGCCAGCGACGGCGCGTTGGCGGACCTCCCTGGTGCGTAGGCGTAACGACCCGCCGCCACCACTGTCTCAGGCACCGCGCCGAGCGCGACATTGCCCGCGGCGGTCAAAACCCCGTCGGCCGAACGCGTGAAGAGATAAACGCCCGCGGTCGTCTGGGCCGATGTTCCCGGAATGGCGGCGACGAAATCCCCCGCTGTCGCGACGGCGTCGAATAACAAGCCGGTCGCGGGGAGAACCTGGTTTACCAGCACGGGCGCAAGCGGGTTGGCCATATTGAACAAGGCGAGGCCGGAACTGGAGTCCGCCACGACGGCGCAATCGTTGACGGTGTCCATCTTGACGGCCGTTCCAGGGGTCTCGCGCGTGGCCATCACTCCCAAGCCGAGGGGCTGCCCATCGTTCGGGTTCGTACCGGAAGCAATCTCAGCTCCATCGGGCACTCCATCGCCATCCGTGTCGCGGCGCTGCGCGTTGGTGCCACGGATCAACTCTTGAAAATCGGTCAACTCGTCACCATCGCGATCCGTGGTCACGTCCGGCCCCATCGGCGCGGCAGGAATGCGGGTCGTTCGTCCGGACGTGCCGGAAATGAAATAAGCCGAGCCCGTATGCCCAGAATTGGGATTGAAATAAGAAACGATGAAGGGCGTGTTCGGAGGCAGAATCAAAGGGGGAAACCGGCCATCATTTCCGAGTTGGCCATGGCGCACAAAACCAGAACGCAGGTCGACGAGGACAAAGAAATGCGCCGTTGCGGGAAAGGCCATATCGACAGCGGGCGTGGGCGTGGAGGGCGCCATTTTCGCGGCGGCTGCCACGGGTCGCGTCAACGCTGGATAAGCGCTGGAACCAGCCGCCGGCTCTATCAGTCCCGTCAACTCACTTAACGCGCGCACCGCGCCATCAAAGAGGGTCGTCCACCCTTCGCCAGCGACCACGGCCGTCAGAACGTCCAATTCGGCAAAGGCTGCGATGAACGCGTCCGCGGCGGGAGTTCCGGCGCGAAACTGGCCGTTGGCCATTTCGGCCAACCGGGCGAGCAACTGATCCACATCCGCGATGCTCGCGTGGTTGGGACGCGGCACAGTCAAAAGGCTGGCGCGTTCCTCGGTCGTAACCTGCTGGCTAGCGGGGCTATTGGTCGCCACCGCGCTCTGGACGGCACTGAAAAAATTCTGATAAACGGAAACGTCCTGCGGCGTTTCCGCGCCTGCCCAAACACCTGATCCCCAGATTTGAGCGCTCAGATTGCTGGCTGCGGTGGAGACCGCAATCTGTTGCTCGAGCAGCGCAATCAAACGATCCAACGCCGTGCTGGTGCTTCCGCCGACGGACTCGAGCGCACCCTTTGCTTTGGGCAACGAAAGGAGACTGGGGCTGGGCTTGCCGAGATAGCAGTCCTGGAGCGTTTTCAAATTGATCACGATGGATTTGAGCGACCAGGCCGCCCCTAGAACGGCGCCCGCCTTAGGCACGCAACCCAACGCGCTGCCGATGGCACCGTCGATGATCGCGTTGCCGAAGTTGATTTGAGCGCATGTCGCAATGTTCATGGAACAATCCCGGGCCGCTCGAGCCGCCGAAGTCGCAACTCCCAGGGCGCAGTCTCCCGCGTCGCCGCCCGTGCCTCCGGCCGCTGCCAACCCCATGTCCGACGCAAAGTCCGTGGACGACGTGATCACGGCTTTGGCTTCCGCTCGGCAAGGGTTATCCGGACAGGTGGTATCCCACACACTGCAATCCGGCTTATCCGGGGGAGGATCCTTGCGGCAAGTGCGGCAGGGCGGGTCGCCGTCACAATCGGTGCCACAGCCGCTCCCGCCTGGGCCTGGACCGTGCCACCCTGGCTGACGCACGCCCACTCCGGGATCGCTCACCGCGAACAAACCGTCCGCGCTAATCGTCATGCTGCCTTGGATCTCCCAGCGACCCGTATCATGGTTGAAGCTCCAAAGCGCCGTCTTCTCGCCAGGGCCCAGCTTGATGCCGGTGACCGGGTCGGGCAGATTCGGGAATTTCACGGGCACCGGCGTGTCGAAGTTGCGCGCTCCGTCCGTTTGAATGGTGATGACCAAGGGCAGACTCAAGCCAGGTGGCAGCGGTTCCGGCAAACGATCGGGCGGGACGGGTGCCATGCCTACCATTCCGCCACGCGTTCCGTTGTCCGAAAACAGCGCGTTTGCCGGCACATTAATCTCGACGCCCGCCAGTGCGGGATTGGTGGCGAGCACGGAGGAGGCGAAGGTGATTTTCGTGTCCGCTGTAGCGCTGACGGCTTTGAGCGCGTCCGCTTGAATGAGCGGCAGGAAAATGACTCCAGAACCGCCTGCGAGATTGTTCGTCCGCCCTGGCATTGCATCCCACGCCTTGCCCACAAATGGATAGTACGCGCCGCCCGGCCATTGGCTACCCTCGGCCGTACGCCCGTCTACCGAGACGAAGAACCTTCCCGCAGGACTGGGCACTAGCCGGAAGAATCCGTTTGTGTCCGTGGTCGTCCGCAGTGTTTCCTCCATCCCATCGACCGTGATCGTCACATTGCGTAACGGCCGATCGCTGCCGTCGGCATTTTTCTCGGAAGCGAACACGTGACCTTCCACGCCGGTTGTCGCCAGCGCTGTTGTGGAAAGCGTTTCGAATGTCAGCTTCGCTGCTCCCCCGAGCACCCCGTCACGATCCAGATCGACCGGTAGATTGTTCGCATCGAACAATGCTGTGCCATCGAAAGTCACCTCGACACGGGCGTCGGCGGGCAGATTCTCCAGGTAAAACAGCGTCGCGGTGCGATGATCTTCGCTCAGTTCCGCCCGCGAGAGCAGCTTGCGCCCGCCGGCAAAGGCAAACAGATGGTTGGCATCCAACGTGGCATCCGTCGAGAGCGGACCAGACAAACGGAAGATCGTCTCCCGTGTCACCGCGACGCCCCCCTCGCCTTGCGCGGGTGACGTAGAGGCCAACGTCAACGGCAAGGCACCAGCCAACCCTCTCAAGCGAAAGAATCGGGCCGCGTCCGTTGGCTGTAAATCGACGACGTTTTGTCCTCCGATCACCTGCACCGTGAGCGCGCTCGTGGACCAGGGGCGTTCGACGCCAGGAGCAAACTCGAGTTGCTGCTGGCCCGACTCGCCCGGCCACGAGAGACGCACACGCCCGTCTGGTAACGCCACCGCTTCGATCTGGATCTGCGCTTGCGCGAGGGGAATGAATAAGAGTGTCCACAATGCGATGATCATCCGCGCACGCGCGCTGGAGCGAAGAGATAACTTAGCGTCCATAGGTCTGGTACGGTGTTTATCGCAGCCGCCAGTCCGCAGGGCAAGGCCTTAAGGGTGCCGCAAATCGAATTATTAGTAGAACGGCGCTGCGCAACGCCAGACAGTAAGCACGACACAGCTCGAGTGCCTACTTCGCCCAGTCTCAGAGTTGCCATTGGATACACCGAGTGGCTGGCGCTGAAAGCCTGGTTCTGCCACGAGAAGGGTTAGAACTATGGCAATCGACAGGTCTGATTCGAGCATTGTTTTTTTCGATTATCAGTTCCGCATAGGGAACCGCTACGCTTGGGCCATGACTTGGACTCAAGTCCTGTGCCGTAGTCGTCGCTTGTCATTTCAATGTTGGCTCGCGCCGCTCCTGGGGGTGTCGCTCGAAGCAGCGCCGGGCAAAGAGCCGTCCGCTGCGTTGAGGTCTGGCGGTGGCCACGATTCCGTGGTCTTGCTGCACGGCTTGGGCCGCACCGCTCTTTCCATGAAACGCATCGAATGGGCTCTGGAGAAGGAAGGTTTCCGAGTTATCAACGTCTCTTACCCATCCACTCGCCTGTCCGTCCAAGGCGCGGCCCAATGGCTCCGCGAGCTGCTTCGTCAACGGATCACAGACCAGACCGCAACGGTCCACTTCGTCACTCACTCCCTCGGCGGTATTATCCTGCGACAGTCGCATTCGGATCATCCGATCCAAAACCTAGGGCGCGTGGTGATGCTCGCGCCGCCCAACCAGGGCAGCCAGTTGGCGGACCGACTCAAGAACAACCGTCTATTCCGAACGCTCACCGGGCCAGCTGGCCAACAGTTGGGCACAGGCGCGGACAGTGTGCCCTCCCAACTCGGTCCAGCTGATTTCCAGCTCGGGATCATTGCCGGAGATCGTTCCTTGAATCCATGGCTCTCGAGGTGGATCCCCGGTCCGGACGACGGCAAAGTTTCCGTTGACGCGACGAGGCTGGAAGGAACGCGCGATTTTCTTCTCGTCCATCGAACACACACCTGGATGATGTGGCGGCACGACGTGATCCGGGCCGTGGCGGGGTTTCTCCGGCACGGCTCGTTCCGATAACCTCGGCCGTTCCGGGCGACGCAGTCTCGAATGGAGTCCGACCGACGCCCTTGAATGCCCTTCGCCGTGCAAATATCGGGAGGATCCAGGCTAGCGCGGTGGAGGCACGGGGTTTTGTTTCTGGCGGTCTCGTTCCTGGCGGAAGGCATCGCGGCGTTCCGTGACGTAGGCCATGTATCCAGCTGAATCGATGAAGGGGTTCGGGCCGCCCGGCTTCAACTTGGCGTGCTTGGCACTCAGGCCGAAATAGGAGCCGTGGGCGCCCAGGAAAATATCGACCGGCAGCTTCAGTAACACAGCGAACGCCTTTTCGTAATCTTCGGCGATGCCTGGATAGTCCTTGTTGCCGACGAGAATATAGTCTGGGTTCACATTGGGGCTCCCGATGATCACCGCTATCAAACGGCGCCCGTTCTCCTGAACCTCCATCGTCCACGTCGTGCATCCAGGCGTATGACCGGGAGTCAAGCATGCGGTCAGCCGCGATCCACCCAACTCCACCTTTTCGCCGTCGTGCAGCACGTGGTCCACCTTTGCTCCAGGCCGGCCTGGCGCCTTGCTTTCCACCGCGGCCACGTCGGGCTCCATTACCATCAGCCGGGCTCCGGTCTCTTCCTTGATCTGACCGACCGCGCCGTCGTGGTCGTCGTGTGCGTGGCTGATCAGGATGATTTTCGTATCGCGGTAATTGAACCCTAGCTGATGGATACTTCTCCGAATGAGCGGAAGGTCCTGAGGAAATGCGGAATTGATCAAAATGTTGCCCTGGGCGGTATTGACCAGGTAAACGGCTAAATCGGCCGTTCCGACGTAATAAAGGTTGTCCGCGACTTTGAAGGGTGGAAACTCGCGATGCCAATCGGATTGAGCGGCAACGGACAGGGCGTGCATGGCGATCAGTAACCCTATCGAAAGCACGAGGTTTTTCATGATGACATCGACGACCGGTGACTGCTCCCAAGAGTAGTTCGGACGAAATGGGCGGACAAGGCTGGATTGGAACGGCGTCTCCATTCTTCTAAAAAGTCCCGACCAGAATTCGAAGAAAAGGGCGTCCACGGACACTGCGCCGACCTTCACACTCCATTTCTTCGATTGGCCCATGATAATCCGAAGGCTTGCGAAAGGCCGTTATGCACGCCAGGGTGCAGCGTGGTTGTAGATGTGCGGTTCGGTACGGGAAGTTCCGAGATCTATGGATAATTTTGGCAAATATACGCGAGCCGCGTCTCTCGCGGGCCAAACCGTCGCTCGCCTCCGGCGAGAGGGGCACTCCGCCGACGAGGCGAAGCGCCTGGTCACGGCCGTGATCAACGCCGAGGAGTTTGCTGTAATGAAGGGACGCCACCTTTTCGATGAAACGCGGTTCATTGCGCGACTAGAGCAGTTACCAGACGGAAAGGGATGAACTGGGCAGGGACGCACCGGGCGGGGCGGGCCCCGCTAAATACGGCCGTTCCCCGCCGCTAAAGGGGCACGACTCCGCGCTAGGGTTTGAAAACACTTTTCCGATTACGAGCGGATAGCCGGTGATCCCGCCCAGACCGCCAGCCTGCCGAAGCGGTTTTCGAATACGCATGTTCCGCCTCACGGTCTGACAGATCAGCACGATCGTAACCCAGGGCGAAGCGAGGCGGCCCCTTCGAGCCGTCAGAGCAACTTCGCGCCGCGGTGCGGGATCCGAGGTCAGGGAGTTCTTGCCCGAAAGAATCCAGCTTGGCCTTTGGGCGCGATGTAAGGACTGACCGCACCCACGATATCGACGAAAGGCCCATCCAGCCGGGGCGAGAAGGTGCAAATGCCCTCAAACGTAATAGAAACTTCGCCTTGAGGCGTGACGGCCGCCCGCACGGTGGGGAGGCGGCTCGGGGGGCCGATCGGAGGCGCCGGCTCGCTCGGGTTGTTCGAGCCGCCGCCCGTCTCCAGACCGGACACCGGTGCGTTTCGGCGCAGCCAGATGGGGTTCCCGTAGGCGTAGCGTTGGGCGACCGGTTCGTGCGTGCCGCCGCCCGTTCGGGCAAACGCCCGGACAAAGAAGCGATCGGCGGGAATGCCTTGGCCAACCTGGTATTTATCAAGATCCAGCGTCGTCACCAAGGTATGGGAGAAGCGGAGACTGGCACCAGGCACATGGTTCCAGGTCACGATGTCGCCGAGAAACTGGCCGTCCCAGTAGTTGTCCGTGCGCCGCACGTAATTCCGACCGTTTGACTCATACGAGAACGCGCTGCCCTTGGCCCCAAGCCCGTGGGTGGGTCCATGATCCAGAGGGGCATAGACACGAGGCTCGACTTTGACGGTAGACCCAGCGGAGGTGGGTGCGGGGTGAACGCCAACATACACGTCGATATCCAGAATTCCGCCGAACTCCGGGGTGGAAATCACTTCGGTCAGCAAAGTCAGTTTTTGTCCTCGCACAGCCGGAGCAGACCGGTCCGTGCGGGGGGCGAAAGAATGGATGCCACCCATTTGGATGTCCGTCTCGTCGATCTGGCCGTTCCCGTTCAAGTCAATGGCCATCCGCAATGCCGGTCCGTCGGTCACACAGAACTGGCCGCCCCGCAGGGCGCGAACCATCTGCTCATGCGAGTGCGCACGGATCCGCCGGGGACCAATTGGGCCCGGGGTCGTGATTGGCCCACCAGGATCTCGGGTAATTGGTGGATCCAGGGTTAGAATGACGGGGCCTTCCGGGGCGCCAGCGAAAACGAGATTCCGCGGTTTACCTATGGCTGTGTCGTTGGCGTCATCAGTTCCGAGAAAATACCCAGCGCGCCGGTAGTTGAGATCGCCATGCGCGTCCGAACCACCGCCCATGAAGAAGCGACGCGGTTCGCCCGGCTGCAACCACGCCAGTCTGGCTTTGTTTTCAAAGTCCAGCCCGGTCAGGTTCATCACGTCCCAATCAAAAGCGCCATGGATTAGTGTGTGCTCCGTGGCCCCGGTATTTAACTGCCACGCTCCCGTGCGAAGATCGAACGGAACGAGCTCGAAAAGGCGATCTCCGGTGAACCCGCGCCGCGCTTCTTCGAGCGGGAGCGCGATCTTGTGGAATTCCTCCGGCACAAGATCCAAACCTGTGATGCCCTCGACCACGAAGACGAGCAAATCCTCCAACGGATTGGCGCTGCTGGCCTGCAGTTTTTCGTTTCGCTCATACCCCCGTTCCTGCCCCAGGAATGTTCCCAAGTCCCCACCGTTCGGGCGGCAGAAATCATGGCTGCAAACCCGGGTGCGAAACCGGACGTCTTCATTCCAGAATTCCAACCCGAGGACGGCGGGAGAGCGGAAGCCTTTGAGCAGCATGTGGTCCGTCGTCCAAGGAACACTGTCTGGGCCGCGTCCTCCCGAGGATGCATTCAAGTGATGGGCAATGAAGACGACTCCTTTCCTTTCCACTTCGGGCAGCAGTGGCTGGCCCGTGGATCCTGAAACAGAAAAGGCACTGTCCAACCGGCGGGTGGCGCCGCCAAATCGGCTGGTTTGACTGGGGATAAAGGCGCTTTCGTTCCCGACGGTTGGCGCCGAGGTATTGGGAAAGTAAACCAGGTGCTGCCGGCCGAAGAATTGGAAAGATTCAAGGCTTTGGAAATCGTTGACCAGGGCGCTTTCGGCGTCGCCGATCGTGAGCAGCGACTGGCGAGGATCGTTGCATCCGCCCGGCGCGCAGAGTGTTCCCAGTTCGAACTTGAGCCCATTGCCATACGGTATGTTAACAATGACCGGGCCGGCAACGGTCTGGATGGTGTTGGCTTTCACGGTCGCCAAGCTGACTTCTCCCACCGCATCGATTTCACCTCCCAGGAAGATTTGGGGAAACACGTCATAAGAAAGGAAGTTCTGAGGGCGTCGGCTTCCGGCGCGAAGGGTCGCTTCGCTATTGACCCCTCCAGCCCCATAGATGAGCTCATGGCAGAAGGCGTATCGGAATGCGTTCAAGTCCCTGGCAACGCCACCGGTGGCCCGTGCGTCGCTCTCGAACAGCTTGTCTCCGTGAGAATGAGCCACTTCGGCGATTTTGTGGACGGGTGGTAAATCAGCATCGACGATTTGCTCAGAACTCGAAGCGTGATCGACGGCAAAAACAAAATCCATACCCATGGCGCCCATCGCGCGCACAACGCCGCGGTAATTGTAGGCAGACTCCCCTTCGTTATCCGTCCCTTGCGAGTGGTAATGTAGATCGCCGTACAACCAGCGGTTGTCAAAACGCGGGAGCGGCGCGGGAGAGAGATAAACACGGGCGTAATTGCGCAAGGTGATCACCTCGGTGATCGGAAACCCCAAGACCGTTCTTTGGCGCTCGAGCAGGACTTCGATCTGCAGGGCGACAACAGTGCCCGGATCCCGGTTCTTCGGACTGTAATAGAGCGTGGCATGCCATTCACTAGTTTCGGCAACTTCGCGGAATGGCTCTGGATCCTCGCCATTCCAAATTCGGCAAACTTTATGGAACGGCTGATTGGAAGGGCCAACGGGCCATGGCCAATCGCCCGTGGTGAACTCAAGCTCATGCAGCGACCGCAGTGGGAAATCAACGGCGGCCATTTCCGTCGGTCCTAACTCCTTGATCCGCACGGCGCGAAACCGGCCCAGCGACAATCGGCTATTCGGCAGCACGTTGACAGTTATGGTCGAACCCACACCAGCCGCCGGGGTATAGGTAATATTATCTAGCTTGGTGTGGCGAGCGTCGTGAATGGAAATCTGGATGGGAATAGCGCCGTATTCGAGATTGCCATCGCTTTTCTCACTCGGCTCCATGCGCCACGGAGCGTCCAGGCCAAACTCGAAGGTCCCTTCCATCCCGGCGATGCCAAAGGCCGGGATTGGGAAAGCCATGAGAAGAGCGAGCAAGGCGCCAAGACACGCGCGAACCGTCCTATAGGATTGGAGCGACTCCGCCCAGCGGCTGCGGCCGAGAACAAACGATTGCATAGTTGTATCGGTGGTAAGCTGGCCGTGAGGACATTCTTTCAAAGAAAATGTCAAATCTTGCCGTTACGGCAAAAGTCCTTGAAAGATAGCTTGCTTGAGCGGCTTACCAGAGTTGAATGGAACCTATGTTCGTGGAGCCTCCAACAGACTCCTGGCTGCCCACACGACAAAGCCTGCTCTCGCGTTTGCGCAATTGCGAAGACCAAGCAGGTTGGCGTGAGTTTTTCGACACCTACTGGCGGTTGATTTATAATGTCGCCCGCCGATCTGGTTTGGGAGAAGCCCAAGCCGAAGATGTCGTCCAGAACACCTTCATTTACCTCACTCGCCGGATGCCCAATTTCCGCTATGACGCCCAACGCGGGTCATTCAAGTCCTGGCTGCGGGTAGTCACGCGCTCCCGGATTAATGTCTTTTTGCGGACGGGTAACCCATCCGGCGTTCGTTTCCGGGAGCATCCAGCGGACTTTGAGGGCGAGAGTGTGAACCCGCTCGAGGACATCCCCGACGATTCCTCCGAGGCTCTCGACGAGGTTTGGCAACGGGAGTGGGAGGAAAACCTGCTCCACACTGCCTTTCAACGCGTGCGGGCGAAAGTGAGCTCCCAGCAGTTGCTCATTTTCCGAGTGGCCATGTTGGGAGAATTGTCTCTATCCCAAGTGGCCAACAAATTGGGCGTAAGCCTGGCGCAGGTCTACCTGGCGCGCCATCGCGTGGGCAAGCTACTTAAGAATGAGGTTCAGCGATTGCGGGCCGAGACCGAGTAGCTTGTTGTGACCCCCCTGCCGCTCATCCCCGACCATACGCTCCTCCGGCCCATCGGACGCGGCGCTTACGGGGAAGTCTGGCTGGCCCGCAACATCATGGGCGCATTGCGGGCCGTCAAAGTCGTCCAACGCGGCCAGTTTGAAAGCGAGCGGCCGTACGAACGCGAATTCGACGGAATTCAACGTTATGAACCGGTTTCGCGCAGTTCCAACGGGCTGGTTCACTTGCTCCACGTCGGACGCAATGAGGGCGCCGGCTACTTTTACTATGTCATGGAACTGGCGGATAACGCTCTCATCCTCGCCGGGCACAAATCCACGGAACCAATTCGGCAAAGGCAAAGCCGCAGAGTTCTCAGGCCCGAGGTGCAGCCAGACCCTACCCAGCCTTCCTATGTCCCACGGACGCTTCGTGAAGACCTGAGGCGCCTGGGCCGGTTGCCCACTGCCGATTGTCTGCGGCTGGCCTTGGACGTGGTCAGCGGCTTGGCTCAGCTTCACCGACATCAACTCGTCCACCGCGACGTCAAACCGGGCAACATCATCTTCGTAGAGGGCCACGCAAAGCTCGCCGATATCGGTTTAGTCTCCTCACGCGAAGAAGGGCGCACGTTTGTCGGAACGGAAGGGTACATTCCTCCGGAAGGGCCTGGTTCAGCTGGGGCGGATCTCTATGCGCTCGGTGTGGTGCTCTATGAAGCGAGCACCGGCAATCGGCCGGAACAATTCCCTGATATTCCCACGGAATGGCTGAGTGATCCCGCCGGCGATGAAGCACTCGAATTTCACGAAGTAATTCTGAAGGCGTGTGAAAGCCAGCGCGAACGGCGTTACCAAACGGCCGACGAAATGCAGGCGGATCTGGCGCTGCTCCAAAGCGGGCAGAGCGTCCGACAAACCCGCACGCTCGAACGGCGTTATGCCCGCCTCCGCATGGTGGGTGTCCTGGGAACGATCCTACTGGCCGGTGCGCTCCTGGTGGCAGGGTTAGCGCGTTATCGGGAACGCGTGGCGGCGACCATTCAAGCCCGGGAAACGGCTTTGCGCCAACAGGCACAGCAATCTTTAACGCGAGCTGAAGCTGCTGAACACGACGCCCGCGAACAGCTCTACACTGCCCTCCTGGAGCAGGCCAAAGCCACCACCCGGAGCGGCGAACTCGGCCAGAGAGTGCGGGCACTCAATGCTGTCCAGCGCGCCGCCGCCCTTTCCAACACGGTCGAGTTGCGGCGGGAAGCGTTCGCAGCACTTGCTTTGCCTGACCTGCAACTTGAGCGGGAAATCACCTTCACCCAAGATGAAGGTGGGCGCGCATGTGATCCTTCGTTCCGTCGATTTGCAGTGTGCCCGGGCCGCGGCTCGGTGGAGATTCGTGCCGTGGCCGACAACCAACTGCTGGCCACGTTGCCGCCAGCCGTGGACGGGATCGGGTATGTGAAGTATTGGAACGACGACGGCCGTTATTTGGCCGTCAAGCGCGACGTCGACC
>JBGAIN010000173.1:0-16947 GCA_044225505.1 Limisphaerales bacterium
TTCTTCCGTTCAATGCCACGTCCTCGGCCGTCCCGTCGGGACTTGGAATCGCGCCCATTCAAGCTCGGCGTTAAAACGCCGAGCTATTCTCGAGTTGCCCCATCCGGGGCGCCAGGAGGCAATTACCGAATGGCATTAGGATTTATTCCGCAGGAAGCCTCGCCTGGCCGACGGCGCTGGGATAATTCGAACCCTGCCCTCGCCGCGCCTGTTCCTGCGAACTGCAAGTCCGCGTTGCTCTTCAATTTGGCATGCTGACCTTTGCCGGTCGCGTCCCGCGTCCATCGATCGCGTATGGCCATGCCTGGCGGCACTTCCGCCAGGCCGCAGAGTTGTCCAGCCAGCCGTATGCCCGGCTCCTGATCGCGTTGCGCCAGGAGTTGGGCGAGCACAACGGGCGGCTGTTGAAGCCGCCTCTTGACCTCTCCGGCTCTATAGACCAGCCCGCTTAAATTGGGGCCGTAAACGAGGCGATAGCGTCAAGATAAACGGGCAAACCTACGGGCCCGCCAGTGACACTCACCCCAAGGGTCCCAGGGCGGGGAGCGGTGCGGCGCGCCAGCGCCGCCCGCCCCCGCTCTGGGTGGCTTGAAGAGGAACTTTGTACGGATGAGGCCGCCGCGCATGGCGATTCTTGCCGCCATGTCAGCAACCGGGCCGCTCATCAAAACGCGCTATAACTCAAATGCGTGCGAAGTCTGGGAGGCAATTCCAGAAAAACTGGAAGTTCACCGGAAATTGCAGCGATACCGGCGGCGCTCAGCGTACGATGGGAAAAGTCGCGAGACAGACATCTGCGATTCTTCGGGACTGACCCTTCCGCTTTCGCGTTCTGGATCTTGCTGCTGATCGTGCTCTTGTTCTTACTCATCCGCCTGAGCCGCATATTGGTTGGCGCTTTCCAGAACAGCGGCGGAGGGCCGCCGCACTCCAAAACCTGTCGGAGTGCAGTCGCTTAGCCATTGCGCGGCAGGGTCTTGGAATGCTCCAGCCTTTTGGAGAATGGGCATCGGACACCAGCGAACACGGTGTCCGATCTTGAACGGCTTAGCCGCAGTATCGCGACCTCGCGTGGTGACATTTTGTCACCAGCAACATAAGCCCTTGCGCCGAAGACGTTAAGGATCGGCAAAAACCGGAATTAGGCGCCTATTTCGAGCCACGGTCGACGGTGCCATTCGTAGGGATCGGAAAACCACGAGAGGATTCAGGAATTCGGAGTAGGCTAAAAGACGAGCCGCCCGTTGCTGATTCGTATTATACAGGGAGATACCAGGGTATTAACATGGCTTTAACAGGGCTAGTATCCGAGTGAAATCCCTGTTATATCCGTGTTATTTCCCTGTTATATACGAATGGACCGCCTGCGGCGGACCTTGGCCGATGCTCCAGACCCTCGGCGTTCCGCGATGACAAAACAGCCAGTTTCGGCCCCACAGCCGATCCAGTCCGGCAGGAGGGCGACGCGAATTGACTTTGATTGGCCGCTATCTGGGTTATTCTCGACTTACAGCGAAGCACGGGTTCCCTGTGCGTAGCTATGTTCCCTGTGAAGACGCGAGGCAAAGGCGCAAGAAGACCGAGTCGGAAGGCTGTTCGGCGTCGAGCTTCACCCGCGGGATCGATGGCGCAGAAAAGCTTTGACCCCGTTCGTAGCCGGGAGATCAAACCTCGTAAAGCATCCAAGCCGGTCAAACCCAGATCACAGCGGCTGAAGGAGGCGGAGGAGTATGACGAAGAGCGGCTCCGGTTGTTTGCGGAACACGCGCCGGTCGCCCTCGCGATGTTCGACACGGAGATGCGCTACCTGATCGCGAGCGACCGGTGGCTGTCCGACTACCACCTTTCACGGGAAACGCTGCGCGGTCGCAGTCATTACGAAGTGTTCCCTGATCTTCCCGAGCGCTGGAAGGAAGTGCACCGCCGCTGCCTGGCTGGAGCTGTGGAACGCGCCAACGAAGACCAGTTCGACCGTGGCGATGGCACCGTCCAGTGGGTCCGCTGGGAAGTGCACCCGTGGCATCGGGCTCCTGGAGTCATTGGAGGGATTGTTATCTTCAGCGAAGACATCACCGAACGAGTTCTGGCGGAAGCGGCCTTGAAGCGGAGTGAAGCCGCCTTGAAGGAAGCCCAGCAACTGGCCGGGGTGGGGAGTTGGGATTGGGACATCACCAGCGACCAACACACTTGGTCGGAGCAGACCTATCGAATCTATGGTCGAGACCCTGCCCTGCCCGCGGCGACTTATCCCGACGTGCAGAAATATTTCACGCCGGAGAGTTGGCAACCCCTGGCCGCAGCGGTGGAAAAGAGCTTGTCCCAAGGAAACGCCTACGAATGTGACGCCGAATTGATACGGACCGATGGGACCCGAGGTTGGATCACAGCTCGCGGTCAGGCAATGCGCGACGCCGCCGGAACGATTATCCGGCTCCACGGGACGGTGCAAGACATCACCACGCGGCGCCATGCGGAACAGGAACTGCGCAAGAGTGCCCAGGAGTTATCGGATTTCTTTGCCGAATCGCCGTTGGGAGTGCTTTGGGTGGATCCACACGGCCGAATCTTGCGCGCCAACCGGGCAAACCTCGATCTGCTCGGTCGCAAGGAAGGCGATGTCGTTGGCCGAGCTGTCGCCGACTTCCATATGGAATTCCAGGTTGTGAACGAAATCCTGGCACATTTACGAGGCCGAGAGGTAGTGCAGAATCAGGCTGCGCGCATCCGGCATCGGGGTGGAACGATCAAGCAAGTGCGGATCGATGCCTATGGGCTTTGGGACGGGGACAACTTGCTCTATTCGCGCTGGTTTGTGAGGGATGTGACCTGGCAGGCGGAGTTGGAGCGTGAAATCCTGGTGATTAGCGAACGCGAACAGCGGCGGCTTGGCCACGATCTGCATGATGACCTTTGCCAACAACTGGCTGGCATCGAATTCCTTTGTGAATGCCTGGCGCGCGATCTAGAAACGCGTTCTGCGGCCGAAGTCGCGCAAGCACGCGCCATTGCCCAAGGGGTCCAGCAAGCGATCGTGCAGACCCGAGATTTAGCGCGCGGTCTTTCCCCGGTGGGACTTGAGGCAGGCGGACTCCTGGACGGGTTGCGCCAGCTCGCGGAACGCACCCGCAAGGTATTTCGACGGTGCTGTGACGTGCATGCGGATGATGGAGTTCGGACCGCTGACCACGCGGTGGCCATCCACCTCTACCGGATCGCCCAGGAAGCCGTCAGCAATGCCGTGAAACATGGCCGAGCCAAGCAAATTGACATTTCGCTCTCGGTTCTGGGAAACGATCTCCAGTTGCGCGTGCGAGACAACGGTTCTGGGATGGGCGCCAGCACGGCGAAATCGACGGGAATGGGGCTGAAGATCATGCGCTATCGTGCTGGAGTGATTGGCGGAGCTCTGTTCGTGCAGCCCAATCCGGACGGGGGCACCGACGTCGTTTGCACCGTAGCGAACGGACGGACGATTCCCGCTAAAGGAGTTCGAGTGCCTTCGCCAGCCAGTGAACGGCCCTGAATTTGCCGCTCGCCCGCCTGCGTTGCACAGCCGGAACGAGCGACTGTGCAGAAACTTCTCGAACGGGGGTTTAAGTGCTGTCTCAGGCATGGCTCAGGAATGCTTTAATTACACACAACAACCTCATTTTTATTGGCTTATAAAAGCACCCAGAAAGACGGCACGCGTTCTGCCAATAGCCTTCCCGGGCAGGCCACAGGGCTTGCCGTGGTTCAAACTGAAATGAATTGTGCTATGAACGAAAGCGTTACCCCTAATTCCACTTCACCCTGCGGCTGCGCAGCGTCCAACTCGGCCGCCGTCCCGGCCGCTTCGGTTTCCACCGCAGCTCCACCGAGTCCGGCTGCACCCGCGGTGAGTCCGGCCAGCCTGGCCGGTGACACGAATGGACGTCCGGTAAGCGCGAAGCCATCGCGACGCCGTAATCCGCGCAGTCATTGAAGTTCGCTGTTGTTCGGGTCCTCGGCTTTTGCGCAGTATTCAGTTAGGCAGAGGACCTCGTGCGTAAGAAGCAACGGGTCTTCCCTCTGGTTGTAGAACGGGAGACCCCCGCCCGACGTGGACGCCACGCGCGTCCACCTGCTGAGTGATGAACGTGAATCGAATTGGCCATCCTGGCGATTCCACCAACGCAAACCGCACTGTCTTGGAGCGGGTGGTCGCTGGTCTGAGCGACGCTGTGCTCGGGCTTTTGGCGTTGCTGGCGGCAGAACTCGCGCTGGCCCCCGGGCTCTTCGATTTGCCGACGGTGGTGATCCAGGTTCTCAACACGCTGCAATGGCTGGTCGTTGGCTTGTTTGCCGTGGAGTACGCCTGCAGTTTGACCCTGAGCAAACACCGGATGCGCTTCATCCTAGATCCATGGCGGCTGCTGGATCTAGTCATCATTATTGTCCCGGTCATCTCACTGATGCCCAGTGTGAGCAACGCCTTGCGCTCGGCGCCCGTTCTAAGGCTGCTCCGAGTGGTGCGTCTAGCCTCGCTGGCTGCGCGCTTCAGCGGTTCCGTCGTGCGCGAAGGAACGACGCGTCAATTATCGAGCGCGAGCGCGGTCCCCGAAATCGTGTTGGTGAAGTTTCAGGGTGAGTTGCGTCCGCAAAAGTCGACTTGGAGCGAGTTTGTGCAGTCAACCTCCCGTCCCGCCGCCAACTGGTGGCATCTGTCGAATGTCTCCGGGGAGTACTTAGACGCGATTGCCCAGGTGGAAGGGCTTTCACGTCCCTTGTTAGAATCGTCCTTAAGCCAGGCGAATTATCCGCGCTTGGAGCTATCGCGACAGAGTGTGGTCCTGTCGCTCTGGGTGCCGACGCGCCGGAGTGGAGCGCCGCGCGAATTCGAACGATACTCGGTATTGCTCGTCGCCAATCCGACCGGATTAATGACCGTCGCGCCGCACGCCATGGATGTGCCATCGGTGCTCCTCGACCGATTGCCGCGAGAGCTCTCTCCAACTCGCTCACTTCCAGCCCAACTGATCTTGGCCTTGCTGCGATTGGTTTTGGACCGTTACGAAGAGGTCGCTGGGACCTTGGAGCAGGAGTTGCGCGGACTGGAAGATGTTCCGATCCATCAGAGTCAACCGGTATTCTTCGAAAGAGCCTTTTGCCTTCGCAAAGAACTCTCCGCGACCAAGAGTGATTTATGGCGAATTAAAGGGATCCTCTCGGCACTGTCCGAGGGAAGGGTTCCCCTTCCCGACCGCAAACGAGGCGAGGACGCGGAAGAGTTGCGCGTGCTTTGCGATCGCGCGGATTACATCTACCAGACAGCTGACAACCTGCGAGAAGGTCTGACCTCGGTGATCGAACTTCACCTGAACGTCGTCTCGTTCGAAATGAACAAATTCATGCGCCTGTTAGCCGTGGTCAGCGTGCTGGGACTGGTTCCGGCCGTTGTGGGTGGGCTCTTAGGGATGAATCTCATTGGCAACCCATGGCCGTTGACGCTGTCACAAGTGAGCTATGGGGTGATCTCGGTGGTACTCTTGGTGGTCTATTGGTTCTTGGTCAGGGGCTGGCTGCGGTGAGCACGGGAGAATGTCGTGACGCTGACCCACGCCCCAGGCAAACTGGAGGGAAGGCATGCACGTATGACCTCGATTGAGGAGAAAGCCAAACAGCGGTACCAGGGTTCGCAAGGGAAGCAGTACCAGCAAGGCAAACGGTTTATCCCGGACCAAGCGTATCCTTGGATCGCGCGGTTTCGGGCGGAAAAGTTAAGCCAGGCGATCGCCCCATCCGATGTCGTGCTGGAATATGGTGTTGGCCTTGGTTGGAACTTAGCGGAACTCAAGTGCGCCCGTCGGATCGGGTATGACGTCGCAGATTTCGTTGAACCGTTGGTCCGACAGCGCGGGATCGAGTTCCTTTCGGATCCCGGCCGGCAACCCGCGAATTCCGTCGATGTGGTCGTCTGTCACCATACGCTAGAGCACGTCTCCGCGCCGGTCACAGTCTTGGAGTCCATTCGCGAACTGCTCCGGCCGGGGGGCCGCTTGCTTTTGTTTGTGCCGTTCGAAAAAGAGCGCCGTTTCCGCCAATTCCACGCGGATGAGCCGAATCATCATCTTTACGCCTGGAACGTCCAGACCTTGGGGAATCTGGTCCAGGAGGCCGGGCTGCAAGTGCGCGAGGCTGGCTTGGGCGCGTTTGGACAGGAGCGATTTGCCGCGTGCTGGGCGTGGCGCGTGGGGATCGGAGAGTCTGGGTTCCGTCTCTTGCGGTGGGTCTTGAACACCTTGAAGCAGGAGAAGGAAGTTCGGATCACCGCGGTCAAAGCGTAAGATTAGCGCCACCGTCCTGCCTGGATGGAAATAGGATGTTCCGAAGGGGTTTCCCTTCCCGTCCCTGACGGAACGAAACGTCACCTCGCCGGGACCCCTCGCTGCTGAAACGCCAAGCTACTTTTAAGCCTTCCTTCAGGGGCTTTGATTTGTCGGTTGCTAAAGTGAAACGAGGATTTTAGCGTCGGAGCCCATGGCAAGAATAAGACGTGCATTGCTCTCGGTCTCCGATAAGACCGGCCTGATGGCCCTGGCCCAGGTGTTGGTCAAAGCGGGTGTGGAACTGGTCTCGACAGGTGGGACCGCGAAAGCGCTTCGCGATGGAGGCATTCCCGTTTTGGACCTGAGCGCTTACACAGGGTTTCCCGAGATGTTGGATGGACGAGTCAAGACGTTGCATCCCAAGGTGCATGGCGGACTCCTCTTTATTCGGGGAAATGCAACCCATGAAGCCGCGGTGAGTCAGCATGGGATTCAGCCGATCGACCTGGTGGTGGTCAACCTTTACCCCTTTGAACAGACGGTCGCCAAACCGGGCGTCGACCTGCATGAAGCGATTGAGAACATCGACATCGGCGGTCCATCGATGCTCCGGAGCGCCGCGAAAAACCACGAGAGCGTCACGGTAGTCGTCGATCCCGCGGATTATAGCGAGGTGGCGGCTCAGATTCAGGCAACGGGAGAGACCACGCTGCAATTCCGGCGCACTCTCGCCGCTAAAGTCTTTGCTCGGACGGCCGCTTACGACGGAGCTATTGCCGCCCATCTCACTAAGGCTTTCCAATCGACCCCTGCCCCTGCTCAAAACGGCGCGGCCATGGCCTTGCCTGGAGAGCTGCAGCTTCGCGCCGGTCTGGTTCAGAGCCTGCGATATGGCGAAAACCCGCATCAAAAAGCCGCGCTTTATGGAGATTTTTCGCAATATTTCAGCCAGCTTCATGGCAAAGAGCTCTCCTTTAACAACATTCTGGACCTGACCGCGGCCGGATCGCTCATCGCGGAGTTCACCGAAGCCATGCCGACACTCGCTATCCTGAAACACACCAATCCATGTGGTGTTGGACAAGGCCCCACTCTGCGAGAGGCTTGGGACGCGGCTTTCGCCACCGACCGGCAAGCTCCTTTTGGCGGCATCATCGCCGTGAATCGACCGCTCGACCGTGCCTGCGCCGAAGCGATCGCTGAAATCTTCAGCGAAGTCATTATCGCGCCCGATTTCGCGGCGGACGCCTTGGAATTGCTGCAAAAGAAGAAAAACCTTCGGCTCATGAAGTTACGAAAGGCGGTGCCTCTGGCTGGGACATTCGATCTCCGCAGCGTTGGCGCAGGTTCGTATCTCATGCAAGAACGGGACGGGCACCGAGTGGAAGCCGGGGACCTTAAGATCGTCACGCAAAGACAACCGAGCGAAGCAGAGCTCCGGGCGATGCTCTTTGGGTGGCGGGTCGTCAAGCATGTGAAATCCAATGCGATCGTCTATTCCGGTCCGGATCGGACGCTAGGGATTGGAGCTGGCCAAATGAGCCGAGTCGATTCGAGCCGGATCGCGGTCTGGAAAGCTGGAGAAGCGCAATTATCGCTCCAGGGAAGTGTCGTTTGCAGCGATGCCTTTTTCCCATTCCCGGATGGATTGATCGCAGCGGCTGACGCGGGGGCGACCGCAGCCATTCAACCGGGCGGTTCGGTCCGTGACGCGGAAGTCATTGCCGCCGCAGACGCGCGCGGAATGGCGATGGCGTTTACGGGAATTCGGCACTTCCGCCATTAACGTTTCAAGGCCAAGCAGTTTGGCTTTGGGAAGAGCGAGATGCCGCGGAGGCGTATGACGGAGCGCTCCATTGACTTCCGGACAGGGCCGAGATGCGTGGTGACGATTTGTCACCAACGTTTCCACAAAAAGTCAACACGTTGCCCGTGAAAGCCTTATCAAGACATCAACCGCCGAGACCCGCTTTGACTGGAAACGTGGGACTTCCAAACGTCCTTGCCTCGGTCGGTATCTCCAACGGGGATTACCACCGACCCAGGCGCGTTTCACAAAGGGTGAACGGCTGGGTGGACGGCCGGACGTATCCGAGCCGTTCGGCCTTGGGTAATGTGGGGTCCTACGGAATCACTTCGATCCGGTAATACGCTTTGTCAGTGGCTCCGAAATCGGTAAATGATGCCGTTGCCTCCGTTGCGGTAACGAGAGGCGCAAGCGCTTCCCAGAGACCCTCGCCTAAGGTGGCACGGCGTGACACACGGTATTTGGTCCCTGGAACACTCTTCCACGTAACTACCGGGACTGCGCGGATGGTGGCACTCAGGACGGAATTGGGATCCCGCGGATCGGTTCCAGCGAGAAACTCCTGACTATTCGTTGCGCCATCCAGGTCAGCGTCAGCGTCTGCACCACTCACTTTGGCATCGGCTAACTCGGCCGCAGAAAAATAGCGCGATTGCCAGGTCACAAATGGGTTGTCCGCGACAATCAGGTTAAAGGTCGCACGGGCGGAGAGGGCCCCGGCATCCGTTACGATGACGGTCACAACAGCGCTTCCGGTCTGGCCGGCCGCGGGGACCAACTGCAATATCCGATGTCCACCAGCCCCACTGAGCGCGGTGTCTTTGGCTGGAACCAAGGTTGTGTTCGAGACCTCCACCTTCACTTGCAGGGCGTCCGCGGCTGTCTCAACATCGGAGATATCGAACGTCAGTTGAAGCGGCACCCCGGAGGTGACCGTTTGATCTGGGATGGCAGAGATCATGGGCGGAGTGTTGGTGGGAGCCGGACCCTCGAGGGCGATTCCTCCATCGTTATAGCTAGCGGTCAGTTCATCCACCGCCACACTCACAATTTCACGCGCGATGGGCTGATCGCCAAACGTGAGCGGCGCGGTGGCCGGACCTTGCACCAAGGCGGTGAAGCGCACTTCAACGATGGACAGCTTGCCCGCGGGCACCGTCTGTCCGGATGGCATCGCCACCGCCAACCCGATTCGACCGTTGTCGACGGCACCGGTGTTCAGATTAAGAGTGGCTCCCGTGAGTCCGGATGCCACATTGGCCCCCGCATAACGAAGCTGGAGCGGATCAAAGTTTAAGCTGAAACCGAGCGCATTGATGTCACCCTCGGATTGCACACTCACGGTGATCGCTCCGGTCTGTCCAAGGGAGAGGGGCGCGCTTTCCACGCTGAGGATGCGCGGCGCAGGACCGAGTTTCCCAACCTTGGCGGCCCGCGTTGACAGGCCACTGGTCCCCACCGGACTCGAGGGACCTCCAGCCGCTTGGATCGGGTCCAACCCAGCCGCGTAGCGACCCGCCTGGACCCAATCGGAAATGGTGATTGCGCCATTGCCCAGAGCGAGCGCGCCGTTGCTGTTCCGCGGAGCACAATCGGCTTTCTGGAACTCCCCGGGACTGGACGTTCTATCCAATCCAGCCGCGAACCGGCCGACCTGGACCCAATCGGAAATAGTCACTGTGCCGTTGTTGCTGCCATTTGGGCGTGGCGAGACATCGGCTTCATAGCCGGCTTTCAGCGTGATTGTGCCGCCTTGAAAGGTGGCGGTCAGCGCATTGGCCGAAGCGTCAATCAGTTCTTTGGCGATCGGCTGATCCGCGAAGTCGACAGGAATGGAACTGACTGCGCCACCATTCACCGCGAACGTGACTTCAACGAGAGTGTTATTCCCTGCGGGCAACACTTGGCCTGCTCCCAAGGCGAGCGCAATGCCAATCCGTCCCACTCCTGTTTGGCCAGTATTCGTGTTGAGCTGCGCTCCCGCAACACTGGTTTTAACCCGCGGCGTAGAGAGCGATGCCGGATCGTACTGAAGACTAAAACCAATCGCGTTTTCATTTCCCGTGGCACTAATGAGGATGGGAACAACGACATCCGCACCGGCCCCGCCTGTCGCATCGCCTACCCGAACGATTCGTGCTGAACTACTGCCCACGGCCACTTGAAAGCTGGTGTTGCCTACCGATTGGCCATCGGTAACCGAGAGAGTGATCGTCGCGGTGCCGGACTGCCCGGGCGCCGGTTGAATGGTTACCGCCCGCGCGCTGCCGGTACCGGAGATCGAAATTCCCGAAACAGGCACCAGCTCAGGCTTGGAACTGGTCACACTCACCTGCAGAGATTCTGCAGAGTTATCGACATCCGACATCGTGAAAGCAATGGGTCCAAAGACTGAACCGACCGGCCCGGATTGATTCGCGATAGCCGAAATGGTCGGAGGATCGTTGATCGGTCGGACCGTGAGGATAAACGTGTCGGTGACAGCCAAACCGCCGCGATCGGTCACGGTGACCGTAACGGTCGTTGATCCGGAAGCATTCGCTATTGGAGCGAGTGTGGCGCTGCGAGTCGCGCCGACGCCAGCAACGAGGATCCGCTCCGACGGCAGAAGGTCCGGGTTGGAAGAGGACACGGCCACCTGGAGGCTGGTCGCGGGAGTTTCGGCATCGCCGATCTGAAGCGTCACGGCGGCGACCGTGTCTTCGTCCGTTGCCTGGTCCGGAATATCCGCGAGCGTCGGGGCAGCATTGGGGGAGCTTGTCACCGTGATGATGGCGGGTTGACTGAGAGTGGAACCGACTCCATTGGACACCCGGACGAGATAGCTGGCACCGTCGGAGGGTTGAACGTTTTGCAGAGTCAATGTCGAACGGGTGGCGCCGAAGATCAAGGCCTCGTTCTTGTACCACTGATACCGCAACGGCTCCGCGCCAGTAGCCGTGACACTCAGGGTGACTGTCCCGCCCGCTGCCACCGTCGTGCTGGCCGGCTGTTGGGTAATCTCTGGGGATGCACTAGATTGCGGTCGACATTTGCCCGCGCCGCCCGCGGTGTAGATTGCCTGAATCTCACTGCGGAGCAACGCGCGGTTGTAAATTGAAATCTCATCGATACCCCCTGAAAAATAGAATGGGCTTCCATCAAAACCAGACGGTCGATAACCAAACAGCAAATTGTAACTCGTCTGTGGAACAAAGGTTCCTAGCGATTCATCGGCCAGCAAGACGCCATTCAAATAAAGGATGGCGTGACCGGAGATGCTGTCATACGTCAAGGCAACGTGTTGGTACTCTCCGACCGAAATCGCACCTGCTCCCGATCTTACCACATGATTCACCCCTAAAGTGTCGACCAGATTAGCGAACAGGCAGCCGGGACCATTTCCACCTGGAGGTATCACGGAATGATAGAAGTGAACCCCGTAGGCCGTGCCTGAATTCCATTCCAGGATCGGGCTTTGACGCGTTACGGTCGAGGGATTGATCCAAGCTTCCAGAGTAAATCCCAATGCTCGGCCAACGTCGAGCGCGCTAGCGGCCGGCACGACAGCACCGTCGTCTAGGCCATCGAAGCCGTAGGCCTGGTTCACGCGTCCTGGAACAGCCGCAACTCCGTTGAGTGGGACGGCATGTAACTGCCCAATCACGTCCTCGGTACTTCCATCCCCTGGCCACCAAGCGACAAGCCCAGGCGCAAGCGGCGCACACGACTGGGAGAATGCGCAAAGCTGACTGAAGAGATGAACAGCCGTAACGGTTAAGCCCAAATGGATGGCGAGTCTGCGTAGTGGTTTAGTCACGAGTGTTGAGGGTTAATGTGAAAGTCCGTCCCCGGTAGCGCTCTTGAATGCGCCACCGTTGGACACAGCTTGTTTATGAATGCAACCCAACTCAAAATGCGCGGCGAGTCGCACGGTAGAATCTCTGTTTATCATTCCCCATTGCCGAATCCCCGAAACGCAAGGTGCCCGTGGAATTGGTCAGTTCTAACAAAACTTCCCAGTTCTGCAAGTTCGCGGATGCTTCAATGCGATAGATCAGCCCGTCAGGTTCTCCCAGGTCCAAAGATAGTTCCCCCTTCGCATCGACCCTAACGGATCGAATGCGGACCTCGACTGGAAGCAACTCGTCACCTGCGATGGATTGGCTCAGGCCGTCCCATGAGACTTGGCCGCTAAACTTGAAACTCGATTGAGAGGCGTTGGACGGTTTCACACGGAAGGTCAACTCTCGCTGTTCCCTATCAAAGAAAGGCCCCCAACGCACCACTCGGTTTAACGTATCAAGAATGCCATTCTGACCTACGTCAATTACCGATAACCCTTTGGGCACGCTCTCTTCCGCGGCGTAGACCGCCGTCGATTCGGATGGCTGGAAGACCACTCGGACCGTTGCCGCTTCATCTCCCGCAGCGTAGCTCCCGAGGTAACGAATCGCGGTGCTGAGGTTCGCTTTCGTTCCGGCTGACGGCAGGATTTGCAGGCGAACGACGGTTGAGCCTGCCCGGGTCACCCACCAGATGGGCGGTTGGGTAATCGACGGATCGAATCGATACACTTCTCCGTTCTTCCAGAGAAAGCCAGCGCGCGTCACGTAATCGAGCGGGATAGGGTTTGGGCCTACCGTCCAAGCGTCCCCGCGGCGCCAGGCGGACGCATAGGCCGTAATCTCATTAATGGAGATTCGCTGATCCGCGGGACTGACGTCTGCAGGATGCGATGGGGCGCTCGTAATCTTCACTGCCCCCTCGATTGAGAGAATCAAGCTGTCCGCTGAGACAATCCCTCCAAACTTCTTCTCCCCTGAGTCTCCAACTGGAGGCGTCGCTTCATAGGTCAACGTCCTGGGTAGGAAATCAAAAAACGGACCAAATTTGACTCGATGATTCGTCGGATCGTAACTCCCTCCGCTGCTAATCTTCCCGACCGTCCAATTCGCGGGCGGTTCGTCTTCGATGGCATATGCATAACCACCATCGCTCGTTGCTCCAAGCGTCGTCTCGAGCCGTACCGGGACCGCAATCCCTGGCACGTAATAGAGCGGAAGCGTCCGGTCGAATCGAATCGGGTTCACCACCGACAAAGTAATCGCGGCGCTTTCGACGGCCGCCACCGGGTTGCGAACAGTCACCGAATAGTTTCCCGCTTGCGACGGTTGAACATTGATTAATTTCAGGCCGGAGCCAGTTGCCCCCGCCATATCACGCCCATTGAACCTCCATTGGTAAGTATACGGCCCCGACCCGCTCACCTGGGTGGTGAAACTTATCTCCGCTCCGATGGGTAGTGTGCGGGCGGCCGGTTGCACCGTGACTCGGGGAGCGGTCAGAAAACCAACCGTGCGAATGCGTTGGTTGCCTGTATCCGCAATGACCAAAGTGCCATCCGCGGTGATCCCGAGCCCTCCCGGCGCGTTGAATTGCGCGACTGCTGCCAAGCCGTCCACCCACCCTGGCTTTCCGGTGCCAGCAATCGTGCGCACCACACCCTCAGGGCTGATTTGTCGAACGGCGTGATTCCCATTCTCCACACCAAACAGAGTTCCCGCCGGGTCAACCGCGATCCCGTCCGGACGGTAAAAACGCGCTGCTGCGCCCGGACCGTCCGTAAACCCCGGAAAGATGCTTCCAGCGAGCGTGGTAACCACCCCCGTTGGCGTCACTTTGCGAATGCGATGACTACCCCATTCGGTGACGTAAAGATTGTCGGCAGCATCGATCGCCAAACCAGCCGGTTGGTTAAGTCCCGCCGAAGTTCCGATCCCGTCGGCGAAGCCGGGTTGGCCATTGCCGGCAAAGGTCAACACCTGGCCGTTCGTCATTTTCCGGATGGTGTGATTATTGAATTCGGAGATGTAGAGTGATCCGAACGAGTCGAATACCAAATCGTTGGGGAAATCAAACTGGGCGCGATCGGTCGGGCCATCCAAGTACCCGCGCACACCGCTGAACAGGTGCCCCACCATCCTTGGATTGTCCGCGCTAATCTTTCGGATCTGATTATTGCCAGTATCCGCGACAAAGAGGGATCCGAATCGATCAACCACCACGCCGAGCGGTGAGTTGAACTGCGCCGGTCGCCACATCGACGCGGCGGATCTTGTGGTTGAGAGTGTCTGCCACGTAGGCGCCTTGGTCCAGTCCGACCACTCCCGCGTTCGGATTCGCGAAACTGGCGGCCAACCCCTCCGCATCGTTCGACCCCATCTGGCCTGAGCCCGCGAGCGTTGAAACATAGGTGTAAACGGGTTCCGGCGCAGCTCCGGCGATGTGCAACCGCACGCCGACATAATCTCCTTCCTCGCCTGTTGGAAGGAATTCCAACCGGACAACGTCGCCCGGCGCGACCTGAATTCCTCGCAGCGGATTTGGGCCGCCCGCACCCGATTCCAAAGGCATAGGGTTAGCCCGGCTGTACGGATCTCCACCGCTGATCACGCCGGACGAGATGACCGAGTTGCGGACCGAGAGTGTCCAGCGATTGCCCCGCAACCCGCCTCCCAAGTCGGGGATGTCCCGCGCCTCCCAGACCGCACCGGAAAGATTGATGCTGCCGTTAAACGAACTCGTCCAGGTTACGCTCGCGGCCCCGTTCTGAAGCCCATTGGGCGTGCCGGGCTTATGCGTGTGCACGACGATATCACCCATCTGCCAATCCTCCCCGATGTTGGGAAGGGAAGAACTGCGAAACCAAAATGGGATCGTGCTGCCAAATGCCCATCCTCCCTGCGGTGGCGAGAAGACGTCGAGTTTCCAATCATCCACGCGGGGTAAGATGGAATTGCCAGCCCAGAATGTCCAAGGACCGTTCGGGTTGGAACCCTCGTTCCAATCCTTCTGTAAATCGGATGTGACCGCGGTTGGGACGGTCGCCGAGCACTTACCGGCAGCGCCGGAGCTGTAAACCGCGGCGATTTCTGATGGCTTCAGCCCTCGCTGGTAGAGGCTCACTTCATCCATGCGACCATTGAAAGCAAACGGGCTCCCGTCAAAGCCTGGAGGTCGATAGCCCAGGAGGATATTGTAGCGAGTTTCCGGAGTAAATATGCCCAGGTTTTGCTCGATCAAGAGAGCGCCGTTCAGATAGAGGGCTGTTTGGCCGGAGCTTTTATCGTAAGTCAGCGCGACGTGTTGAAATTGGTTGGCCTGAACAACTCCGCCAGGCGACGTGATCACGTGGTTATTCCCATCGATGTCTACTAAATTAGCGTACAAGCAACCCGGGCCGCCTCCCCAAGGAGGGATTACAGAAATGTAAAAGTGCGCTCCGTAACGAAGGCTAGAATTCCACTCAAGAATGGGTTGCTGCTGGCTCAGGCTCCTCGGGCTAATCCATCCCTCGACGGTAAACCCAGAGCCCCTTCCGACGTCCAAAGCGGCTGACGCTGGAACCTGCACATACCCGTCAACGCCATCAAACGCAAAGGCCTGGCCGACCTGCCCGCGTTCGTAGCTAATTCCCCCGAGTGGCGTTCCGTCGAGAGCTCTAATCACCTCTCGGGGAGAGCCGTTGCCTGGCCACCAGGCGACCAGGCCGGCAGGCGCGGCGGTGCATTCGGTCGCACCAAATTCGATGGTGCGAATGCGCGGTGCATCGGTCATCAGGATATTGCCATTGGGCAGGAAGAGCGGTTGTGAATAATGCTGAAATTGGGCGACCGCGACCGGCCCGTCTTGATAGCCCACCGGATTATCCAAAGACCATTCCACTTGGCCGGCCGGGTTGAATTTGATGAATCGATGGCTTCCAGCGCCCGGCGGCAGTGAGGCATAGACGTTGCCCGCCTGGTCCACCTCGACGACTTCGATGTAAGGCAGCCCACTCGCAAAGGTGCTGACTTCTCCGCTCACGCTGATTCGACGGACCAAGCCGTTCAGCCAATCCGCCACAAAGAGCTCGCCGGTCGAAGAACCACTGACCCAGTGCGGACTCTCAAATGTCGCTGCGGTCCGATCTCCATTCTGCGCTCCCCGCCGGCCCGCGACTCCCGCATAGGTGGTTACTTGAGCTTGTGGTGTGATCTTCCGAACGACCAAATTTTCGAAATCGGCCACGTAGAGATTGTCATTGGCATCAATGCACATGCCAACCGGGGAGTTGAAACGAGCCGCAGCCCCCACCCCATCCGCATAGCCGGCCGTTGAGCCGGCGAAGGTGGTGACATTTCCTTGGGTATCTAGTTTGCGAACGCGGTGATTGATACGATCGGTAATGAACATATTTCCCGCGCGATCAAACACGATCGCGTTCGGGCCTCGAAAACGGGCGGTTAAACGAGGCCCTTCCACAAGGCCCGGATCGCGACTCCCAGCAAACGTCGAGACGATTCCATTCGCATCGATGGCACGAATGCGATGCGCTCCGGGTTCCACTGTGGTGAACGTGGGAACATACGATTCGGTAACGTATATTCGCCCATCGGGTCCTAACGCGAGCGCAGCTGGATGCTCGAAGGTCGCCTCGGTCCGGAACCCGTCGGCGGAGCCATCGACCGAACCGGCAAAGGTAGTGACGCGCGTTGGCTTGCCGGAGGCGGCGGTTTCCGGCCCCAATAGTTGCAGCCCGTTCATCACTGGGAGACCGGATACGCCTGGTTTAATAACGATGAAGACCTGTCCTCCAGCAACAACATCCAAATCACGAAAAACGACGTACTGCCCTCCTTCCTTCCAAATTCCCGCGTCCCAATCCGAGGTTGGGCTAGTCTGCTTAGTCCCGTAGTTCCGGCCGCCAGAAGCGACTTCAATTACGCCGTTCTCATTGGGCGGCTGTCCATGGGCATAGAAGTACAGCGTATAACGCCCCGGAGGGAGATCCCTCAGAGTGACGGTCGTATCCCCGCTCCGGCCGAGCGG
>JBGAIN010000174.1:0-17504 GCA_044225505.1 Limisphaerales bacterium
CAAGTGCACCAGTTGGAAGATGCGCCAGCGGAACTGGACCAAGCGGCCGCCATTTCTGAAGTGCTGGCCTTGGGGTATACCTACCGGGGAGAATTGGTGCGGCGCGCGTTGGTTCGGGTCAAAGCGGAAACGGCGGAGAAAACTGAGCCGGAATTGGCCGCTGCGGAACCGCCGACCACCTTAAATCTCCCACTCTGATTCGAGGGCAGAGTTGGCTGGCCAGTGGGGAAGGAGAGTGCTCTCCACAAGGCTCCACGCTCCTACTTGGCGGTCGGAGGTCCAATGGCAATTGCTTCGGAAAGTAAGCCCAGGGCATCCGCTCGCGCCACGGAGCCAACCAACCGAAACTCCGCAAGATTGTTGACCACAGGAATATTGCGTTGCTCGCTGGAAAGGAGCACAGGAAGCGCATCGAACAGGCTTTGGCCCGGGGTCAGACAGGGTGGAGGCGGGCGCATGAGGTCGTAAGCAATCACACTGGTCAGCTCCAATTGCGTGTTCAGGTATTCCTTCATGTCCTGCAACGCGACGAGGCCGATCAGACGCTGCGTTTTGTCGACGACCGGCAGAAAGCTATTCGAACTGGTCAGAAAACGATCGACGATCTCCTGAAAGCTCGCGGTCTCTCGCAACGGAGTTATTGGCTCGCGCATGAGATCCCCCACGTTTTGTGTGCTCGCTTCGCCCAACCGACGGCTTTCCCCGTCAAAATGGAGTCCCTTGCGGCGGAGCGGCTCCGTGTAAACGGAGTCCGGGTGCAACCGGCGCGCGGTGAGTGTGGCCAACGCGCAGGCCAACATCAGCGGCGGCATGATCGAGTAATTCAACGAAATCTCGAACATCATGATCAACGCTAAAAGCGGTGAATGCGTTGTGGCCGAGAGCACACTTCCCATTCCCACCAAAGCGAACGCCGCGGCGGGCATCTGGTCCGCATACCCGAACTTGTGCAGGACCTGGCCGAGCGCGCTGCCCAACCCGGCCCCGAGGAAGAGCGTTGGGGTCATGACACCGCCGACGGTGCCGGAACCGACGGTCGCCAACGTGGCAATCAGTTTGGCGCAGAAAACGCCCATTAAAATCGTGAGCTCGAATTGCTCGTGCAGAATGCTATTGGCGACACTGTAGCCATTGCCAAACACCTCCGGGAACCGCGTCGCCAACCCGCCGACAATCAACCCGCCGAGCGCCAGGCGGACAAATATGGGAACGGTCAAGCGTTCGAACAAGACTTCGCTATAACGGAGCATTTTGAGAAAACCCGCCCCGAGACAGCCCGCGAGAAATCCCAACACGAGGAACCAATTCAACTGAATGAGGTTGTCAAACTCCACCGCAGGCACTTCGTACCAGGGATGAAATCCGAAGAAACTCCGCGAGACCATGGTCGCGACGACTGACGCGAATACAACCGGCGCGAACAGGTTCATCGAAAAGTTGCCCAGGACAATCTGAGCGGCGAAGACCGCGCCAGAGACCGGGGCGTGATAGGCGGCAGCCAACCCCGACGCTGCGCCACACGCCACGAGCAACCGCAGTCGATAGGGCTGCCAATTGGCCAGCTGCCCGCCTTTGGAAGCGAGGGTCGCTGTTAATTGGATGATCGAACCTTCTCGTCCGATCGATGCTCCCGTCGAAATACTAAACAGGGACGAGAGCGATTTGACGAGGGCGCTGCGCATGCGCAACCGGCCGTCCCCCGCCACGACCACCTCCATGATGTTTTGCGAGCCCTGGCCCATAACGATCCGCAACCCCCAGAACAACACGAGGCCCGAGGCCAACCCTCCCACGCAAGGAATCAGCGCCCGATGCCACTTTGGGAGTTCATGCGCCACATCCACCAGATCCCCAGCTTGACCAAAAAACGCCGCAATCAAACCACGGCTGCCAAAGTAAAAGGCGAGGTTCGTTACGCCGCCCACCACGCCGACGAGTCCCGCGAGAATAAGATGAAACGTCTCCTCGTTAAGCCGGAGCTTCTCCCGGGTGGTCTCGCAAAAGACCCCGTCCAGCCGAGGCCAACTCATGCAGAGACTTGGAGCGATCAAACACGTGTGTATACTATAATGAATTTTTCGAGGATGCGACGAGTCTAGAATTTAGGGGATGTTGTGCTCTGACGTCGGGGACCACAAGAAATGCGACGCAGAGGTCAGCGTTGAAGACCGCCGAGTGCCGCAGAACGGTTTTATCGCATCGGAAGGGGCGGACGAGAGCTTGGCACACCAAATGCCGACGATTCTGCTGGTATGTTTCCCGATTGCGCGTAGACGTATTAAACGGTACGATATAATGCCGAAAGCATGAAAAAGTGGATCATCCTAATCCTGGCCGTGGCGGGAGCAGCGTGGGGCTTCCAGAAATGGCGGACTCGCGCACCCGATGCGGACGCAGCACGTCTGGCCAGTCGTCCAACCACTGCGGTGGTTGAAACCCGGGACATCCGCTTTGCGGTGAACGCCGCAGGAGATATCGGCCCAGCCGAACAGGTCTCCGTCCGCCCGGAAGTAAACGGGAAGATCGAAAAGCTCCCCGTGGACATCGGAGATATTGTCAAACAGGGCGACCTGCTTTTCTCTTTGGAGGACTACGATTTACAGACTGAACGACAATCTCAGGAACGCGAAATTGAACGAGCCAAATTGCAGTTGGACCAAGCCAAACGCAATTATCAACGTGCCCAGCAACTCTTCGTGGACAAGCTGATTTCGCAAGAACTCTTCGAAGACACCAAGACTCAGTTTGATCTCGCCAAGAATGCGTTGGATCGCTCGGAAAAGGCTTTGGATATCGTAAAAGACAAGCTCCGCAAAACGCGGATCGTAGCGCCCTTCGACTGCACCGTGCTGACCCGCCCCGTTTCCGCAGGGCAGGCCGTGGCGGGTTCCGGAGGATTTAGCAGTGGCACGGAAGTGCTGACGATCGCCAATTTGAAGGAGATGATCATTAATGCCCACATCAATCAGGCAGACGTCTCGCGTCTCAAAGTAGGACAAGAGGTCACCGCGCAGGTCGAAGCCGTGCCAGGGCTAAAGGTGGTTGGGACCGTCGAGCGCATCGCCCCCCAAGCTACTTTTAAGAACAATATCAAAGGTTTTGCGGTTCGGATCTTGTTGAAGGACGCCGATCGGCGCATCCGGCCGGGCATGACAGCGAATATTGAGATTCCTGTCTCAGCCGCCGACAATGTCGTGGCTGTGCCGCTCGCGGCCGTCTTCACCGAGCAGAATCCTGAGACGCAGAGCACCGAGAGGTTCGCTTACGTCAAGAAAGCCGATGGTCTAGAACGGCGCCCCGTGCAGATTGGTATATCCGATTTCTTTTTTGCAGAAATTCAGAAAGGCCTGACTCCCGGAGAAGTGGTCATGATCGAACTTCCGAAAGACGATAAACTAAACATCAGCAAGAGCCCCCCTTCGCTCCGCACGGCAGGCACAGCGTCGGACAGCGCGACAAAGCCAGGCAGCAGCAGCACCGCGACCCCAGCAAAAGCCACGACCACGACCGCGTCGCGCGCGCGGGGCGGATCCTAGTTCCCCAGCCCGGTCCAGCTTATGTCGCTCGTTGAACTTCGCAACGTCAGCAAGGTTTATCATTTGGGAGGGGAAGAGATCCGCGCCCTGGATAATATCTCGCTTGATATTGAAACCGGTGAATTTATTTCGATTATTGGGCCTTCGGGGAGCGGCAAATCCACCTTGATGCATATTCTGGGCTGCTTGGACTCACCCAGCCGCGGCACGATCCAGCTGGACGGCACAATGATTCAGGGCGCTTCCGCCCGGGAATTGGCCGGCATTCGGAACCGCAAGATTGGATTCGTTTTCCAGTTCTTCAATCTTCTGCCGAAACTGAACGTCCTCCAGAATGTGGAATTGCCCATGATCTACTCGGGCGCTTCGGGAGCCGAGCGACGACAGCGGGCCATGGACGCTCTGAAACTCGTGGAACTGGAAAACCGCAGCAAGCATCGGCCGTCCCAGCTCTCTGGAGGACAACAGCAGCGCGTGGCAATCGCTCGCGCGCTGGTCAATAACCCAAAGATCATTTTCGCCGATGAACCGACGGGCAATCTCGATTCCCACACCGGGGAAGTGATCCTGGAGCTTTTCCGAACCCTCAGCGGCGAAGGCCGAACGATTATCTTGGTGACCCATGATCCGGAAATCGCCGCCGTGACTCCCAGGCGGATCGAAATTCGAGACGGCAAAATCGCCGAGAAAGTAGACCCGAAGTTGGCTGGTTTGGATCGATTGCCAACGGCCGCGACACCGGATTAGCCAGGGGTCCACCATGAATCTCTGGATTGCGATTGCTGTCGGCTTCAAAGAGATTTGGGCTTACCGCTTTCGCTCCCTCCTCACCATGCTCGGCATTGTGTTGGGAGTATCAAGCCTGGTGGCGATGTCCGCGCTGGTGAAAGGGATGGAAAAAGGCGCCAAGGAATCGCTCATCGCGATCGGCGGGTTGCAGAAAATACGCATCGAAACTCAGGACTTGCCCATCGAACAGAGGCATCTCAAAGACCAGGCCGTGGGCATGACCATCAACGACGTTTACGCGCTCGAAAATAGCGCGCCGCTCGTCGAGGCGGTTTCTCCGGAGATGCGGCTCTTTGGTGCGTTGATTTCTGCCCATGGCAAGAAATTCCGTCCATGGAACCTCGTGGGTGTCTGGCCGATCGCCGCTAAGCTAAGCGAGCATGTGCTCGAGCATGGCCGAATGTTCAATGCAATCGACGACGAAATGGCTCGCAGCGTCTGTGTGATCGGCACGGATGTCCGAGATGAGTTGTTTGGCAACCCCGAGGAGGTTGGACACGAGATCATTCCCGTCGGCGAAATCGTCTTCATCAACAATCAGCCATTCACCATTATTGGAATGTTTCAGCATTATGAGAGCGATCAAGACCGCAAGAAGCGCGAGTTGATGAAGGCCACCCCAAAGCCGGCGACGAAGACTGGCCCAACGCGAAGTCGCGGTTGGAGCGGTGGCGGCAATTGGGCGTTCCGACTCAAGAATTCTACGGTTTATATTCCACTCAACACCATGTGGCTGCGCTTCCGGGCTTCAGGCGGACCGAGTTCTTGGAGAAATTACGGAGGTTCAGCCCCGCAAACGGTGATTCCTGATCCGCGCCTTTCCAATCTGGAAGTGAAGATCCAAGACATCGAGCAGATGAACTCGGCACTTCAGCAAATCCACAACGTGCTCATGTCGACCCATAAGGGAATTGAAGACTTTGCCTTTCGGACATCGGAGGAAACCATTGATCGAATTAATACGTTTATTCGCAACGCGCGAGTCAGCCGGGGAGTGATCGCGGGTATCAGCCTCCTGGTCGGTGGCATTGGCATCATGAACATCATGCTGGCCAGCATCTCCGGACGGATCCGGGAAATAGGCATTCGCAAGGCTGTAGGCGCTTCCACGAGTGACATCTTCACCCAGATCATTATCGAGAGCGTGGTGATCGCGATGCTGGGCGGTTTGCTCGGGCTGATCAGTTCCTACGGTTTGGTGCATGCCTTACGCTCGTTTTCACCCACGGATAACGTTCCCATCATTACTTTGCCCGCCATGCTGTTTGCGTTTGCTGCCAGCGTGGGCATCGGCATATTGGCAGGCCTCTTCCCGGCATTTAAGGCGGCAAAGCTTAATCCCATTCAAGCGTTGCGTTACGAATGAACCTGTTCAACGCCATTATTGTCGGCTTGAAGGAGATTTGGGCGCACAAGTTCCGCTCGATCCTCACTATGCTCGGGATCATCCTGGGCGTCGCCAGCCTCGTCGGAATGGCAGCCATGGTGAAGGGCATGGAGAACGGACTCAAGGAGAGCATGGTTGCCATGGGGGGCGCCGACAAAGTGCTCCTGGAACAACAACCCGTTCCCGCTTATCAAGAGCACTTGGCGGACGAAGCGCCCGGCCGGACCATGGTCGACGTCAAAGCCCTCCGCAAGAGCGCACCGCTCATCCGACTGGCATCCCCCGAAATGGCACTGGATGAGGACAGCGTCACGTTGACACGCGCCGACAAACGCACCCGCCCTTCCGAATGTGTTGGAGTCTGGCCTGCAGTCCTCGACATGAACCTACACACCCTGGAATACGGCCGGTTTTTTACTGAGATCGACGAGGAAAATGCCCGCCCGGTGTGCGTCATCGGAACAGGGATTCGTGACGACCTTTTTGGTGCTCCCGAGAAAACGGGCAACGAGATCGTCCCGATTGGCGAGGTGATCAATATCAACGGGCAACCGTTCACGATTGTCGGGATGTTCACTCGTTACGAAAGCGAACAAGCACGCAAAGAGAGGGAACTCGCCAAGAAGGACCCCGAACAACACGCGGCCTCAGACAAGGTGCGGAAGCGCGGCTGGGGCAGACCGGGAGGCTGGGCTTTCTGGCGTAAGAACTATACCGTCTACATGCCTCTCAACACGATGTGGATTCGCTTTCGTTCCTCAACAGGAACGAGCAATATCCCAGATCCGCGCCTCACGGACATTGACTTGAAAGTCGCGGATATCGAACTTTTGGAGCCGGCCTTACAGCAGGCACGCAATGTTCTCATGTTGACCCATAAGGGCATCGAAGATTTCAGCTTTCGCACGCAGGAAAACCAGATTGAAAGCATCAACACTCAGATCCGCAATGCTCGACTGAGCGGCGGCATTATCGCCGCCATCAGTCTGATCGTCGGCGGAATTGGGATCATGAACATCATGCTCGCCAGTATTAATGAACGGATCCGCGAAATCGGCATCTGCAAGGCCATTGGCGCGACCGGGGTTGCCATCTTTGTCCAGATCCTCGTCGAAAGTGTGGTTATTTCTTGCGTCGGCGCTGTGACCGGACTGGCGGCTTCCTACGGTTTGGTGAACCTGCTCACCATTATGTCGCCGACCCAGAACTCGCCTCAGATTGTGCCCGAGTCCATGTTCCTCGCCGTTATTTTCAGCGCAGCGGTCGGAATTGTCGCCGGGTTGTTTCCAGCCCTCAAAGCGGCCAAGCTCGATCCCATTCAAGCGTTGCGCTATGAATAGAGCGGTTGAGGGTTAGTCTAAGGCTGATTCCCCATCTGCGGTCCGAGAGTCGCCAGCCGTTGGTGCCAATTGTCTCCATCCATTGCAGTCTCTTCACCAATGGTTTAGAGAATTCGAAAACCTTTTTGGGCAGCTAACGATCCGCTAATTTTCAATTCGCGTCATCCGATCCAAGCTTTGCTTTCGGGCTGGAATTGTTAAACTGCGACATGGCTTCCCGATTATTTGTCCAGTTTGGTCACCCCCCCCGGTTCATCCGGCAGCCAACCGTGCTAGTCGTTTTATCCCTTTGCGCCCTCCCACTTGCGCAAGTTTGCGGGGCGGATAAGGCCGAACTTGCCCTTCATCCACTTCCGAACGCGCGGTTCCATTTCGACGGTAAAGTCGGCAACCGGATCCAGAACAACGTCGATCACTGGCTGCTCCCTGCACCCACGGCCAATCCGGGGATGCTTGAGATGTTCCGTGTGCGCGATCGTCAACCCAAACCCGAGCTCGTCCCCTGGGCCGGGGAATTTGTTGGGAAATATTTGATCTCGGCGATTCAAGCCCTACGGATGACCGAACGGCCTGAACTCCGAACCCTGGTCACAAAGACCGTCAACGAGTTGATCTCGGTGCAGGCGGAGGATGGCTATCTCGGCCCATTTCCCATCCAGGACCGGCTGCGAGGAAACTGGGACCTTTGGGGGCACTATCATTGCATGCTGGCATTGCTCATGTGGCACGAGGCGACCGGCGACAATCACGCGCTCCAAGCTTCCCGTCGCGCGGCGGATCTCGTCTGTAACACCTATTTGGGGTCAGAGCGTCGGGTGTGGGACGCGGGCTCACATGAAATGAATATGGCGATTGTCCATAGTCTGGGGCGTCTCTACCGGATAACCCAAGAACCCCGTTACCTGCAAATGATGCGCGAGATTGCCAAAGACTGGGAACGGGCCGGCGACTACTTTAGAACCGGCGTCAACCAGGTGGAATTCTTTCAAACGCCTCGCCCTCGCTGGGAGAGTCTCCACGATCTGCAGGGACTCGTGGAATTTTATAGAATCACAGGCGAAGTCCCCTATCGTCAGGCGTTCACGCAGCACTGGACGAGTATTCTCCGCTGGGACCGCCGTAACACCGGTGGCTTTTCTTCCGGCGAGCAAGCCACGGGCAATCCGTACGCGAATTCGGCCATCGAAACCTGCTGCACCATCGCTTGGATGGCGCTGACCGCGGATATGTTGCAGCTCACCGGGGACTCTCGCCCCGCGGACGAACTAGAGCTCAGCTTCTACAATGCGGCGTTGGGCGCGCAGCATCCGTCCGGACGCTGGTGCACCTACAACACCCCCATGAACGGAAGCAGGGAAGCATCTGCACACACCATCGTGTTTCAATCTCGCGCAGGCACGCCGGAATTAAACTGTTGCTCCGTCAATGGGCCCCGAGGCTTGGGAATCCTCTCGGAATGGGCCGTCTTGGCAGGCGACAACGCTCTGGCGGTTAACTATTACGGCCCGGGAATGTTCCAAGGCAAACTCGCGGACAACACGCCGGTCGCTTTGACCTGGGCGACAGACTACCCGTTATCCGGCCAAGTGCTGCTCCGTGTGGAACCCTTGGCCGCGCGACGATTTCAATTGTTGCTCCGGATCCCGAGCTGGTCGACCAATACCACAGTCGATTTGAATGGCAAAAGCGTTGGCGAAGTTACCGCGGGCCATTATTTAGCCCTCACGCGACGCTGGGAACCAGGAGATAAGATTGTCCTCAATTTCGAAATGCGACTCCGGGCAATCCCCGGTGATCGGGAAGCGCTTGGAACTGTATCTGTCTATCGAGGTCCGCTCCTTCTTGCGTATGATCAGGCGCTCAACAGCTTCGATGACAATCGAATCCCCCCGCTGGACCTGGCCAGACTAGGCTCAGCTAACGAGGTTGCCTTGAGCGTCAAGAATTCGCGCGATAGCTTGGAGCCTTGGCTGGTTCTGGATCTTCCCTCCTCGGGACCTGGCTTTGTTCGAGTGTGTGACTTCGCCAGCGCGGGCGCAACGGGCACGCGCTACCGGTCGTGGCTGCCAGCCACACCCGTGCTGCCGCCCGTCGTCGTGACTCGCGCCCCGATCGAGAATGCCCACATTTCGGCCCAAGCAGCCCGATTCCAATGGTCTGGCCCGAAACGCCCAACCGCTCAGGTCAGTAGCTACGAGCTCCTAATCTCGTCCCGATCGGACTTTTCGGTCCTTGCACTCTCCATCACAAACCTAATGTCCAGTCGCGTCGATCTGGATGACCAAGCCTTGGGACGTCTCGCTGTTCACCAGCCTTATTGGTGGAAGGTCATCGCTCGAAACCAAAACGCCGCCACGGAGAGTGTGGGTCCAGCCTCTCGCTTTGTGGTCGATCCATCGGTCCCGAAGCCGCTGCTCTCAAAGCTCTTGACCACAACGGAAACCCCTTGGATTCAGGATCCACTCCGCGGAAAACCGACTCCAACGGGTGGGGATCTCGTGAGTTCTTCGTCCTTTACAAGCAGATCTGGGCCAGGATCTCAGGGCAGCGTCGTCGAGACCGACGGTAAGTCGGGCAATGTGACTTACCGGCTCGAGGAGTTTCCCGAAGAAGATTACTCCGTGGCGGTGTGGGTCCAGATCAACGCCTTGCCTGTCGGCAGGATTGGCCAGGTATGCAGCGCCTGGACAGGTTCCGTCGACGACCCACTCAGGATCACCATAGATAACGGTAAAGTCTACGCCCGCATTGAAGCCGGCCAGAACTACAGTACGGGTGGCACCCCGATTGCACCTGGCCAATGGCATCATCTAACCGCCGTCAAGTCAGGCACCGATCTGACTCTCTTCGTCGACGGGGAAAAGCGTGGCCATACGACCGTTCCGTTACTCGTCACGAGTCAAGCACGGGACATTGCTTTAGGCGCCAATCCTCATTACACCGGAAGTGAATATCTGGCAGGGCAGTTTTCGCAATTCGCATTCTATGGACGAGCGTTGTCGGCAGCCGAAATCGGAGCGCTGGCAAAAAGCGCGCCTTAGAATGTGGCCGGGCGGACAGGGTTGCGCGCCCCGTTAGGACTGCAGCCAAGCTATTCCTAAGCCGAAGTTGGTGAATCGCGGAGAGACGTTGGCCCGTGCCCCTCCGAAAGCTTGCGAGGGAGATTCAACTGTCCTTCTTGGTACGGATCACTTAATCTTCGGGCTCACACAGAGATGGAGAGACTTATGATGAAGTACACTCGCCGCCAGATCTTGTTCCAGTCCGCAAAAGTCATCGCAGGGATTGCCGCTGGCTCGCGCCTGGCCCCATTGTGGGCTGCCCCGGACAATCGTCGCTTCAAGATCGGAGCTTGCGATTGGTCTATCGGCAAGCAAGCGGAGGTGTCCGGCCTGACGCTGGCCAAGCAAATCGGCCTCGACGGATTGCAAGTCAGCCTCGGGACTCTGAAGGACGACATGAAACTGAGGCGCCGTGACGTCCAAAAGGCCTATCTCGATGCTGCAACGTCCTCAGGCACGGCGATTGCCTCGCTGGCCATTGGCGAGATGAACAACATTCCTTACAAGAACGATGACCGCGCCGAACAATGGGTTAGCGACAGCGTCGACGTATGTCAGGCGTTAGGCTGCAACGTGGTCCTGCTGGCGTTCTTCGGTAACGGCGATGTGAAAGGCGACCGGGCTGCGATCGATGAAGTCGTTCGTCGCTTGCGCAAGGTGGCGCCGAAAGCGGAGAAAGCGGGCGTCCGGTTGGGTTTTGAGAGTTGGTTAAGCGCGGAAGAGCATATGGACATTCTGCAGCGTGTGGGATCGCCCGCATTGCAGGTCTATTACGACGTCGCCAACTCGCACAAGATGGGATACGACATCTATAAGGAGATTCGGACACTCGGACGCAAGCGCATCTGCGAATTTCACATGAAAGAAAACGCGTCGCTTCTGGGCCAAGGTCCAATTGACTTTCAAAAAGTGCGACAGGCGATGGACGATATCGGCTATGAAGGTTGGGTGCAAATCGAGGGAGCCGTCCCGCAGGGACAACCGATGTTTGAAAGTTACCAAAAGAACTGCGCCTTCCTAAAACAACTCTTCGCGTCCAACGAAGCTCGCTAAGGCGGCGGCGCAACAGAGATTGAGCGAACGCTCATCCTGCAGGAACCGTCTTCCCCAGAGGGCGAGAGGTTGAGTCCTCGCCTCCACGGGCCGGCGCGGCCCCGGTCGCAAGGGCAAACTCCCACGCCAGCCGCTTCGGGAGGGACAAAGGGTCTCCGTTCTGGACTCGTCGCATCGCTGCAACTGGGAGAGAAAGAGGATCCTATTGCAGAACTTCATTACGTCGCTGGAGTTCCGTGATATGTTCTGCTCGCGCCGTTTCGAATCCGAATCGCATTCCCTCTTGCACAATCCGAGAGCGCTGCTGCGTCGATTGTAGGTGCGGAATGAAGACGTAGTCGGCACCGAGGCGATAAAGTTCCAACGCATGCCGGCATCGTTCCGCCGTCGCGACGATCTTCGCCTCGGGACGCAGCCGTCGCACTTGTTGGAGCAAGCGCTGGTTCGAGGTGCCGCGCAGGATCGAATCCGGGATCGTCAACAACACCAAATCGGCACCGTGGATATGGGCATGATGAAGGGTCTCCATGTGAGCGAGATCGCCGTAAATACAGGCTACCCCCCGCCTTTTCAGTTCCGCATGCACCTGGGGGTTGAAGTCGATGACCAAAACCTGCTGAACGATCGGATCACGCGAATCGGGCGCATCCGGCCTCTCCCACTCGTGCAAGAGTGCGCTCGCCATATCAAAGAATCCAAGCAGCACTACATTCTTGTCGGCAAGTCCGGCGCCCGCTTCGTCTCCCGCTGATCTCGAGTCGATGTCGGGAACCCCCAGCCGCTTCAGACGCGCGGTAAACCAGCGCGCGATCGGATCGCTACTGCTGATCATGTAGGTCGATGTGATCGAGGTGATCACGAAGACGAAGATCAGGACGCTCACAACTGTGTTATCGATCTGGCGCTGGGCAACCCCAAGCGAGGCGATTACCAATGAAAACTCGCTCAACTGCGCCAAGTTGATCGCGGCCAGTGAACTCGTGCGATGTCCAAGTCCAAAAGTTTCCAACAACGGAAGGACCGTCAGGAATCGGCTCAGAATCAGGAATGCCGAAGCGGCCGAGGCCAAGCCTAAAACCTGAAGCGTCGGCGCGGGGATTTGCATCCCCAAAGCCACAAAGAAGAGGGTCACAAAGAAATCACGGATACTCACGACCTTGGCCATGACGTCCAGGTTGTAAGGAAAGGCCGACAGACTGACGCCGGCAATGAGCGCGCCCATCTCACGAGAGAGCCCGCAATAGCTTGAGCCACCGCAGACGGCGAAACACCAAGCCAGGGACGCTACCAACATCAACTCAGGCTGTTTGGCGACCGAGCGAAAGACCGGTGGCAACAGCCATCGGCTCATCGCCAGCGTTATCCCAACCAGGAGCGCACTCTTTCCCACACTCGCCAGGAGCGGGCTTAACTGCGGGTTGAGCAAGTTAGGCTGAATGGCCAGGACGACAATGGCCCAGATATCCTGAAAAACGAGAACTCCCAACGTGATGCGCCCTGGCAACGTGTCCAGCTCGCGTTTTTCATAAAGCAGCTTCACCACAACCATCGTGCTGCTCATGCCCAGGCAAGCCGCCATGTAAAGAAGCCCATAATCTCCACGGCCCATGCGGAAGCCCAACCCGTAACAGAACGCCAACCCCAATCCCGCACACAGGAGGAACTGGAACACCCCGGTCACAATCACGGGCTTGCCTGCGGCGACGAGCTTTTTCAGGTCCAGCTCCATGCCGATCAGGAAAAGCAGCAGGATCAGCCCGATCTCTGCAACGTTATGGATGCTTTGCTTCTCGTGGATTAGGCCAAGGCCCAGTTCCGGACCGATCGCCACCCCCGCGACCAGGTATGCGAGGATCAGCGGCTGCCGAATCTTGCTAAAAACAACAGCCAGAACGGCCGCCGCCGTAACACATATTCCGATGTTGGATAGCAGATCGACAGACTCGTGCACAATTGGTTCGTAACGTATTTCCTAGAGCGTCGGTCCAACAAACGATGTCGCCACAGCGCAGTTACGGCCATTCTCTGCTGAGGCGCGGATTCGCAGGCAAGCCCAACGTGCCCTTTTCAGGAGAATAACAATAAGCGGATGTTCCCGCAACGTTCTACGACAACAGCTCTTTAGATTGAGCTTGTCCTTAACCGTGCATGGCTGTTCGGACGAGCTCAGGAGACTTTCGCCCCCCACTTTCCTTGGCAAAACGATTGCTTGATACTTCGCGTCAACACAAGCCTCCGCCGAAGAGTTCGCTCGACCTTGGAGCATCTATGAGCGCGATCATCGATTGGGTCAAAAACTATCCCATTCGCGACTTTGGCGAGGGTCATATCGTTCTCGAACAGGGTCAGCAATCCGGCGTGATGCTGGTTTTTATCTCGGGCAAAGTGGAAATCATACGAGACGGCGTTTCCGTCGCAACGGCCGCGCAGCCAGGCGTCGTCTTTGGCGAAATGTCTACCCTCTTGGGCGGACCCCTCACCGCCACCGTCCGAGCGGTCGAGCCGTGCCAATGCGCCGAAATCGCCGAGCTACGGGCGTTTCTTCAAGATTGTCCCGAAGCAAGCTTGTTTGTCGCAGAACTCTTAGCGCGGCGCTTAAATGCGGTTACCCAATATCTGATCGATTTAAAGCGGCAATACGAGGGCCATGATCACATGGGGATGGTCGATGACGTCCTCGAAACTCTCATTCACTTGCCCCCGCGAGCTCGCCGTTGACGCGATCGCCCCTCGCGAAACGCCTCTAAGCCCCAGACAAACGCTTTTTGTTAAACCTTCCGTTCAAAATCAAAATCCTCTGCGTCTCGCGCCCACTCCAGACGTCGTGATCCGAGGATTTGGCCGGCCGTCCGCTGGAGATTATCCAAGTTTTCAATCCCATCACGCCCCAAGTGAATGAAGATGATCCGCTCAATACTTCGGGTTGTCAGGTATCGAAACAATTCATCCGGGGGGACGTGGGCGAGTTCACACACCAGGACGTCGAGCGGCTTGGCCAACAACGGGTCTAGGTCCTCAATTGCACCGATGTCCGCGCTATGCCCAATCCGCAGGTCACCCGTCTCGATAAGGAAAGAGAACGCTTCATAACCTTGCGGATACTTACTTTGGAACCGGTTGCGGAAGTAAGCTAAATGGGTGGTCGGGTATGGGGTCACTTCCACTTGACCCGCCGAAAAAGAGACTCCGGCTTTCAAAGCGTGAAAGGTGAGGCGAAACGGAAGGATCTCGTCAAAGATGCAGGCACTCTGCAGCAACTGACGAATCAAAGGAATACCATCAGACGGTGCGTAGATGCGAAGTTCTTTGGTGCGACGTTCCAACCAAAAGCCTTGAATCAACATGAAAAGGCCGCCGACGTGATCGAAATGAAGATGCGAGATCAGAATCGTATCGATCGTATTGTAGTCCAGTCGGACGCTTTGTAACTGCGACTGATCGGCTCTCCGCAGTCCACCAAAATTGATTGATTCCCCAACCGGTAAAGAAAGGAAGAATGATTGCGTTCGGCGGATGGCCATCCATCCCCTACCCCGAAAGTCTTTAACGAGAAGCTGGGCATGATTCCGGCGCCGACTTTGTCCAGCACCGTGGCCGTGACTTAAACCATTTCTATCTCGATGACGAGAGGAAAACGCGGCTCCTGCCTCAGACCCTGCGCGGGTCGAGATTCGTGCCAGCCGCAGCAGCCACCCCTCTGCGGAAACACCTCGTGCTGTTCAGCGGGCTGGAAAGGGCGGAGCTCCTGCGGCTGGCCTGATGATACAGCCGCGGTCCGTAATCCAACCCTGTTTCAATCACACCCAGGCCATCCTTCCCAGGAACTCCAGCCGTGCATTTCTGGGGGTTCCAGGGCAGAATCCTGGCCAGCGTATGTTGGAATCGTTAAAAGAAAGCGTCTGCCAAGCCAATTTAGACCTCGTCAAAGAAGGGCTCGTCGTTGAGACCTGGGGAAACGCGAGCGGCATCGATCGCCAAAAAGGCCTGGTGGTCATCAAACCCTCCGGCGTTCCTTACGCCGGGATGAAACCCAAGCACATGGTCGTGCTCGAAGTTGAAACCGGACGCGTGGTGGAAGGATCTCTTAATCCCAGCTCGGACTCTCCTACCCACCTCGTCCTTTACCGATCCTTTGCGGATGTGGGGGGAGTAGTTCACACTCACAGCCTCTACGCGACCGCTTGGGCGCAAGCGCAGAAGTCAATTCCCTCCTACGGGACCACTCAGGCGGATTACTGGTATGGCGAAGTCCCCTGCACCCGGTTATTACGACCGCAAGAGATCCGGAAAGACTACGAAGCGAACACCGGGCACGTCATTGTCGAACGGTTCGCGAAACTCGACCCGCTCCAACACCCGGCCGTTCTGGTCGCCAGCCATGGTCCGTTCACTTGGGGCAAAGACGTTGCCAGCGCGGTGCGAAATGCCGTGGTCCTGGAATTCGTCGCCCGCTTGGCCAGCGAGACCCTGCGGATTCAGCCGCGCGTCAAGCCGATGCAACCGGTCTTGCTCGACAAACACTTTCTTAGAAAGCACGGTCCGACGGCCTATTACGGGCAAAAGGGCCGCTAACTCCGCTCCTTCTTGGGAATCTCCAATAAACTCGGAAGCCACTCGCGACGACGCGCATAGGACCCGATTGCACTCCTCCCCGCCTGATCCTCCAGTGATCCTCCAGTGATCCTCCAGTGATCCTCCAGTGATCCTCCAGTGATCCTCCAGTGATCCTCCAGTAAGGAAGCGAGGGATTTACTAGGATCTGACAGGGCATCCGGGGAGATCGCGCCGTGATCTTCCGAGCTCGCGGACGCTTTCCGCCTTGCTGTCCCGATCCCCGCCAGTTCTCCGCACCTAACCGTGCCTCCGATCCATCCACGATCGCCGCTGCGACCCCAGCGCTTCGTCGAGCCGAGGCCGCTCTAGAAAGATACAAATCTCTGATTAACAATGATAAACGACGTATCCAAAGCGGCCACTCTAGCCTCCTCTCGCGATCCATCGATGAGCAAATGACATTTTGCATACCCTGATTGCTGAGCAAACCTGATTGACAGTAGGCTCATTTCCTGCTTCCATTTTCACCCGTGAATGTGACCGAATCCGCTTCACTCTTGTGCTGGGACGCCCAAGCTGTCTCTCAGGACGGGGCACGCCCCTACCCTACCCGGTCCCTTTCGCGCCACACGTTCCGCGCACTCTTCTGTGAACGTTTTCGGTGTCCTCTAGAAGAGTTTGAAAATCAGATGTTTGCACGGTGTTCAACCAAACGTCTGTTTCTTTTGGCCGATGCCTTGCAGGTTTTGAATCCCCACTTTTTTCGGGAGGACCTGGGTTTGATCGCAGATCTGGCGACCGCATGTTCTCACGCTGAGGTGCGGATGGAGTTGGACCGCTTTCGAGGGCGAAACCTGCGTGACAAGAACTGGTTACGACGCAAGCTGTCGTTGCGCATTTCCGGTAAACGAGTCTTGCGCTTGTCGAAGCAGCTGTTCGGCTAAGTCTAAATCGGTCAATCGGTTACGTCTTCCGTCGCCGCAGTGTGATCCTAACTTGGAAACTCCTTGCGATAAGCCATTAGCGGTAAAATCCACCAAGACTTTCAGGACGATTCGTTCGGCTGAATGAAAGGTTTCGTCCGCTGCGCAACACCGGTTTGGAGACAAAACGTCACCAGCGGCTGAAGGATTTGGGAACGGTCCGTTCCCAAACCAAGCTTCAATTGCGACTTGTCGCACACGCGGTTCACAACCTGTGCGAAGGATAGTAGCTTAGTCATTGCGCTCCAGCGTCTTGAAGTGCCCCAGCCCTCTGGAGCTTTGGCATGAAACGCCTGCGAAGACACGGCTCAGAGACCGGGCTGAAGTTGCACTCGGTAAAACCGGTTTGCCCAATGGCCTCGCCCACCGTCCTGAAACTGGCAAACCCCATTTGTCGCCGTCGTTTGTGTGCCGAGAACCGTCCAATCCACCAGGTTGGTCGAAGTGAACAACCGAATGGTTTGCCCCGCTTGAAAGACACACTCGAGCTGGGCTGCTTGATCTGAGAGGCTAATCAAGGCCAGTTTCGGCGCCAGTTCAAAGGATCCAATGTCAACCCCTAGTCCCTGTGGCCTAGGTATCCCGCGCTGATCGAGCGGGGGAGAGGCCGCACTATCGGCCGCGTCGATTGCTGGACTGCCTGGCAAAAGCGCCATCGTTGGAGTGAGGCCACCGTCGTCTTGCAGCGGACCGAGGAGTGGATCGGTGTCGTTGCGGCTGGTGGGAGCGGTCAGGCCCGCGCTGTTATCTGAGCACAGGTTGTGACCACCGTCGTGGATCAGGCCGGTCACGTTGGTTTG
>JBGAIN010000175.1:0-17170 GCA_044225505.1 Limisphaerales bacterium
ATCCGGGCGGCCCGCTGAGAAGAATGTGATCGAGAGGTTCGCCGCGACCCTTAGCTGCCTGAACCGCGATTTCCAAACGCTCCTTCACTTTGGCTTGACCGGTAAAATCCGTGAACAAGGAGGGGCGCAGCGTCATTTCTAACGCAGCGTCCGGCTTGGTCAAAACGTCTGAAACGAGTCGTTCCGGCATCGTTACCAACATGGTGGAAGCTCATGCCATCGACAAGGGGAAACGGTAGACGCCTCCCACCCGCTTGAGGCAAGCATCGTCCGGTCACGGCGGTTACCGATTCGGCTCAGTCAGTGGGAACGCCGCCTGATCCGGTAGAGCGGTCCGCTTCATCAGGTCGATAAGCGTGATTTTCTGCCAGACTTTTCGGGAGATCCCGATGGTTAAATCCTCAAGATCGTCCACCGCATCCAGAACGACGGAGTCCTGAAAATCCTGAACGTACAACGCGGCAATCTTGCTCATCAGGGAAAGCGCTTCGCTGCAGTACTCAAGATATCGACTGAGTTCGAATGGGCTGAGTGTTCGTTTGGGAGACGATGCCGTATCCACGCCCACCCGAAAGGCCCGCTCGGGATCTTTGGTGAGTTGGTGCATGTCTACAATATGAGCCATGGCGCGTAATTCGTGGATGGCCCTCAAGGCGCGCCCTCGTTTCAAACGCGTTTCCCAGGTGATTAAGAAAACAATGGCGGCACCAATGTAAACGATCGAACTAATTCCCGCGTCCAAAGCTTGGATGAAATTGGCAAATTCCGTGAGGCGCAACTCGCGATAGTTGAAGAGCATTCCCAGAAAAACGGCAATGATGGCGACCGTTAACGTCCACATGCCCACGCGCAGTGGCAAGTGAGGTTTTTGGATCCAAGCCATCCGGGAAATCGTCTCGTTCGCGACCTGATGCAAGTCGGCCACGAGGCGACTTAGGCTTGAGCCTGGAAAACGCTCCGAGATGCGAACCTCAAGCGCGGCCACCGTTTCCACGATTCGAACGGAATCGAGATGGCGATAGGTCGTCATTCAAAGGCAGGCGCTCGAAGGCGTTCTGCCGAACCGCGACGAGTGAGTCAAGGCACTCCAGAGGTGTTTTCCGGCAAAAACGATCGTGTAGAGGATTCCGAGTAAGGCCACGTCCGTCGGTCCAACCGGGAGGTCTAGTCGGTAGGCGATGTAAAAGCCCACCAGTGCGCCCAGCCCACCCACTCCGGAAGCCAAAAGCGCGAACTGTCGCATATTGCGCGCCAGGATGTGCGCAATCAATGGAGGGATCAATAAGAAGCCGAAAGAAACGAGCGGTCCAACACTTAAGACGGCCATGGAGATGGTCAGGCCAATGAGCAGGAAAAGGAATGCGTCCCAGGCCGCGGCGCGCTTTCTCAAGGTAATCGCCATCTCCCGATCAAAGGAAATCAAGAGAAACTCTTTTTGAAACACAATGAGGCCAAGGGCGACCACGAGGAACGCCACAGCCGAGCGAGTCAGATCGGTATTCGATACGGCGATAATCTCACCTTTGAGCATATCCAGGAGACCATGTTCGCCCAGGGGATTCGTGACCAGGAGGAGAATACTCCACGCTCCGGAGAGCGCATAGAGGGTCCCCATGCGCCCTTCCGCAGACCCGCCGCCACGGCGCACGAGCACGGAGAGCAAAAGGATCGTCGGCACCGTAAAAAGGGTTGCTCCTAAGAACGCCAGGTGATGCTCGCTTTCATGAATATGCGGCAAAATGCCCCAGGCCTGCAAAGCAAAGGCAAAGGCAATCCCGCAAGATGAAACTTGCGGCAGCGCGACCCCCATAAAAATCAGCCTGCGCACCACCAGATACACTCCGACGAGCGGACAGACCATTCCGACCAGAAGGCTGACGTAGATAGAATTGCGGAGCAGGAATTGCGGGGAAAGAATCTCGCGCCAAGTCTCCATATCAACTGAGTTCCAAGTGAAGGATCTCTTCGATTTTGCTCTGTTTGAGAAGCTCTTCGACCGGGCCAAGCAACACCGCGCCCTGATGAAGCCAGATTACTTCCTGGGCATACCGCCGCACCGTGTTCAAGTCGTGGCTAACCATCAGGATGGTCAGGCGCTCCTCTTTGTTTAATTGCGCGAGCAGACTCATGATGGCCTGGCTCGCGCTGGCATCGATGCCGGAAATGGGTTCGTCGAGCAGCAGAAGGTTCGGCTTCGCCGCCAAGGCCCGGGCTAACAACACCCGCTGTTTTTGACCGCCGGAGAGCTGGGAAAAGAGCCGCGTTGCCAAGTCGGCCGCGCCGGCATGTTTGAGACACTCTCGCGCCCAATCCCGTTCGAGTTTGCCCACACGACGTCCGGCGCCGACTCGCCCGCATACTCCCATCAAGACCACTTCATAACTGGACAGGAGAAAGACCGGATCGAGCGACTCTCGTTGTGGGACGTATCCCAACACCAAAGGCGGGCCGTTCGGTGAACCCAAACTGATCCGGCCGGCTAGGGGCTCATAAATGCCCAGAATCGTTTTGAGTAACGTGGATTTTCCGGACCCATTGGCTCCGAGCAAGCCGGTAAAAGACCCCGATCGCAGCTCGAAATTGATGTCTTTCAGAATGACGGTGTGCCCGTAACCAACGGCGACGCCCCTCAGTTGCAGCAAGGCGGATTCGCTCACGGCAGCCCCTTTAGCGCCGTGGTCAACTGGGTGACGATGTAGTCGAACAGCGAAATAGTCTCCCGGGCTTGTGCGTTCCCTTCGACCTTCTCCGGCAACACCAGCAGTTTCGCGTTCAGCGCCTGCGCGATGTACTCGGGAATTTTGCGAGGACGATAGGGTTCGATAATAATCAGCTTGATCCCGCTTTTCTGCAAACGCTGGATCAGGCCGTTGATATAGGATGGGGATGGCTCCAGGCCTGGCTTGGCTTCGATCGTTCCCGCTAGCTCAAACCCAAAACGATCGAAAAAGTAGTCGAACGATCGGTGATAGCTCACGACTTTCGTCCCGCGAAATGGGGCCAAAGACTTCTGCCACTCCGCGACCTTGGAGGCCAGTTTCTGATGGAAGACTGCTAGATTTGCTTGGAACGCAGCCGCGTTGGCTGGATCCAATGTTGCGAACCGTTCCGCGATCACTTGGGCGATGATTTTGTCATTCTCTGGGTCCAACCAAAAGTGCGGATTGCCCAACGGGTGGATGTCGCCCATAGATCGATCGATGGGACCGGTGGGGATTTCCGACAAGTGCAGGAATTGTCCGAGCACCAAATGCCCGGGCGCGTCAGCCAGGATCTTGGAGTTGCGGGCGCCGTTGACTAACGGGGGCAACCAGCCGACTTCCAATTCGGCTCCTCCCTCGATCAGGACGTCTGCCTGATTGAGGACTCGGACGAAGCTCGGCTTGGCGTCCACGAAGTGCGAGTCTTCAGTGCCTTTGGCAATACTGGTGACTTTCACGTTATTGCCGCCGATGGCCTGTGCAATCGCACCGAAATCTGTGATCGTGGCCACCACGTTGAGTTTGGCTTGAAGCGATGACGAACAAGCTAGACAGAGCAGGCCCGCCCAAAAATGTCGATTCATAGATTTAAAAATTGTGGGCCGCATGACTGCCCAACAAGAACTCTAGTTGCAGCCAGACGGAATGGTCATCCCCGATTTTTTGCCGGTGGTCGAAGTTATACTGCAATCGTACCTTGGAGAACTCACTGGGGTACCACGTCAGATTCGGTGCGATGCGCCAGCGCGTCGCTCGGTCCCAATCCGTTCCTAAAACGCGTTCATACTCGCCTGCTTCCTCGGGAAACACATAGTCCCAGCGCAAAGCGGACACCCATCCCTTGCGAAAGCCGTAAGCCACCTGCGAGTACATCCCGAAATCAACCAATGTTTCGCTTGGCAACGGGGGAACGGTCGCATCCCCTGGAAACTCACCGGCTTGGAAACGGCGCATCATCGCTTCGGTCTGCCAGGTAACAAACGGAAAACCAGCGTTCTGATGTGGCGATTTCCATTTCCAGAACAGGTCTACTCCGTAGATCTGGGTGTCGGCATTACTTCCGCTGCTATTTGGACCAAAGGCAGCGGAAGCGCCCGCCATCAAGGTTTGGGAATCGGTTAGGTCGAAAGACGCGACGTAGCGCGGCACAAACAGCATGTCTCCAACGGTTTTCACGCGGTCGTTTGAGGCCGGGCGACCGAAGAACGGAGCTCCTTCATGCTCGTTGCGAAAGCTAAAGGCAGTTTCACCCTGACTGTTCGCTACCGCGAAGAGCAACTCCGAATAGAAAGGAGTTGGCAGGAGCCACGAAAGCCTGGCCCCAGCACTGCGCAATCCATCTCCACCCAAAAACCGCCCATTGACGATCGGCTGATCGACGAAGTCCCAACTGTGCGGGTGCGTCGGATTGAGTCGGCCGAACTCTGTGAAAAACTGTCCTGCCTTTAGCTGCAGATTGCCGGGCAGCGCCATCGTCTCCAGATAGGCTTCCTCCGCTTCGATGACGGTCTCACCTTCAGAGTCAATTTGAAGGACGACGTTCGCTTGCCCGCGGAAATAGGGGTCGATTTTCCCCTCAAAAACGGCTTCGAGGTTTTGCAGCGTAAAGCCGCGTTGACTGGGATCGTGGCCGCCGAGTTCCAGTCGATCGATGTCGCTAGCCGTGGAAGTGCCCGCCGTGAACAGACCATCCAAAGAAAGGTTCAAGTAATTGCGCTGGTTTCCCAGCAGCGGTAGCGCACTCGTGGGCGTCCACTTCGGGGTGGAAATCACTTCGGGCTTTGCCGATTCCAATTCCGGCGGGGAGGCCGCCAGCGGGGGGGCGGCTGCGGCCGTTACCGCATTGGTCCCGTATTTCGTCTGCAATGAGTCGAGCTGCCTTTGTAGGGATTCGATTTGTTGCTGTTGTTGTGCCTGAACGCGTCGAAAGGTTTCCTGCAAATCCTGCAATTGCTTGCGTAAGCCGTTGAGATTTTCTGCTTCCTGGGCCGGGGTCGAAGCGACCCCGAGGTAAAATACCGTCAGTACTGCGGTCCATTGAAAGGTTTTCATTGCTGCTCTCGAATAGCACAAACACCGTTTGTGCAAATTAGTCCGTGATCCAGTTCTCGATCTGCGGCCCGCGATGGCGCCGCACCTGACAGACTAAGAACGGGAAAGGGGAGGAGCTCGTTCGGGCGGCCGCTGGAAGGCGATTTGGTCTGGCCACGCCTCGTGCGGGCGAAGCGTGCAATCGATCAGCCGCTCGGTGCACGGGCTTGAGTCCAGGGAGGTATCCGAAACGGCTACGGCGCTGTGGGCAAACAGGCAAATCAGGCAAGAATGTTTCCCAGCCTTATCAACGGGAGGATGCCTGTCCGAGTGGGCCGGACTTACCGTCAGGACTGTGCTGATCAACACAAGAAAAACCAAGAGCACAGCGAGGGCTGACTCTGCCACAGCACGGAAGGTCTTTCTTTGCAGTTGCAAGCCTTTTCCTACTCAAGCAGAACAGGTCGACCGCTGCAACGTTTTTCCCTGCGCCATTCCCAGCGCCGAATTGCATCCCGACAGAGTTCGTGACACCTTAACTGTGTCACCTGGAATGCAGCGATAAAACCTGCTGTGCCTATGAAAACTACTGTCGATGATTGGCACTTCCGGTCCCCCGAAGCAGAAATGCTCGTCTTGGATGTCTTCTTAAGTAATGGTCAGCATGCACTCCTGGAAGTGCTGCCAATGAAGAATCCAGCGGCTCCCAATGGACAAATCCCCGAACTCGTGGTGTTTGGTGAGCTACCCGGGGAAAAGCTCACCGGGCAAGTCTGCCCCGGCCGATGGGCTGCGCGTCCGCCCGATCGGAATTGCGCCTGGAGCGCGGTGCAAATTCCTTCCGCGCTGATGCAGCAGATTCGGGAGAGACTCGGCTATGGCGAATCGGTTGCCGCTACGAACGTGACGTAGTCAGGACCGTTTGCCGCCGTTCCGCGGCGCGGGTGTTTGGCTCGGTAGACAGGGTCACACTCCCTGGGAATGCATTTTGCCCAAACGGCAAAACTGCCGCATCCTGGTTTCGGTCTGAACCAAGATCACCGATCGGCAGGCGTGGATCGGGAACGCGTTGCTATCTCGCAGTCGGTCGTCCAAAGCCGGTCCCGGAGGCGGTTGCCGAAAAAACTTACGCCCCAAGCCCTTTCTTTCCCGCAGGTCTGCACTAGAATGGCTAATGCAGACAAGGAGGTGTCTGGAGCGCGAGATTGCAGTCGATCCGATCGATTCGGCGAAAGCCGTCGGCTTGCGCTATGTCACCGACCAGGGATCTGGGATCTCTCGAACTCGAGTGGGGAAGGATTTTGACTATCGGTCGCCGAGCGGCGGAAAGATCGACGCCGAGACCCGCGCGCGCATCCGAGCCCTGGCAATTCCGCCAGCGTGGGCGGACGTTTGGATTTGTCCGGTGCCCAATGGTCACCTTCAAGCGACCGGGAAGGATGTGCGAGGGCGAAAGCAGTATCGTTATCACCCCCGATGGCGCGAGATCCGCGATGAAACCAAGTATAACCGCATGATAGAGTTCGGCCGCTGGCTTCCAAAAATTCGCCACAAGGTGTCGCAGGACCTCCAGCGACCCGGGTTACCGAAAGAGAAGGTCTTGGCCGCAGTTGTGCGCTTGCTCGAAGTTAGCCTGATCCGTGTCGGTAACGAGGAGTACGCCCGGGCAAACAAGTCTTTCGGACTGACCACGATGCGAGATAAACACGTCGAAGTCACCGGATCCAAGGTGCACTTCCAGTTCCGCGGCAAATCCGGAAAACAGCACCAGGTCGAGGTGGACGATCCGCGTTTGGCTCGAATCGTCAAGAACTGTCGCGATATCCCTGGCCAGGAGCTATTCCAGTATTTGGATAGCGACGGCCAGCGCCAAACGATCGGGTCATCTGATGTGAACGTTTATCTGAAATCCATCGCGGGTCGAGATTTCACCGCCAAAGACTTCCGGACCTGGGCCGGCACTGTCCTCGCCGCTCGTGCCTTGCACGAGTTGGAGAAGGTGGACTCAGTGGCGGGAGCGAAGAAAAACATTGTTCGGGCCATCGAAGCAGTGTCCGAAATGCTTGGCAACACTCCGAGCATTTGCCGCAAATGCTATATCCATCCCGCAGTCATTCAGGCCTACCTGGATGGCGCGCTCGTTTCGACATTGCGACGCCGAGCCGATGAAAAACTTGCCTCACAGTCGTCGGAGCTCCGGCCGGAAGAGACCGGGGTCTTGGCCTTGCTTCGACAGCGGCTCGCCGAGGAGGAAAACGGGCAAGCACAACCTGGGAGGAGATTGGCCTCGGGCTCGCATCGGCCCCGGTCAAGATCCCGCGGGCAGGGGATTTCCGTGGCTAAAAGCCGAGCGTCGCGGGCGCTCACAGCGGTTCGCTGAATGGCGACGGGTGATCTGGCCGTTAGGCTCGACAAGCGGCGGTGTGAGAGGAGTCCGTCGACGTGTCCACAATTTGTTGACAGCCGCTTAAGTTGCAGGTCTGCAGGCACTACCAAAGTGCTTCGTGTTCCCATGGGGAAGTGGGTCTGCCAATTCAAGGAACCGACAACTCTTCGCTGAAAACGGTATCAGACCCCTATGAGACCCCTATGAGACCCCTATCATGATAGGGGTCTCATAGGGGTCTGAGGCTGTTTAGCGTGCCGGTGCTGTGTCTGCAAGACGGTCGAGCGCCTCAAAACGAACGCTTTGCCGTTGTTTTGCCGGCCAATGCGGGGCATGGCGACGCATTTAAATGCTCGGCGTCACGGCGAAGGGGGTTGCCCGCATCACGGAGTCACTGCTAACCTATCTCCATCATGATTCAGTTCCTCGTTGTGCTGCTGGCGAGTGCATTCGTCCCGGCGATTCAGGCCGCGTCTGCCGAGTCGTGGCCTCAATTCCGCGGTCCGGCTGGAGATGGCCACGCTTCGGTCGAAAGAGTTCCCCTCCATTGGGCCGAATCGACCCATGTTCGATGGAAAACGCCGATTCATGATCGCGGTTGGTCTTCCCCGGTCGTCTGGGGAGATCAGATTTGGGTAACCACGGCTTCGCCTGACGGAAGCCAGTTGTATGCGATTGGTGTGGATCGAGAGAGTGGAAAAATCTTGCATGACTTGAAACTGTTTACCGTTGAAAAACCGCAGTTTGCACATCAATTTAACACCTACGCATCCCCGACCCCCGTCATTGAAAAGGACCGGGTTTACGTGACTTTTGGGTCTCCTGGGACGGCTTGCCTGGACACTAAGACGGGAACGGTCATCTGGGAACGACGAGACTTTGTTTGCAACCACTACCGAGGCGCTGGGTCGTCCCCAATCTTGCATGGCGATCTCCTGATCATGAACTTCGACGGCAGCGATCGTCAATTTGTGGTCGCGCTGGACAAAGCGACCGGCAAGACCGTTTGGCGTGTGGACCGATCCATCGATTTCAAAGACTTAGGTCCAGATGGATTGCCCATGACGGAAGGCGACTTTCGCAAGGCGTTTTCGACGCCCCATGTCGCCGTGATCAATGGTGTGGAGACCTTGCTGAGCGGAGGGGCGAAAGCGCTCTACGGTTACGTTCCTACCACTGGGGAAGAGCTCTGGCGGGTGGAAGAGCGGCAAAACCACTCCGCGAGCACGCGCCCAATCGCAGGATTGGGGTTGGTATTTTACGCGACGGGCTGGTCGACTGGCCAACTGCTGGCGATTCGTCCAGGCAAGAAGGCGGAGGTTCTCGACGTCAACCAATCCACCAATTCAGCAAGTCAACAGCTCGAGTTGGTCTGGAAGTCGAAACGTAGTGTTCCCAAGAAGCCATCCCTGCTGTTGCTCGAGGATCTACTTTTCACCATTGACGACAACGGTGTTGCCGGTTGTTTAGAGGCGACGACTGGCAAGGAAATTTGGCGTGAGCGCATCGGCGGCAATTATTCCGCATCCCCGATTCTCGTCGACGGGCGCATTTACTATTTCAGCGAGGAGGGGAAAGCGACCGCCGTGGCGGCCGGGCGGGAATTCCGCAAGCTCGCCGAGAATATGTTGGACGATGGGTTTATGGCCTCTCCTGCAGTGGCGGGTAAAGCGTTCTTCCTCCGAACCAAGACCCACCTGTATCGAATCGAGGAGTGATCCAGTCAGCGCCTTTTCTTACACCGAGAAGCGTTACCGCATCTTGGCCAGTTCTTGAAGAATGAACTTGCGCCGATTCACGACTTGGCTCCGAAAAGAGTTCATGTAGCCGGTGAATTCACGGACAGCTTGCTGTGCATCCGCTCCCGTCGCCGAAGCCTGAGCGCGAACTTCAGGTTCAAGGCGTTGCTGCATCACTTGAATGATGGGATTGAGGTTGGTCTCGGTAAAGGCCGACTGACACAGCACCTGAAGCCTGGCCAGGAAGAGTCTTCGAAACTCTGGATTCGCCAGCAAAGGGCCGGACAGGTAACCCGGAGGCCGCCACCAACTGACTCCGCCGAAGGGCCCTCCGCCAAAACTTAAGAACTCACGAGGCGAAGCGTCTCCGTTCATGCCGAAGGTGAGAGGCATTGAGTACCAATCGTAGCGGGGCGACGCTCCGTCATAGTCGCCCCAGGTCTTGTCTTCGTCCCACGGGAGAATCTCCCACTTCCCGTTCGGGTTAAGATCCTGATAAACGTAGTAGTTATTGAAAAAGCCGTCCCAGTTTTGGATGCACATATTGACGGCATAGTAGCTCGCGACCTCGTCCACGTTGAAATGCTGCTGGATATAGGCCCACTGGTCGCGGCCAGACTTGGCCTTTAGGTCCTGGATCAAGCGAACGAGCGCCGCATGGCCAGTTTCTGGATTGGTTTTTTTCTCGTGCTGCCCGACGATTCCCTGGCCATACCAGATCAGCTTGTAAAGATCCCCTGACGGATCGCGACTGTTTCGGGTAAGGAACGACTGGTTGGGCTGTTCGACCAGAAGCTGCAGCCCGACGTTTCGACCGTCCAACGAGATGCGAATATGCTCGGTCAAGGGGCAGGGGACACCGGCCATTCGATAAACAACGTAAGCCAACGGTTCTGCCAGAATCCATCGCATCGGGCCTTCCGAAATAAGGTTGATGGCCGACATTCCCTTTAAGGTGTTGTCTTTTTGGAAATGTACTTTGGTCCCACCGTGGCGTCCCACAACCTTAACGTAATCTAAGGTCTGAGGCGGGCTCCCATCCGCGGGGACGTACAGGAAAGCCCCGTTCCCTCGGATCGGGATGGCTGTTTGGGCTCGGCGACTGGGCTTTCTCTCATAGTGCCCAGGCCCTCGGGGCGCGCGACTGACGTTGACAAGTTGTCCCACCGCGATCTTAGCCGGAATCGCGTTGGTGTAGGAAAAGTAAGAATAGGTGGGACGCGGTTCATTAACGCCAGGTTCCAGTCGATCCAAACCTGCACCGTCCGTCGCTTTGATCCGAAAGCGCACCAGCTGCCCGTTGGGCCTTGGGGGGAGTGTCGCCTGATACACCCCTTCTTTGGCGTCCCCGGAGACCCGAGTCATCGCGATCGATTGTTCGTCCGATTCCCGGCCGGTGGTCGGGAGCCTGTAGAGCAACTGGACCGATTGAACTCCCTCTTGGGCGGCAACCGACGCGGTCACTTTGACAGACTGGAGCGGGGTGGGTGCCACGGGCAAGAAGGTGACATTCGAGATCTGGGGCGGGAGGTTAGTCACCAGGCAGCTGTTCATGCGGCCCGGAGTCCCCGCGGCCCGTTTCGCTGGCGGCCACGTCGACGCCGCCCAGTTCGCGGGCGCATCGCTGGGAGCTTGGGGACAGATACGTTCCAGCGAACTGGAGTAACCGTCAGCTCCAGCTGGCCAACCGTTGCCATCGCCGTATTTCAGACTATCGATCACCTCGCCTGCAGCATTGACCAGTTCCAGGCGATCACTTTTATGGCTGAGGCGCCCTCCAAAAGGACCTAAGGGGCTTACTTCGCGTCCGTAGTGGGCCGAAAATGCCCCTGGGTCGAGACACAGGACCAGAAAGGACTGCGGCGCGGCGATGGTTCCCTTGGGGAACGTAAATTTAATGCCTTTAGTGAAAGACCACTGGCTCAGGTTGACCGCTTCCGAACCTCGATTGAACACCTCCACAAACTGGAGTTTGTCTTGATCGTTGGGTGGGTGGTACATAATTTCGTTGATCACCACGTCACGATCTGCCGCCGACGTCAGATTGCCCCATGCGACAAGTCCAGCAGCCAGCGCGCTGGCCCAAGCTCGACCAAAAGCAATGCCACTGATTCGTTTCATCCGTTTACAGTATAACTCCATGATTGCCAGAAACCGTCGTCCGCGGACCCGTGCTAGCGGCAGCTGTGACTCCTGGGATGACGTTTTCGAACGGGCGCCTACAGATCGACCCGATTTTACCGCCAATCTTAGACATAACCCGGCGGAAGCTTTTTTGTTGCACGCTTCCTGGCGATCTGCATCGGTCAAAAAAAGTTGCATTTGGGCGAAGAATGATTGGCGGAAGAGACTGATTACCGTAAACATCGTTCCAAAGCCACATTTGAAGATGAGACAAACTCAGCAGAAACCTTATCTACCCCAGGACATTCGGAACTTTGCAATTGTGGGCCATGCCACCTCTGGCAAAACCATGCTGAGTGAAGCGATGCTGGCCTACGCTGGCATCATCAATCGTCTCGGCGGCATTAACGGCAATCCTGTCTCCGATTACCACGAGAGTGAGCGCGACCACCGAATCTCGATTCATGCGTCGCTCCTTCATGCTGAATGGCAGGGGAAGAAGTTCAATATCATCGATACTCCCGGGTACCTTGATTTCATTAGCGAAGGTCTCGGAGCGTTGCGGGTCGGGGACTTCGCGTTAATTGTGGTGCACGCCAATCATGGTGTAGGCGTCGGGACCGATCAGGTCTGGCGGTACGCGACTCAGTACGGCTTTCCCAAGATGTTCGTCATTAACGCGGCGGACAAAGAACGAACGGACTTCGACGCCGTTTTAGCACAGATCCGTGCCCGGTTTGGCGAGCGGGTCTTCCCCATGACGATACCCATCAACCCAGGACCTGGCTTCAATCAAGTTCTCGATGTCATGCGCAGTGAGATCATGACCTTCCCGAACGACTTCAGCGGCAAATACGCGGAGGTTCCAGCCACCGGCGCATGGAAGGAGCGGGTCGAGACGTTGCATCGCCAGTTGATTGAGTTCATTGCCGAGTCGGACGATAGTCTCTTGGAGAAGTTCTTTGAACAGGGCGGATTATCCGAAGCGGAAATGCGATCGGGAGTTCATGCGGCGGTGCAAAAGCAAGCCATCGTGCCGCTCTTTGTCACCTCCGCGGAGAACAATATCGGGGTTTCGCGAATGATGGATTTCATAGCGAAGTTTGGTTCGTCTCCAGTGGATCGTGAGAAAGTTCACGCGATCGACATCAACGGGACGGACGTTGACGTTGCCCTGGGCGACCCTGACCCGGCGCTTTATGTCTTCAAGACCCTGAGCGAAGGTCAAGCTGGGGATCTCTCGTTCTTCCGGCTCTATGCGGGCTCAATCCGCATGGGGATGGATCTCTACAACTGCGATCGGAAAATGACCGAGCGCTTTGGGCAGATCTATGTCATGAACGGCAAGAACCGAAGTCCGGTGGAAATCCTCAACGCTGGCGATATCGGGGCCGTGGTTAAACTCAAGGACACGCACACGGGAAACACGCTTTGTAACTCAAAACGGGCTGTGTCTCTGCCCAAGGTGGTATATCCGAAACCCAATATTCACGCCGCCCTAAAACTCAAAGCCAAAGGCGAAGAAGACAAAGTTGCTGTTGGCCTGGCGACGTTGCACGAGGAGGATCCAACCTTCTTGTATCATGTCGATTCGGAGTTGCATCAGACGGTCATTTCTGGCCAGGGGGAACTTCACCTCCAAGTGATCTCGGAGCGATTGAAACGGCGTTACCGTCTCGATTTTGAACTTATTCAGCCGAAGATTCCGTTCCGCGAGACAATCAAGGGCAAGGCTGAATCCAAGTATCGCCACAAGAAACAGACGGGTGGCGCCGGCCAATTCGCCGAGGTTTGGATGCGCATCGAACCGAAAACGCGCAACACGGACGTGGAGTTTACCGAGTCTCTCTCTGGACAGAATGTGGATCGGGTGTTTGTTCCTTCGGTCCAAAAAGGGGTAATGTCAGCTTGCCATGAAGGCGTGATCGCTGGATATCGAATTGTCGATGTGCTCATTGATTTCTACGACGGGAAGATGCATCCCGTGGATTCGAAAGACATTGCCTTCCAGATTGCGGGGAAAGAAGCGTTTCGCGAAGCATTCTTGGCCGCGCGGCCCTGCTTGCTCGAACCCATCCACGATATTGAAATCAAAATGCCCGAGGAATGCATGGGAAACGTGATTGGAGATCTCTCCAGCCGGCGCGGAAAGATCCTGGGCATGGATTCCGCCGATGGATTCCAGGTTGTCAAAGCCAAGGTGCCGGCGATGGAACTCTACCGCTATTCAAGCGTGTTGCGATCGCTCACAGGCGGCCGCGGGATTCACATCGAGGACTTCAGCCATTACGAAGAAATGCCGCGAGAAATGGAGCAGAAGGTCATCGCTGACAGCAAGAAAGCCAAAGAAGAGGCTTCCAAAGCGTAGTCCTGGCTGCCGTCAGCGCGAAACTGATAATCCACTGTCATAGCCGAGCGGCGAACCACCGCGCACCTCGCCGAGTTCGCCGCTCGAGTGATTTCAGAAGAGCTGTAAGCCGAATTCTGTCTGCGCCCTATTGGACGGAGAGAATCATTTGTCTGAGCGGCCACTACCCGAAACCGGGTCTGCCGAAGCAGACGCTGAAGCGGGCCGCTTCGCGGTTTCCTATTTGGCCTTGCACCGGATGAGGTTTTCCGTGCCCCCTCGATTGCTCTCGGGGCGGTGGGCTCTTACCCCACCTTTTCACCCTTGCCTTACCCTTTCTCGACGAAGGGCTGCTTCTTAATAGAAAACATCCCTCCGACCAGAAAGGGCCAGGCGGTTTGTTTTCTGTGGCACTCTCTGTCAGCACGGCCTCGCGACCGTGCCTCCCGCGTGTATCTGGAACCTAATTCCGGTTACGCGGCATCCTGCCCTGTGGTGTTCGGACTTTCCTCTTCCAACTCGCGTCGAAAGCGATCCTCCACTCTTCTGAAATCGCTCCTACGCTACCGTCCTTTGGTCAAGATGACAAGCAACACCGCGGCGAATTGTGGCCGTCCAAGAAACTACTTCTTAGGCTCAACTTCCGCCTGCAATTCTTGGCAATTCGGTGTCGCGGACTCCAAATTGGGAATTGTCTCGGCGTTCACGTTTCCAGCTGCCCAACCGATCCCGCCCAACAATTGGTTATGAAACGTGTTATGAGTCCAGACATCTTCACGATGACCCAAGCCGGTGTAAAAGACCCTGCCTTTACCTTGCCGGCGAGCCCACGTGATGGGAAAGAGATCCCTTTGATAGTCAATTCCGCGCATCCCCCGGGTCTCGAGTGCCAGGACCACATGGAGATCTGGGGTGAAATCTTTGAAGGTGTACCACTCTTCCAGCAGTTCCCAGGTCCCCGAAAGGCCCTCGCACCCGGGAAATTGGGGATCCACTACCCGTGCTTTGGCGATCTGTTGAGGTCCATGCCGCAAGAATTCGGCACCAAGCATTGCAACGTAAGGGTCAACTCGGGGTCCATGACGCACAAACGGCTCTGCGTTGAAACCGGCTGGTGTCGTGTAGTGGAACGAGTCGGTCGAGGGGTGAATACCGACAAATCCTTTTCCCTGTTCGACGGCTCTCATCAAGGCGGATTTGCCCGCTTCGCTCATGGCGGGGGCACCGTCCGTTCCGGTCGTTAGTAGATTGCCGCTCGTGTAAAACACGATGACATCGAACTCCGCCAACTTCTCGGTCGTGAACACCGATCCGTCCTTCGTGCAAACGACCTTAAACCCGTGCTTCCGCCCGAGGTCGGTGAGGATCAGTTCAGAAAAGCTGAGATTCCCATCGGAGCTCCGTTTCACGACGCTGTGCTCGTAGCCGGCCGACTTCGTAAAGAAGAGCACCGATTTCCCGGGACTTTTGTCCCATCCCCCGGGAGTGATGTCTGTCGCTGGCGCCTGACCCGAAACCACTTCGAGCAAACCAGTAGCCAGGCTTAGGAGAGTCAATAGAACAGTCCTCATAGCTAATAAATGGTTACGGAGGAATGAGAGTCATGGCGAGCTCTAACTGCTATGGATCCGCAAGTTCGTGCTTGCTCAATCCCCAAGATCTCCATGTTCTAATGGCAGAAATGCGCCTTTCCGTCACAGCTCGAGTGGTGTTCCTGCGCTCGGCCCGCATGGGTGTGGTCGTGCTTCTTGTCGGGATCATCCATTCTCAAGCGCGCTGGTCGGAGGCCAAACACCGTCTACCGATCTCGCTACGCCAAGCGTTGAGGTTCTTTCCCTTGGGGCATCGAGTGCAATTGAAAGATCCAGAACGTGGCACCTATCTCGTGAGCGACGCCAAAGGCACTCCGGTTGGCACATTGCTGCGCACTTCGCCCTTCACGGATCGCATCGTCGGATACGCAGGCCCCAATGATGTCCTAATTGCGTTGGATGAAAAGGGAGCCGTTCGTGGTCTCGAGATTCTTCGATCTGGTGATACTCCCGAGCACGTGCGTCAAGTGCGGGAGGCTCCTGGATTTCTCCGGCGCTTCCTGGGGTGGAGCCCAAGTTCCTCCTTGCCCCCGCGGGTCGATGGCGTCGCAGGCGCGACTCTGACAAGTTTGGCCGTCGCTGAAAGTATCGCCCAACGACTCGAAGGTGCCTCCCCCTCCTTACGCTTCCCTGATCCGTTGCGGTTGTCCGAAATTCAAGGTCTATTCACCAATGCTTCCCGCTTCGTTCAAGAGGGATCGCGGTGGCGTGTTTTGGATGATCGTCAGAAAACCCTAGGCTTTGTTGTCCGGACTTCGCCGCAATCCGACAACGTCTCTGGCTATCGTGGCCCGTCGGACTCGTTGCTGGCGTTTGGTCCAGACGGCCAAAAGGTTCAGGCGGGTTCAATTTTAAGGAGCTATGACACCGATTCCTACGTCGACCAGATCCGTCGCGCGGACGGATTGTCGAAGCGATGGACAGGCAAAAGTGCGGCGGAGTTGGAGCATTTGGAGTTTCCGAGGGATCGTATCGATGGCGTTAGCGGTGCAACGCTGACCGCCCGCGCACTCGTGGAAGGCATTCATCGCAGGTTCGAATTTGAAAACCTCCACGGAAAGATTCTGCAGAGTTGGCGCCCTCAGGGGCGTGATCTCCTCCTGACCGCTGTCGTTGCCGGAGCTCTTTTCCTAAGCTTCACGTCCTTGCGCGGGTTTAGCTGGCTCCGGATGGGATGGCAACTCCTGCTCGTTGGCTATGTTGGCCTCATCAACTGTGATTTCGTGTCGCTGGCTCTATTGGGAGGTTGGTCCACCGGGAGTGTCGCCCTGAAGACGGCGCCAGGGCTAGTCCTGCTCGTGGTCGCGTCGTTGATCGTTCCGTGGGGTGCACGTCGGCAGGTGTATTGTCACCAGATTTGTCCCCATGGCGCCGCGCAGCAGTTGCTAGGTCGCTTCGCAGGCTGGCTGCGGGGAAGTCGAACGGCACGCGCGTCGGCCAAGCCCCGCGTCGATTTGAGCGATTCGAAAGGCTGGCTTCCGCCGACGGTGAAGATACTGGAATTTGTCCCCGGGGTGCTGCTCGTAGTCGCTATCCTTGCACTCTTACTCGAGTGGAACTTTAGCCTTGCAGCGCTGGAACCTTTCGATGCTTGGGCTTGGCAAACAGCACAATGGCTAACCTTAGCCTTAGCTGCGTGCGGAATGATCGCAGCGCTGTTTGTTCCCCAGGCATACTGCCGGTTTGGTTGTCCAACGGGCGCCTTGCTGAGCTTCGTCCGATCGTCCGGTTCGAGCGATCACTGGCGTCTCCGAGATACGACAGCCACGGTTCTGCTGGTATGTGCAGTCGGCATTCTGGCGCGGACACGCGTCTGGCCCAGCCCTGAGTTGGAATCGCCTCCGTTGGAACTTCGAGGCAACGCGCTGGGATTGCCATGGATTGCTAAGGTCCGCGATGAAGTAGCTGATCCCTGGGCTCTGCAGCGGGCCATCGACAAAGAGTTGGACTGGGCCGAATCGATGACGGCA
>JBGAIN010000176.1:0-16568 GCA_044225505.1 Limisphaerales bacterium
CAACCGTTTCCCATTTGTGATCTGGTGATTCATCCTGTTGACGGTTCGATGCTGCTGGTGGTGGGGGGACGCGGAGCTCAATCTGCACTCTATCGAGTGTCGTATGCGGGAAATGAATCGACGGCGTCGGGTGTGCCCGACACCCGGTTGCAAGCCGAGCGCAATGTCCGGCATAGCCTTGAGGCGTTTCACGGCAAGAAAGATCCCGCCGCTGTGGGAGCAGTTTGGCCGCACCTTGCCGATCAGGATCGAGCTACGCGCTACGCTGCGCGCCTCGCGCTCGAGTGGCAGGACGTCTCCGAATGGCAGGAAAAAGCGCTCGCCGAGACCGATGCACGGAAGGCCATCGCCAGCCTCGTTTCCCTGATCCGCGTTAGTGGGAAGGACGCCACCCATCGAAAGGATTCCGACCCGGCCCCGAATCCAACGCTGCGGTCACGTATCCTAGAGGCGCTCGATCGCGTTCGCTGGGAAAGCTTGGGCCTGAGCGACCGGACCGACCTTCTACGGGCTTATTCCCTAGCCTTGATCCGGCTCGGTAAGCCGGACGAATCGACGCAGGCCAGGCTGATTGCGCGTCTGGATCCTTGGTTCCCCTCCAAGCAGACCGAAACCGACGCACTCTTGGCGCATTTGCTGATTTATTTGGAGGCACCCAGTGCTGCCACCAAGGTGGTGGCGGCGCTTCGCGTTGCCCCGACACAAGAAGAGCAGATCGACTACGCCGTAGCGTTGCGATCGTTGAAGACGGGGTGGACGAAACCGTTGCGGGAAGAGTATTTCCAATGGTTTGTTAAGGCTGAAGCCTACCGAGGCGGCAACACCTTCGCGAGTTCGCTCCGACGCGCCAAGGGCAATGCCGTTGATCTGTTGACCGCGGACGTAAAACAGGCGCTCCAACCGATCCTGGAAGCCCGAGTGGAACGGAAGTCGCCGAGGGAAGCATTAGCGGAACGCCCGCTCGTGAAAGAATGGAAGCTTCAAGAACTGCTGCCTTTGGTGGAAGCCAGATTGAAAGAGCAACGTGATTTAGAGCGTGGTCGCAGACTTTACGGCGCGATTGCTTGTTCAGCTTGCCATCGCTTCGTCAATGAAGGAGGCGCGGTGGGTCCAGAACTGACGGGTGTCGGAGGACGCTTCAGCGTGCACGATCTGCTGGAGTCTGTCGTGGAGCCGAGCAAAGTGATCAGCGACCAGTACCAAGCCGTCAATATTCGATTGAAGAACGGCGACGTGGTCAATGGCCGAGTCGGAAACTTGAGCGGGGCAAATCTGAACGTGGTGGAAGATATGTTCGATCCGGGACGTATGACCAATGTCCGCCGCTCGGAAATCGAATCTATCGACCCGTCGACGGTCTCCATGATGCCGGAAGGGTTATTGAATTCCCTTCATGAGGATGAGGTCGCGGATCTTGTCGCCTACTTGATCTCCGGTGGCAGGGTTCTGCAAGCGCGATCGCAATGAGCTGAACTCGCGTAAAATCCTGGAAATGGCTGCAGGCTGAGGTTGCGACCCGCTGCGAGGCGAGCCATGCTCCTCCCTGCTTGAAAGGTACATTGCTGCAGTGGAGGCGGAACGCTCTGGCTTGCGCCATGGTCATGGCGGGATGGGTCGTCCTTTGGTCTTTTGTTTCTCTGGGTGCGGAGGGGGTCCGAGAACGACAACTCGTTTCTGATGCCGATTTCCAGCAAGGACTGATTCTATGGAAGCCGCGACCTGGCGCTCACGATCCCTATGGAGAGGTGGTCGGTTTTTCGACGAACGCTCCTCGTTGGGGTTTGTCGCAATGGAACAGTCGTTGGCCGGTGGATGCGACAACGAATGCGATCAACAGCAGTCCATCGCGAACCGTCCGTAATGCGGCCAAGTCGATCCAGTTCGGCGCAGCGGGTGCGCAGCTATCTCTGGCGGCGAACACGGCGGTCGAATACGGATCTAGAGCCCGCCAACGTCTGGATCCTTGGGTACACCTTTTGGTCGAACAGGAGTTTCTGACTCCGGTGTTTTTGCAGTCCCTGGTTTGGGCAAGATTCCACTTAGAGACCAAACTTGTTCGCGCTCGCAACCTTCATCAAGGGGACTATGACCCCGGAATTCATGCAGCGCAGTTTCAACTGTTCTTCACAATTCAGAACCGAAACCGCCAGTCGTCGGGCTGGGGCGATTTCCTTTGGTTTGGGATTCCGATCTTCGACAACCGACATCGACATCCCCCCGAGTTCAAATCACAGGATTTCGGGGGCACAGGAAAATACATTTTCACTCCGGCCGCGACCCTGTTCACCTCCCGTAGCACCCATGACGAAGCGTGGGTGGTGATCGATCAAGACCTGAGACCTCTGCTGCTTGAGTCCTTGGAAACTGCGTGGGCGAAGGGATTTCTCCAGGATTCCAAGAGTCTGGCGGACTATGCGATCAGCGGGATGAATATGGGTTGGGAGTTGCCTGGCACGTTTGACGTCGCGATGGAAACTCGAGGCTTAAGCGTTACAGTCGCGGAGCGTGTGGATAGGGAAGTTACCGTATCGTCGGATGACACTCGGCTGTTGCCCAAAAAAGAGCTTCCCCTCCCCGGTAGGGTATTAACGGTCGCAGGCCAGACGGCCTTTGTGATTCCAGCTGGAGAGAGTGCTGCGGCTCACGCCAAGCCATGGGTTTGGTATGCGCCCACGCTCCCGGGATTGCCCGGTCCAGAGGAACAGTGGATGTTCCGACGGTTTTTGCAGGCGGGGATCGCAGTGGCAGGAATCGATGTTGGAGAATCCTATGGGAGTCCGGCGGGACAACAACTCTTCACCGAGTTTTATCGCGCGATGACGGAACGCGGCTACTCGCCGAGGCCTGTCCTGCTCGGACGCAGCCGTGGGGGGCTGATGACACTTTCCTGGGCTACTACGCATCCAAGCCAAGTGGGTGGCTTCGCCGGAATTTACCCAGTCTGCGATCTCGCAAGTTACCCGGGCGTCGATAAGGCCGCGCTTGCGTATAGAATGTCCGCACAGGAATTGGCGATGCACCTTCAGGAGTACAATCCGATCGATCAGCTCGCTTCTTTGGCGAAGGCAAACGTTCCACTGTTTGCGATTCACGGCGACGTCGATACCGTGGTGCCGTTAAGCGATAACTCGGGCAAGATGCGGGATCGCTACAAAGAGCTCGGCGGATCGATGGAGTTGATCGTGGCTTCCGGCCAAGGTCACAACATGTGGCCGGGTTTCTTTCAAAACGAGGAACTAGTCAAGTTTGTTAAAGCGCATGCCGGACCGACGATCACGGTGAACTCGCCAGTCGACTTCGCGGTCATCCAACGGAAAGACCGCACCACAGGAATACTGAACCTGCGCGGCGAAATTTCCGGAATCGACGATGGCGACCTCATGCTTGAAGCCCGGTTAATCGTTGGTGGCAAGCCAACGCCATGGCGCCAGATTTCGATGAACTTTGAGAAAAAGGCTTTTGCGATGCTTTGGGAGGCGCCTGCTGGCGGTTGGCACCGATTGGAAATCCGTGCGGTGTCGGGACGGGGTGTGATCACGGAAACCGTTGTCGAGCACGTGGGAGTTGGCGAGGTGTTTGTTGTTGCGGGTCAATCCAACTCGGCCAATCACGGTTCCGAGAAGCAAACCAGCGCGACGGGTCTGGTAGCGGCGTTCGATGGTCAGGGTTGGCAACTGGCCAATGACCCGCAGCCCGGAGCCAGTGGCGGAGGAGGCAGTTTTCTTCCACCGTTCGGAGATCTCCTCGTTCAGGATTTTAAAGTGCCGGTGGGGTTCGTGGCGTGTGGCGTGGGTGCAACCAGCGTTCGCGAGTGGCTTCCCAAAGGGTCAACATTTCCCCATCCTCCGACGCTTACGAATCATGTTATAGCACGGGCCGATGGCACGTGGGAGAGTAACGGCGAGATTTACGATCGATTCATTGAGCGCATGCGACAATTGGACACGTCGGGCTTTCGTGCGGTGCTCTGGCATCAAGGAGAAAGCGATGCGCATCAAGACGACGTGGAACGTACTCTTCCCGGGGAACTCTACCGACAGTATCTAACTCAACTCATCCGGGACTTCCAGCGCGCTATGGGATGGCCCTCGCCCTGGTTTGTGGCGCAGGCGAGCTATCATCACCCGGGCGACGAAGGGTCGCCTGACATTCGAGCGGCTCAAGCGGCGCTATGGGAGAGTGGCATTGCCATGGAAGGCCCAGACACAGACGCCATCAAAGGCGACTTTCGGGATGACGCTGGCCGCGGCGTGCATTTCAGCGGCCCTGGATTGCGTGAACACGCGGCGCGTTGGTTCAGTAAAGTCGCTCCCTGGGTTGAATCTCGGTTGCAGTGAAGTCCGCCGCTTGACGGCGACTGGCATGGGTTCATAGTGGGGCGCATGCCAGCTCTCAAACGCTTCTTGGCTTCTTTCGCATGCTTCGCACTAACCGAATGGGCGACCGTCGCAGCGGATTTATCCGTCCCGGACGGGATCTTGTTCGAAAGCGGAGTTGAGTACGCAAACCCGGACAATCAGCATCTCCAACTCAACGTCGCGCGGCCCAAAGCGCCGGGTAAATCCTTGCCATGCGTTTTGTGCATTCACGGCGGCGGCTTTCGAGCTGGTAACCGCGACTCGAACAATTCCCTACTCATCAAGCTGGCGAGCCGCGGCTACGTAGCGGTCTCGGCCAGTTACCGACTGGCTCCGAAATATCCTTTTCCCGCAGCGATCTTTGACGTGAAAGGAGCGGTCCGATGGTTGAAAGCTAACGCGGTGAAGTATCAGATCGACCCGGATCGGATTGGAGTCACCGGAGATTCGGCTGGCGGGCATTTAGCCCAGTTCTTGGGTGTCACCGCGGATCAGCGACAGTTTGAAGGTGACGAGGGCAACGAGGGGCAATCCAGTCGGGTGGCCTGCGTCGTCAATCGCTACGGACCCAGTGACTTCACGAGGTCATATGGGAAGAGCGTCGATGCGGCCGAGGTTTTGCCTCTTTGGTTAGGAGGAAACTTGGAACAAGCTCGCGAGAAACATATCCAGTCCAGCCCATTGAACTGGGTAACGCCAGCGGCCGCGCCCACTTTGATCCTGCACGGAACGGAAGACAACTATGTGGCGTATGAACAGGGCCTTTGGATGCGTGACCGCCTGAAAGACTGCGGCGTCTTAGTTGAAATGGTGACACTGGAAGGTGCGGGTCACGGCTTTAAAGGGGCCGATGCAGAGAAGGCTGAGTCCGCGATGTTCGCGTTTCTCGACCGCCAGTTGAAGCGAACGGAGCTGGACGGAAAAATGAAAGTGCACCAGGACCTTTCCTATACGACTTCGGACGATTCGCGCCAAAAACTCGATGTCTACACGCTCGAAGGTGGGCGAGCGATGCCCGTAGTCTTTTGGATTCATGGCGGCGGTTGGCAGGCTGGCGACCGAACGAGCGTGCAGATTAAGCCGAAAGCATTTGTCGAAAAAGGCTTTGTCTTTGTCTCCACTGGTTATCGTTTGCTCCCGAACGTCGAAATGCGGGATATCTTCCAAGACGTCGCGAAATCGCTGCATTGGGTCCACGAGCACATTGCTGAGTTTGGAGGGGATCCGAACCGCATCCTGGTGATGGGGCATTCTGCAGGAGCGCAGTTGGCTGCGTTGCTCTCGATTGACGAACGCTACCTAAAGGCCGAAGGCGTTAGTCTCGAGTCGATCAAGGGGTGTGTGCCGGTGGACGGGGATACCTACGACGTTCCTGCGATCATCGAGACGGCTGAAACCCGATGGCGTGTGCATGGGTTGCCTCGTTCGAAATGGGGGCATCGAGAGAAGTTTGGAAATGATCCGGCAAAGCATCGCGACTATTCGGCCGTGACTCATATTTCCCAAGGGAAAGGCATTCCGCCATTCCTGATTCTTCATGTGGCGGATCACCCGGACACAGGCGCGCAAGCGCAGCGTCTAGAAGCGGCGCTCAAGAGTGCCGGGGTTTCGGTCAAGCGTGTTGGCGTCAGGCAAACGGATCATTCCAAGCTCAACGAGAGCCTGGGAAGACCGGACGACCCTGCCACCCGCGTCCTCCTCGAGTTCGCTTCCGAAGCTGTGCGGCAATGATTCACCTCGACGCAAACGGGCCAGCCGACAGCGACGCTAAACGAAAGGACGGAATCGGCCTCATCGGCCACGCCCTCTGTGCAACGCGTCGTTAGACGGGAACAGGAGCCGTGTCGTTCGGCTCCCGGTTGATCAAGTTAGGCAACAAATCCCCGCTTCAGGCCGTAAGCGACTTCGTTCCACTCCAGCTCTTGCCGGAAGCCGCGCAAGCGCGTGTCAGCATCAATGAGCGTAAGTTCCATCCCTGCGATTTGGGCGAAGTCTTCGAGCATCTCGGTGGTGACGGCCTGGCTGAAGCCGGTGTGGTGGGCACCGCCGGCGTAGATCCAACTGGCGCACGCCGTCTCAAAGTTAGGTTTCGGTTGCCAGAGCACGCGCGCGACGGGGAGCTTGGGCATCGGAAGATCAGGCGTGACGGCATCGACTTCGTTAACGAGAAGGCGAAATCGGTTTCCGAGATCAATCAACGAGGCATTAAGTGCTGGACCGGCTGGAGTTCCAAACACCAGACGCGCGGGATCGGCTTTGCCGCCAATGCCCAGAGGGTGCACTTGAAGCGAGGGTTTGCCGTCGGCGATGGAGGGACAAATCTCGAGCATGTGTGCACCCAGGACCGTCTTCCCGCCTGGGACCAAGTGATACGTGTAGTCTTCCATGAAGGAGGTGCCTCCAGGTAGTCCCGTCGCCATGACTTTCATGGCCCGGAGCAGCGCCGCCGTTTTCCAGTCACCTTCAGCGCCGAAGCCATAACCATCCGCCATGAGACGTTGCGGAGCCAGGCCAGGGAGTTGCACCAGACCATGGAGGTCTTCAAAGGTTGTCGTAAAGCCTTTGAACCCGCCCTGTTCCAGGAAAGCGCGCAGGCCTAACTCGATGCGGGCCGCTTCTCGAATCGATTTGGCTCGGCGTCCTCCGCGGCGCAAATCGGGTGCGACTTCGTATTGCGCCTCATACTGGCCGACGAGTTTCGCAACCTGTGTCTCGGAAACTTCACTGACTTTCGCGACAAGGTCTCCTACGCCATAGCCATTGACAGAGTAGCCAAACGTCATTTGGGCAGAGACCTTATCGCCTTCCGTGACGGCGACTTCACGCATATTATCGCCGAAGCGGGCGAACTTGGCGCCTTGCCAGTCATGCCACGCACTGGCCGCACGGCACCAGGCTCCAATGCGTTGCTGGGTGGCTTCCTCTTGCCAGAATCCAACCACCACCTTTCGGTTAAGGCGCATCCGCGACATGATGAACCCATGCTCGCGATCTCCATGGGCTGCTTGATTCAGGTTCATGAAATCCATGTCGATGCTTGACCACGGAATATCGCGATTGAATTGCGTGTGCAGATGGAGCAGGGGCTTGCGGATTCGCTTCAGCCCATTGATCCACATTTTTGACGGCGAGAAAGTATGGCACCAGGAGATCAACCCAATGCACTGCGCCGCACTATTTGCTTCTTCGCAGACTGTCGTGATCGCGTCGGGGGTAGTTACGACGGGCTTAAATACGACCTTCACTGGAATGGCAAACGCTCGATTCAACGCCGTGGCAATCGCTTGTGAATCCTTGGCCACTTGTTTTAACGTTGTCGGGCCGTAGAGATGCTGGCTGCCAGTGATGAACCAGGCTTCCAAATGCTTCAAATTCTTCATTGGTTAATTCGTGCCGGACGGCGCGAAAGGCGCTTCGTCTGGACGGGCTCAAGATTCGAGCAGCGGCAGATCAAAGCCAACGCCAAATTGCGCAATAAGTTCACCAATTTGCGGCTCTTGAGGCAGGGCCGTCACGGTTTGCGGCCAGGGCCAGCGTGCCTATTAGAGCAGGTTTTCCGCCTTGGCGATGTCCGGAACGGTACCGGTCTGGAACCAGCGGCCATGATGCGGCAAACACACGAGACGACCTTGCTTGAGGGCCTGGGTCCAAAGGACCTTGACACTGAACTTCCCTGCGGGAGAGTCGACGAGCAGGCGCGGGTGCATGATCCCAACTCCAGCAATAATGTAAGGAGCCTCGGCGTCATTCCACTCCCGAGTGTTACTCCGCAAAACAAAGCGATCGTCCTCGCCCTTGTCGTAACCGACGGCCTTGGACTTCGATTGTACCAGCAGCAAAATATCCATCTGGGTTTCGTCCCATTGTTTCGTTAAACGGTCCAGAGCCGTTGTTTCCGTGTCGGTCCAGATAATGTCGCTGTTGATGACGAAGAAAGGCTCGTTTCCAAGAAGGGGCAAAGCTTTTTTCAGGCCTCCGCCAGTTTCCAGCGGTTCGGCTTCATCGGAAAGATGAACGGCCAGTCCAGGAACTCTCGCGAGATAGTCGATCAGTCGGTCGCGAAGGTGAGACACATTAACGACAACCTTCTTAATCCCGTAATCTCTAAGCTTGTCGAACGCGTATTCGATCATCGGCTTGCCCGCGACAGGGACCAAAGGCTTCGGCGTTTGATTCGTTAACGGTTTCAACCGAGTGCCATATCCCGCGGCCAAAACCATCGCCGTTTCAATTCTACGATGCATGACGAGTGATCCAACGGTTCAAGCGCGACAGAGTGGGATGACGCAGCGCAGACTGCAAGAGTGCGTGCACCCTCGGAGAATGGAGCCTTTTATAGTCGTGTTTGTTCTCCACTTGGCTAAGGCGTTCAAAAATCGCCAGCACGCGAGTGTGTCGCACCGCAGCCAGGATCGTTAGCGACGTGGTGAACGCCTCTCGATCGAGCGTGGGAAACTGCGTGAGATAACGGGACACCATCTTTCGCCGCAGTTCCTCTGGCACATCTCGGCGAGCGTCCTCTAACAGCGACATCAGGTCGTAAGTTACCGGACCCACATAGGCGTCTTGGAAATCGAGCAACCCGGCGCGCCGCCAGTCAGCGCGTTCCGGAAGCAGCATCAGGTTGGCGGCGTGATAATCACGCAGAAGAAGCGATGCCGGGACATGGTGGGCTAGCGGGAGCACTTCACGCCAAAGCTCTCGGAACTCGGCTTTTTCATCCGAAGTCGCTCGCGGAGTGCACCAATCTAGATAAAGTTCGAGATCCGCCAGCATACTTTCCGGGTGGTAAGTCCGCCAATTTGCGGGAGCGGCTCCGTCCTGCTGGTGGAGGCGGATCAACAGGTCTGTTGCGAGGCAAAATAGTGGCTCGGGCTCGAACCGGCGATCGAGCAACCTGGCAAATGTGTCTTCCCCGTAGTCTTCCAACACCAGAAAGCGGTTCGCTCGGTCCTGAGCAAGGATTTGCGGGGCGCTAAATCCGAGTTGGCACAGGTGCTGGTCGACCTGGACAAACGGGCCAACCGTTTGGGGGATGGCCGAAGCATCCATCAAAATCGCGGTGCGATCTTCTTGACGCAGACGGAAGTACTTTCGAACGGAGGCATCGCCCGTAAGCGGTTCCCAAGCGGCGGTGTTCCAGGCAGTTCCACTCAGGAACTGCTCCGCGTCGGGGTTAAGAGTCGCCATCACGAACCAGATCGATTAGCACAGCACAGACTCCGCGTCACGTGACTTTCTAAAAGATTGTGCGTGGCTTCTGCGAGCGGTTCTATCTGCAGATTGTGGCTCGGCCTTTGACGATTCAGTCGGGCGGGGCCCATTTTGATTTTGAGCCCGGCCTTGGGATCCGGTTGTGACCAGAGGTGCTGAGCCACTGTGACGGGAAGACCCGCGTCAGTGTCTGGCCTGGCGCATAGCGCTTTCTTGAAGGAATAGGCGCTCGGCCTGCTTCGTGAGAGTTTTCTGAGCTACAGTGCCTAGGGCTTGCGCAGCCGGAAGAACCGTTGGATTGACCGCTTGGCCGAGCGCCGTTGCATAATCCGGATCTTCGCCGATGAGGGTGATGCCGTGATTTAGATGGGTAAAACGGTTGCCCTGCACTGTCCCGGCGGCACTTTGAGAAATGTAGATCCCATTTTGATTTCCGATGGCCGTGGGCCCATTCCCCTCGATCACGTTATCTCGAATCGAAAAGGTCAACCGATGCTCGGTCTGGGCCACGTCGCTACCTCGGACGTGGATGGAATTGCGCTTGAATAGTTGGACGCTCAGAAGGGACGTGGATAACGGCGGCGTGCGCGTTGGGCAGACAAGGCAGAATCCATGCGCCTAAAGCACCGAGCAGGACGCACGGCGAGAGTTTGTTTTTCATTGAGTTCGATTTACCTGGTTTCTTGGTTCGCTTCTCAATGCGAGTTTCTGGGCTTAAACCGGACAGGCATTCCGCAGGGTCCCGTTCGCTGCAGTTTGGCACTTGAGACCTGCACCCACTGCGGACGGAACGATGTCGCTAGTAGCGGCTCTGCCACGTTACTCGGAAATCGCGGGCAACACCGGTAATTTGGCCGGACCGCGGAAGATTCGAGCTCCGGCGTCGCCGACCACATCCTCGGCGGCACTGTATACGCGAGAGCGAATACCGGGCTTCAGGTCAGAAGGGCCACGCCATTCAATCCCTCCATGCCCGTCGAGAAGGGCGAGGGTCCGATCTCCGGAAATAGCGATTGTCATCGCGAGAGTTGGGAGGCTTGGGCCTATCGGTGTCAGATCTGGCAATCGGCAAAGCGAGGCAGCGACTAGCCCATTTATTGCGCCAATGGAGGCAAGCGTCTTTCCGTCCGGGGTAGAAGCGAGACTGAGAACGACGCCATTGTAGAGGCGACGGGACTGGACATCGAATTCCGGATTCAAACCGACCAAGCGCAACGTGCCGTCGCTGTAACCCAGGACCAACGCTCGCGCACCTGGTAAAAGCAGAGATTGGGAAATCCTACTATCACGTTGCTGAGGCAAGAGACGCCGCCCGATGCGATCTAAGGCAGGGGCGGTCCAGAATTCCAGTTCATCCTGCTGCCCCGCGGCGTCGCAAAAGTAACGCACAAACCCGCTTCCGTCCCGCGCCAGTAAGGTGTAGTCCGCGACTCGTTCAAAACGTAAGCCAGCGTTGATGGAGGGTCCTGAATTCATCGTCCATACCTTGATCTCGCCCTTCCGGCTCGCGCTGGCCAGCCATCGACCATCAAGGGAATAATCCAGACTTTCGACTGCGTCGACGTGCCCTCGCAATCTTTTGCCCAGTTCCCCCGATTCCGTGCGCCAGATCCGAATATCACATTCCCCGCCCGCGACCGGGTCGGTTATCTCAGCCGCCTCAAGAAACAGGTCTCGCAGTGAGGTTTGGCCGGATGCAGTGAACTCGGTTGGAATCTCGGAATCAGCCGATGGCGTCGCCATTGGAATTGATGGTTGTTAAACAGGACGCTTTCTCGTCAATGCGAGAATCGCCGGTCAAATCGGACAGCCAAATGTCGGCCGCCAGAGCCTGGATACCTTTTTTACGCATTCGGCGGCCACATTTGTGGACGACTTGCCAAAGCGTTGGTAACCACATGCTTCGCAACTACGCCGCGCATCTAACTTGCGTTTTCGCTCGGTGCTAGCCTTCGGCTCGACGAGTCCGCTCGATTCCCTCTCGGAGCCAAGCCCGGCCAAACCTCCAATACGCCGATGTCGTCGAGTTCAACCCGCCGTAGTTCGCCGCCATGCCGGACTGCCTGTTTCCTGCGGGCGCTATCGATCAGTATCCGGCGCATTGCTTCTGCTGCAGCGCCGAAAAAATGGGCTCGGTTTTGCCAGCGAATCTCCTCGGGCGCAGCGACCAGGCGCAACCAGGCTTCATGAACCAACGCGGTCGGTTGTAACGTTTGGCCGGGCTGTTCTCGCGCCATTTTGGCCGCGGCGAGTTTGCGGAGTTCGTCGTAAACCAGCGGGAGTAACTCCTCGGCGGCGGCGGAGTCTCCTCGGTCGACCAAATCTAGAATACGCGTCACTTCACTCACTTAAGGGAACCGGAATCTGAACGGCTTTGAGAACTACAATGAAGATATAGAACACGAACAAGACTTAGATGTCCAGGAGCGCTCGCTGCTCAGGTGGTGGCGTTCTGCCGAGTTTAGCGAGAAGTTTGGGGCGCAGCGAGATTCCTGCCGGGGTGTTAGCGAGATGGGTCCCGGGCAATATAGAAGGCTCCAGGGGAGGGAGCCGTGGTATCGACGAATGTTTCCCCGGGGCGCAGCGTGCCAATTTTCTGCCAAGCTGAATTGGAAGCGGCCTCCACATGGCTTCCGCGGAGCAGATCGTAGGTGCGGCCAGGAGTTCCTCCGCTCAAGGTTACATTGACAGGGCCGTTGGGAGTGACGTTGATTTTTGTCAGCATCGTCGGAGCCGCGACGGCGATCGACCTGGCCGCGAGGCCAGAACCTCGCTTGTAGACCACGGTGGGGACCGTTCGTCCAGACCCAATGATCGATAGGTCGCCCGAGCCCAATCCGACCCCATTGCTTCCGTTGAGCTTCCATTGCGCAGTGCCGTTCCTGTCCAGCTTTTGTCCCCGCAAACTGGTCGCCGTCGTAAAGGAAAGGAAGATTCCTCCCGCGCCATCCGTCACCATGGCCGGTTCCCGCTCGCTGGTTGAACCGTCCGGCACGGTCGCGCCACTTTCGCCCCACAGAAGCGTTCCGTCAGCGGCAATCTGCTGGACACGAATGTCGTGGGGCGTGCTTGAAACCCAGGCAATAAAAGCGCCCCCGGCACCGTTCGGCGATACGCAAGGGATTTGGTCCGTTAAGACGTTACCCGCGGCCAGGGTGATGCCGGTGGTGCCCCAGGGCAAAGTGCCGTCACCCGCCATTCGAAATACCCGCACGTCCCGGTTATCGAGAAATGCGACGATCACACCCCCAGCACCATCCGGGGCAAAGTTGAACGAGACGGTATCAGGAAGCGACGCGGTAAAGTCAACCGGTGTTGGCCAGACGGGCAGACCGTCCGTTCCAACGCGCTGGCATCGGAATCCTTTGCCATCTCGGATCTTGCCGAGGGCTAAGAATCCTCCCACGCCGTCAGGGGCGCTTCGGCCGCGGGTGATGCCGTTGATCGTTTGGATTCCTGAGCCCCAGAAATCTTCCTTCGTCGGATCGCCTGGATCCCAGACTCGTTCGCCTTGGCCAGTTAGCTTCTGTGCCAGCACCGGGTAGAGATCCGCATTCACGAAGGGTGCGGAGTCCCACCAGGTCACGACAAAACTGCCGTTGTCCGAGCGGTGGACAAATGAGAAAGGTTGTTCGGCATAAACGTTGCCGACAAAAACGCCGTTCGCTGTCCAGATGGGTTCGCCGGTGGGGGAAATGCGCTGAGCGAAAATAGCCGCGCGTTGACTCCGCGCGTCGAGCCAGGTAACTACCGCGCCGCCCTGGTCGTCCGGCGTGATCGCGGGCAGCGACTGAGTATTCGTCGCCACGCAGAGAGCGACGCCATTTGCGGACCACAACGGTCGGCCATCGACATCGAGTTTCTGCACGTAGATATCGCCACCGTCGCTTCCTTCCGCACGCGTGTCGCGCCATGCGATGTAGGTTCCCTCCGTATCGAAAGCCGCGTTCGCCTCCAGGGCAACTCCACCCACAGTCGACGCACGGAACTCCGTTTCTGGGCTGACCGTTTGCGCGGTGAGCAAACTCATGGACACGCAAAGGAGCAGCAGAACCAGGATGGCGAACCGCAGCCCGACAGAGTAGGGGGGCGTTGGCATCTGAAGTCGCTCTGAACCTGGCGCGACAAGAGGAAACTGCGTGGCCGACGGGGAGGGCACGTTTTGCATGGGTCTCTTTTAGCAATCCAACACCAGGCACCCAATACGCCTAAAGCATTAGAGGAGCGGTCCCGCCCGCTGCGGAGATAATCCTTCAGAAGTACCTGGCCGTTCCAAGCTCTTGAGACTCGCTGACAATCCTGTTTTCGACGCCATCGGCAGGCCGTCCCGCAGGAAATCGGTCTCAAGCTCGCTGCTCCGTTCGTCTGCGCCTGGAGAATCACGGAATCTTTCGTCGCGAGCGTTTTTCTTCGCAAACCATTTGCCAACTCACTGGACCGGTGTTATAGCGCAATAGTTCAGAAGTTCCGTTGGCTTCGCATAAGGAGATTCGCGCAAAAGGGAGATCATATGCCAGACCATCCACAACCCAATCCTCTCGACCCTTCACGCCGCAATTTTCTTCGCACCATGGGAGGATCCGCGGCCGTGCTCGTTTCCGGATGCGTTCCCGATCGCGCCCTTGACGCCGCTGCGGGGGATGCGGTCACTGGGGCTGTGGCCGAGAGTCCGAGGCTCGAGGGAACGGTCGCCGTGACGCTCCGGATCAATGGCAAGGATCATCAAGTCCGAATCGACCCGCGGACGACGCTGCTGGATTGCCTGCGCGAGACGATAGCGCTGACCGGGACGAAGAAAGGGTGTGACCACGGCCAGTGCGGCGCTTGCACAGTTCATGTGAATGGTCGGCGGGTCAATTCCTGCCTCAACCTGGCGCTGATGCATGAAGGGAATGAGATTACGACCATTGAGGGATTGGGCTCGCCCGAGGCGCTGCATCCGATGCAAGCCGCTTTCGTCGCCTGTGATGCCTACCAATGTGGTTACTGCACGTCCGGTCAGATCATGTCCGCTGTGGCGTTGCTCAAGGAACCTTGCGGGCCGGACGACGCCGCGGTTAAGGAGTTGATGAGTGGCAACATCTGCCGTTGCGGTGCTTACCCGCATATCATCGCCGCGATTCAACAAATCCGCCACCGCGCTTAACGCCGGGACGCTCGCCATGCACACTTTCGAATTTCTTCGGCCCACCGATACGACCGCGGCCGTGGCCGCCGCTGCCAAAGCCAAAACATCCCAGCAGGGCGCGGACGTGCGCTTCATGGCGGGAGGCACCACGCTGCTGGACTTGATGAAACTCAACGTTGAGACCCCAGCCCAGCTCCTCGATATCAACCGTTTGCCGCTTGATAAAATCGAAGCGACCCCCGATGGCGGCCTCAAGGTCGGTGCCACCGTCCGCAATTCCGACCTCGCGAATCATGCCACAGTTCAGCGGGATTACGCAGTTTTGTCCCAAGCCATCCTCGCGGGCGCTTCCGCCCAGCTCCGCAATATGGCAACCACCGCCGGGAATTTGCTCCAGCGCACGCGGTGCATGTATTTTCGCGACACTTCCATGCCCTGCAACAAGCGCCAGCCAGGTACGGGCTGTCCCGCGATTCATGGCAGCAATCGTATGCTCGCGATTCTCGGGACGAGCGAACATTGTATTGCAACCAATCCCTCGGACATGTGCATTGCTCTGGCCGCGTTGGACGCGACCGTTCACGTTCAAGGACCGGAAGGCATGCGCGCCATTCCAATCCTGGACTTTCATCTGTTGCCCAGAGAGACGCCCGAGCGGGAAACAGTGCTGGAACCGGGCGATCTCATTACTCACGTGACACTTCCTCCCCCCGTCGCAAAGAGTAAACAGCTCTACTTGAAGCTTCGCGACCGGGCGTCTTACGAGTTCGCCTTGGCCTCCGCTGCAGTCGTGGTCGCCGTCGCCAACGGCAGGATCACCACCGCTCGCGTCGCGCTGGGCGGGGTTGGCACCAAACCGTGGCGTTCCCGCGAGGCTGAGGAAGTTCTGGTGGGACATCCTGCCCAACCGGAGAACTTTCGACGGGCAGCAGACGCGGCTCTGCGCGGGGCCAAGCCGCAAAGCGAAAACGCCTTCAAAGTCGAATTGGCAAAACGCTGTCTTTCGCACGCGTTGCAACTGGCCTCGGCTGCCTAACGGAAGGAGCAAACATGCCCACAACTTCGGAAACCCCAGCCAAATCGCCCGTCGGACGCGACACTCCGCGCGTTGATGGCCCACGCAAAGTCAGCGGCAGGGCGCTTTATACCGCCGATTTCCGCTTTCCGGGAATGCTTTACGCCATCCCTGTGGAAGCCCGGATTGCTAACGGGAAGGTGCTCGAGTTGGATACGGCGGCGGCCGAACGGATGCCAGGCGTGCGTGCCGTGTTTCATCGTGCGAACATCGGGAAAATCTTTCGCGCGGTGCAAGGACCGGAAATGGAGGGGATCACCGACGAGCGGCGGCCTCCATTTGAGGACGATGTCGTCCGCTATTACGGGCAGTATATCGCCCTGGCCGTTGCGGATACTTTCGAGAGCGCCCGGGCTGCAGCGGATGCGGTGCGCGCAACTTACTCCAAAGAAACGCCCAACGTTGACACCGAGCTCCAAGCCGAGGCTGAACCCGATGTCGTATCCACCACGTTCGCCCCGCGCGAGCGACTGCAAAGTCAACGGGGCGATGCCGCGGGCGCGTTCCAAAGCGCACCCGTCCAACTCGATGAGACCTACGTTACACCCGCAGAGACGCATAACCCTTTGGAACTGCACTCCACCACGGCCCTCTGGGAAGGGTCCAACCTGACGCTTTACGAATCGTCGCAAGGAATCTTCAACCTTCGGTCTGTCCTGGCGCAGATGTTCGGTGTTCCCAAAGAGAACGTGCGCGTCATCACTCAGTTCGTCGGTTCCGGCTTCGGGAGCAAGCTGTTTCCTTGGACGCAATGTCCGCTCGCCGCTGCCGCCGCGCGGCAGTTGGGAGCGCC
>JBGAIN010000177.1:0-16503 GCA_044225505.1 Limisphaerales bacterium
GGCCCGACCACTCGGGTGGCGTTTGCCTAGGACGGCGCGCGCCAGTTGCTGTTCAACCGATCTGTTGGGCCAGATCTCGAGCGCGTTCGACCAGGGCCAGGTCGTGCCGTAAATCCGCAAAGGCCAGCGGTGGCAGGCCGCTTTGTTGCTCGCCCAAGAGATCGCCTGGGCCGCGCAATTGCAGATCCACCTCGGCAATGCGAAAGCCGTCACTCGTCTCGGCGAACAAATTTAATCGTTCCAGGGCTTCGGGTGCCTGGCCATCTGCAACCACGATACAAAACGATTCGTGCGTTCCTCGGCCAATGCGGCCGCGCAATTGGTGAAGTTGAGCCAAGCCAAATTGTTCGGCGTTTTCAATGACCATTACGGTCGCGTTAGGAATATCAATGCCCACTTCGACGAGCGACGTGCTGAGGAGCACCTGGATTTGGTTCGCCTGAAACGCCGTCATGATCGCATCCTTTTCTTCGGCACGTAAGCGGCCGTGCAGTAAACCGACCTGAAACGGGGCCAACACTTCCTGCAAACTGGCATGTTCCCGAGTGACCGCTTTAACCCCGGGGGTCGACTCGTCGACGCGGGGCAAAATGATAAAGCCTTGGCGCCCTTCCTTGAGTTTAGTTCTGAGAAACTGCCAGACCTTGGGCAAACTCGCAGGCGTGCGGACGTAAGTTTTGATGGGGCTGCGTCCGGCCGGAAGCGTCTCGATCATCGAGACGTCGAGATCACCGTACAAAGTCAGCCCGAGTGTCCGCGGGATGGGCGTTGCCGTCATGACGAGCAGATGCGGGTAATGCCCCTTGCGCAGCAGTGATTCGCGTTGGACCACGCCAAATCGATGTTGTTCGTCAATGATGACGAGGCCCAGCTGATCAATCTGAAACGATTCTTCAATGAGCGCGTGCGTGCCGATCACAATGGCGGGTCGCGCGGGCGGCACGCCCGGGTTGGCCAGGTCGTGAGTCGTCAAGAGATCCGGAGTTGGCGCCCCGGTCTCCAGCGTCTTGCGCTGCCCCGTGTAGAGGTGTACTGGGATCTGCAGCGGAGCGCACCATCGGGAAAACGTTCTAAAGTGCTGCTGTGCCAGGATCTCGGTCGGAGCCATCAGGATGGTGCTAAAGCCGCTTTCGACGGCGAGCAGGGCGCAACACGCCGCCACCACGGTTTTGCCAGCGCCAACATCGCCTTGCAGAAGACGGCGCATGGGCGCACCAGCTTTCATATCCCCGCGGAGTTCCCGCAGCACCTGGATTTGCGCTGGGGTCAGTTGGAACCCGAGCTGTGCGAGAAACGGCTTAATCAAAGTGTTTGTGCCTGGGCATGGCCGCGCCTGAGCCCGGGCCAAGAGTGTTTTGCGGCGCGCTTGAATGGCCCGCTGCAACTGGACTAATTCCTCGAGGGCGAAACGCGCGCGCGCTTGTTCGGCGTCGGGAAGTTCGGCAGGGAAATGCAGCGTGCGGATCGCTTGTTGGCGGGAGAGAAAGTCAGGGGTTAAAGCGGTGGGCCAGGTTTCAGGAAGGATCGGAGCCCGTTCCTCCAGCGTGCGCCAGATCAATGAACGGAGCCAGCGTTGAGGCAGTCCTTCGGTGAGCGGATAGACCGGCACGACTCGGTTGAGGTGAATCGAAATCTCGGCGCCTGGCTCGATTACTTCGGTTTCCGGATGGTCCATCGAGCGAGGCTTCAAGTCTTTGAGTTTGCCAAAGACCAGCACCTCGTCGCCGGACGCAAAGTAGTTCTGCATGTAAGGCAGATTCCACCATCGGCAATGGAGCCGGGCGGTTCCGTCGTCGAGGATGAACTCAAAGACGGATTTGCGGCCTTTCGCGAATCGTTTTACACCCAGGGCGACGATGGTGCCGCGGACGGTTGCGGTCTGTTGCGGACTCAGGGCAGCGATGGAACAGAGGTGACGCCGGTCTTCGTAGCGGCGTGGGCGATGCCAGAGTAAATCGGCCACGGTCACGAGTTGGAGACGGGCAAGCTGTCCGGCACGCTCCGGGCCAACTCCATGAAGGGCCAGGAGAGACTCGGAGAACCGATCGGGCAAACTCGCGGTTGGTCGGACGTCCATGGCTGACCAAGATAAATAGTGGAGGAGCTTGACGAAGGCAATGGAGGTTTCCTGTCGCGTCGAAAGGCTTCCTTGAGATTTTGATTGGGAAAAGAGAGGAACGCGGAACGTACGCGGCCCGAGGCCATAGTTGGGGTGCCGCTTCAATCATCGGTCGCGTGGTCCTGGGATGGAGTTTATCCCCAGAAAACCAGTGAAACGCTCCGGCACACCAAAACCTCACAGAGCGTAGAAACGTTAACTGTTGCGCGGCAGCGTCTTGGAGTGCGGCAAAACCGCTGCCGCTGGGTAAGGTGGACGCGGGTGTCGGGGCGGTCAATCTCGGCGGGACCGTGCGATGGCGGCGCGGAGGGAAAAGCTGTAGAGGGCTCCAGCACTCCAAAACCTTGCGGAGCGCAGGGTGTCACGGGGTGCGCGGAGGTGTCGGGATCGCAAGAATCCCTAGCGAATCGCACGCACTTTGCACTTTGCTCTTGGCGGCGTCCGCCTAAGCTGGAGGCGATGGCCGAAATGTCTGAGTCGCCGCTCGAACGGCTCTGGTCCGAATACAGCGCTGTGTTTAGGGATTTTGATGACCTAACCTTGGCACGCTGGATGTCGCAAACCCTGGGACAATTGCAGGGGCGTGTCTGGCGCTTCTCGCACCCGTTAATCGGCTCGTACCGGTTGGCCGCCCAGGTGGCCCACGAGCGCCAGGTTTGGCTCAAACGGTTAGCCAATTGTCCGGCGAGCTATCCGGAAGCCGCTTGCTGCCGGGCGCCGTTGCTGCCCTTGTTCACGCGGGACATTTTGGAGTCTGGGCTTGTCTGTCAGCATTGTGGCGCGACGGCCATTCCCTTTGACGAGATGCCCGAAGAGCTGCGGGTGGCCTGCCAGGCTTGGGCCGATGAATATGGACCGATCCACGCCGTGGCGCACTGGGACGACCGCCAACGAAAAAGTGCCGGGGATTACGATCGCGCTTTTGAACAGGCGGCCTCCAACGCCGAACGATTGCTAGGCACCGCTGGACTGGAGCTGTTGCCCAAGTTCCTCGAGCATTATCCCGCAGCGGTTTGGGAAGATCAGGACGAGTGTCTGGAAGTGCGTCCGGAGGACCTGCCGACGTGATCCGGTTTTTCGTGCGCTGGGGATTTCGCCTGCTGGTGCTGGGAATCGTCGGCATCGTAGCGCTCATTCTGCTTAAGGATACCCTCGCGAAGGCGCTTTTAGAGTCACAGATTGAATCGCGGACCGGAATGGACGTTCGCATTGGCAGCCTGGAAGTCGGACTGCTAACCCCCACCATCACCATCCAGAACGCGCGGGTTTACAATTTGGCGGAGTTTGGAGGGTCACCATTTGTGGAGGTGCCAGACTTGTATATCGAGTATTTTCCCGGGGCTTTTGTCCGCCGTGGCTTGCACTTCAAACTGGTGCGCCTTTCCGTTTCGGCGATGAACATCATCGAAGGCAAGGGCGGTAAGACTAATCTCGTGTTAGCCCTGCCTGACGGAGGGCCATCGACAGTGACACCGACGCCGGTCTCGGTGCTCGGCTTTCAATTTCAAGGAATCGACACGCTCAACCTGACCTTGGGGACGGTCCATTACAGTAGCTTGCGGCGCCCCGGGCGGACAACCGAGGTGAGCTTGGCCCTGAAGAATGAGGTCATCCAAAACGTCACTTCGATCGAGCAACTCCGCGAATTGGTGGTTAAGAGTATGTTCCGTAAAGGCATCACCATTGTGACGGATGGACCGCAATCGCCACGGGCATCGAGCCGGAAATGAGGCGATTCCCGGTAGCTCAGTTCTCGCGCGTGCGCGTTTTAAGGTGCGCCAGCTCCTGGCGCTTTAAAATCCCGGAAAGTGCATTCGGACTACGTTCCGGATCGGAATCGGATCTTAGTCATGATCGTGCTCGTGGATGGTTGGTTTGAGGATGACGAGATGGCGATCGCAGCAGGTCGGTAGGGGGTAGGGGTAATGAGGCGCCGACCGACGGCAATGCCGCCATGAGAACGCCGCCGAGAAGTACGAGCCACCTGCCTTGATCTTTGGCCACGCGCCACTATATCACGAAGTCAGGACGCGCATCATCAGTTCGTGAATGCGATCGATCCAAGAAAAGGTGAAGAGCGACGACTACCACCCCTCCGCGCTTCCGTAACCGCGAGGTTCGGAAGCGCCGACGAAACTCTTGCCATCCTCCGAACGGCTGACGGCTTGCGCCGCGCCAATGGCGGACACTTTAGCGATCCGATGGCCACGGTTTTGGAGCGCTTGCAAGATCTCGTCATTGATGGTGGATTCCACCCTAAGCTCGTCCGGTTGCCATTGATGATGAAAGCGAGGCTGGGCCAGCGCGGTTTCGGCATCCATTCCGAAATCGATCATGTTGAGGATCGCCAGGACTACCTGGCTGATAATCGTGGGGCCACCAGCCGCTCCCACGGCGAGGACGGGCCGGCCGTTGGCGAAGACAAACGTTGGACTCATGCTGGTTAGGGGCCGTTTGCGGCCGGCCACCGCATTGGCTTCGGCGCCCACCAGCCCGAAATAGTTCGGCACTCCAGGTTGCAGCGAAAAGTCGTCCATTTCGTTGTTCATGAGCACGCCGGTCCCGGGAATCACCGCTTTCGAGCCGAACGAAGTATTAATACTTGCCGTGCAGGCGACCCAGTTGCCTGCGGCATCCGCCGTCGAAAAGTGAGTGGTGTGTTTGCCAAAAAAATTCTGCAAGGCGGCAGGCGGGGTGCCATGTTGCTGGATGGGAACGATCTGGTCCATTCGGATTCGCCGCGCCAGTTGCGCCGCGTACGGCTTGGAAGCGAGATTCCGCGGGACCCTCACGAAGTCAGGGTCACCCATCCAATAGGCGCGGTCGGCAAATGCCAGTTTCATCGCTTCGGCGACGACATGGATGAAGTCCGGGGAGTTGGGTCCCATTTTCTTAAGATCGAAGTTCTCGAGGATGTTGAGAATCTCGGCGACGGCCACTCCCCCCGAACTGGGGGGCGGAAATCCGACGATCGTTCGACCACGGTAGGTGCTCGTGACTGGCTCTCGCAATCCAATAGAGTATCCAGCCAGGTCTACTGCACTCAAGATCCCGCCTTGCGAATTCATCCAGCGCACCATCTGGACGGCCACTGGGCCCGAGTAAAAATAGTTGATCCCACCGCGAGCGATCCCGCGGTAGGTGCGGGCGAGGTCGGGCTGTTTTAGAACTTCTCCGGCTATTCTCGGAGAACCGTCCGGATGCAAAAAAATGGCTCGAGACTCCTTGAAAGCGCTCAACGCTTGGGCGGATTCCAGCAAGCGCTGAGCGTAGGCGGCGTCGATCGGAAAACCGCGCTCGGCCAAATTGGCGGCGCGCTGCAAGTGGACTCGCAAGGGCATTGTGCCGAAATTCGCGGCGGCAAAGTTGTAGGCCAGCAGCGCGCCTGGCGTGGCTACAGAAAGGGCTCCAAATTGGCTGGCATTGGGGTCGACCTGGCCGTTGCGGACGAACATACCCGGAGTCGCTGCGAGCGGGGCGGACTCGCGGCCGTCCAAGACGAGGACCTTCCCGTTGGCTCGTCGAATCAGCATGATGCATCCGCCTCCGATACCCGAGTTGTGTCCATCGACGACTCCCAAGGTCAGTCCAACAGCGGCCGCCGCGTCGACGGCGTTGCCGCCTCGCTTCAGCACATCAAGTCCAGCCTCTGTGGCTAACGGATGTCCGGTTGAAACCATCCCTCGATCGGCGCGGGCGCTTGCGGCTTGATTGTCCGGCCACCGCGGCAGGGCGATGAGAACGAGCAGAGCCCAAAGGAAGCATTTAGTTTTCATCCCGGCAGTAGAGTAGCTCAAAAGGACGGGCGCGCGCCACCAGGGATTTGCTGGAAAACGGGATCACGCCGCGTGCGAATTGGGCGGAATCGATCGGGCAATCACGTGGCGGTAGGTATCATTGGGATCAAATTGTGCGGGGGAGAACTCGATGGCTTCGCCGGATTTCTCAACGGCAAGCGTATGAGCAACCCCTGGAGCAATCAGAACCAGATCGCCGGCATTCAAAGGGACAACTTGCTCCGATTTCGATTCGAGGTCTTCGAGGTATAGGGAGACCGTTCCACTCAGGAGATAGATATATTCCATCTTGACCTTGTGGTAGTGGTTCCCGCGAGCGGTGCCTGCGCGCAGTTCGATAAATGCAATGTAGCGGATGCCATCGTCACTATTGTAGAACGCGGCCAGTTCCCCTTGCGGAAGCAGCAGTCGCTTGAGTTGTGGCGCCTCCGGGCCTGGTGAACCGTTGAATACGGGAAGTGATCCTTTGCGGACTTTTCCGGAGAAAAACGAGAGCGGAAACATGCGGTGAAGATCTGGCATTCCGAGATCCAGGGCGAGCGGAAAAGTGGCGGCGGTCGCTTCCGGAGGTTCGGCTGTTGACCAGGCGAGTTCGAGTTGGCAGGCTTCACGCACCTGTACCATGCGTCAATCCACCCGTCTCTCTGTTCCGCGCCGTCGTTCAACGAAGCCTCCTCAGGTCCCTGGCCCGCACGAATCGCTCATGCACCAAACATTGCTGGATTGTCTGGGAGCGGCTGGCAAAATCCTTTTGCGCTATTTCGGCAAAGTCACGAACCCGCGTGAGAAAGAGAACGCGAGCAGCGTGGTGTGCGACGCCGATTTAGCCGCTGAGGCAGCGATTCTGAAACTGCTGCGCCGTCGATTTCCAGCAGATAACATCATCGCGGAGGAGAGCGGCCGGATCTGGCGCGGGTCGGACTACACCTGGGTCATCGACCCGCTGGATGGCACGTCCAACTTTGTGGCTGGTTTACCTTGGTTTGGGGTTCAGATTGGCATTCTACGAGGTGGAGAGACTCTTCTGGCCGGGATGTACTTGCCTGTCGACGACGTTCTCTACTTCGCCGCCCAAGGCAAGGGAACTTATCGGAACGGAAGCGAAGTTCGGGTAACGGAAGACCAGAATTTGCGGCGAGTCCTTTGTGCCTTTGGTTTCGATCCCCAACCGGAACGCCGCACCCGGCGGATGGTGGAGTTGCTCTTTCGCGTGGCCCAAGCGGTTCGAAACACTCGCACCACAAACTCGCTGGTGGATTTTTGCTACACGGTGGACGGGCGATTCGGCGTGTGCATGAATATGAAAACAAAGATTTGGGATATCGTCCCGGTCTCGCTCATTCTGCCGGAAGCCGGCGGCGCATTCTCGGATCTGGCAGGTTCACCGATTGAATTTGATCTGGGCGAGCAAGCGGCAAAACGGGAGTATCAAGTTTTGGGAGCCAGCCGATCGCTCCACCGCGCCATGCTGAAATGGATGGAGTAGGCGGTAGACGGGGCATTTGGGTTGGGAATTCTATCGACAATCGAAACGGCGATTTGCTAACTAAACGGCTCACACCGCGCACTATGCCTGAACAACGCTGGCTCCGGATCATCCCTGTCGCACTGATCATGTACACGATTTCGTACATTGATCGGACCAACGTTGCCCTCGCTCTGGATCCGACCTTGTCCACGATGATGCGCGATCTCGGTATGGATGATCGGATGCGCGGGCACGCCGCAGGGATTTTCTTTTTCGGTTATATCCTGTTGCAAATCCCGGGGGGACATTTGGCCAATCGTTGGAGCGCAAAGAAAATCATTTCAATTTTATTGGTGCTGTGGGGGATCTGCGCGGTGGGATGTGGCTTTGTTACGACCTTCAAGCAGTTCGAAGTCATGCGATTTCTCTTGGGCGTCGCAGAGAGCGGCGTTTTTCCGGCGACGTTGGTCTTGCTGGCGAATTGGTTTCCCCGTTCGGAACGAGCTCGCGCCAATGCTTATTGGAATCTTTGTCAGCCGTTGGCCGTGGCAAGCTCTGCTCCGATCACCGGCTGGCTTCTGGGCATCTGGGGATGGAAGACGATGCTTATCGTCGAGGGAGCATTGCCTTTCGTATGGTTGCCATTGTGGCTTTATTTCATTAACGATCACCCGCGCGAGGCGAAATGGATCTCCGCGGAGGAACGCGAACATTTGGAAACGACCTTGAAGCGTGAGGCTTCGGATCTCGAGCCGGTAACCAAGGTTCCCCTTTGGCGAGCGTTTCTTCAGCCTGCGGTATTTGTGATGTTGGCAGTTTATTTTCTCCAGAACTGCGCCGCTTACGGATGCAACACGTTCCTATCGGAAGGGTTGAAAGGGGTCGGGCACAAGTTTACGAGTTTCCAGACGGGGGTGCTCTTTGCCATTCCTTACCTGGTGACGGCCGTGGTCATGATCGTGAATTCACGGCATTCGGACAAAACGCGAGAGCGTCGGGGCCATGTGGCCGTTGTCTATGCCATGAGCGGCGTGTCGCTGATCATCAGCGTTCTCCTTCGACCGCATTCTTTTTGGTTGTCTTATCTGTTTCTGTGCTTTGCCATTCCTGGGCCATTCGCGGGGCTAGCCCCATTTTGGGCAATTCCCGCGGAGACGATGCCTCGAAACGTTATGGGGGCCGTCATGGGACTCGTGAATGCGATCGGAAATGTCGGGGGCTATTTCGGGCCGTTTGTCGTCGGTGCGCTCAAGAAAAAGACTGAAGGGATCACGGTTCCATTCGCGATTCTGGGCGCTGGGTTGCTCGTTGCCGCCGCACTCTGCTTTCTCCTGCCGAAGTCTCGCGTCATCGATCCGCGCCTTTCCAAACCATAGAGTGGCGTAGCTCCGATCCGCAGGGTTGATCCGAAGCGAGGGAGCGCCTGCAGGGCAGCGGCGGAGGCTGAACGATGCTTATGTAACTGAAGAACGCACCGACCTCTCAAGGCAGTGCTGTCCCAGTCGGGGCTGACTGCGCCACGGCGGCTTCGATTCGTCGGTAGGTGACGCCCAACAATGGGAACGTGGCCTGGGATTGCTGCAGAAAGCCGGTCGCGGCGGCTTGCTGGCATAAAGCCCAGGCCTCCGCAACACGCCCCGCGCGCCAGAGCGACTCGGTCATTCGGTAAAGCACGGCTGAGGCGGCCTGCGAATCGAGGGTGAAATCGATGGGCCCAGCCTTGGCCACGTCTGGGTCTAATGCGGCGCGGCCTAGCTCCAAGCATTCCGCATCCCGACCTTTGTCCCAGGCCAACTCGGCCAAATAGAGTCGGTAGAGACGCTTTCGCGGAGGATCACACTCCAAAAGGCGATGGAGCGCGGGTTCAAGTTCATGAGTCGGCGGCACATGGAAGACGGAGCGTTGGGCTCGATAGGTTTCCATCAAATCTAGCGCGTAGTGGAGCAGGGGATCGGGGTTGACGGCGGCATTGGTCATGAAGCCATCGAGAAATGGATGCAGACGAAGAACGCGAAGCTCCGCGGCATTGCTCCGATCCGAGCTGGCTGGCCAAAGATCGATGGGGAATGCCAGGCGATTCGAATCGCCTTGCCAGTGAAACAAGAGAGAACGGAACAAGCGCGGCTCTGGAATGCGGTGTTCCTGAAAGTCACGGACGAAAGCTCTAAAGTCGTCTTCCGTCAGTGGATGCCGCTGCAGATATGTGCCAAACCACGTCGTCGCGCGCGGCGAAAAGTCTTCGCGATAGAGACGCCATTGGTCTGCGATTCGATTCAGGAAGAAACCGCGTTGTGCCATGTATTCGAGTTCCGGGAAAAAATCGCTATGGATTGGACCTGTGGTCGAGACAGTGAAGAGGCCGTTTTGTTGGGGAATAATCTCGCGAGCCAGGACCGTTGGCAGAGTCAAGAGATCAACGCGGGCCAAGTCGGCTTTTATCGGGGGGAGTTCAAACCGCTCGCGTGTCCTCTCGAGGTCGACTCGGAGCGGTTGGCGTGAGCCGATCAAGACCAAATCGCCGACGGCTGGTTGCCACACACTCGCATAAGGAAACGCGGCCATGAACGTGCGCAAGACCATCTCGACAGTCTCGTCCGTGGTTTCGTAGATATGCATCCATTGCGCAACAATGCCCTCAGGCTTGAGGCGAGCAGCGCAATCCTCGTAGTATTCCCGGCTGAAAACGCCTGCCACGCCTGCCATCCAAGGATTGGACGGCTCGCTGACAATGAGGTCGTACTGGCGGTCAGTGATCTTTAGAAACGATTTGGCATCTTCGAGCGCGAGGTGGAATCGTGGATTGTCGAGAACGGCGTCATTATAAGCGGCAAAGAGCCTGGCACCGGCCACAACTTCCGGGGAGATTTCAACGGCATCCACGCGTTCGACCGTTGGATGACGAGCGACGGCGCCGCACGTCATTCCGCTGCCGAGTCCGATGACCAGGACTTGCTGAATTCCAGGGCGCAGAAGCATGGGAATATGACCCAGCAAAAGTTGCGTGATCATATCAGTCGAATTGCCGGCGTCCGCTTTCCCATTCACCTTTAAGGTCAGATGCGATTGCGAGCCTTCCTGCCAGCTATAGACATCGACGGTAGCACTAGCGCCATCGCGGTGGTACTGAAGGGGAATCGCGGCGGCGCTGGCGCGAAAGGCGGCGGCGTTCGGAGGAATATTGGCCGTCCGCCAGAGCCCCATCGATAAGGCTCGTTGCCAGACGGGATCGAGTCTTGACCCGCAAAACCAGACCACCGCCGCAACGATTAAAAAGGGAATCACCAACGCTCGGCGTTGGCGTTCGAGCTGGCGCCAGGTAAGAGCGAGAAGTCCAATCCCCAGATTGAGCACGACGCCAACGACGAAGGTCTGGGCCAGGCCAAGGCTCGGCATAATCCATAGTCCAGTGAGCACGGCGCCCAGCACCGTTCCCAGAGTGTTGACGGCAAACACCATGCCGACCGAATGTCCGACCCGCTGGATATCCGCGGTGGCAATTCGGCTGATGAGAGGCAGTGTCATGCCCAGGCAGATGGCCGGCACGAGCATGACGAGAAAACAGATGGCGGCCTGAGCAAGGCTGTAGAGCGCGTAGGCCGCCTCTTTGCGGGCCAGGAGACCGGCCAGGCTGACAAACCAAAACGAAAGATACTGGTAAAAAAAGAGTGAGACAAAGAGGGTCAACGCGAGGCCCAACTCGGCCCAGGCAAACGCGACCAAAGACCGCATCTGACCTTTCCACAAGCAAACCAGCCAAGCTCCCAGGGCGATGCCAGTGATGAACGTGACTAGCATAAGCGAGAAAGCATGCGTGCTCGAGCCGAGCGCAAGTCCGAGCAAACGGGTCCACGCAACCTCGTAAAGCATGGCGACGAATCCGGAAACCCCGATGGCAAAAAGCGCAAGACGGTGTTCGCCGAGGGAATAAGTCTCGGTCGCTGGTTCCTGCGCCGGACTAAGGGCTACAGGGTGAGTTATGGCTGGGCCTGTCTCGATGCGGACGCTGGCGATTAGAGCGACCAATCCAGCCACGGCGTTCAGTCCGGCCGCAAAATAAAGAGAGAGTTCCAATCCGTAAGCGGGAACCCACCAAAAGTCCGCGACCAAACAGCCGACAACAGCCCCTGCACTATTGATGGCATAGAGCGCGGCAACCCGTTGACGCAAGAGCGCCAATGTCAATGTGACGAACCTTGTCAAAACCGGGAACGTGGCCCCCATCAAGATGGTCGGCAACAAAACGAGGAGAAGGCTGAATCCGAATTTGAGAAGTAACAGGCTCGCCGAGCCTGGGGCGAGGGCTTGGGCAGTCTTAACAAAGCCGTCGTGACATCGATTGAAATAGGCTGGGAACGCGAGGGCGTAAATGGCAATGCCCAGTTCCAACCAACCGTAAAGAGCCAACGGTTTGCGGGTCCGATCTGCCCGTTGTCCCAACCAAAAATTCCCGAGCGCTAACCCGCCCATAAACGCGACCAGAACCGCGACCACCGCGTAGCTTGTATGCCCCAAAAAGAGCGCAAGGTATCGGGCCCAGACGACCTGGTAGACCAAGCCCGCTACTCCGGAAATAAAAAAACAGCCGACCACCAACGAGAGAAGGCTTCGGGAGCTGCGATTCACCGGGGCATGGTACCGGTGGCGCGCGTTGCTTGGCAAGCTGGGCTTATCAGGAACTGGGATCTTGCCTTGGTCCGTGGAATAGACCATAACAGCGGCAGTTAACTCTTTCCAAAACATGTTGAATCGACGTGTGTTATTTTGCTTTGGCTCCCTTTGCTGGGTGCTCGGTCAGCTTCTCCAAGGTCATGCCAGCGAGAAGACCGCCCTGGATCGCTATGTCGCGGCGCCCGATCAGAACTTTGCCTTTCAGTTAGTCAACACCGTTCAGGGGAAGGGGTACACGACGTTTATCCTCGATATGACGTCGCAGTCATGGCTGACCACAAACGAGGTCAATCGCACGTTGTGGAAGCATTGGATGACCATCACGAAGCCGGAGGGCGTCGCAGCGTCCACAGCGCTGTTAATGATCACCGGGGGAAGTAACGAACGGGAAGCGCCCAAGCAGGCAGACGCCAACATGGTCCGAGTAGCCCTCGCCACCAAATCTGTGGTGGCGGAGTTGCGCATGGTCCCGAATCAACCCCTCATCTTCGGTGGGGACGGGCAGAAGCGGACGGAAGATTCCCTCATTGCTTACTGTTGGGACAAGTATTTAAGGACTGGGGACGAACGGTGGCCGACGCGCCTGCCGATGACCAAGAGCGCCGTTCGCGCCATGGATACCATCACCGCGTTTTGCGCCAGCCAGGAAGGGGGCAGTTTTAATGTGGAATCGTTCGTGGTAAGTGGAGGATCGAAACGAGGCTGGACCACATGGACAACCGCCGCGGTCGACAAACGCGTGGTAGCGATTATTCCCATCGTCATCGATATGCTCAATATCGAACCGTCCTTTATCCATCACTGGGAGGCCTACGGTTTCTACGCGCCCGCCGTCGGAGATTACACAGCTTTGGGAATCATGGATTGGCAGGGAAGCAAGGAATATAAGAATCTGATGCGGATCGAAGAACCGTACGAGTATCGGGATCGGCTGACGATGCCCAAGTTCATAATCAACGCGACTGGGGATCAGTTCTTCCTGCCGGACTCGAGTCAGTTCTATTTCCATAATTTGCTCGGGGTAAAGTACCTGCGGTATGTTCCTAATGCGGACCATTCACTCCGGGAGAGCGACGCGGTCGAGACATTGGCCGCATGTTACCACGCGGTGGTCGCCAAGGCGGCCCTGCCTCAGTTCTCTTGGGACGGTAGCGTCCCAGGAACTTTACGAGTCCGAAGTCACGAGAAGCCTCAAGCGGTCAAACTCTGGCAGGCCACCAATCCGGCGGCACGCGATTTTCGGCTGGAGACGATCGGGAAAGCCTGGAAGAGCTCGGACCTCGCGCCGCTGGACGACGGCGCATATCTGGCGACAGTTGAGAAGCCTGAGAAAGGCTGGACCGCGTTTTTTGTCGAAATGACTTACGCGTCACGCGGCGCGCCTGCGCCTCTGAAATTCACTACCGACGTTAAAGTCGTGCCGGATGTCCTTCCGTTTAAGTTCCAGCCGAAAAACCGCGGCACCGCGCCGTAAAATACGTCAGTTCGGCCGGTGGGCGGACTTGGTTTTGCGCAGGCACGATTTGGAATGGCCCGGGCTTTTTGTTAAGACTTTTCCGCGGAGCGAGTGCACTTTTTTGCTGTGTTGCTGGGCGAGCGCACAAAGAGTTGCCTTGTTCGAAATCACCTGTTAGAAACCTAATAGTTCCTAGAAACGTCCGTGCAGGCGTCGGTCTTTTGTGTTCAGACGCGCGATATGGCAAAATCTGTGGCCGTCAAGACTCAGCATATTCCAGCGGTTTACCAATCGTCTGGCGATCTTGTGTCCGCATGCGATCCGGAACGACATGCCGAGTTGAGATGTTCCGCCAATGCAGAGTAGTGAAACCTCACGAAGTATACGTATGAAGAATCCTCTATTCGTTACGGCCGCTGTGGCCGTCCTGTGCAGTGCTTCTGCACTCGCCGAGAAGCTTCCGGGCGCTCCGGAAGACAATGGGCTAAACCCAAAATCCGAGACGATCTATGTCAACCGACAAACAGCGGATCTCCCGGGAATCAACACCCACAAGACGGAAAGTCTGGGCGTTGCCATTGCCAATGGCGGTAACGTCATCCTTGGATGGGAAGATGACGGGAGTGACTTAGAAGATGCCGAGGCCGTCTGGACGATGTATGACTCTGGCGGTGCATGGATCACCCCGGCGACAGCTCAGACCACCTTACAAGTTCCAGGTGCGAGCATCACAAATAAGTTCCTCTCGTACTTCCGGAAAGATGGCAGCGCCTTACCGGGCGCCACATCGTGGGGCCCAAAAATTCACGCCAATGCGTTCGGAGATGGAGTGGGAATGGGCGCGACATCGTTTTTGCTGGGCGAAGAGGTCCTGGAGTTTGCTGGCTACGATGACCAGAACAAAGGGGACTTCCCGTCCGTGCAGTTGCTGTCCAACGACGGCAAGCCTCTGCGAATTGTTGCGGGAGTCAGTGAGGCTTACGCAACCCGGGATGAAGGAAGCATCCGCATCGGCGACTGGGAATATCTCTCAGATGGAAACGTCGTCGTTGTCGGGGAAAGTCGGCAAAAGCCGGACTTGTCGAGCATCTACGGCGGGACGGCAGATGAGAATCATGTGATCTTCCACATTCTCTCGCCAAGTAACACGGTTGTGAAGGCGGAGACCCTGGTTAGCGCCACGCCGACAAAGAGCGAAATGTGGCACGGAGCGGGTGTGGTGCAAGGCGGGTTTGCCGTGAGATTTGCCGGTGACACGGGCCTTGCTACCGTTCGGATGTTCGATAATAGCGGCAATCCCACGAGCACGAATATTGATTTGGCAACCTTGACGGACCACCCGGAAGCTGGGTCCGGTGGACGTGGAGATAGCGCCGGGTTCCACGGCAATGGGAAAGATGCGTATGTCGCCGTCTCTGTGAGCGGGAGCGAGGTCTGGGTGACAGTATTGGGTAAGGACGGATCGGTGCGCTACTCCAAGACGGTCGCTGATGACATCACCCTGGCGAGCGCTGGGCGAGCCGACGCGGCCATTGATCCCGATGGCAACGTCATCGTTGTGTTCGAAGGCAAACTCAGCTCGGAAGATCCGAGTTCCATCATGGGACGTCGTTTCGACGCAACTGGCAAAGCGGTCGGCGGAACCTTTTACGTGAGCGAAAAGGAAGTGCCTAAGAGCGTCACGGGGGCAGGCCAAGGGCCGCGAGTGGCATGGCGTAATGGACAAGTTGCGGTGGTGTGGGAAAGCAACAATGACTCAGAAACGACGAGTGCGGACGATGGGCAACCGAAGAGCGTGGTGGCTCTGCGACTGTTCTCCACGTTCAATCCCGGCACCCTCGAGTCCGTTGGTCTGAAGCGCATCGTGGCCGACACGCCGATTATCAAACCGACGGCGGACGCCCTCGGGAATTGGGAACCGTACGCCAGTGTTTTGGGTAACAGTGTCTTCTTGATTGAAGGGAATACCTTTGCGGATGGCAGCACTGATAACCAACGCTATGTGGTGGCGCTGCAACCGGTCGACGGCGGCGCAATGAAACAAGTGGAAGGATTTTACGCAGACAACGGCCAGCCTTTTAAAGGCCAGATCAATCTGTCGCGGCAAAATGGGAATCCCGGCCGAGTTGCGGGCGATACGCGGCCAGGCGCGGTCAATTATATGGTCGGTGGTGAAGCTTCGCCTCACGCTGTTACGGAGTTTGGCTCTGACAATCGCTGGAAACTCGGATTTGACCGATTGGCGGACGGTCGCTACGGAACGATTCAAACTTACCGTCTCGATACTCAAACGCTTACCCCAACACCGCTCACCAAGGCCGTCGATTCGGCCAATGGGCGTCTAACTTCGGGCGACCCTCAGGGAAATAATCAGATCAGCCGGTACGGAGGCGATATTGTCGGGCTGGACAATGGCAACTTCGCGTCGGTCGTGGAAGATCGCTCCAAGGTGCGGAATCCCGATGGAAATGCGGTGGTTGCAACGATCTTCGCGCCGGACGGAACTGTCGTCACAGACAGCTTCCTGGTCGCACCCGCGGCGGACGCCGAGGCCCGGGATGTGGACATCTGGGCCAATGTCGCCCCGTTCAAGGGCGGTTTTGCGGTGCGGACAAAGACAGCGGACGGGAAAAGCCGCGCGATCTACTTCTTTGACAATCAAGGCACGCTCAAAGGAAAGGCTGATCAAGCGGATTCCGGAGCTAGCTTTGATACCGGACGCGGTGACGGCACGCGGCTGTTCGGCCACATCAACAGTCCTTACGTTTACTTGACCGGTAAATCAACCACGAGTCCGCTGGTTAAAGTTGCCGTGTTCGATTCGCGAGATCAAAAATTCGTCACGATCGCGGATGTCAGTGAAGGTGGGTTTAGTGGAGATTTTGATCGAGCGTCGGGCGCGGTCGATGCACTGGACCGTTTGGTTATCTCCTGGGTGGTTAAGCCCGCGGGATACACTCAGCAACAAGTAGCGGCTCGGGTCCTCAGCTTGGAT
>JBGAIN010000340.1:0-2165 GCA_044225505.1 Limisphaerales bacterium
GCCTCTCGCTTCCCAATGGAGGGGAGATTAGCTGGAGCCTGCCGGGCTCGACAAGAATAGGTGATTCGACCGGAGACTCACCAGCCTACGATCCGGTTTTTTCTCGTCCGATTGGCCGTGACGGAAAGCCATACGACCGAGTTAGATTGCGTCCGCTCGGGGCTGAAATTAAACGATCAGAAACAAACCTTATAGCGACCGGGAGCATCCCGATCCTCGTTCATGCCCGACCATGGTCCGGACAGCCTCAAGCATCGGCATTACGACTTATCGTCGATGGTGTGAACTACAATAATATCGCGTTCGAGGGTGAAATCGAACCAACGCTGGGAACCCCTCTTTCGGTAATCATAAACTCGTCTTTCCATCGCGATTTTTGCCAGTGGGCACTGCCCGTCGTAAACCCGAGGCGAAGTGTAGAGATAGTTCTGGTTAATGGCCTTCCCGGCACGACGGTTTCGCTCGCGAATGTGACGTATACAGGGGTTAAAGGCGCGAGCGGCGTTACCGCCACTGGGTACGAGGTCCGCGTGGCGGCTGACGGCTTGCCTTACGAAGTGATTACCATCGAGAGGAACTGATGATTCCGGTATTCCTGGCCGTCATCCTTTTGGGCTGCAGTTTTGTCGCCAGCGCCTCGACGCGAACCAGCGCCAGCTACACGCTGGTCACAGAGTCACCGAACGCCGGGGGAGCGGGGTTTTCGTCCAACTACGCCCAACGCAGCGCCGTCGAGATCGTCACTAGCTACAGCACCGCTACGATTCCCGATACCACCAGCCGATTCATCTACCATGGTTTCATTCCACAACTCGACTCGCCACTTTTCGCCCTCGCCGATCTCGCGGTGAGTCTTGCGGCGTCGCCGATTCTTTCCTCTCCCCAGGAACAGGTTACGTTCTCGGGAACCGTGACCAATCAAGGGCCGGATGCTTCCCCCGGTGTGACCCTGACTGTTACACTGCCCGCGAACGTCGTGTTCAATGGTGCGAATCTGGGTCAAGGAATTGCGACACTCTCCGGCAACATGATCCATTGCGAGCTTGGGACAATCCCGTCTGGTGGTGTCGTTGACTATTCGATTCAAGTGACGCCTACTGCAAACGGAGCTGCGCTGGTCACCGCTTCCGTGGCCGCTGAGGCCGTCGATTTGTTGGCTGCCAATAATTCAAGTTCAGCGCAATGCTCTATCCTTACCGCTGTTCATTTTACCCGTCCCGGCGGTGGATCCTGGTACGTCCCGGCCAACTGGACGCCCTCCGTGGTGCCAGGCACAAATCACATTGCCGTCATCGACGATGACATTGTGGACTTTTATGACGCGGACGCGACTGTGGCTGGGCTGATCCTGACCGGCGGACGGATTGGCGGCGCCCACAGGTTGACCGTGACTACGCTTGCCGAGTGGTCGGCTGGCGAACTTCAAAGTTTAATGGCGTTGGTCATTGCGCCGGGGGCGACGCTGCGCATCACCGGCGGCTCAAACGTCAACTTGCGTACCGGCTCAGGAATTGAAAATCACGGCACCGTTCGCCTGGAATCCACCGCTCTGCTAAGCGCCTTCGGAGCATGGGTAACCAACCATGGTGTCTTCGAGGTAGTAGGGAATCCTTCTCTGTACCGATTTCAGGAATCCGCTTTCATCTTCCAAAACTTGCCCGGGGCCGTCTTTCGCAAGGCTGCGGGCGTGGGAACCTCCACCATTCCTGTTTCTTTTCTCAATGAGGGCCTGGTCGAGGTGCTCTCCGGCTCGGTGGATTTCAACGGCGCCTTCGTGAACGGCGGTTTCAGCCTGGTCAATAGTGGCGTTATGCGCGCGGCGGCGGGCACCGAGGTGCGCTATACCAAAGCCAACAGTTTTCAGCACGGGACCGTTTTTGAAGGACCGGGATCGCATCGCGTGATCGCCGCGTCGATGGGACCAGGAGATGGCAGCGAATTCCTTGGCATGATTCAGGGCGACTTTGAAATCGCCAATGGCCGCATGGCGGGCACCTTTACCAATACAGGGCATCTCACATGGACCGGTGGCAACTTCCAGAGGGCTTTTGATTCCATGACGGTCGCCCCGGGAGGCGCGCTCACCCTTTCAGGGGGCGGAGTTCGCATCCTCGCAAATAGTTACGGAATTCGGAATTTCAGCGTTTTGCGGCTTGCGGGCGCCT
>JBGAIN010000178.1:0-16645 GCA_044225505.1 Limisphaerales bacterium
CTTGGAGTGGATCAGGTCTTCTATACCGCCAGCCGAGAAGAACGTGCGCAGATCGCAGAATACTACCTTAGCATTGTGGGGTTGACGGAATCGCTTCACAAGAAGCCGGCGGAACTATCCCAAGGCATGCGGCAGCGTGTGGGAATCGCGCGGGCTTTTGCGCTCTCCCCAAAGATGCTCCTGTTGGACGAGCCATTCGGCATGCTGGACTCTCTGACTCGCATGGAGCTTCAGGAGGTGTTGCTCCAACTCTGGCGTCGCGACCGTAAGACGGCTCTGATGGTCACCCATGATGTCGACGAGGCCCTCTTCCTTTCGGATCGCATCGTTCTCATGACGAATGGACCCGCGGCCCGAGTCGGAGACATTCTGCAAGTGCCATTCCCGCGACCCCGCGTTCGCCAAGCTGTTTTGGAACATCCTGAGTACTACCAGCTCCGGGAACGGCTGATCGAATTCCTCGACGCGCAAACTCATCGCAAACCGTCGGCATCCAAAAGCTCATGCCAGTCTTCGTTCCCCGAGGCCAGAGCCGATGGCTCCCTGCAGAATTCGTCGTTTGAACCTCACCGAAACCAATTCCAGAAAATATCCCCATCGACCGTGTTGAAATGAAGTCCACTCCTCTCACCCGTTTGGCGAGTGTCTTAACACTGGCCGCTCCTCTTGGCACGTTCGCGCAATACGCTCCGCCGCCTCCCCCGGCGCCGTTCGTTGGATTCGTCAACGAGGCGTTGCGCAAAAACGATCCGTATATGAATCAATGGGACATCGGCGGGACCGCGCGAGTTCGATACGAAGTCCGAGAAGGATTTGGCATTCCAGGCGTGCCCGGATCGATCGATTTTCGAGACCATGGCGCAGACGTCCACAACAACTACTTGATGGAGCGTATTCGCTATCGCCTCGGGTATACGGATAAATGGTGGAGCGCCTTCGTCGAAGGGCGAAGCAGCCTCGAACAAAGCGACGATCGATATGCGTACGCGAACAATCCTGCCGTTCCCGGCACTCGCCCTGCCCGGGGGCGCGGTCCGGAATCGGACACGGTCGAATTGCACCAGGCTTACCTCACGTTAGGCAATCATAAGGAGTTTCCTGTTTCGTTGAAACTTGGCCGCCAAGAGCTCTCCTACGGCGAGGAACGGCTTGTCGGTGCATTTGGTTGGAACAATATCGGCCGCGTCTTTGACGCTGCCAAAGTCCGCTGGCAGAACGCATGGTTTGGCGCCGATTTCTTTACCGGACGGGTCGTGATCCCTGAGGACGGTCGGTTCAATGTCGATAATGACTATGATTGGTTTTCCGGGATGTATGCGACCAGCACAGCAATTCCGAAACACCTCTTGGATGTCTATTTCTTCTCTCGCAATTCAAGCCCCGACGCCGTGGCGGCCGAACCGAGTCCTCAGTTCCCTCAGCCCAGCGCCAGGGACATCTATACGATCGGCTTCCGCTTCAAATCGAAGCCGGGTGATTTAGGTCCGTGGGACTACTTGATCGATTCGGCTTTTCAGACGGGCAACTATCAAGATCGGCGTCTGCCGGCGGGTTCAGGTCGGCTGGACCACGAAGCCTACATGGTAGTAGTTCAGGGCGGCTACACGTTTACCGACACGTGGGCCGCCCCGCGCCTCGGTCTCGAGTATGCGCATGGATCTGGAGACAGTAACCCGCTCGATGGGAAACATGAAACTTTCGAGAATCTCTTCCCAACGAACCACAAGTTCTATGGCTACATGGATTTTCTCTCGATCCAGAATCTCCATAATGTCCGTGGCATCTTCCAGCTGAAGCCGACACCGCGCCTGAGCCTCGCGCTTGAAGGTCACGGATTCTGGTTAGCAGACACGCACGACAATCTTTACACCGCTGCTGGCACACCACGAGGTGGCTTGGCGGCGACCCCGACTGGGAATGGCTACGGCGTCAATCCCAGCTACAGCAGCTTTGTTGGATCCGAATTGGATGTCATTGCCGGTTATGCACTGACGCGATGGGCTCAAGTGGAAGTCGGATACGGCCACTTCTTCGCTGGATCTTACATTGAGCAAAGTCTCTCCGCACCTGCATTTGGTTCAAGGGATGCCGACTTTGTTTATGTCCAGGCGGGCTTCAGCTTCTAAGAGAATCCATGCTAGAGGCACCGACCATTCCTGAAAGCGCACCCTTTAGCCACGAGCAGCGTCTCTGGTTGAATGGGTTCCTCGCCGGATACTTTGCTCGCAAACCGTCCCCACAAACAACGCCTGAGCGCACAAGTCCCTCCACGGTTGGGAAACCTCTGAGAATCTGCTATGGCAGCCAAACCGGGACAGCTCAGGCCTTGGCGAATCGGTTTGCGGCCTATGCTACCAAACGTGGTTTCAATGCTCAGGTGACCGACCTCGCGGACTATTCCAAGCTCCAATGGACAAGCGAGTCTAACGTTTGCCTCGTGACCAGTACCTACGGCGAGGGAGAGATGCCCGATAACGCTCAAGCCTTCTGGAATTGGCTCGGGAGCGATAACATCGGTTCTTGTCAGCACTTGCGTTTCTCGGTGCTGGCGTTGGGCGATCGGAACTATGCTGAGTTCTGCGCTGCGGGAAAAAAGCTCGATCTCCGGCTGGAAGAACTCGGAGCGCATCGAATCTTTCCTCGCAGCGATTGTGACGTGGATTATGAAGCGGTTGCGCAGGTGTGGATGGAGGGCGTGCTATGCGCGTTCTCTGGGCAGACGACGCCTTCCCCTGGAGAGGCATCGCAACCGCCCTTGGTTTCGCTGGCAGCGAAAGTCAACTCGGACAATCCAATTCTGGCGAAGGAGAATCACGGGAAAACAAACCCGTTCCGTGCCCCGCTCCTGAAGAATCTGCGTTTAACTCGGCCGGGCTCGGCCAAAGAAGTTCGCCATTACGAGTTAAGCCTGAACGGCAGTGGACTGGTTTACGAGGCCGGCGATGCCCTGGGTGTTGTGCCGACGAATTGCCCTGGGCTGGTCGACGAGCTTCTTGCTTTCTTAAACTGGCGCGGTGACGAAGTCGTTTGTATCGGTGAAAACCAAGTGCCCGTTCGCGAGGCATTTCTCCGCCTACTGGATATCACCAAAGCGTCGCCGGATCTGCTGGCGGCGGTGGCGCTGAAGGCTCCCTCAAGCGTGTTGCCCGGCTTGCTCGACCCGGGAAAGCGAGACCAGTTGAAGCAATGGCTATGGGGTAAGGGTGTCATTGACGTTTTGCAGTTGCTCAACCAGCCAATGGCGCCTCAGGAATTGGTAAAACTTCTGAAGCGGTTAAGCCCGCGCCTCTATAGCATCGCTTCGAGCCCCAAAGCCCACCCGAACGAAGTTCATCTGACGGTGAATACGGTTCGTTACGAAAGCGCTGGTCGACAGCGGAAAGGGGTCGCCTCCACCTTTCTCGCAGATCGCGTCGGAGACCAGGAACATGTGAAGGTTTTTGTGCAACCTTCCCACGGCTTTAGACCACCACCGAATAGTGATGTGTCCATGATCATGGTCGGGCCCGGGACTGGAATTGCCCCGTTTCGCGCCTTCTTGGAGGAACGCGAAGCGGTTGGTGCCAAAGGCCGGCACTGGCTTTTCTTCGGGGATCAAAAACGTGAGACAGACTTTCTCTACGAAGAACAACTGAACGGTTGGTGCCGAAGCGGCCATCTTTGTCATTTGGATGTCGCTTTCTCTCGCGACCAGGCGGAGAAAGTTTACGTCCAACATCGAATGCTGGATCGTGCCAAGGAAATCTGGTCGTGGCTGCAGGACGGTGCGTTCTTCTACGTATGTGGGGATGCCTCTCGTATGGCGAAGGATGTCGATGGGGCATTGCACCAAATTGCCTCTTCGGCTGGAGGCTTGAGTGAGGATGACGCCAAGAGTTGGGTCGCGACACTTCGTGACCAGAAACGCTACCGCCGCGATGTTTACTGATTCGAAGACATGAGCCCACCGACCCTCGTCGTCACCGAGATTAACGGAGCGCCGCTGACGAGCGATCAGCGTGAATACCTGACGGGATACTTTGCCGGACTTGAGGCCCAAGGCTTGCGCTTCGCCGACGTCGAACCAGCTCCGAAAACCGCAGGGAGTCCAGGGGCAGAAGACATTATCTTTGAAGAGCGAATCAAACGGGAACTGCACCCGCTGGATTCGTTCCCGCAACTGATCGAGAACGCTCAATTCGACAAGGCCCCGGATAAAGAAGATCTGTTTCGATTCAAATGGCACGGGCTGTTCTTTCTCGCACCAGCCAAAGAAGCGTTCATGGCGCGCTTGCGGATTCCGGGCGGCCAACTGAAAAGTTTTCAGCTTCGAGAACTCGCGGCCGTCGCCGGCGAATTGACGAGTGGTTACGTCCAAATCACGACGCGAGCAAATCTGCAAATGCGACTCATCCAGCCGAAGGATGCACCGGAGGTGCTGCGTCGAATTCAAGGAGTGGGGCTGCATACCCGCGGCGCGGGCGCTGACAATGTGAGAAACTTGACGGCGAATCCAACGGCCGGGATTGACCCTCAGGAAGTCATTGACGTGATGCCGTTCTGCCAAGAACTCGCGCAAATCATCCTGCACAATCGAAGTTTCTACGATTTGCCCAGGAAATTTAATATCGCCTACGACGGCGGCGGGCTCATTGGGACGGTCGAAGACACGAACGACATTGGCGTAAAGGCTTTCCGCGACGGCGTCGAAATCTACTTTCGAATAGCAGTTGGCGGGGCGACAGGACACAAGGCGTTCGCCCGAGATTTAGGGGTAATGGTGAAACCCGCTGAACTCAATCGGGTCATCACCGCGATGCTGCAGGTCTATGTCAGCCATGGCAATCGCGGCGATCGAAAGCGGGCCAGGTTAAAGCACCTGTTGGACCATTGGTCCCTCGACCGTTACTTGAGAGAAACAGAGAAACTGTTGGGGTATTCATTAAAACGCGCGCCTGCCTCTCCCGATGCAGGAGGGCCATCCGGTTCGCCGTCGACTCATACTCATCTGGGTGTTTATCCGCAGAAACAAAAAGGCCTGAATTACATTGGGGTCTCTGTTCCGGTCGGGGTGATTACACCGAAGCAAATGCGGCGCGTTGCAGAAATCGCCGAGCTCTACGGCTCAGGCGAGATCCGCCTCACGGTGTGGCAGAATTTAATTCTGCCTAACATCGCGGACGCATACGTCGAAACAACGAAGAAGGCGCTGCGAAAATTGGGCTTTCCGACAGAAGTTTCGCCGATCCGCGGCGGAATGGTGGCGTGCACCGGCAATAGCTATTGCAAGTTCGCTCAAGCGAATACCAAGGGCGTGGCCATGTCTCTCGCAAGCTATCTGGAAAAGAAGATCACGCTCGATCAACCGATCAATATTCACGTGACCGGCTGTCCGAATTCATGTGCCCAACATTACATGGGAGACATCGGGCTACTGGCGACCAAAGTCCGCGGTGGGGAAGGTTATCATGTCTTCGTGGGCGGCGGTTTCGGCAATCGACAAGCGGTCGGTCGCCAGGTCTTCACTGGAATTTCCGTCGGGGAATTGCCGGTGACGTTGGAGCGTATGCTCGAGGGGTATCTTCGCCGAAGGCAAAGTGGCGAATCATTCCAGCACTTTACGCTGCGGCACGACCTGAACAGGCTTCAGGCAATCTTCTCAAACGGGGAATGATGTCAACGTCTGGATCCTCCGCACGGACACTGCTCGACACTCTGCTGGACGAGCAGGGCCAGTTAACAGCGGTGGACGCGTTTGTTCGTGCGCACGCGCAGAGATCGGCGGTGGCTTCGGACGAGCGACACTATCGGGCGCTGCTGCCCTTAGCTAAGCCGGGGCCCGGGGAACAGTACGCCTTCTCCGTCGATCTGGATCGATGCACTGGGTGCAAGGCCTGCGTCAGCGCTTGCCATTCTCTCAACGGCTTGGACGATCACGAAGCGTGGCGGACCACGGGACTATTACATGGCGGATCGACGGACGCTCCGTATCAACAGGTCATTACCAGCGCGTGTCACCATTGCGTGGAGCCGGCGTGCTTGAGCGGGTGCCCTGTCCTTGCTTATGAAAAGGATCCAGCGACTGGCATCGTTCGCCATCTAGACGATCAATGCATCGGCTGCCAATATTGTATTCTGAAGTGCCCGTACGATGTGCCCCAGTACTCCTCTCGGCGGGGCATCGTTCGTAAATGCGATATGTGCCACAGCCGGATCGGCGAGGGAGAAGCGCCTGCATGTGCCCAGGCATGTCCAAGCTCAGCGATCCAGATCCAAGTTGTTTCAGTTCCGACGGTTCAGCAGCAGGGCAGGGACTCGACGGCGCGGTTGTTACCGGGCGTCGCTCCTTCGAACTACACATTGCCCACCAGCGCTTACACCAGTCTTAAAGACCTCCCCTCCAATGCTACCCCAGCCGATGCGCAACGACTTAGGCCCGAGCCTGCGCATTGGCCGTTAGCGATCAGTGTTTTGCACCTCGGGCGGCCAAGAGGGGCCTGGCGGGCCTTTTTAGGCTGGCGACGGTCCTGGATGAGTCGGGAGATAATAGCCTTTGGCGGATTTGCGATGTTCAATGCGTTGGCTACCCTCGGACAGTGGAGCGGGTGGCCAATGGCCTTGAACCGGATCCTCAATTTTTCTGCGACCGTCGCGGGTCTGCTTTCCGTGTTCTGTTCCGCTATGGTATATATCGATACTCGACGTTCGTTCTGGCAGTGGGCGAATCTGCGTTTCTTCGGAACCACGTTGCTCTTCGGTTCATCAGGCGCCGCGGCCGTCTCTACCTGGCTTCAGAATGACTCTCCCGCGGGAGTGGGCACCATACCATTGACGGCTGGGTTAGTCGCGATCGCGGTCTGCATCGCATTCTTAATCTCGGAAGCTCTCGCATTCCGTTCTGCCTTGAAACGGAATCGTCATCCTAATCACGGCTCGGCGCGTTTAATGGCCAAGCAGTTTCCTCATCTGCTTTGGCTACGTGGATTTCTGATTGCTCTCTCGATGTTCTGCGAGGCGTTCGCTTTGGGTGCGACAGGCGGGGCGAGCTCAATGCTGGCGGCAGTCGCTTTTGGGATGATTTTCGCGTCGCAGCTTGTTGAACGCTACTTATTCTTCGTGGCCGTCGTTGCTCCGCGCATGCCCGGAGGGGTCGCGGGATGAAAACGTTAGCGTCTCTGGGGAAGAGTCATCCTTTTCTACCTGTGCTGCGGCATCGAACTGGGCCATTAACCGCCGAGTTGGTCTTGCAACCCAGCAAATTCGGACTGGGACGGTTGCCCGCTCGGCTGCAGCCCGATGCCACCACGGGATTAGTGTGCGGCTTTTGTGCGACTGGCTGTTCTTTGAACGCTCATTTGCGCGAGGGGCAGGCAATCAATCTAAGCGCGACAGCCGATTACCCAGTCAACTTGGGAATGGCTTGCCCGAAAGGGTGGGAAGCTCTGACGCCATTGCGAGCTCCGGATCGTGCCCTTGCGCCGTTGCTGCGTAATGAACGGAGCGGTCTTTTAGAGACTTGCGACTGGGAGAGAGCCCTCGTGCTGTTTTCCGAGCGATTCAAAGATGTCCAACGGCGGTATGGCCCGGAGAGCGTCGCCTGGGTCGGGACTGGGCAAATCCCCAACGAGGAGTTAGCCTTTTTGGGAGCCCTGGCGAAGTTCGGGATGGGGATTGTCCATGGCGATGGGAATACACGCCAATGTATGGCCACCGCAGTCACGGCTTACAAACAGTCGTTCGGATTCGACGCCCCTCCTTATTCCTATGCCGATTTCGAAGAATCGGACGTGATCTTGCTCATCGGTTCGAACCTCTGCATCGCGCACCCGATTCTTTGGCAGCGCGTGCTCCGGAACCGGCGGCATCCAGAGATCATCGTGATTGATCCGCGCAAAACGGAGACAGCGATGGCAGCCACGCAGCATTATGCAATTCGGCCCAAGAGTGATCTGGTCTTGTTCTACGGTCTGGCGCGGCGCCTCATGGAGTGGGGCGGGGTCGATGCGACGTTCGTTGCGCAACACACCGAGGGCTTTGCGGAATTCGCCGCCTTTGTCCAATCGTTTTCATCGGAGATCGTTTGCGAGGCGACGGGATTGAGCGGAGCTCAGCTGGATCGATTGGCGACGACGATTCTTGACGGCGAGCGAGTCTCCTATTGGTGGACCATGGGCGTCAATCAAGGGCATGAGGCGACTCGCACGGCGCAGGCCGTTATCAACCTGGCGCTAATGACCGGCCAGATCGGTCGTCCTGGCACCGGGGCTAACTCTCTCACGGGCCAGTGCAACGCCATGGGATCGAGGCTATTTTCAAACACAACAAATTTGTTGGGCGGTCACGATTTTCTGAGGGCGGATCATCGTGCCAAAGTCGCCGGTATTCTCGACATTCCCGTGGAACGTATCCCTGATCGCAACTCCTGGGCCTATGATCAAATTGTTGACGGTATCGAGTCCGGTGCGATCAAGGGACTTTGGGTCGTTGCCACTAATGCGGCGCATTCGTGGATCAACCAGAACAGATTCAAGAGTCTCAGAGATAAGCTCGAGTTTCTGGTGGTCCAAGACATGTTCACCACCACGGAAACGGCAGCACAGGCAGACCTTGTTTTGCCGGCAGCCGGTTGGGGAGAAAAGGATGGCACCTTTATCAATTCAGAGCGGCGAATTGGGCTGATCAAGAGAGTGGCTCGCGCTCCCGGTCAGGCGTTGTCCGATTTTAACATCTTCCGTTTAATCGCGCATTATTGGGGATGTGGCGAAATGTTCCGTCAATGGACATCTCCAGAAGAGGTTTTCCGGCTGTTGACCCAGTGCACGCGCGCTCAGCCTTGCGACATTTCCGGCATTGGGGACTATCGAATGATCGACGAGTGTGGGGGCATCCAGTGGCCGTGGTCCCAAGCGAGTAGTGAGACCGGTACGTCCAAGATTCCCGATTCCGAGCGACGTCTTTTTGCCGATGGGCGTTTCTATCACGAAAGTGGACGGGCGCGGTTTATCTATTCCGCTCCTGTTGAACTGCCGGAACCGACGGATGAGGAATACCCGCTCACGTTACTGACAGGACGCGGATCAAGCGCTCAATGGCACACGCAAACAAGGACTGGTAAATCGGACGTTTTGGCCAAGTTGCAGCCCAAAGAAGCCTACGTGGAAGTCAATCCCACCGACGCTTTAGCGCTGAGAATCTCAGACGGCCAAACGGTTCGGATCAGGTCGCGCCGTGGTCAGATGACAGCTCGTGCATTTGTGACGTTGACCGTGCAGCCGGGGCAAGTGTTCGTGCCGATGCATTACGCGGCGACGAATCGACTAACCAACAACATCGTCGATCCTCACTCTCGACAGCCGAACTATAAAGCATGCGCCGTCCGGCTGGAACAAGCCGACTAAATCACGCCACAACCCGTTGGGCCATTCGACGAGAACAGGCCTCCTGCCGTTCAGAGCGTGTTTTGCCATGGTAGCAGCCGAGCATTTCAAACGCGTGGCGCTTGCTGGTGTGGGGAACTTCTTAGAGAGGCGGAAATGCAGGCCTAAATTCGCGGGGAAATCCGCCTCATCACTTCGTCGGCTACAGGACGTCGAGCTCCAATCCGACGAGTGTTTTCAGAGGTTTCAAGACAACCGCATCGAGCTCGTAGTGATCGGAATTAATCTTCACCCGCTCTCCTCGCGCAAGGTCTTGGTCCGAGCACCTGGTTTGCGCGTGCCGATGCCTTATGCATCGGCGAACATCGTGGAACGTCTCGCCGAGCTGTAAGCCTCTACCTCTGGCCTAGGCCTATGGTCAAGGACGCCACACGGCGCGCCATTACCTTCAGCAGATGGGTCTTTGGGATCTGTTCTACTCCGGACATCCGCCCGATCTCGCCCCATTCTCAGACGCATTTGCCAAGCGGTTTGCTGACTACTGTTGGACCAATCAATGGACCTTGGGGGAAGAGGGGGATCCTCTCGCGGATCAACATTCAGAGCGCGTCGCGTTACGGGATCTGGTAAAAAAGTTCATAGTCGCTACCGAGGAGACTTGCTCATCACCGAGACTACGTATGACGGCCAAAATCATCTCCGCCCCTTGCGCCGATGCGGGCGTAAGACTAATTTGACGAGTAGTGCTCGCTCCAAGGAGAACAAAACCACTAAGGATATGACGGACGAATCGGAACTAAACATTACTCGGGATCGAATGGTGCAGTTGTTAAACGAGGACCTGGCTCGCGAATATCAGGCGATTATCGCTTACACGGTCTACAGTCAGGTTATTAAAGGAGCCGCGTTTATGGATATTGCGCGGGAACTGGAGGAACACGCTACCGAAGAGTTGGAGCATGCCCTTTTGATAGCAAAACAGATTGACTATTTGGGCGGTCGACCGACGGTGATGCCCAAAGCTGTCCGCATGTCGGAGCAGCCTGAGGATCTGTTGCGGTTCGACCTGGAAAACGAGCGGGAGACAGTAGCGAATTATCGCCAGCGCATCCGTCAGGCGGAAGCCATGGGCGAGTTTGCGCTGAGCGAAACCCTCCGTCGGATTATCGTGCAGGAGCAGGAGCATGAGATCGATTTGTGCGACGCGCTTGGGATTGACGTACCACACGAAAAAGTTCGTGAGCGTCCGCTTCGACAGGATGTTATTTAGTCGATGATATGACTGCCCAGAGAACTCGTTATTTTTTGTCGTTGTCGCATTAGTTTGGCTTCGACGGTGGCGCCTGCGCGAATGGGAACCGAACCCTCGTGTATGGACCAAGGCAAAGTTTTTCTCGTGTTCGAGCGCAAGAGCTTTGAGAATCGGCTCGTTTGAACGCGAGTTGGATTCAACGGTATCAAGTTAGTTCGTATTTCTGGGCGGCCTTGGGCGGACTAGCCTGGGCGGCTTCTTTTCCCAATCTCGGAATTGCCGGATTGGCTTGGATTGCGCCCGGTTGGGTATTGTTCGCCTCGCTTGGCCGGGCACCACGGGACGCATTTCGGGTCGGTTATGGCGCGGGGTATTTTTTTGCCCTTACCGCATTCTATTGGATTCTGCATGTTCCGTTCCCCGCAGGCGCGATTGCGGGTTGGCTGGCTTTAGCCGCTTATCTGGCGGTTTATCCCGCGATGTGGTGCTGGGCCAGTTGGCGGGTGTTTCGAGCTTTGGCTGGGGAGCACCGGTTGGATGGAGATCCAGTGGTCGGAGTGCCACTAGGGGGCGAAGTTCTCTGGCCGCGGATGGGAACTTCGGGGCCACCGTTGAATCAGCTTCGAGCCGTGCGATCGTTCGTGGCTGTGCCAGTGGCGCGACGAGTGGTATGGTCAATTTGTTGCGCCGCAATTTGGGTAGCGTTGGAGATGCTATTGGCGCGGCTGTTTACTGGGTTTTGGAATTTACTCGGCGTTTCCCAATATCAGGTCCTGCCGGTCATTCAGATCGTGACCTGGACAGGGGTTTACGGCGTTTCCTTTTCATTGTTTGGTTTTCCGTTTCACTGTGGAGCTGTGTTATTACAGCTGATCGCAACGCCGGCCAAACGAGGGGCATGGCTTGGGGATTTGGGTTTACCATTAATAGTCTTACTCGTGGTCGTGGCTTATGGATCGGCGCGTGTCTCGGAGCAAGCGGCTCCCGTCAGGACTTTGGACGCCGTTCTGGTGCAGCCAAGCATTCCTCAGACCCTCATCTGGGATACAAACCAAAACGCCCTTCGATTTCAGCAGTTGATCAACCTTTCTGCGAAGGCTCTTCAGGAGAATACCAATGCGCACTTGATCGTCTGGCCGGAAGCCGCCGTTCCCAACATGCTCAGGTACGAACGCGAGATTTACCAGGCGGTCACCAATCTGGTAATGACCTATGGAGCCTATCTCATTCTGGGGTCGGACGATGCCGTGCCTCGACCGGGCTCAGCTGGTCGCGAGGCTGACTATTACAACAGCAGCTTTTTGGTCACGCCGCAGGGGGAGATTGCGGCCTTTTACCGAAAACGTCGGCTCGTCATCTTTGGGGAGTATATTCCGCTGGAGCGTTGGGTGCCCTTTACGAAGTATCTCACGCCGGTTGGGGGTAGTTTCTCTGCGGGGACCGAGCCCATGCCGTTTTGGATTCCAGAACTGCGGACGAAAATAGGAGTTCTCATTTGTTTTGAGGACATCTTTCCCCATTATACAGGGGAGTACGTTGAGGCGGATTCCGACTTCCTGCTAAACCTGACGAACAACGGTTGGTTCGGGGAAAGCGCGGCGCAGTGGCAACATGCGGCGAATGCGGTCTTTCGGGCGGTTGAAAACCGAATTCCGCTCGTGCGTTGCGCCAACAACGGGCTGACCGGATGGGTCGATGCGTGGGGGGGGCTCCACGACATTTTAAAGCCGAATTCGCACGACATTTACGGTGCGGGCTATGAACTGGTGCGCGTTCCTCTTCTGAGCATGGGTCAGAGGCGGGAAGCGACGTTTTACAATCAGCATGGGGACTTTTTCGGCTGGGGATGTGTCTGCTTGACGGCGTTGCTGCTATTTTTTGGTCGCGGGGCAACGTCGAATCTGGGGGCTAGTCGGCGGGAGCCCGGTGACCTGGGGGCGTGACTGTCTGTAAAATGATTTGCGCGCGCTGCGAGCTCGCGCAATCGTTAGGAATCGATCGGGTTTTAGCCATTCTAAACCACCATCGTTGGCGCGCGCTAGCCAGCGGAGCGATCGCGGTCGTGATTTCTTTAGCTGCGGCGCCGCGCCTTTGGGCAGAACGATCCTCCAATTGGCGCATGTTTAAGACCAGCGATGGGCTTCACGATAGTTATGCTGCCTCGGTCTCGGTCAGCCCACGGGGAAACATTTGGGTGAAGCATGGGGATGCCGATGCCATCAGCGTCTTTAACGGCTACAAAGTCCAGACCATGCCGTCGCCAGGACGGGATGCCTACCGAATCTACGAAAGCCGAACGGGCCAACTCTGGTCGCTCTACGCTTCGGGACTCGTCGTCTATACCGGCGAGCAGTGGGCGTATCATCCCATAGCCGAAATCCGCGATGAGATTCAGTCGGACCCTCTGCGCCAACTCCGTCAAGTTCCATTGCTCCCCGCTGAACAGGGACGTGTCCTTTTTCTGCTGTCCGACCGGCTCATGGAATACGACGCGGGCACGCGCAGGGCGTTGACTGTGAAATCGGTTGCAGAAACACACTTGGACCGATTCCTCGAGATGGCGGAGTCTCGCGATGGCGGGGTGTGGGTAACGGGAATTCGAGGCATTGGCAAACTGCCCGGGCCAATGAAGCATCTCCGGGCGGGGGCTGAGTTTCAGGAATTTCTCACGGATGAAACCACGCATGCTGAGAATCTGCAGCGGCCGTTTGAAGACGCGGCGGGCGTGGTCACGGTTTCGGCAACGGACGCTCGTGCCAACGGGCAGAGGCTGGTCTTGCAGTTGGCCGCCGGGAAGTGGACCGTTCGGCCAGTTGAAATGGCGAATATTCGCCAAGCCTGGTCGGCGTGGGACGGCGTGTGTTGGGCCTATACGGTGAATTCGCTCTGGCGGTTTGATCCGTTGCCAGGAACTTCGGCGCGAGAGCGGATCTGGGCGGGCCAATACAAAGATGTTGCCATCGAGACGAACGACGTCTTTTGGCTGGCGACATCCGAGGGATTGCTCCGCTACGCGCCAAACCTTTGGCGGACGCCAGTCGAGTTGGAGGATATCAATTCCCACGTTCACGCCATCGCGCAGGATACGAAAGATCGGATCTGGTTCGCCACGAGTGAAGCGTTGCTCTCGTTCCAGACCGGCCGGACCAAGGCCGTGAAGTGGCCTGAGGGGCTCGAGGGAAGTTTTGAAGCTAACGACTCTCTCTATGCTCTGCCCGATGGTCACATGGCGGTCGGCGCGGGGGCCCGTTCGTTTCTCTTCGATCCACAGACAGATCAGTTTCAAATTCTCGATCATCCTTCCGGGCGACGTGTTCGGCTGTTGGGGCAGAGCAGTGACGGGGTTGTGATCGGACAACTCCAGGCTGCTGAGGGCACGGCCAATTCCGGGTTTGAACTGGCCAAATACGATGGGGCCAGTTTTGAGCCATTCCTGACCTCTCCTGCGTCCTGGAGCTACGGGGCTGACATCTTGTTTGTTACTCTGCTCTCCAATGGCGATGTCTGGGTTGGGGCTCACGGCGGCTTGGGCCGGTTCCGTAACGGGACTTTGGAACAATTCGGGTTGGCGGAAGGCTTCACAGACACGCGGGCCTCCTTCGTAGCCGAGGTGGGAGGAGGCAAGCTTTGGTGCGGCGGTGTTGATCGTATCTTCGAACTCAACGGCCGAAGTTGGTCCGTGGTGCGGGGCGGGTTTGACCGCATTAGCGCGGTGGTCAAAGGGTTCGATGACAGACTTTGGATCGCAACGGCGGCTGGTCTTTTCAGTTTTGCGAACGGGTCCTGGGTCCAATACGGGGTGGAGGAGGGGTTAGCCAGTCAGGGGGTGTCTAAGGTATTTGTCTCGGCGCCGGGCCAGCTTTGGGCTGGAACTACTCGTGGGGTGAGTCGGTATCACCCGGACGCAGATCTGGCTCCGCCCAAGACCTTGCCGCCTCTCTTGGAGGATCCGAATGGCGATGTCTCGGGAGAGCGGACCACAATCCTACTCAATGGATATGACAAATGGCTGAATACTCCGGGCGATCGATTGCTCTACACCACACGTTTGGATGACGGCCTGTGGTCGCCTTATACCAACAGCATCATCAAGACGTTCGAGCGCTTGGGCGCGGGCAAACACCGTGTCGATGTACGCACGATGGACCGGAATCGCAACGAAGATCCCGATTTCGCTTCATTGGAATTCACGGTCGTTCTCCCGTGGAGCAAGGATCCGCGGTTGATCGGCAGTGTCCTCTCAGCCGCGGTATTGGTCATCTTTTTCGCTGGCTTGGCAGTGAATCGCCATCTTCGGCTCATTCGGAGTTACGCTGAAGTCGAAAGGATTGTCTCGGTGAGGACCCGGGAGTTAGAGCGAGCCAACGAGGAGCTTGTGCAAAGTCAGAAGATGAAGGCCCTGGGCGCACTGGCGGCCGGTATCGCTCATGATTTTAACAACATCCTTTCCATCATCAAAGGCTCCGCGCAGATCATCCAGAACAACCTGGATGACAAGCGCAAAATCCTGACGCGCTTAAGCCGAATCCAGGCGGTCGTGGAGCAAGGTTCCGGGGTGGTCCGCTCTATTCTCGGGTTGAGCCGAGTGAAGGAAAAGGACTTCCTTCGCGCGGATCTGAACGGTGTGGTGGACGATGCCCTGAAGCTGGTTGGCGATCGATTCCTCGCGGACACCACGGTCCAGTTTCTGCCGGAGCCCTCGTTGCCTTCGGTTTGGATTGTCCCTGAGCTCGTGCAACAGATGCTGCTCAATCTTATTTTGAACGCTGCCGACGCCATGGATCATCGTGGCCAGATCGTCCTGAGCACCGGCGAACTTCTCCATCTCCCGCCCGACCTGGCTCTCGCCCCCGGCCGTGCCGCCGAATATCTCTTTGTCTCAGTGCGCGACACCGGTTGTGGCATTTCGCCGGAGATCCTGCCGCGCATTTTTGAGCCGTTTTTTACCACCAAAGCCCTTTCGGTCCGCCGAGGGACAGGGCTGGGACTTTCAATTGTCTACGAGTTGGCCAGGCAAATGGACTGCGGCCTCGAGGTCCGATCGGCTGTGGGACGCGGCAGCACCTTTCGCATTATTGTGCCTGTCCGGGAACGGCTGGCCGGAGCCAACAATCCGCTCGCTGAGGCTTCCGGGGAAGCTCTTTGACGCGTGCCAGCGCGCCGGGCCATTCAGAGGCGAGGCCGCTGCCGAGCTACCTTCCCGAACTGATACGCAATCGTTTTCCCAAAGAAATGATCTAGCTCAGAAACTTGCGCCGGGCTCGGACGGAGGCGAAGCAGTGACTCCCAGCCGGCTTCAGTAAGATGCCGCAAGATCTCTTGGGCTCCAGCCGTCAATTTGGCTTCGCCGAGTTCCGGACCGACCCCCAACTCGGCCATCAGGCGTGCCTCAAACGCAAAAAGCGTAAGCGCGCGATTCGATGAGTGGATCAAGCTTTGGAGGCTTTGCAGTACCAAGTCCAAAAGTCCCGGGAGCGGAGTGTGTGCTTCGGTGGTTTGTTCGATCAGGTGAACGAAGTAACATGCGGGTTGCAAGTAAGCGAGGTCCAACCGTAACTCCGGGTGATGCGCAAGAACTCGGACTTCGCGCAGCGTGTGGAGATCGCTCCGGCGGCTCGGCATGAAACTGAACTCGGCGAAGTAAAAGAGATCGAGCTTCCCAGCAAAGGGCGACTTTGGACGGCGCGCCCCTTTTGCTACTGTGCTGATTCGGCCCTGGTCTTGCGTAAGCCAAGAGACAATGAGGCTGGTCTCCGTCAGCGGGCGGGTTCTCAGAATCAAACCGGTGGCGCGGTCTTGCATGGGGCGTTCGCCTCGAAATTAAATTCTTGGTGCGATGCTGAAGCGCGCCGGACGGGGGCGGTTGGAACCGGCGCTGGCCAACGCCATCCCATGCCGATGGAATGGCCGGCCCTGAATGCGTCCGCCGAGTCGGGTCTCATTTCTCGATGATCTCGGCAGACGGTTGAGGCGAGGGCACAACCGCTGAGTGCCCCACCTGGACGCTCATCTCTTTGCGGGATTGAACTCCAGGCAG
>JBGAIN010000179.1:0-16425 GCA_044225505.1 Limisphaerales bacterium
CGGAAATGACGCCCTCGCTCTTGTATCCAATATCGACGAGGACTTCCTTGGGTCGGACTTCAATGATAGTACCTTTAACAATTTCCCCCGCCGCAAAGCGCTTTTCGCTCTGCCGCAAGGCTTCTTCCATGGTGAGCATAATTTCAGTAACTAACTAAACGAGGAATTGAGAAATCGGGAGACTCGATCTGGAAGAGGTGAATTGCTGTCTGCCATCACGGCGCCAGCCACTCGCCAGAGCCAAACGAAGACTCCATTGCCTAACGGACCGAACGTTGTATGACAACGGAGGGTTGAAGGTTAGGTTACTCGTTAACTTCTGTTTCTCAGCCTCAAAGAACATCCGCACACGCGGGTTCAGGCACCGATTAAGATACGACTCTCTGAGGGTGAATCAAGATTGAACTTCTCTTATTTCAAGGGGCGGGACTGAGCCCGGTGAGAGGTGCTCGGATGGAGAACCAGCATTCCCAATGACGGTGCCCCCAATCCGTCCAAGCGAAAGCACCTTCCTCCCGCATCCAAGTCTCTGATAAACAATAGGTAAAGCTCGTGTTGACATTTTGTCGACATTCTGTGCGACATTCAATTGGACCTTAGCGCGAGTTGCGCCTCGACGCTCGACCAGAGGCCAGGGATACTCGGACTTTGCCGCTCCGACCCATGAAGCACGACTACGATAAACAAAAGATTCGCGAACTCATCGATACCTGGATGCAAGCCACCGCAGCCGGTGACTGGGAGCGAGTGCTCAGCTTGATGGCGGAGGATGTGGTTTTCTTGATGCCGGGACGTCCACCACTTCAAGGGCGAGCGAGCTTCGCGGCGACCCTCGAGGGCGGATCAACGATGCCGCGAATCGAGGGCAGATCGGACATTCAAGAGATCCATGTCGCTGGAGATTTCGCTTTCTGCTGGTCAAATTTGGCGGTGACTGTCACTCCGTCATCCGAGGGCCTTCCCATCCGCCGAGCGGGACCGGTTTTATCCGTATTTCGCCGAGAGCCGGACGGGAGTTGGGTTCTGTTCCGTGATGCCAACATGTTGGTGGCGGTGTAGGTGACAAGAGCCGTTTGCACGGTCGCTGAGTCGGCGTTGGCCCCGGGAAAAAAACGAGAGAACTACCGGAGTCGCTGGATCGTCCCGGACTGCGTCACCAAAACCTCGCGCGCATCATCCGGGACGGAGTTGGTGGTCGAATGATGGCATGGCCAACGGACAATCAACCCGGTCGGCGGCTGTGGCGTGGCCATGACTTGAACAGCGCTGTCCTGGGACCAATACCCGCTGCCAGCGTGAATTTCTCGAGCCGGCCCAATACGGTCGGCAAACTGGAGCTGGATCACGGCACCCACCCCTTGCGAGTTTCCCGGTGAACCTCGCAGGCGAACGCGCAGGCCGGGCTGCGCCCCGCGATTGCGAAAGAGCTTCGTGGGACCATTGTTTTGCGTTATCACGAGATCCACGCGGCCGTCTCGATCAAAGTCCGACAGTGCCGCTCCGCGCTGATCTCCGAAAACTGAGATGCCCGCTTCTCCGACAGGAACTGCTTCCACACGTCCGGCCCCTCGACCCAACAGAACTAGGCCGCGGCCGGCGTCTTGACGGGGCACATGCCAAGGAACACCGAAGAAGTTCTGGGTTAAAAAAATGTCCTCGTGCCCGTCTCCGTTGAGATCAGCCACATGAACAGAGAATCCAGGACTCCATTGTGCTTCGCTAGGGAGTTCGAGGCGTTCAAAGTGATCCCCACGATTGAGAAAGATCGTGGAACTTAGGGTGGTGACGTCTAGAAATGCGGGAGCTTTTCGCGCGACGCGGAGGACTTGGGTTATGTCCGCTTCGCTAAAGGCTTGAAATGAGTGAAAGACCTCTCGCAATGGAGGCAATGCCGCACTCAGAGGTTCCAAGCGTTGTCTCGGTGCCACAATGCCTCGTTGGAGGTCCGTTTCCGTTTCGATAACGTCGATTACGCCACGATCCATGAGATCACCGTAATAGAGGCGCAACGGGTCATTCCGAGTGGCAACGTCGCGACTATTCTGACCCCAATTGGAGGCAACAATGTCAAGGCGTCCGTCTCCATCGACGTCTCCCGTGGTAACGCCATTCCACACGCCCTTGGCGTCAGCCATGCCGTAGGATCCAGTAACGTTCTTTAGAGTGCCGCGATCGTTCTTGAAGAGAAGGATTGGACCCCAATCACAGGCCAGAACCAGCTCCGGCCAATGGTCTCCGTCCAAGTCGCTCCAAACGGCGGCGGACACCAGTCCAACCGAACGCAGTGTTGGAGCATTCGTGGTATCCAAATCCCAGCGCCCCTCTCGTTGCCGGAAGATCCGTGAGGACGCCAGCTCCGGGTACCTTCCTGGGATCATCCGCCCGCCCACGAACAAATCCAGGTCGCCATCTCCATCGAGGTCAGCCAAGGCCAAGGGGCCTGTGCAATCGGCGGCGCCCGGAAAGCTGGGTGTGGCCAGGCGTCCGTTAGCGTCATACGCCAGGACGCCAGGGCTTGTTGCCAGGCCGTCTTCGTAGTTGCTCGAGCCGGCGAAGAGAACCGACGTGCCTCGGACATCCTGCAGCGCCGCCAGACCCATCTGGCCGCGATCATTCGCTGGCGCATTGGACAGGCTCAGGGATCGCTGAAACGTGCCGTCCGGAAAACAATGGAAAATGGCTAATCTTCCGCCGCGGCCGCCGCCGATAATCAAGTCGTCCAATCCATCACCATCAAGGTCAAACCAGGCCGCGCCTGGCCCAAGTTCGCTGAGTCGTTTCGGGAGTAGCGGCTGACGAACAAAATCATCAAACGGGGTCTGACGGTGCGAATGATGAATGCGATCACTCACATCTTCAAACAGACCGAGAGGAGCTTGAGTCTGAGGCGGCGATGCGAGCGGAAGTGAGCTCGGTTCCGAAATCTCGTAGAGGTGATTTGGCGCAACCGGGGCGACAATCGTTTCTCGTCCGCTCCGCCAGCGGATTTCCAATTGCATCTCCTTGGCCGTTCCCGGAGCGAACGCGAGGAGTGTATCACTCCCGGACAGATACTTTCCGCCGACGCTAATTTCTTGCGATTGATATGGGACCGCGCCACCTCGCAAGATCACCCGCGCGCCGGCGGCGGCGGTATTAGGTGGCAAACCGATCAGACGAACGGCCAAACGGGGAGCGGCGCTGTCGTTGCGATAAACACCGCACAGTCCGTTGAGGTTATTAACGACAAAATCCAGATCGCCATCCCCATCCAGATCACCGACGGCGATCCCTTGGTGAACACCTGCCTGGCTAGTCCCCCACTCGCTGGTCGTCTCCTGGAAACTTGAATGACCACGATTCCGGAAGGTGATCAGGGGCATGTCTAACCTGGGGTAGAGCCGTGCATGGTTCATCATTTCTCGAGTAAAAGCCTCTTGATGCGCTTGCGCGTTCATGCCTTTGGGCCAGGAGTGTTGCAAGGCTTGAATCGCAACCGTCGCGTCCATGTCCTGCAAGTCCCGACGATGCCCTGCGGCGATGATGAGATCTTCCCATCCATCCAGATCGACATCGAGAAATACAGGTTGCCAAGACCAGTCGGACGCAAAAACGCCAGCGAAACTGGCGATTTCAGCGAAACTCCCGTCGCCGCGATTGTGGAACAAAGTATTGCACATGTACTGAGGAGGCCAAGGCGGGCCGGTCGGTGTCGGTGCGTTACGGGTTTGGGCGAGGCTTTGGCGGCGTCGCAGCGCTGGATCGCGGCTGAGCATGTCCAGGACCAGGAAATCGGTGTGTCCGTCGCGATCGACGTCGGCAAAATCGACGCCCATCGAATTCTCGCTGATGTGTCCGAGCGCAGACGATGGCGCGGCCCCGAACTGACCTTTCCCGTTGTTGATCCAGAAGCGGTCGGGGGTCCAATAGTCATTACAAACGTAAAGATCGGGAGCCCCATCACCATTGACGTCTCGAAAACTCGCACTTAGCCCCCAGTCGCCAGGGGGGCCAGCCAACGGTTTCCCGTCCTCGTCACGGAATGTCCCATCTGTCCAGGCCACCAGCTGAAACCGGCCGCGACCGTCATTGAGATAGAGAGCATCGGGTTCACCGAACTCGAAAACTCCATCCTTGGTGAGCAATAAACGACCTTGCAAGCCTGGGGCGAGTTGCATTCGCCCATTGACCCGTTGCACATCGATGCGACTACGGTCGCGGATATCCTCAGTCCGGTAGTTCGCGACGTAGAGATCGAGACTGCCGTTGCCATCGACGTCAGCCAGAGCCACGGTCATGCTGCCCGCTCGCGATCGCAGCCCAGATGTTTCCGTGACGTCCTCGAAGCGGCCTTTCCCAGTATTAGAATAGTACCGTACTCCCTGCCCAAGGGTGGACACCAGCAAGTCCGGCCAACCGTCGCCGTCAACATCAGCGAAGACAGCGCCACGGCAAATCAATGGGGTCGCGCCGAGCCCAGACACCCCGGTAACATTCTCAAATCTCCAACCTCCCAGATTGCGAAATAGGGCGTTGCGCCCAGTCAGACTGCACAAAAAAATGTCGAGCTGTCCGTCTCGATCGAAATCGCCAATGGCCACGCCACTCCCGTTTTCGAGGACCCGATTGGCGGCGCTCTCTGCGTCGGTCAATAGGTTAGTGAAGAAGACGCCGGTGCTGGTGGGAGGTAGAAGTGTGAAGCCGGTCCATCCCGCGGGACCAGGGACTAATGCCCGGATTTGCGTCGGCAGAACCGTTGGTGCATCCGCCCAACCCTTCGCGGGGCCACGGAAGTCGAATAGGGCCGTGAGAGCAACGAGACACGAAAGTCGGAGGAGCGATCCGAGAATGGACTTGTTCAGCGCCCGATGACTGCAACCCATAAGGTCCCTCGCAGGTTAGCGTTGGCGTGATTTAATTCTTCAAACGACTAGGACAGGTTTGCGATATGACTTCCAATCGATCGGAAGGGAGACCGGTCTTGGGCGGCGTATGGGCATGGCCCCCCGGTCTGGCCACGCTCCGCATAAAAAGAGGACCGGGCTTACGCCCGGTCCTCATGAGCTCTAGGGAGCGACTTTACTGCAGCTTGTAGAACAAAGCGCCGCCCGTCGGCGTTACTTTGAACGGACTCGCTGCGCCCGCCACCGCGGTGTAAGGGCCATTGACCGCCGGAGCGGAGAGCAATGTCCCGGTGGTCCAGCTAATGGTCACTTGACCCCCGGTGAAGGAGATGCCGCTGAAGTTAGGTGAGGTGCCACCGGTGCTGGGAGGAACGTAACCATTCTTGCCAGCTTGATAATGAATCGCGACGCGCTCCGCTGGAATCGCTTTATCGAAGATGGCGACCTCGTCGATATGACCGTGGAAGTAATTCCCCGTCACGTCGAACACGCCAGCGCCACCGATATGGACGTTATACGTCGATGAGCCGTAATCAGAAGTGGCGCTGCCGCTCTTTCCAACCAACTTCCCGTCGAAGTAGTTATTGATGTTCTTGCCGTCTGCGATCGTGGCGACGTGATGCCATTCATTGTCTCCGAAGGTGTAGGTCGTATCGAGCGAACCACCGTTCGGGGTCCAGATCTGAATGGTCGTGCCGTTGATGAAGCCGTATTCGATCGCGTCATTTTGTCCGACGATACCAATTCGGCTCCAAGCTGGGTCCGCCCCAACGCGATTCGTCGGATTCACCCAATACTCCAGAGTGAAGGCCTTCTGGTGATCCAGGAACTTATTCTTGGTATCGATCCATTCCTGGGTATCTGGCCCACCGAAGAACGCCGAGCGATTGTCCGATGCGAATCCAAGGAACGCGGGAGGTTGCGGACCCGCGTCGCCCTTGGCGGTCGCCGGAGTGCCACCTTCGTTCGCGGTTGCTTCGTCACCGGTGTAGTAGGCGCCATCGCCACCTTTGCTGCCGCTATTCTTTGCCACTGACCCGCTGGTCTCTTCAAAGCGGTAGAATGCGATCGGACCGTCTGCCAGGATGATATCGGCATAGCTCACGACGTTGGCTTTGAAAGTCGTCGTCGTTCCCGCTGGGACGGTGTTGCTATAGGGGTCTTTGATGCCGCCGACGGTCAAGGTGTATTCCTGTCCAGCTGTGAGTGGGCTGGTGGTCAACAGAACGGTGTCGCCCGATTCACCACGAATTGCTTTGGTCACGGTTAAACCGCCAGACAAGCTGTAGTTCCCTGCGGTTTCGGCAGTGGCTTTATCGAGCGGTTCATCAAAAGCGACCAGGATCGCTTGTAAGCCGGTGGCCGCGACGCTCGCCACTTTCGGGGCGGCTGTGTCCGCGGCAAACGTTACATCCGCGTCGCTGCTGGTGACCGTCTTGCCGCTCGGGGCCGTTACAATGGCGTGGTACTTGCCAGTGGCCTGGGCCGTGGCGTTCGAGATGACGTAGCTGGTGCCCGTCGCGCCGGGAATATCGACTCCGTCTTTCTGCCATTTCACCGAATAGGGATAATTGAACGCCGCGGGAGTGACCGAGGCTTGAATGCTGAGATTTACTGTGCGGCCTTGCAGCAATTGAGGAATGCTCTGTGGTTGCGACGTGATCTGAGGATCGCCCAAGCTCGGCTTGGCATTGGCTCCTAGCCAGGTGCTTCCGATCGGAGTGAGCGAGCCGGCCGGCGTCGTATCACCTTCTTTGCGCGCTGCAACTTGCAGAAAGTCGCCACCACCGCCTTCTTTCACAAAGGCGTAGAAAGCGTACTTCTTGCCCGCCGTTAAGCTAATCGGTTCGGAAGTGCGCGGGCTGTCCGGTTCCGTGAACGCATTACAGCAGCCGGTCTCTTCCGCCACCATGACCGCATTCGCTTCCTTGTCGTCCGGACTCAAGAACAACTGCGACGCGTCATCGCTCCGAATGAAGAAACGGTAGCTGCCCGTTTCGGGAGGAATAATAAACCCGCTGACTTTCGCCCCGTAGTTGTCGGCGTAACCATTTGGGGTGTCGATTGAGCTCAACAAACGGATGTCGTCCGGTGTCCCGGCGATGTACTTGGGGTCACCCGTGAGAAGATCGACGGAAGTTCCCGTGATGTCGCTATACGCTTCAAATTTCACCACCCCTGGAGTGAAATCCGTCGACAAGGTCGCCACCGACAGAGTCACGCTCGAACTGGTGAGTGATCCGGCCGATGAAGTTATCAAGGCTTGGATCTTCGCCCCGTTGTCCGCTGCGACGGTCTTCAGGACCAACTGGTTGGTATCGCTGTTGGGGATATCCGTGCCGTTCTTGGTCCACTTGTAGGTCACGCCGGTGACCCCGGGCGGAATATCGACACCCACGCTGAAAACGGCGTTGAACCCGGCGTTAACCGCCGCGTCGCCTGGTTGCGCCGTAATCGTCGGAGCTGTCGCAGGAGCGAATGGCGACAAGTATTTTCCAGGGATGGGCAGAGTCGCGTCGATGCCTCCCCCATTGACCGCCACCGCGAGGTTGTCGCCGCCGCCGCCTTCTTTGACCACCGCTTCGATGTAATACGGCTTGTTGGCTTGCAACGTGATCTTGGCACCGCCTGCGGTCGTGTCTTTGGTTTCCCATTCAGTCGCGGCAAAGGTCGAAGAGCTCTTCTTTTCGAGCGTGCCAGCTCCGACCGTGTCCCAACTGCGTGGATTGCTCCAATTGTCCTCCTGAGCAATCAGCTTCTTATTGGCCGGACTCGAATCCGTGCTCAGGTAGAGGTTCGCATTATCGTCCGCAGAGAGGAGGAATACATAGTCACCCGCGGTTGGGGGATAAAAATACCCTTGCAGAACGGCGCCGTAGTTCTCGCCGAAGGCGTTGTTTGCGGGGGTGTTAATGTCTCCCGTCGCATTCCACTCGAAGTACGGGTAATAGAAAACGACGTCGGGTTGAGCGGGGTACTTGGCCGCGTCCGTGAGAGCGCTCACGGCGGTGCCACCGATATTCAGGTATCCTGAGCCCTTGACGGTCCCCTGTGGGGTCGCCGGGGCTACCGGGTCCGCCGCAAAGGCAGACAGCAGGCTCATTCCCAACAGCAGGGAACTCACCGCTGGGATTCGTGTGTTTTGATACATACGTATTTGGGTTGTTACTGGGCCGCAGAGCAACCGGTACCGTTAATCCTTGTTTCCGATGTACTTTGGCCACTCCGCGACAGTTGCATTAGGTTTTCGGAAACAACAGGCCTGGGAACAGGTGTGATGTTACAAAACCGTAACCTGAATGCAACTAATTTTGTGTTGCTCCGGGACGGTTTACAGCTGGAACTCGGTCGCCTGTCCTTTCCCTCTCGAGTAACCCGCCTACCTCCCGTTCAGTGGCTCACAAAGCGATCTCATAGGCATACCCCTTGAGGTACTCGGTCTCAGGAATCGTCGGTAGAATGGGGTGATCGGGCGATTGCGTGTAGGTTGCAGTTCGGCGGAGAACGCGGTGCGCATCGAACGCTGCCTCTAGAATCACTTGTTCGAAGGTGACCGCATCAATGTGGTGCGAACAACAAAACGTGGCTAATGTCCCACCCCGCCTCAGGAGTTTTAGCGCGCGCAGGTGAATCTCCTTATAGCCCCGGAGCGCATCTGGAATCGAGGCGCGATTCCGCGTAAACGACGGCGGATCAAGAATAATCAGGTCGAACCGCGGCACCACTTTCTCGTGCGGACTCACTTTCGTCTGTTCGCTAAGCCAGTCAAACACATTGGCCGTCGTGAAGGAACACTTGTCCTCAACCCTGTTTGCGGCGGCGTTGCGACCAGCCGCCGCGATGGATTCGGCGCTTTGGTCGATAGCATGCACATGAGCCGCATTCGCTCTGGCCGCGTGTAACGCAAACCCTCCCAGGAAGGTGAAGCAATCCAACACTTGCCGCCCGGAAGCAAGCGCGGCCACTTCCCGGTAATTGGCCTGCTGGTCGAGGTAATATCCCGTCTTGTGTCCGGTGAGAAGGTCCACCTCGAACCCCAAGCCGTTGATTTTGACCGTTATCGGTCCTTCGAACGCACCTGCGACAACCCCGTTGGCTTCAGGCAGACCTTCGAAACGCCGTGACGCCATTTCGTTGCGTTCGACAATCGCGCGGGGTTTAAACATGCGGTCGAGCAGGGAAACAATCATCGTTTTCCGCTGATCCATTCCGAGCGACGAGGTTTGGATCACCAGAACATCCTCATACTTGTCAATGATCAGCCCACTGAGAAAATCGCTTTCGGCGTTAACGACGCGAAATGACGTGGCGCCGGGCATGTGCCGTTGCCTCAGGTCGAAGGCGTTGCGGATCTTTTCCTCGAAAAACGACTCGTCAAGGTTGTGTCGCTCGGTGAATCTTCGATTTTGAATTATAGAACCCAACGCCGATGGAACGTTGACGGTGGTCTTTCACCTGGACAACCTCGCCGTCTGCTGCCGGGTGGGTTAATCGGTCAACGGAGCTGTGATAAACCCAGGGGTGACCCCTCCAGAGGCGATCGGATTCGCCCCGCTTCAGCAGGACTGTCGGCAACGTTAGTTCCATATCTCAAAAACCCTCACTCCTCGAACCGATGAAAGCCAGCAATTTGATTTTAAACCGTGCGATGAGGCCTGACTCCAGACTGAATCATAAGTTAGATTTGCTGAAAATAATAGACGTGGGCAGTAGTAATATTAAATTGAGAGTTGTTCAACCACTCACGCTTATCCTATGAAACCAAACTCTTCGCTCGTTGGATGCGCTCTGTGCGGGATTAACCGGAGGCAATTTGTCCAGCGGTGTTCAGCGTGTTTCGCGTCCGCCAGTTGGCTCGGCTTTTCCGTCCCAGCGCAGGCGGTTTCATCCACACCAAAGCGCAGGATTCGTCTCGTGTTTGCGCTGCACGCAAAGCAGCAACCGGGCCCGGACTGGCCAAACAAGGGATTCGACTTTGTTCCCGTCATGGATCGTCTCACGATTCATTTGCGGCGACACTGCAAGCCATGGGAGTTTGTCACTTCCACGGCTGCCGGAGAGGAGCAAGCCAAGAGCTTGCTGGAAGCGGATCGCACCGCAGGCATTGATGGATACGTCGTCTTCCAAATGAACTGCTGGAACCGTGTCGTCCAGACCGTCGCGACGTCCGGTAAACCAGTCCTTTACGTCGACTTTCCCTACGGCGGAAGCGGGGGATTCTTAACCTACAATGCGGCGTTCTTGAGGACCGCAGCACCGAACGTCGGATTTGTCTCTTCTTCCGACATCAGTGACCTGGTTGAGGCCGTGAAGTGTTTCGGCACGGTAGCAAGTGGCGAGTCCGCGATGCAGTTTGCGGCGGCGACGCGACGAGTTCGATCCAAGCGGACTCGCAAAGCGGGTAATCTCGCGTGCGCGCGCGATCCAATCGCTCTTTTGGACACGGAGGAGACGGTTCGCCGGTTGGCCCAATCGAAGATCCTCGCTGTCCGTGGCACGGAATCCGGGCCGGCGGGAAGCATCCTCGGGATTCCTGTGGTGCACGTTGCTTTCGCCGAACTAAACCATGCTTGGGAGAGGGCCGATAAAGACCACGCACGCGTGATCGCGGATCGTTGGCAAGAAACAGCTTCGCGGGTCAGCGAAGTGAGCCGGGAAACGCTCGAGCAATCCGCGGCGATGTATTTGGCAGAGAAGCAGGTTTTGGCTCACCACGGTGCGAACGCGATCAGCGTCAACTGTCTAGGTGGATTTTATGGCGGACACATTCACGCGTACCCTTGCCTGGGGTTTCATCAGTTGCTGAACGACGGCCTGGTCGGCGGCTGCGAGTGCGACGTACGTTCCGCGGCGGCTCTGGTCGCCTTCAACATCATCACCCAGGGGCGTCCCGGTTATATTTCGGATCCCGTGATCAATACGGCCAAACGCCAGATTATCTACGCCCATTGTGTGGCATCGAATCGGCCTTTTGGTTCGAGTGGTCCAGCCAACCCGTTCGAGATCTTAACCCACTCGGAAGATCGACAGGGCGCTTCCGTTCGGTCGATCCTGCCTCTCGGATTTCTCACGACCACGATTCAAGTCGCTCCCGATCGCAAGCAGATTCTTCTGCATCAAGGCAAAGTCGTGGCGAATGATCCGGACGATCGTGCGTGTAGAACCAAACTCGGCGTAGAACCTGTCGGTGACATGGAAAAACTGTTCACGCAATGGGACCAATGGGGATGGCACCGCGTGACGGTTTACGGGGATGTCAAAGCTCCACTTTATGCCTTGGCGCAGCGTTTGGGATGGACCGTGGTTGAGGAGGCGTAGGGGAATCCGCAATCCTTACAATTACGCGGCGCGGGCGGCATCCCCTTGGCCGGGAGGGGGCGCGTCTGCATCCTCGCGACTCTCCAACGGCAACGCGGATAGCGGGACTTTGGGATTGGTCTGCGCAAAGTAGTTCGCGGACCATTCGTTGGAGAAAAGAACGACCGCGTGCTGATGCACGTCGTAGGCAAGTTGAGCGCCCGTGGGCAAAGAAAGGGCATCCAGCATCTCTTCCGTGATTCCAAGCGGAAGCCAGCGGACGACGGTCCACGGCGCCGAATCCAAGCGTGACGCCGCCCCATACTCGCTCTCGAGTCGGTATTGCACGACCTCGAATTGGAGCGGGCCAACGGCCGCCAATAGTGGCACTTTCACGGCCGCGTTGCGAATGGATAGCGCTTGGATCACGCCCTCCTGCAGCAGTTGGTCGAGACCTTGGCGAAACTGTTTGTATTTAGCCGTGTTCGGATTGTGGAGGTAAGCGAAGGCTTCTGGAGTGAATCGCGGGATTTCCTTATAGGTGATGTTCGGATCGGTCGTCAGCGTATCCCCAATTCCAAACTCGGAATGTCCCACCAGTCCAATGATATCCCCTGGGAACGCTTCATCCAGAGTCTCACGTTCGTTGCCAAATAGCTTGTGCGAGCTGGAAAGGCGCACGCGCTTATCGCTCCTCGGATGCAACACCGTCATGTCGCGCTCGAATTTGCCAGAGCAAACCCGCACAAAAGCGATACGATCCCGGTGTTTCGGATCCATATTTGCCTGGATCTTAAAGATGAAACCAGAAAAGGAGGGGTGTTCCGGTGAGATGGCCGTTCCGGCGATGACCCGCGCTTTCGGAGCTGGCGCATGTTGGAGAAAGCCGTCGAGGAGAAGTTGCACACCGAAATTATTGACTGCGCTGCCAAAGAAAACGGGCGTGGTGCGGCCCGCGAGGACGGTCTCCTCGTCAAAACTCTCTCCGGCCAAGTCCAACATCTCGAGCTCCTCCGTGACTTTATGCGACGTCTCTTCATCCAATCGATCGCGAATAAACGCATCGGTAAAACCACCCACGGAGACGGGCGCGCGAAATTGCCCGCCGACTGTCCTCTCAAAGAGATGGACCTGTTTGGCGCGCCGGTCATAAACGCCTTGAAAACCAAACCCCGTCCCGATCGGCCAGTTCACGGGGAATGCGCCAATGCCCAGCACCCGCTCGAGTTCATCCAGAAGCGAAAGCGGATCGCGCATGGGGCGATCGCATTTGTTCATGAACGTGAAGATGGGCACTCCCCGTTGCCGGCAAACCTCAAACAGTTTCCGCGTTTGCGATTCAATGCCTTTTGCGGCATCGATCACCATAACCACCGAATCCACCGCCGTCAGCACTCGATACGTGTCCTCGGAAAAATCCTTGTGACCTGGGGTATCGAGAAGGTTGATGCGGTATCCGTTGTAGTCGAACTGCAAGACTGTGGAACTGATCGATATGCCGCGCTTCCGTTCCAGTTCCATCCAATCCGAGGTCGTGGCCCGTTGATTCTTGCGAGCCGTAACCGATCCGGCCAGTTGGACAGCGCCACCGTAGAGCAACAACTTCTCTGTTAGAGTTGTCTTGCCTGCGTCCGGATGCGAAATGATCGCAAACGTGCGGCGCTTCTGGATTTCTTTGGATATGCTCACAAAAGAACGCGCATCCTAGCACATCGCAGGGCAGAGGCAAATCTTTACATTTGCCCAATGGGTCAGACGAAAGATAAGAGAGCGTTTGTATCCGCTGGACACGCCTGCTCTCAAAATCATTGCGATAACGCCTCCGACCTGCAAAATACACAGCGGTGAAATTAGTGGGTTTGAAGTTTCGGCTGCAGGAGCATCTATGAGTCAAGACCACACCTTGATGCGGTCCCGGTATGAACTGAAATACCATGTCACAAACGAGGTCGCCTTGCGTATCCGAGATTTTGTCCAACAACATCTGGAAATTGACGAATACGCAGCGGGCCAGCCCAACTGCTCCTATCCAGTTCACAGCCTCTACCTCGATTCTGACGATTGGCAAATCTACACCCGCACCGTTAACGGCGATAAAAACCGGTTTAAGCTGCGGGTTCGATATTACGTCGACGCTCCCAAAATCCCCGTTTACTTCGAAATTAAGCGGCGGATGAAGGACGTGATCTTGAAGCAACGTTGCCCCGTCCTTCGCGGCGGCGAACAAGCTGTCTACGCCGGACAAATCCCGGCGCCCGAATTTCTTCTGAACAAGAAGGCGGCGGACCTGTTCTCGTTGCATGGTTTGTTGAGTTGATGGTTCAACTCAACGCCAAACCGAAAATGCATATCGCCTATCTGCGAGAGGCCTACGTAAGTCCGCACGTTAACGACGTGCGCGTGACGATTGATCGGGCGGTCCAATCGGAGCTCTGCTTGGACGGAAGATTGAAAACGACGCTCGAACGCCCAGCGCTGTGCACCAAGGATGTGGTCATTTTGGAACTCAAGTTTACAGAACGCTTCCCCAACTGGTTTCGCGATCTGGTTCGGCGCTTCAATTGCATGCAGGCCGGCGCCGCTAAGTACGTCGAAAGTGTCAGCGTTTACCTGGGCAGGCACCGCGCACCGCCCGACGTGATGCGTACGATGGGCTGAACTCGCGGTGCGCTTGATCTCTCATCGGGCATGGCCTTAACTGCGCGGAACGATGCCGGGCGCTTCCAATCCAGTGCTACCCTTGCAGCAACGACCGTTGCTCGCCTTGGCGCCGATGCAAGATGTCACTGACTGGGCGTTTTGGCGTCTTATGGCACGTTACGGCGGCGCGGACGTTTACTGGACGGAGTATTTTCGAGTGCACCGGGATTCTCGCTTGGAGCCCTGGATTCTTCGGTCGGTGATTGACAATCCCACTGGGCGTCCGGCGGTGGCTCAGCTCATTGGCAATGACGTGCCTTCGTTGGTTCGTTCGGCGCTGGAGTTACAGCGCTATCCGATCGCGGCGGTCGATCTCAATCTCGGCTGTCCCGCACCGGTCGTTTATCGGAAGTGCGCCGGAGGTGGTTTGCTGCGAGACATCCAACGCATCGATTCGATCCTGGGTGCCCTGCGCGATGCCGTAAAGACCTCGTTCACCGTGAAGACTCGGGTCGGATTCGACTCGGACGCAGGATTCGAGAACCTGATTGCGCTTTTCCGCAAGCATCGGGTCGACCTGGTCACGGTTCATGGACGAACCGTGAAGCAAATGTACCGTCCTGGGGTGCGTTACGACTTGATCAACCTGGCGGCCCGAGAGCTGCCCTGTCCCGTGTTGGCCAACGGCAACATTTACAGCGCGGCGCAGGCTTGGCAGTTGATGCGAGCGTCAAATGTCCAAGGCCTCATGATTGGGCGAGGCGCGATCCGAAATCCATGGTTGTTCAGTCAGATCCGTCAGCACCAGCGCGGTGAATCAATGACCGCACCCACGGGGCACGATCTGCTGGCGTATATCACGGAGCTTTGGGAGAGTCAGTTGACTCCAGCGGCTCCCGAAGTTTCCCAAACCCAGCGCATGAAGAAATTCATGAACTTCATTGGCGAAGGTGTTTCCGAGCAGTTTCTCTTTGAAATCCGCCGTGTGCAGACTCGTGCTGAGTTCTTCCGTGTTTGCACGCGGCACCTTGACCATGGGCGAGCAATGTCGTTGGACCCCGCGAGCACGGCTGGGGCCCTGGGCGATCTAGACAGGGACTCTACTGCTTCGAACGAGGAGCCAGATCAAACACCGTTGCGGCCAGCGCTTTGATCCCGGTCTTAATGGTCGGTTCTGGAACCGGCAAGAATCGACTGGAATGTAACGAGGGGAGCGACTCGCCGGAACTCTCACTCGCCGCGATTCGACTCGGTGCTACCGCACCCAGCCAGATCAAATTGACTGGGATCTTGTCCGATGTCCGTCCGTACTCACTAAAATCTTCCCCGCCCATCACCGGTTTTTCTGGACGAACCTTGTCCTCTCCCAGCCAACGACGCAGAGCCGCAGCGCATCGCCGGCTCAAGTCAGGGTTATTATAAAGGGCCGGTGTGAATTCATCTTTTACTTTGACGATCGGCATTCGATCTTCAGGAATGCCCGCAGCTTGGGCCAACCCGCGCACGATGCGGCGAACCGACTCGATATTGCGCTGGCGCGTTTCGTCGGTGAACGATCGCAATGTCAGTTGCAGGTTGACTTGGTCGGGAATGACGTTGTGTTTCGTCCCGCCGTGGATCGATCCCACCGTAACCACGGCCGCTTCTCCCGGAGCGGTCTCCCGGCTGACAATCGTTTGCAGCGCCAGGACCGTCTGAGCTGCCAGCACGATCGGATCTCTGGTCATATGCGGCCAGGCGCCGTGTCCTCCGACCCCTCGTATCGTAACGTCGACCGAGTCGACGTTCGCCATGGCGTATCCTTCAATCCATCCCACTGACCCTGCCGGTAAACGCGCACTCACGTGCAACGCCAGGCAAAAATCAGGCTTCGGAAATCGAGTGAACAAACCGTCTGCGAGCATTCCTCTGGCCCCAGCGCCGCGTTCCTCAGCGGGTTGCCCGATCAGCACGAGCGTCCCTTGCCACTGGTCTTTGGATTGGGCAAACAGCTTGGCCGCTCCCACTAGCACAGTCATGTGCACGTCATGACCGCAGGCGTGCATGACGTCCACTTCCGCGCCGGTTTCGTTAGTGCTCCTAGCACGGCTGGCGTAGGGGGCGCCTGTCTCTTCTTTGACCGGCAATGCATCCAAGTCGGTCCTCAACAACACGGTAGGGCCCATGCCGTTCTTCAGCACCGCAACCACTCCATACCCTCCCACGCGCGGAGTGACTTCAAATCCCGCCTCTCGCAGTTCTTGACTGATCCGCTCCCCGGTCTTTTCCTCTTGTCGCGACAATTCGGGATGGGTGTGCAAATGTTGATAGAGGCTTTCCAAGCCCGGAAAAAGGCCATCGATGCGATGTTCCACGGTCTGCGGGTCTGGCGGCAGCTCGGCGCCGACGCTAATAAGTGGGATGGCGGCAAGTAGTGTCGCCAGACGTAGAAACCTAGGCGCGGAGAACATAGCGTGCCGCTTGCATAACCTGGCTAGGCGCTGGCATCAAGCGAGATTAGCTCTAATCCAGATTTGACGAAAGGTTGGAAGCGACGGAAATAAGTGCTATGGCAGTCGAGTTTAAGGACTACTATAAGAGCCTTGGGGTGTCGAAAACCGCGAGC
>JBGAIN010000180.1:0-16309 GCA_044225505.1 Limisphaerales bacterium
TGCATCTCGACAGTACCACCCTTTGTTGGCGCGCGGACTTGAGTCCGCCGGACCGTCCGATGCGGCCAGCAGCGCTCGAATCCTTCGCGATCGCGGTCGTGCCTGCGGACATTCCTGCGGGATAAATCCCGCGATCCTGGGGGTACTGTCAAGATACGCCCCCCATCAGTCACAGGACCGGCGCAGCACCACCGCCCTGGAACCCTCCGTCAGTTCTCCGGAATCTGCGGCGGGCGAATCGGCATGGAGTGGGCCCCGTCCGCATGGTAAATCGCGGTTAATTCGCGAAACGAGTCGCGCAACACTGGCCCTTCCAGCTTGCCGTGGCTCCTCCAGAGCTCACGATCGATCAAGGCACGAAGATAAACCACGCGCCACCGCCAGGCGTTCCGGGCTTGGCGAGTCAGTTGGGACTGGACCCGCTCAACTCGGGCGAAGGTTTCTTCCGCACTTGCACTAATTTCCTTACGCAGGTGATTCCGTTCGAAACCTTCGACCACCTTCACCACCTCATCGGCAACCGCCGGCGAGTATTGGAAAGCCGCATATTCCCGGACCGTTTCCAACGCCGTTCGTCCCGGATCCCAATAGAACTGAGCGCAGATCGCCTTGTTCATATCTTCATAGATGCCTTCCGAGTACGGCGTGCCCCCATCGAGCTTGCCTTGGGTCTGGTCCCAGAGCCGCTGCAGTCGAGCTGGAAGCGGATTTGCTCCGTACCCGCCCCAGGGGCTTTGGCCCCACATGCTGATCTCCGGGAAACTCACGAGCGGGAGTCCTCCAGGAACCCCTTCGTCTAACGGAAAACGCGGGAAATCCTCGTGCGCATCCGCTTGAATGCAGTCGACCCATCCGCGGTCCCCCCGGAGCTGGGACGCCAAAGCCTGCCACTCTCCCGCCGGTGGAGTATCAAAGGTCCAAGTCGAGAGAATGACTTTCACGCGAGGATGCTTATCATGCAGGGCAGCCGACACAGCTCGCGCAAGTTCGAGATACCCCCGAGCCCCCCAAGGCCAGCACTCCGAACATCCGCAACCGCCTTCGTCGTAGGGCCAGTAAGTGACAAAATCCAGACCCGGATCGGCAAATTCATTGACCAAACGAGCCCAGTTTTGGAGCAGAAGCTCTTTCGCGGCGGGTTTGCTCGGGCACAGATTAACACCAAAGTTGCCGTGGCGTCCGAGCGGGTCTGGAACCGGGCTGCCACGCAGCTCTTTGGGCGTCGCGGTGAACCCGCCATTGAGGGCATCGCCCAGGCTCACGCGCATCCCGACCCGCTTAGCGGCTTGCATCATCTCGCGCAGGTGCACAGCCATCTTGCGTGCGGGCGGATCCTCATAGCTGGCGTACTGCCAATGGGGGTAAGCGAGCGCGACCAGGTTAAATCCCCACAACGCCAGATCCTCAATGTACTGTTCCAGTTCTTCGGGAGAAGCCGCTTCGTAGTAATTATTAAAATGCGTCGCCAGGTAAATGCCGCGCATGGAGCATTTCGGGATCGATGTCCCGCGCCATGGGCCCGGTGTGAAGCCACCTTGATCATAGCGCGAACTGCGTAGGAACTTCCCAACCCCGTAAAGCACGCCACGTTCGTCATTGCCAAGAATCCGGACCCGGCCTGACGCGCCGTCGAGGATCTTGTATCCTTCGGAGCCGAATCCCGGGTCGACTCCGAGTTCGATGGCATAGGCAGATTCTCCGTCAGGAACGACCTTGGCATCACAGCGCGACCGGATCTGTCGCTCCAGAATGGATGCCGCGCGTTGGATGATTTCGCCTGGGTTAGCTGGCAGCACCACACGGATCGACCGGACTGGTTCCGCAGCACGAGTCGACGCGCCCGCCAGCATCAGCCACAAAAGACGGAGCAGGAACCCTGTCTTTAGAACGGGACCGGTGATCCACCCGGAGGGCAAATGGCGCTGAGACGAAGCAAAGATTCGTTTCCCCTGAACAAAATTCGAGAGGCGCATTCGTTTGGTTCCCATGGTTCAACCCTAAGCGTGGAAGCGGCTGGGGCGTAAAGCAAGTCTTCCCCATGAGAGCAATTTGCTCTCATTTAACGAAGGCACACTCCGGCTGCCGGCAGCAAAACGCATCGATAAAACCGTCCGAATCGGCTGTCGTTGGATCGGGCTCAACTCACGGATCGAGCGCCTTTTGTCTGTCGGATTTCGTTCTGAGCGGTCATTTAGATAATGATGGAACCAGCCGATGATGCTTCGCTCCTGCAGGAGTATGCGCAAGGCCGCTCAGAACAGGCGTTCGAAACGCTGCTGCGGCGGCACCTCGATTTGGTCTACTCCGCCGCGTTCCGCCAGATGGGCAATCCTCATGCGGCCGACGATGTGACCCAAGCCACCTTTATCCTTTTGGCGCGCAAAGCAGGCCGATTGGGACCCGGAGTGTTCCTTCCAAGCTGGCTCCTAAAAACCGTTCGGTTCGCCGCTGCCTCTCATCGGCGCGCCGCATACCGGCGAGAACATTACGAAATGGAGGCTCATGTGGAGTCCATTATACGGCAGGAAGGCGCGCCAGAACCGGCGTGGACAGAGCTAGCCCCGATCCTGGACGAAGCGGTCGCATCCCTCAAAGAGACAGATCGACAGGCTGTTCTCCTCCGGTTTTACCAGTCCAAACGACTGAAAGAGATTGGAGACTCTTTGGGAATCGATGAAGACACCGCTCAAAAGCGGGTGACTCGGGCGATTCAGAGACTACGCTCGTTTTTCGTTAAGAAAGGTCTTCCGATCTCGTCGGCCAGCCTCGCCGCGCTGCTTTCAGCCAACGCCGTGCAAGCCGCTCCCCCTGGACTGGCAACGTCCTTGGCTGCTGCGGCCCTGACGCAAACAGCCGTCAGCACAGGCATTCTCGCCACAGTGATTCAGGGCGCCTCCAGAATGATGCTCTATACTCAAATCAAAACCGCCGCGGCCATCGGAACATCTCTGGTTCTGGCCGGTGCCTTCTTCTTGGCCGTACACACCCCTCGATCCTCTGACACGGAAGTGTGGACGCAGGTGATTCGCCTCGTCGCCACCAACCAATGGAATGAATTTCAAGAGGAAGCCGGCATGGCCCCGTTGGTTGCTCTCGGCCCCCGCGCCTTGCCCGCCCTTGGCGACCTGCTGGAATGGCAACCGGAGATCTGGCATCGCCAGGCAGAGCAGCACGCGGACTCATTGCCCAAAGCGCTTCAGCCGTACCTGCGCGATCTCGAACTCCGCCGCGAACTGCAACGGAAAGCCGCGCAGATTATTGCGCAGATTGGGCCCGCCGCAGCACGTCCACTCACCAGCCGACTTTGCGACGCCCTGTCTGAACCCGCCTTCAAATCGGACTACCATCTGTTACGGGCCCTGGCCTGGGCTCTGCCCGAATCCCCGCGAGCCGTTGGCGCGCTGAGCAATTACCTGGCGGATCCGAGCGGTGGCTTCACCCTCTTTGCGACGATCGATGCGGATGACTTGTGGCCACGGCTCCCTCAATTCGCGCCGATGTTAATTGCATGGCTCAGCAACCTCAGCGCTGTGAATGACGCGGCGAGAGCGCTGGGAACGCTCGGCACCAATGCTCACGCGGCGCTCCCCGCCCTTATCGATGTCTCCGAGAACGGCGTGGCGGGAACTCCTCTGGCTCTGGAAGGCTCGATCACGTATTCCGCGCCCTGGGAACCCTATCTGGGCAACCAGCGGGCCGCTCTGGCAGCTTTAGGGCAGATCGGGATCGCGTCGCCGGAGGTGGTGAATGCCCTCAAGAAAGGCGTCGAGGACGAATCCGTGCGGCTCGCCGCATTGAAAGGGCTCGTGGCACTCGGACCGCCCGTGGAGATAGAGCTCGTCAAGCTTCTCGAGTCGGTCGCGCTTCCCAGGAGCTTCGGCACCCAAGGCTTGGTCCGAGAGATCGGTCAACTCGGCCCTCGTGGGAGATGGGCGCTTCCCTGGTTGGAGCGGTTCACGTCCGTCCCATTCCTGGAAGCCCTAACAGCCCCGCCTCGAGATTCGCGAGACGCGCCAGTCTCCGCGGCAGAACTTCGTCTCACGGCCATCGTGGCGACCTGTCAGATTCGCCCAGCAGACCTCCCCAAGTACATTCCCACGCTGGCAACCCCGACTTCGGTCTGGGCATTCAATGCACTGTCGAGCTCAGCCAAGGAGAACGCATCCGCAGTCGAAGCTGCGGTCACACCGTTCCTCGATTCTCCAGAAAGCTGGGCCCGCGTGGTCGCGGCGGAGGTCTTGCTGAATGTCGTTCCGAGTCATGCGCGTGCCCGCTCCCTGCTGCAAGGCCTGGCCAAGAACGGAACGTTGGCAGAACGGATTCATGCGTTGGGACTGCTTTCGAAGACGTCCCGAGGAACTGCGGATCGATTGTCGCTGATTCGGGAGGCGCTAAAACAAGAGGACGCCGACGCCGCCCAAGCTGCCATTCAACAGCTTGTTGAGCTCGGGTCCGCTGGCCGATCGGCGATCCCGGACTTAAAGGCCGCCCTGTGGCACAAAGACTGGCGGGTTCGTATTCTCGCAGGACAGGCCCTGCGGAGCTTGGCCCCTGAGGAACTACCGCCAGTTCGCTAAGCAGCGATTTTGCGGTTGGCCGATCGCTAATTTCTACGTGCGGGACGAGGAGCCGAGAGCCCCTGACCAGACATCGCCCCGGGCCAAGGTCTCACCGAGAGAGTTGGCGCTGTGCACAGCCAACCCTTAGCCTGCTAAAAGATCGCGAGGAGCGCTACTTCTTCCCGCCCGCTTGTTTCGCAGCGGTTGCCTGCTGTTTCTTTTGGCTGGCCGTATTTTTCACAGCCTGTTTTTGAGTCGCCTTCTTGCTAACCGCTTTAGGGGATTTGTCGCCCATAGTGTTTTGATTTGTTTTGGTCTTCGGAGGGCAGTGGTCACGGCGAATCGCGCGTGCCTCCCGACGAGGACGCACTTGCGCCGTGGTCTTACCCGTTCATGGCCTGGGTCGAGATCTTCTATTATCGGCGACGGATCGGAATTGCAAGCTCTTGCACTGGATTTCGCGAGAATGAGGCAATCCTACGTCAAGCGAACACCACAGCCCGGGGCGAGTATACCGCCGACATCCTCAACGATTCGCGAGATCAAGAAAGAGGATGATCGATGGGTTTCCCACGGCTGCGTAGTGGCCCGTGAAGGTTAACCTCCCTGTGCTGCGATCGACGCGAAAGACCGTGATGTTATCCGCCCGCTGGTTGCAACAGAACAGGAATTCTCCGGTCGGATCAAAGCTGAAACTGCGCGGATAGTCCCCGCGAGTCCATTCCTCGCCGATGTAACTCAACTCACCGTTCGGTCCGACAGCAAATGTAGCAATGCTGTCGTGTAACCGGTTCCCAGCGTAAACAAACTTCCCATCGCTCGAAACCAGGATCTCCGAGCAAAAATTACTGCCCGCAAATCCAGGGGGCAGACTAGAGACGGTTTGCCGGGCGCCGAGTTTTCCCGTAGCGGAGTCGTAGTCCAACAGGACAACGTTGGACCCTTCTTCTTGGATCGAGTAACACCATCGTCCGTTGGGGTGGAATGCGAAATGCCTCGGGCCATCCCCAGGTGGGAATGAGATCGAGGGAGGATCGTTGGGACGCAACGTTCCTGTCTGCTCGTCGAACTGCCACACGAAAATCTGGTCCAAGGCCAGATCGACGTGCAAACCGTATCGTCCGCTCGGATCGGTTGCGATCATGTGAGCGTGGGTCCGGTCATGCCCGCTGAAAGCGAAGCTGCCTGAGGGGGCATGCGTCGCTTTTCTCGGACCTAGCGTTCCCGAATCCCGCTTCACGTCGGTGGCCGGCCCCAAACGTCCGTCCGGCAAAATCGGCAACACCGCCACGGACCCTCCGAAATAGTTGGCGACCAGCAAAAAACGCCCAGTCGGGTGCACGCTCACGTAAGTCGGCCCCGCGCCACCCGAGGGAACGGTATTGAGCAGCGTCAGCTTTCCATCCGCACGATCAATGGCAAAGGCACTGACGGTCCCTTCTTTGCTGTCGCCCACGCGATCGGTCTCATTGGCCGAATACAACCGGGTGCCCGCCCTGTTCAGCGTCAGGCAACTCGGGCTCGTTCCCAACTCGAACACACCGCTCGGCGTTAAATCACCCGTCTCGCGATCGACTTTGAAATAATGGATCCCTCGGCCGTTCCCGGGCGGCAAATCCACCTGCGTGGGCAACACGTCGCGCAGAGGCGAACTGAACGTTCCGACATAGGCGAACAGTGGCGCCTTCCCTTCGTCCGCATGCAACCTGAACGATGGTGCAACGAGCGGACCGGCCCCCGCAAGCAACGCGATCTGCTTGAGGACCGATCGCCGAGAAATGCGCAGCAGTGGAGATGACATCGCGGCCCAAGGTAATGGTTGGGACCCCGTACGGTCGAGACAATCACCTCTTGGACTTCGAATGAAAACCGACACCGCGAGCGACCGTGCTGGAAAATACCCAGGCCCCAGCCGCGGTCGCGCGAGCTCAGGACAACGCCGGAGAGCTATCGGCGATACGTTAGGCTCTCAACCAACGGCTTCGTATCAAAGCGAATCCAGGCAACGCCATAATTAGCAGGGCGAAGGTCGAACCGCTGTCAGGAACAGCGGTAATGGGTTCACCCGGCACCACCGCGCCTTCCGGCCGAGGCGTGAGCGACGTGATTTCAAATGTGATCGCATCCCAGACTTGCCAACTCGATTCGATGGCTCCGGTCGCTTGCCAATCCGTAAGGTTCAGGGCCGTCGGAATCGAATCGTTCGGTAAATCAGTGTGATCCCCTTGGAAACGCAGAATAATCTGACTGCTACCTTGGGGCAACGCCTGCCCAGAGACGGTCAGTTCACTTCCTCCAAGCCACACGACATCGGCGGGCTGCGGTGGGCCGGAGGTGTTTTTGGTCGTCACGTTGACTAAGAGTTGGTCTGCGCCGGTTGCAAGCACCTTCCCATCGAGCTGCAGGACGACACCGTGTCCGACGATATGTTCATATAGACCCCAATAAGGGCTTTGAGATACGAGACTCAGAGGGGTTTCCGACGCCGTGGTATCGTAGGAAAAAGAACCTGACACCAGTTTGCCGCTCAGGGCGGAAAGATCGCCAAACAAATTGTGAAGTTCACCGCCGTTGTCCGTGATGCTCTGCGCAGTCGCATTATAGGGAGTCGTTACGTCCTTGACGACGCCTTCAAAATTGTAGGCGACCACCGTGGCCAAACTCTGCGACGCAATACCGCCGCCAGCCACCAAGGCGACCACGATAAGGACGGATGGAATCCAACGCGATCTTGAGATTACGAGTTGCATATCATTCCTATTTGAGAATTAGCGTTCGACTCGTGTTCAGAGCCGCACCGCCAAATTAAGGTTGAAGCTGCGCGCGGGGCGTTGCTGCCATGGTCAGCGTCTCGTGGGTAGCACAGATTATCTTATCAACCAAGAATGACACATTAGCAACAAGAAATGCAGCGAACAAAAATGAATCGGGCGGAGCGTCCTCGATCTGACGACGCATCCGCCCCCCCCACCGCCAAGCTAAATACCTCCGAAGTGGTGCGAACGTGACTTAAGGCTGATCTGGGATTTCTGCTTCCACGAGCTTCGCGAGCAAAATCAGGGATTCCTGCCATCCCATATAACACGCCTCGGCGGGAATGGCAGCAGGCACACCTTCCTGGGTAATCGAAAGATCGGTGCCACAGAATACCTTCTTGAGCACGATCGTCGCTTGCATTTCGCCGGGCAAGCCCGGAGCGTCAAACTTGTCCGAGTAGCGAATCCGTTCGTTGGGAACCAGTTCGAGGTAAGTTCCCCCAAAGCTGTGGCTCTTGCCGGTGGTGAAATTGGTGAACGACATTTTATGAGTCCCGCCGACTTTGGCTTCCAGGTGATGCACTTTGCAGGTGAATCCGTTCGGCGGAAGCCATTTAGGCAACGCGTCAGCGTCTAGGAAGGCGCGGTAGACTCTTTCCGGGGCGGCTCGGAGCACGCGGTGAAGTCGAATCGTTTGAGTATCGTTATTGGCCATAATGTTCTTAATTGTCAGTCTTCAATATAGAGACGAACGGGACCTGGTATTCAGGACACCATGCCAACCAGGGTCAGGCTCTTCAAGATTCCTCCGGCGCGATTCTGCGCACCGCGTCCGACGACCTGTGCTTGAAACGTCGCCAGGTGAGTCTACACGGACGCCTTTACTGAGATTCAGCTTATTTCGGATAAACTTCCGGAAGCCCTTAGAGCGATCCAACCAGCAGCCTGCGAGAGAGGTTCTTCTCTTGAGAGTCTGCGTAGAACGTAAAGCTTCTCGCTAAGCAGGATTCCTCGCATAGCCCCCCATTCTACGGGCGCGTGAGGTTGCGTGGACTTGGCGCTCGTGTTTGCGGCACCGTCGCTGCATCAGCCGATAATCGATGCGTTACCTAGCGGGAATTGTCTTTACTATGCCTGCCGAGTTTGCGCATTTTGGCGAAAACCCAGTCCCCGAAGTTCCCGTGTAAAATACAACGCTATGATCATAGACTGCCCTCCGACCGCACAAAGTTGCCCAGCCGAGTTCCTTTCGCGCCGCCGCATCCTGCAGAGGGCCTTGTTTGCGGCTGTGTGGCTGCCTCTTCTGGGAGTGCCCGGGCTCGCTCCCTCCCGTTTACTGGCGGCAACCGACGACGCCGCGGAAACCGAGGACAACATGGAGGGCCCATTCTATAAGGCGGGCGCGCCAATTCGCTCCGTCTTGCTCGAGCGTGGCATGGCCGGAACGCCGCTTACTGTGACAGGGCGGGTGCTGAACAGGCATGGCCATCCGCTAAAGGGCGCAATGCTGGACATCTGGCATGCGGATCACACGGGAACCTATGACAACGCGGGGTTTCGCCTTCGGGGGCGTCTCTATACTGACGATGAGGGGCGTTACACTCTGCGCACAATCAAGCCCCTCTCTTATGGCGAGGAGAATGACAAGCGCCCGGCCCATATTCATGTGAAAGCCAGCTCAGGGACATGGCCTGTGCTCACGACTCAGCTTTACTTCAAGGGCGATCCTTGGAACCGACATGATCCCGCGGTTCGTCCTTCACTGATCATGGCGCCACGTCGCGAATCGGACGGGTTGGCCGCACGTTTTGATTTTGTCCTCAAAGTCGGCTGATTCTGGAGCCATTATGATCCTCAACTCCGTCCGATCCGGCGCGGCCGTGATAATACTGACGGCGCTCCTGGCTAGCGTCGATATCGCCCGATCGTGGGCCGCGACGCCGGGTGAACAACTCATCGCGGCGGTCAACAAAGGCGACGATAAACAAGCCCGTGTCCTGCTGGAGGGGGGCGTCGACCCGAACACAACAGACATGTTCACCCAACCGGCCGTTGTAGCGGCGGCTTATGCGGGCAAGGAAAAGATCGTCAAGTTGTTGTTGGAAAAGGGGGCGAACCTTCACGCCACCGATCGAGACGGTTATACCGCGCTGCACACCGCCGCTCTTGCTGGGCAGGCGAGCATCGCCCGGTTGCTCATCGACCGCGGTCTGGGAGTCAACGAACGTGTTCCCGCGGACGGGTTGAGTCCGTTGGCGGTTGCTTCGGTTCGTGGACACCTGAAAGTCATGCGCTTGCTCCTGGATCACGGCGCCGACCCAAACATTTCGGATTCAGGTGGCAACACGCCCCTTCTCCACGCCTCGATGCGCGGACGTTCTGACGCCGTCCGTCTCCTCCTGGAGCACCGCGCAAACGTAAACCACGCATCGAGTCACGGGTGGACGCCATTGATGGTGGCGGCTTGGGAAGGCCATGCTGACATTGTGAAGCGACTCTTGAAAGCGGGCGCGGACACCCGCGCGTTGAATGATACGCGACAATCCGCCCTAACCCTGGCGGAATCCGAGGGGCACAAAGCGATCATCGCTGCGCTTCAGACCGCGTCGAATTAGCATTTGGCTCCGCCTCAAGAACAGGGGGCGCCATGTTCGGACGATAGGCCCATCTCACCACCTGTCGAACAGTGTTCAGGGATCCGCGGTGGATACTGATGGGTTTTCTCGCTTTGAGTTAGCAAGAGGCCTTAGCACGGGACGCGACACACCTGTTCCACAATCACCACAAACAGTTTATGGATAGCGATCCTCGGCGAAGACCCCATCATTGCTGGCGCAATCGGTAGTACCCCTGTCCGTTCCCGGCTGCCGGAACCACAAATCGAAAAGGCCCCACTAGGACAGCATTGGTCTGCAAGGGCTGCCACACCACTGGAGCGACTAAATTTACAGCGTGTTGCGTGACCAGATTCGCGGAAGTCTTGGCGCTTCCCTCCATGGTGAGATCGCCTGTTTGGGATCGCAACAGGGTAAGGCGGACTGGCTCGGTGAAATCGTCGGGTGCAATCGACGTTTGCAGCGAGAGTCCCGTGTTCATCAATCTTGGATCGATGTCCGCGGGCGGCAGACAGAGAGCCGGTTGATCTTCCGCGGCCCACTCGTCCACGACGGCGCGATCCCTACCCCAGAACAAGTGACGCCGGCCATCTTCCAAAGTCATTTCCAGCGTCTCGCCCAGGTCGGTTTCAATGCGAAGCACGTTGTCTGCATAGCGATGAAGAACATCCTGCCCGGGTGGCTTGGGTTGGATCGTATAAGCTCCCCAAGCGTCGATCACGTCCGCAACAATTACCGGAGGCAAGCCGGGCGCCGCACGGTGCTGAATGAATCGCATCATAACGCGCCCGTTTCTCAAGAAATGCCACTCCTGCGAATTATCGACCTCCACCTCGTAAACGAAGCCACGAATGAATCGTTGGTAATGCCGATACTCCGTAAATACGGTGGCACCATCCAACACGTGCTCTGAACGAAGATCGATAGGCAGCGACGGAGCCTGGCCAATATCCGGATTGGTGGGCCCAATTGGTATGCGGTCCAACCATTGTCGGTTCATCTCGGATTCCTGCACATCAGCAGCGAACGAAACTTGGAGTGCGGCCTCAGTCAACTCCGGATGGATCACGAACGTCAGGGGGAATCCCTGATTGGTGCTGACCAAGGTCACGGTGTCGGCGTAGACATCCAACTCCGCAATGATGGGTTCAGCCACACGCGAATCCACCACCAGGGTCCGGGACGCCAGATCGACCGCGTAAAGCCCATACTCCTTCGTGAGCTCCGCTTTTATGCAACTGGCATAGCGGAATTGGCCGTCCGGTCTCAGCAGAAGTTCTGCACTTGAGCCATTAAACGCCTGGCTCCAAAGTCCGACGAGTGGCTCCCAGGCTCCTTCCAATGCTTTGGGGCGAGTCGTCGCCTCGGTGACACCCGTCTCTGACCCTGGGACTTTCCGCGCGACCAGCATCCGATGTCGATCGCCAATCAACAATAAAGCATCGTCGTAATAATCCGTTATAAACGCCCCGGGCTGGCCCAGGTTTGGGTAGCACGCCAGCGTCAGTTTGTCACCTCGGAGTTGGTATTTCCCACGCTCGACCTCATTTGCAATTCCGTTCTTCCCCGCTTGGACGATATAGCGCCCGTCAGGCCTGAAGGTGAATTCCATCCAACCAGCGCCGTCATTGACCTGCCATATTCCCACGGCCCACCCTACCTGAGTCTGTGCAGCCCGGGCTTGGCTTAGCTTCTCCAAGACGGACGCATCACTTCCAGGACGCTTCCGCGCAACGGTTACCCACTGGATAACCGCGCTCAAATCGATGAACTGCAGCTCTCCATCGTAATAATCGAGCTGACGCATCGCCTCCGCATTCCCAAACTCGCCCCCCGAGTGGGCATACAAGTCCTGCCCGACAAATGGGCTCAGCTGGATACGCTTCGACTCGAGAGTATAAAGGCCGCGAACAATCTCTGGCCCCGAAACGGTCTGCAGTTCTGCCACGTAATGACCATCCGGCCGGAGTGTGAGATCCACATGGAGATTCCCTTGGCGGACCTCCCAAATCCCGACCTGCCAGTTCGCGCTGGCAAGAAATGCTTCCGCTTCCGCGGCCTTTACCGGGACCTCTCGCTCCGAGCCTGGAACTGCCTGAAAGGTCACCGCCGTTCTGGAGAAGCTGTCTGTTTCGATCAAGGTGAGCTCCTCCCCAAAAAAGTCCAGTTCATCAATCTCTGGTGCGGCGCTGTAGGGTTTGAACGTGAGTTGATTCCCAGTTCGTTCATATCGCCCGCGGACGTAACTGGTGTCAAATAGTGGGTTGTCCGGTGTCTGCTTCACCGCGTAATACCCTCCCGGACGAAAGGTGCACTCGACCTCTCCATAAAAGGCGACGTGGCGCCGCCAAACGCGCACCAGTTGTGGATCCACCTGTTCCCGCGCAAGCACGTCCGCGTCTGACCCTGGACGGAAGCGAAACGTTTGGATCTGGCCATAATCCGGACTGGTCAAAGAGAACGAATCGCCGCTGAGCTCGAGCTTGTACCGTCTGGGCGCCGGTTTGATCAGATAATCGTAGGGCGTTAAAATCAGCGTGTTCCGATCGACCTGATACTGTCCGCGTTCCGAAGACGAGAGATCGATGGCTGGGTCGGAGCTTTTCTCGTCCAGTTGATACCGCCCGCTCGAACGAAAAAGCAGCTTTGCAGTCATGAACCCGTCGTTATCCTCCCAGACTCCGATTAAACGATCGTCCCCTTGCGCCAGCGCGGTCGCCCCGTTCACAAGCAGCAAGGCCAGCCAGACCAACGCGCCACTGAGCCAAACCCAGGAGCCATCTCTGCTTTGCGTCGTTCCTCCCTCCGGTCGAAAACGGATTTTCGCCTGGCTCGGCGGGCTCCGGAACGTCCCAACCGACCATGACCGCTTTAGGTCGTTCCTCAGTCTTAAAATCCTACTCGCTGGCCGAATTGCTTGGCTGCTCGATGTCATACTCTCTGATCCCCTACAGGGGTAAAGTCCGGTAAAGGTTGCGGACATTTGTGCAGCACGAAATTGCGCGCTAAGGATAATTGGTCAGCCATGGCGTTCGACCAAGGAGCACCCTGCCCTCGTGCAACCTTTCCACTGGCTCTCCCCTGTAGCGGGTTGAATGAGAACCAGGACCTTGACCCGCAAACCGGCGAAAACAGCAATGCCACCGCACATATTCCGTGCGACACTGCTGCGAAAGAAAAGCCCAGTCATCGATATTCGTTGGCTATGGGCCTTAAGTGCTATTGGGCTTTTTGTTGGCGTCAGCTTGAAATCAACCGCTGCCGATCGCCCCCCCGCCAAGTTGAATGGGCCATTGCGGAGCGATCGACAGGTGGAAGACTTCGCCATTTCCAGCAATAACAAATGGGTTGTCTACCGAGCGGATCAAGAAACGAACGACGTTCTGGAGCTCTACAGTCGTCCCATTGCAGGAAGCGGTGCTTCCATTCGACTGAACGAACCTTTGCTCAGCGGGACGCAAGTCGAATCCTACACGATCGCGCCAGACAGCTCGCGCGTTGTCTTTATGTCCGCTCAGCCGTCGGCATCAACCTACGAGATATTCAGTCGCCCGCTCGACGGACTTCTCGCCCCCAGAAAACTGAATGCTCCTTTCATTCAGGGCGGCATGGCGTTTGACTTCGCCATCTCTCCGGACAGCCAATGGCTCATCTACCGGGCGGCTCAAGACCATGTTGGCGTCTATGAGATCTACAGCCGCGCTCTCAATGGAGCGGAGACTCTCGAGGACCCGAAGAAGCTCAATGGCGCATTAAGCGGTCAATTCGTCGTCAACTACTCCATCTCGGCGGACAGTGCGTGGGTCGTCTACACCGCGACACAAGACCGAGCCCTCGTCTCCGATCTCTATAGTCGCCGCATCGATGGCAGTGGCTCCTTCATAAAGCTCAATAAAAGCAGTTCGGACAGCAGTGGCGTCGGTATGTTTCGAATCTCGTCCGACAGCCAGCGTGTGGTCTATGTCGCGGACGAGGATCAACGCGGGATTTATGAGGTCTACAGCCGAGCGATCCAGGGGAGCAGCCCGCCCGTAAAACTCAACAGCGCATTACCAATCAACACTTACGTGAATCGCCTCCAGGTCGCGCCAGCCGGGGACTGGGTCGTGTATGGGATCGGCCAGGATTCCGCCAAGGTCCTCAGCATTTTCAGTCGCAAGATGGACGGCAGGAGCGAGGCGATCCAACTGAACGACGCTCTTCCGACGGGCACTGCCATTCCCGCCTTCGGCCTTTCGCGAACAGGCGATTGGGTGCTCTACGGAGTTGGCGAGGACGATGCCGAACTAGGGCAGCTTTTCAGCCGGCGCACTGACGGTCAGGGATCCGCAGCCCGTCTGAGTGCCAACCTTAATTCTGAGGCGGATGTTTACAACTTTGACTTTTCGCCGGATGGCCAGCGTGTCGTCTACAGCGCCATCACGAACGACGGACTTCTCAAGCTGTATAGTCAATCGGTAGATGGCAGCGAGCCTGCCAAAATGTTGAGCAAACCGGGCGACGGCAGCCTTTGGGATTTTAGCGTCTTCTCGACCAATGGTGTCACCTATATCGCCGATGATGATAAAAGCGGAACGGACGAGCTTTACACCACCACCATCGATGGCGAGGACTCGCCCAGGAAATGGAACGGTCCGGTCGTGAAAGGCGGGAACGTGGACTATGCTCATCCCTCAACCGACAGCACACGGATCGTTTATCTGGCCGACGCCGAGCGCAACGGGGTCTTTGAGCTCTACTCGGTCCCGTTGGTCGAGCCGCAGCCCGGAGAGTTGAAATGGCAGTTCGTTGCGGGAGGACGCGAGCATTCCAGCCCAGCGATCGCGGCGGACGGCACGGTCTATTTTGGGTCAGGGCAACAGCTGCACGCGGTTAACGGTACGACGGGCATCGAGAAATGGAGTTTTCAAGCCGCTGGCGATGTGAATTCCTCTCCCGCGATCGGCTCGGATGGCGCCGTCTATTTCGGTTCAAGTGACGGAAGCACTTATGCCCTCGACGGCGCAACGGGCGAGATGAAGTGGGCGTTTCAAGCGGGTGGAGGAATGGAATCATCGCCAGCCATCGGCGCCGATGGCACTCTCTACATTGGTTCCCTTGACGGAAAGGTCTACGCGCTGGCTGGAGATTCCGGGACTAACCAATGGCAGTTCAACACCGGCGCGATGGTTTTATCATCGCCGGCGGTCGGCCTCGACGGAACGATTTATATCGGCTCTCGCAGCGGCTGGGTTTATGCCCTGGACAGTACGACGGGGACTAACAAATGGAAGTTTCGCACCGGAGGTTATGTCGATTCCTCGCCCGCCCTGGGTGCGGATGGAACAGTCTACGTCGGCTCTTCGCTCGGTCGTGTCTTCGCGCTTGAGGGAACCACGGGCACATTGAAGTGGGAGAGAGTCGTCGTGGGATCCGTCATGTCTTCGCCCGCGCTCGCCATGGACGGGACGGTCTATATAGGTTCAGACGATCATCGTCTCTACGCGCTGGACAGTGTCACCGGGGCTTTGAAATGGTCTTACCAAACGGGCGACGCGGTTCAATCTTCCCCCACTCTGGCTGCCGATGGCACCGTTTATATCGGCTCCAACGATGATCGCTTCTACGCCCTCGACGGAGCGACCGGCACGCTAAAGTGGGCGTTTGAAACTGGCTACTGGATCGGCTCCTCGCCCGCCATTGGAGCGGACGGCACCGTCTTCGCCCTTTCGTCGGATGGCCTGCTCTACGCTTTGGCCGGCACGAGCCCGCTAGCCGCGAGCCCATGGCCGAAGTTCCGAGCGAACCCTCTCCACACCGCGTCCAAGGAGATTGCCACCGGTCCGCCGGTCATCCTCTGGCAAAGTGCGGGTGGCCAGATCGTCGAAGGCGAGCCACTGGTGTTAAAGGTCCTGGCCGCCGGAGCGCGACCGCTCCGTTATCAATGGCTTTTCCATGGGCAGCCGCTGCTGGATGCCACCGAACCGCAACTCCTTGTCCCTGCCTTTTCACCGGAACGTGCAGGGACCTACCGCGTTCGCGTCCAGAATCCTCAAGGCGTGTTAGAAAGCACTGACATCTCGGTTGGCTTGGGTTACCGGCTCTCGATTGAGGTGCATGGTCCCGGCCAAGTCCGGCGCACTCCCGACGCAACGATCTACCCGCCCGGAGCAGTGGTCGAACTCACCGCGTCTGCAGGAAACGCCCGCCCGTTCCTCGGATGGAGCGGCGACCGATCGAGCCCGGAGCATTCCTGGCTCGTCACAGTCGACCAACCTCTCCATCTCGTCGCCAATTTTCAGATTGAGCCCGGTGATCCCCGAGTGGAATTCGTCACCCGCGGTGGCCAGATGAACTCGTCTCCAGCAATCGGTCCCGACGGCACGATTTATGTTGGAGC
>JBGAIN010000181.1:0-16551 GCA_044225505.1 Limisphaerales bacterium
ATGATCACCTTTTGGCTGGCGTCTGACAACTCATCCCGGGAGCAAGGCAACCCCGAGCGGACCAACCCAGGTTGGACAGAGTCTCACCATTGAACAACCAAGCCTGTCCCGACGACTTAGGGAGCGAAGGGAACGGTGCCGTTCGTGTCTACCAGATAACGCCACTGCGCGACGTAATCGGCTGCGGGTCGAAACTCGTCATGAGACGCCTGCAACTTTTTCTTGAGCAGATTGTCGAGGTCGGTCCTTAACGCCTCCCAGCTGGATGAGTTGACCAGATTGTTCGTCTGATACGGATCGATTTCATTGTCAAAGAGCAACCACGGTCCCTTGAGATCGCGCGCATAGGTGTATCGAGTCGTTCGGACGCCGCGATACTCCCGCCCTCCAGCCCGTCGCTCCCACTCTCCAAACGGAGCCACGCAGAGGATCAAGCTTGCGCCATCACCCGGGCTGGGCCCGCCACGCAAATAGCCGCTGTAATCCAGGCCATCGACGGTCTTTGGGATGGCCAGGCCCACCAAGCCGAGCAACGTGGGCATCAAATCTTCGGAATTAAAGACTGCAGGCACGGATTGAGCGTTAGTTCCCAAACCCCTCGGCCAGCGGACGAGCAGCGGGACGCGAATGGATTCATCGAATGGCTTCTGCTTCTTGAACAAGCCTTGCGAACCGAGCATGTCGCCATGATCCGAGGTAAAGACCAGGATCGTATCCTCTTCCGCGCCAGTTTCTCGCAAGGTCTTTAATACCTCACCCAGGCAATGATCCAGCGCTGCGCCATGCGCATAGTAGCCGGCCAGGAACCGCCGCACGTCGCTTTCCAATTCGACCGGGACATTCGGACGCAATTGAAGCGCAGCCGGGTCGAACTGCGCGCGGTACGATTGCGGTGCGCTGAAATAAGGATCATGCGGGGGACCCCAGGCCAGAACCAGCAGGAATGGCTTCTGCGATCGGGCATGGGCGCGAATGTAAGCCGCAGCACCGTGGCTCTGTGTTATCGCATCGTACCCAGGCCACCGAAGCTTCTCCGGGCTGTCTGCGTAATAGAGCGAATTCGAGTAGTCGTGAGTGCATTCCAGCGCTTTCCAAAACTCGAAGCCTTGCCGCCTTTCTCTCGGGATGAAAGCGGAGCGCCCATTGCCATTGAGATGCCACTTACCAATATAGCCGGTGTCGTAGCCAGCGCGTGCGAGGACCTTCGCGAGAGTCATCGCCTCCGGCCGAAGAGGTACATCGTTGAGGAAGACCCCATGCGTCAGCGGGCGCTGGCCCGTCAGCAGCGATGCCCGGGTCGGACAACAGACTGGCAGCCCAGCGATGGCGTTCTGGAAACGGATACTTGCCGAAGCAAGGCGATCCAGATTCGGGGTTTTGGCGTTCGGGTCGCCGGCAAACCCAAATGCCTGCCCTCGCCATTGATCCGCCAGGACCACGACGATGTTCGGTCTGCGCTCATCCGCACGGGTCCAATGGGCTGTGACGATCAGAAGGAGTGTCAGCCAGAACGCGCGAGGGTTGACCGGAGGTGTCATGACGTGAGAGTGCTAGCTGCTCGTAGATCAGGCCTAGCCCATTTTCGTCTCCACACTCTTGATTTTGTCTTCCATCGTCTGAACTCGGTCAGTCCGCGTGCCCAGTCTGAGAGTCGTGGCGATTCTCGGGGCCCCGAGTTCATGGACAACTTCATGACAACGCTTGATCGCTGCCAAAACCTCGTCCCATTCTCCTTCAATGTTCGTCCCGTTGGCGTGGAGCGCGATCTTCAAACCTGCCGCACCAAGCACTTTCTCACACGCGGCCACAAATGGTGAGAGCGAGATCCCAACGCCGATGGGAATGATACAGAAATCGACCATGACTTTCATGGCCGGGAGTATGGCCGATCACCACCGCGCTCGTCGAGTGGGCCATTCGAGGAGTAAGAGTATCGATTGAATGATGGAGCGCTCATTCCACAGTCAGCGCGATCCATTCAAACTGCATTACTGCTGTTTCTCCCCATTTGTTAGTGCCGCGCCACCTCGAACCGCGCCGCGTCGGTGAAGGTTGATTCGCCCGTCCCGCCCATCCGAGAACTGCGCTAGCGAGTCAATCGGGCAAGGCTCCTGCGGATTTGCCCGGGCCCGCCAATGCACGGGCGGGGCTGTTCGGAGCTAGCCGGTAATTGCGCTGCGACGCCTCCACAAACTTCGGGTCTGCGAACACGGAGTCTTGTTCGAAACGGTGGGACTGCAGGAACGCCGCGAATTCGCCAGCACCAATGGCCTGCTCTCCCCAGAGGAACACTGAACCCTGTGGCTGGTACCAGCAGTTGCGCTCCATGAGGAGCGCATCGGCCCAATCACGACCGTGCAGCCAGAGAAGGCTGTCTGTCGCGCGGCAAAAGATATTCCCTTGGACGACGACGTTGGTCGTCATCGCGGAGTTGTCGAAGAACATCAGATGGCGTCCATTAGGATCGGGCCGCTGCCGGTGCCCCCAACCATAACCAGCGTCGACGCAGGTGTTCTGCTCAAAGATAATGTTGCGCGTGCGACTGGCTGGACCTCGGTTCCAATACTCGAAGGAGTACTCGCTGTTCCAGATGACGTTGCGCCGATAGGTGATGTTCTCTTGCACGTTGGTGCCGTCACCCTGGTTGGTCAATGCGGCGTCGTAAATCTCCCAAAGCCGGCAAGATTCCACCAGGCAATCATGAGCGTCTGACCAAAACTCGATGCCATTCCCAAATCGGACGGGTTTGCCATCGCGCCCGGTCATTTGATGACCGCCACCGATGAAAGAGAAATCGCAATCGCGAATGGTGATATGGTGAACGCCACTGCCCCCGATTCCGTGGGCTGCTCCATTGCGCAAGTCAAGGCTCTCGTAGGTCACATAAGCCCGCCCATTCTGGTCGATGATGTGCTGGCAGAGGGCCAGTTCAATGCTCTGATGGCGGTTGGCCGGATTGCCGTCGGACCGGAGCTTCACTTGCCAGGTCCGAGCGTCGTAGAAGTAGTCGCCGTCGCGGCGCAAGTCAGCTTCCCTCCATTGCTTCACGCCGGTCGATTTGCCATGGTCGAAGACAATGTTCCCCACATCCACCGACAGCGGAATGGCCCGATTACTCCGCAGCTTGAGCAACCGCTCCGGGCGCAAAAGCAGCGTGCTGCCAGCAGGCAGAGCACTGCCAAGGAACAAAGTGAGTCGCGCGTCCGTAGCACGCTGGCGCGAATAGAATCGGACCGTGTGCTCAGCCCAGTCTGTCCCAATAGTTGGTAGAATGGTTTGCGTTACGGCGTAGCTCGTCCACGGGGGGCCGTTTTTCATCAACGTAACCGCAACTGGCGTGCATGGCTGTGTCACCTGAGCACGAAAGGTGAAAAGGAAATATTCGCCTTCCTCTACCGTCAACCCCGAGACGGACAGTTGCAGGTGGTTCGCCCGCCTCCCAGGATTGCCGCAAACCAGCCGGAGAATCGTCCCCGTTTGATCCTTCTCTTGTGTGAAGTTGCAGGAGGCGCCAGCTTCCTGGTAGAACGACCAGGGTCCCAGCTGCAAATCGGCGTGAACGCCGTTCGTCTCAAAACGAAGGGGTGTCGTTGCCCAAACGCCTGGGCTAATAGACTGCCAATCTTCCGCGCGATCGGCAGCAACAGACCCCAGGAGGATCGGCCTGTGGCCTTCGCTGAATGCACCATAAGTAATGGCGCCGTTAGCGTCGCCACTCTGAGGGATCAGTTGGCCACGCCAGGCTTGACCACGGCGAAAGAGCACTTGGTCACCGCCAGCCAAAGATGCTCGGTTTACCCGGTTGAGCGAACGCCACGCCGTCTCTGGTTTCAGCCCATCGTGACTATCATCGCCATCCACCGCATCCACATGAAAGGTCCGGGCTTGGGAGGCGGCCACGGTCGCTGCCAGAAAGCCGGCCCAAACGAACCGCAGGCCACTCAGGAGAGAAATTCTCTGCCACATAAGTGGAGTGTGGCAATTCTAGCCTGGGGTGAAAAGAGGGATAACTCGACAAGCACCCGTGCGCGTCAATCTCTTGGAGATCCAAACCCGACGCTCTGCTGGTGCGACTGGCCATCGCTTCGTGGACGAAATTGGCCCTGACTCGATGTCTGGCGGTCGGACACAGCCCTGGCAACTCCGGCACGCGACGGAGTCGTGGCACAGTCCACCATTCAGCGCGCCCGTGCTGATAGGGCTGGTATTCGATCCGAATCGCCTCGGTCGGTTTGAGCCGACAGAGTTTCCATGGTTTGATTCGGTGACGGATAAGCGTTCGGATAACATCCATCCCAACGAACGAATGGGTCGCTTTAGCTTGACCGGCTTCTTCAACGCCTGCGTCCTCCAAGCCCCGGAAAGAGCGAGCACAGTGGATTGGCAGGTTTGCTTCTGACAGCTAAGATTGTTGAACTTATGAGCCTGACACTCCGTTCTTCGCGGGGACTTATCTCAGCCCTTGCGCTAATGGCCACGTTCACTAGCTGCCATACCCCCACAACGAGAATTTCAACGGCAACGCCGTGCATGGACGCGTTGCGGTTGTTCACCGCGGCCAATGTGCCCGCGTTCGGACCGAGCGAAATCGTCTGTTCGGAAACCCATACCAATGGAATCACCCGTGGTGCCTTGCCCGGCAACGGCCTGGCGCAGCACCCGATGCTCTACGTGGGAGAAAACTGCAACAAAATGTTTCTCGTCAATAAAGGCAAGGTGATCTGGACGTATTCCACCGGCCCTCGTCCGGAATTTGACGATGTCTGGATGCTCTCTAACGGCAACATTCTCTTCTCTCGCATGGAATACGTGGCGCTCATCACGCCAGACAAGAATGTGCTCTGGCGCTACGACGCCCAAGACCCAAAGGTTCCTCACCACACGGAAATCCACGCTTGCCAGCCCATTGGCTTGGACAAGGTGATGTTCGTTGAAAATGGTCTGCCGCCCAAGTTGAAGATCATTAACATCAACACCGGAGCTGTGGAAGTTGATCACGAACTGCCGTTCGACGCCTCTCGCGGAGTGCATGGACAGTTTCGGCGGGCTCGCGTCACCGCCCAGGGAACGTATCTCATTCCCTTTCTGGGTCTGGATCGTGTCGTAGAATACGACAAGACCTTCAAAGAGATCTGGAGGTACAATATCGACAAGCCGTGGGCTGCTCTCCGGCTAAAGAACGGCAACACGTTGATCACCGACGAGAAGAACAGCCTCACCCGCGAAGTCAACCCCCAGGGCAACACGGTCTGGGAATTCAATTGTCGAAGAGATTTGCCGGCGGAGTATCAGTTCGCTTCCGCACCGCAAACCTGCACTCGCTTAGCCAACGGCAACACCCTCTTCACCTCCCGCGGCAAAAACAACGAAGGCCCTCAACTCATCGAAGTTACTGCCGACAAGAAAATCGTTTGGGTGCTGCAAGATTGGAAGAGCCTCGGCGACGCCACGGCCGTGCAAATTCTGGACGACCCTGGTTTCCCCGAAATCCCCGGCCAATCGGAACACTGAGAATCGTAATTTGTTCGCGAGATTCGTTCCCTCGCGTTACCAGATTCGCGCCGTTGAGCCCGAGTGAACGCAGTGGTCTCTACACAGCGGTAACCGCGAGGCGTAGCCGGAAGCAACAGGACATTTTGCGTGGCAGCGACTATGACTAAGAACCTGGCTTTCTTATCCCTGGTTTTCAGCGGCATGAGCATTGCGGTTCGTAGAGCAGCTTACGGCTGGTCGAATTCCTCTTTGAGCACGATGGCCAGGTCGGTCAACAGTCGATCGCAGGAGCCGCGGTAAGACGATCCGTGCATGACCGCCAAAAGCTCCGGCTTCAGCTCGGCCAACCCGCGCAGGAGGCCCGGAGTTTGGCTGGTGTAGGGCATGTAACCGCGTAATGGCCCCTGCCCCAGCTGCCGCATCGCTTTACGCGTGGGACCGATCAAGTCCCCGTCCGTGAGCGCCTCGACATTGCCGAAGTGGTGGAATAGATCGGAACAAAACAGTGTCTTGCCCGTTTCTTCAAACATCACGCACGAATCCCAGCCATGAGGAAGATGCGGCGAATGATGGAATCGAAATCGGTACCGGCCGGTCTCGAGTGTGTCATTGGCCGTCATTCCACGCGCCGGGCGGATGGCGAAATCATCGACGCTGACCAACTTACCGACGAGGGTGCAGACCGGTTGGGCTTGGGGCGCCAGCTCCAACCAATGGTTCAGCGCGCCGCACTCATCGGATTCAAAATGACTCCACGCCACATGCCGCAGGTCAGAGGGATTGATCAGCTTTCCCACGGCTTCGCGCAGGTCTGGAAACATGGCCTGCAATCCGGTGTGAAAGAGGAGCGGTTCTTCGTCGCGGACCAGGAAGTGGTTAAACTGCATGTCGAAGTCCGGGGTATAAATCGACAGACGGAATAAATCAGGCGCAATTTCATCAACGGTCGTCATAGAACTGGTGCGTTCGGATCTCCGTTATCTAACCGAAAAGGGCGCGAAGGCAAATAGAACCAACGGCCCACCCGGGTCAACACCCTGCTCCATCCCGCAGCCTACGGAGCACAACGGGAGGAATCGTTGCCGGTTTAGGTATTCTGAGGCGTGATCGTAAGCGAAGGGAACATCAGTTCGATATTACGAAAAGGCTGGGATAAAGATACCAATTCAAACGATGCCGTCGCCGCTTTGGCACCAGGACAAAAGTTCTCATATCATGAACAGGTCATATTGTATCCTCCTGCGGAACCAACAGAGTCGACCTGGCGCTCACCTGTTTAGGTGCGGCAGTTTCTCCGTCCTTGTTGCCACTTTTTCACGGAGCCTAAACATGGCGGCGCGGCCCCGGGAATGAACGCGATTCTTCGCGTGTATCTGGAATCGGGCCAATCCGTCATTGTGTTATGCAACCTGACAGTTCTTCGGCTTCGCGTATCGGTGATTGGCTCCACGCCCGCATGCCACTCCATGAATTCCACGTCATTCGTGCCGCGGTGGATGATGCCATCAAGCAAGTCCCACCTCACCATCGCGGCGCCACCGCGTTGTCAGGCGCTACCTGACGGCGGTATTCATCCACCAGCAATCCGATGCGCGCCGCTGGAATCGGCTTGAAGGCGGGGTTGCCTTCCATCACGAGAGTGTCAATAGGCAAAGAAAACTCACCGGTGTTCCGATTAATGAAACTGAGGTTTACCGGTGCCGCCGCGGAGCCTTTCAAGTCCCGGAATCCTTTGAGGCCACGGGCTAACACCACGTTGCTCGCTCCCTTAGAATTTACCGCCAGGTTGTCGGCGATGGTCAGTCGGTCGAGCAGTTTTCTGACGTTCCCATCGAAGCTGCACAACTCCTTGGTGCAATCCACAAAGACATTGTCCTCGATGGTGTTGCCAAGGGGTTGCTGAGGGTCTTCTTGCATGATTCGAGCTAGTTTGGGATAGCGCTCGCTCCAGGGCGGCCGAGTATACTGCAGCCTTTGAGCCTTGGCCTCCAGATGCCAACTGGCATCGGCAGGATCGTTCCATTGTTTCCATGTCATCCCCCGCGAGTCCAAGTGAAGCCCAATCGGACAATCCACGACCAGGTTGCCCACGATGATATTGTCGCGACCGCCGCCAATCATGATGGCCCGGCCCGCGCGGTAGAAAATGTTCCCTTCCAAAGTGTCGCCGCTGTCGCAATCATCCAGATAGACACCCATCGTGTTCACGTGCCCGGCATCGCCACTCCCCAAGTCATGAATATAATTATTCCGCAAAATATTGCCTTGGCTGGTCCAATCGCGCCCGGTGTAGAACGCGCCGGCGTCTCCGGTCTCCATCACGACGCGATACACTTCGTTGCCTTCAAAAAGGTGCTCGTTGCCGCCGTAAAGGACCGCGTTGTGAGGCGCATCGTGAATGCAATTGTTCCGGGCGATCTGACCACAACCCTCGGCACCGATTCCTGGCGCATAAGTCCGTTGGAAAAGGCCGTAATGATGAATGTGATTGTTGACGGCCAAGTTCCGTGCCGGGGTTAGGGATTGACGGTCACCGCCGTTCAGACTGATCCCGCCCCGGCCCAATTGATAAAGATCGCACGAACGAATCACGTTATCCTTGCCATCGACGGAGATACCGCCGCCCGCCAGGTTGGCAATGCGGCAACCTGCGATCTCGATGGCTTCGCAGTTCTGCAGCACCAATCCGTCCCCGTGGCTACCGTCGAACGCCAGCCCAATAAGCTGGATGTGCTTGGCATCGCGCAGGCGAAGCATGGGCTCCGTCAACGTGGCCAGAGTGATGTTCGCACCCTCCATCGGCGCGGGCGGATAGAAGTAGAGATGATGGCGCTCGCGGTCCAGGTACCACTCGCCCGGGGCATCCAACTCTTCGAGCAGGTTCATGGCAAAGAACCGACGTTTTGAGGCACCCCAGGTTCCAGCGGCAATACCATAATTGTGAGGCGCGGCCAGCGTGATGACCTTTTTCTCCCGATCATAGGCGCCGATTCGCAGAACTTCGTCGGACCAGTCGTGGGTCCAATAGCCGAGTAGCCACACTCCATCCTCGATTTTCCATCGGCTCGGGCGGAGGTCATCGAACTGAAATGAGCCAGGGTGGGCTCGGCGCAGGCCGGGATCAGCCGCGTCGGGTTGTGGCAATCCGGTGTCCACCGCTTTGGTGAACTCGGCCCAACCACCTCCGGAAGCTTCTGGGTTTGGCCAGCGAGCGAGCACCATCGGTCGTCCATTGCAGTACAACCATGGTCCAGATGGCGCGCCGCGAAAGGCTGGCTTAAACGGTAGGAACGGCCTGAGACCTTGCTTGGCCAGGTCGCATGCCATCACCTTGCCCCGAACTTCCGGCACAAGCCGTGACAGCACCGCCGCATCGGTGACCAGGCCGAAGGCTGCCGAGGGAAGCGTAACGCCGCCTTGAATCCGGACTGTGCCAGGCTGCTGGGCGCGGTAGATTACGGGGGCTTCAGCCGTGCCGCTGTCGTCGGCGGTCAATTCAAAAGTCGACTCCAACCGGTATTCGCCCGGATTCAGGGATACGACGGCCGGTTTTCCGGCCGCGACGCCACCAGCGCGCCGAGCCACCCGCAACGCGTCCCGGGCCTTCCCAAGAGATTGAAACGGACGGCCATTGCTGCCGTCGCCGTTGGGGCCGGCACTGGGCGACACGAGATAATCGGATGAGGCGCCGTAAGCCCCGATCGCGCCGACCATGGCGGCCAACGCACAGACCCGCCCTCTGAATCTGGAAAAAAGTTGCATAGACACAGGCTATCTCATGGCTGAGCTTGCGGCGTGAGGACTTTGATCCGGATATTTTTGAACTCGGTCCACATGGGTTTTCCGGCGTGTAGTTGTAAGGCGATGATGCCTTCCTTGAGGGCCAATTGCGGATCCGCATCGGTGAAATCCAGAATCAGAGTGCCATTGAGGAAATGCCGCATGTGATTTCCTTCGGCCACAATCACAACGTCGTTCCAGTCGTCGAGGTGGAAGAGGCGTTTGTACCCTTCGGCGTCCAGGAGTGTTCCGATCAAGTTCTTTTTCCCATTCTCCCAAATCACTTTCTCACCCGCGAGACACATTCGCCCCCGTTTACCGCCTTCGTCATAAATAAACCCCGTCACACTCGGGAGTGTATTCTCGTTGCGAATTTCATGCTGGTAACCTCGCACGACCCAGTTGTTGGCAAGGTTGCCATCGGTAATGTGCTTGGACCGATACTGGATCCCGGAGTTATTGTCGGCGGTGCATCGGAAAGAGAGACGGAGTTCGAAATCGCTGAAGTGCTGATCTTTGAGAATCAGGAAGGTGTTTCCCTTGGCCGGAGCGTCTGGCGTCGTCTGGCCGCGAATAGCACCCTCTTTGACCGACCATAACCGGGGATCACCCTCCCAGCCAGCCAGATCCTTCCCGTTGAAGAGTGCTTTCATCCCTATTGGCTCTGGCGGAGCAGCCAGGGAGGGCCCTGCGTCCGCCGCTTGGGCCAAAGGGCCGGCAAGTACTATAAGTGCGCAGAAAAGCTGAGCAACAAGGTCAATACTTCGCGCGAGTCCCAACTTGGATCTGTCGGCATCCAACAGAGATGGGCTCTGAATTCCAGGCGCCAGGATCAGGCGTTCTGAGGATGAGGGGCAATGCATATTCGGCAGGTTCATTTAAGCCGAGTATGAACTTTAGAACGAAAGCGGCAAGTATTCGCCAGCCGTTGCAGCAACCCCACTTACTTCACATTCCTTTTAGGCAGAGGCTTGCCGATATTCTTTGCGATGCGTCTTAAAAGGCTGTCGCACGATCCATTCTCGACATGAAGTGTGATGCCCGCGAATTCGTCGAAGTGTAGCACCACCGTGGTGTTTTCGATATCGTAATCCCAGTATCGTTGGTCGGGGCTGTCTAAACGCCGAACTTGCCTCGCTCCGCAATGCGCCTCAAGCCGCGAGGCGTACACCTCGAACGTTGATCCTTCATCTGAGAGATCAATAGTCAACCGTCCACGAGCGTCGCGCTGCTCTTTCATGTTACCCTCAGGAAACGATTCGAAGCACTCGAAGGAACACTCACGACATCACCGCCAAGCCAGCCACAATCCCAGAGGCGAGCGATCATTGGCGCAGATTGCATCACACTCAACCTAAGGGTCAACATCCGAAGCCAGCTGACGTGCCGATCAAGCTTGCTTGCCGCCTAAGCTGCATGTTCATCCCGGGAAATTGCGCGTTGAGAACTGAATGAGCAATCACCCGTCACCCGCTTGACGCCACAGCCGGACGGAAACCGCGGCGTTAGCCCTTAACTCCGCTGCCTTGATCCATCAATGGCCCGTCGTTCTTGGCAATTTCATCTGCTGACACAAACCAGGGAGCATGCTCTGCCCAATAAATGTTCGCCTGAGGCCTCATCCCTGGATCTGAATCCAATGATCCGCTCGGCACAACCCAGAACTGCCGGTTCCGGCTTAGCTTCGGCAACGGCGCACCGCAACTCCTGCAAAAGCAACGCGGGAATCCGGGGTTCTCCTTCGTATCGACAAAGAGTTGGGTAAGATCTTCGCCTTGTGTCCATCGAACGGAACCTCCAGGAAATGCCAGGTTCGCCGCATGAATAGAGCCACTCGACTTTTGACAGGAACGGCAATGGCAATAGAGAAACTTAATTGGAGCCAGTAACCTCAAAAGTTACCTTACCACATAAAGCAGGATCCTATAACTGGCTTCATAATATTTTGCCGAACGACAATAGCGAACGACAGCCACCGTCCAAGCGGTGGCACCCCCTCCCCTCCTGTGATATCCCAGAGGTAGCAAGCAAATTAACCAGCAAGCTTGGTTCCGACGATGCGTTCGCCCTTTTGGTCCTGAGCCGTGTCGTGACTCTCGCGCAGAATTTCTACCCTCAGCACGGCGCCCTCCACTCGCAATGACGTCGTCACCTCTCCGCCAGGCCCCAGGCCTCTGACCGATCCATCGAGCCGTATCAGTTTGCCCACCGTTGGACACCCCGCCTGATTCCTGATCTCAAATTCGTGCCACCGACGAGAGCAACAGAAACAGCTCGTCGCCGTCCAGCCGGTGCTTGGGATGGAGCGTCGGGCGAGGTTCTGGACTCAGTGCTGCCGATGGGATACGACAGGATGCGCCACACTCAGTAGATTGAGACCAGACCACCCGCCAGGAACGGAACGCTAACCCCCATGACGATAAGCCGGCGCATGACTATCGTTGTGGTTCTGTTCGTGCCGTAAGGTTTCTTTCCCTGATGCCTTAAGCCGATTTAGAACAAATCGCCACGGAATTTGCGGCGCCTAGATCAGGGCCGCCGTTTGCTACGTTACCTGGACCGGCTCTTTCGGTTAGCGGAGGACAGTCGCAACGGCTGCGGCGTATCCAAGGAATGCAAACCGTCGAGACAAGTGCGAGGACGGCTAAAATGATCGCACCGACGAAGAACCATTCGGAGTTAAGACTCCACTCCTGATGTCCGTTGATCGTCTTGGATGCGCTCAGGTGAATGAACGATCTTCCCCACAGCCCAATTAATAGCCCACCCCATGACAAAGCGAGAGACGGCGGCCAGCGTGAGGAACGCAGCCAAAGATTGCGATAGAGAGCCCCTAGAGAAGCCCCGCAACTGAGCAGCCATACTGCCGATGCCACCGCAATCATCGAGCCAAATGCCATACGCTTATCCTACCAGTGCAAGAAGTCCTCGAACATCACAAAAACACAAACCGTCCACAACTCCGCATAGTTGGGACGCAGCCACTTGCGCGATCGGAAACCGGCTCGTAAGCACGGCCGTGCTTACGGCCAAACCAGTGCCCGTTGAAATCCCGGATGGTCAAACGAGTCGAACGTGGCCACCCTCAATCAATTACGACGGGGAGCGAGAAACTGCCTGTGGGTGTGTGTGCTGACTGAATTCGGGCCGATGAACTGGAAGCGAATGCTGACTTACGTCACGGGATCCGTCGACGAAGAGCTCCTCGCCCGAAATGGGTATCTGGTCACGGAGAATCGAATCCTGCGCAACCCGATCCAGTGTCGAATTCGGCTCGCCTGCAAGTCGGCAATCGCTGCGTAGGAAGCGGATACTGGCGCCGAATCGCGATTCCCAGCGTTATGAAGTACCGAGCCTCCGCCGAAGAGGCAAACCGGCTTGGCGAACCTTGGCCTCGGTCAGCACGCTGTCATAGGGTACCCTCCGGAGCTCAACCTCGCGCTTCAAAGCGTCGTAAACCACATAAGCTGCGAGCGGACTGGAGTCGCGCGGTTCGCCGACGCTGCCCACATTCACCAGGTACTTGCGTCCAGGTTGGGCTATGAGTCGTGAAAATGGACCACATTGAACCGTGGCATCTCGGGTAAACGCGAGCGGCACATGAGTGTGGCCGAATAAGCAAATAGCGGTGTTTTGGTATGGGTCCGAACGAACTCCAGTTTGACCACCGACTGCATCCAGCAGAGCCGGGCTATGAGTGCATCGCCGATATCGGAAGCGGCGGCTATGGTCGCGTTTATCTCTTCTCGAGGGCCTCTGCGGGTTCACCAGATTACGTGGCGGGTAAATTCGTATATCGGGACGTCTTTGAATCGACCGGCAACGACGACAGCGACTCGGCTTATGCGCGAGCTTTCGAGGGATTGCGAAGGTTTCGGTCGCTCACGTCGGAATCACCTCACCTGTTGCGCATCTTCGATGTGCGCCAGCGTCCTGGATACTTCTGCTATTTCATGGAACTGGCGGACGACCTTGTTTCCGGGCGCACTATTGACCCCAGCCAGTACAAGCCCAAATCCCTGAAAAACGAGTTGGAACGTTCGGGACAACGACAGCCGTAGAGTCAAACCAGTCGAAAGGCTCCGATCGCAAGCAGTTACGATGAGAGTCAGCCGTTGCCCGCGGGCACGTGAGCTGGTTGAATTTGGTCTATGAATTGGAAGCGAATGCTTGCATACGTCACGGGTTCCGTTGACGAAGAGTTGCTGGCCCGCAATGAGTATCTGGTGACTGAAAACCGGATTCTGCGCAATCAGATCCAGGGTCGGATTCGGCTCACTGATCCCGAACGGATCAGTCTGGCCCCGACGGCCAAGCAACTTGGGCGCAAAGCGCTAGATGAGGTAGCGCAAATCGTGCGACCGGAAACGATCCTAGGGTGGCACCGCCGGTTGATCGCCAAGAAGTTCGACGGCTCAAAGAATCGGGCGCCCAAGAAGGGCGGCTCGACGAACGATGAGATTGAGAAACTGATCCTGCAGTTGGCTCGGGAGAATCGCAGTTGAGGCTATCGGCGGATCGTGTGTGCCCTGGGCAATCTCGGGCACGAAGTCAGTCATCAGACCGTGGCCAATGCTTTGAAACGACACGACATCGCGCCCGCACCCGAGCGCGGGCGAACGATGAGTTGGCGTGAATTCATTCGGTCGCATGTGGAAGTCCTGGCCGCAGTGGATTTTTTCACAGTCGAAGTTTGGACGGCCAGCGGATTGATGACCTTCTACGTGCTATCGTGCATGCGAGTGGCCGCGCGCCAGATATGCATCGCTGGAATCACGACCTCACCGGACCAGCGCTGGATGGAGCAGATGGCGCGAAACATGAGCTTTGCGGACACCTGTTTTCTCAACGGCTGCCGTTATCTGCTTCATGATCGAGATGCAAAATTCTGTAACGCCTTCACCGGGATCCTGGAGGGAGTCGGGATCAAGACGGTGAAATTGCCGGCGCGGAGTCCGAATTTGAATGCCAATTTGGAAAGGTGGCATAGATCTGTAAAAGAGGAGTGCCTGTCGAAGATGATTTTGTTCGGCGAGGCATCACTGCGACAGGTGTTATCAAATTACGTTCTCCATTTTCATGGTGAACGAAATCACCAAGGCAAAGGGAATGCGATTCTCTTTCCCAGACCTGAGGACCGCATCGGTGAATCGACCGGCCAACTCCAGACGCGCGAGCGGCTCGGAGGCTTGTTGAAATTCTATTACCGCCAAGCCGCATGAGAGTTTTGACCTTACGGGGTCGATCTTCGACCGGCAGGTAAACGAGATCGATGTCCACGGATAGGCGCGGGAAATTGCGCACGAAGAAATTGATCGCCGTGCCACCCTTGAGCGCAAAGCATGCTTCCGTGCTTACGAACGGGATGACCTGCACCAGCAGGTCGGCCTGCTTGAAGAAAGAGGTATTTATCACGGAGCGTCGTGTGGAGTTGCACTCGCTGCTGGGACGGTGATCAGGTATTTAGGATCGAGCCGACCGCCGGCCACGAACACCCGTTTGCCGCTGCCGAGCGAAACCTTTGTCAGTATTAATTGCTTGAGCCAAGCGTGACCGTGCTTTTCCGCCAGGTGGAGAAAAAGCCGCTTCGCTTTAACCGAGGTGCATGCCTCAAGGAGCGATTGCACCAAATCCGTCCGCAGCGTTCCGAGTCCCTCGAAGAGAAGATTGGCGTGCTCATATTCGGAATCGGTGGGCGAGAGATGCTGTATAAATTCGAGCGCTGCACGCTCCGGGGCTGACACGCTCACAACGAGTTCACCCTCGCGATGTTCTCGTAACCCTAGTTCGACGGGGAGGAAGTTCGTGCTGACATGGCACACGCGATTCGACCACGGCAGGCGTTTGAACCAAGCGGGAAGCCTCTCACCCGTCCGGCTGAAGAGGTAGAGAGGATACGCCTCGCCTAACGGAACGAAATGCGCGAGGCCTGCGAGTTCCAAAGCCGTGCGCCCGCCCGGATGAAACGACTTCGATCTCTGTTGGAGACCGAAGACCGCGCCCAGCCATGTTGGGGCGTCTGATTGAACGGCGAAGGCTCCATCACCGACACGGTGCAACCAGCCAGATCTGGCGTAGTAGTCTGCCAGGCGACTCGATATGCCTTGGTCCTTAAGCCAGGCGGACGTAAGCACTGCATTGGCGGGTGCAGACATCAGGCGCTGGTTTATTCTTTTGCGCGCTGAACTAGTCTTGTGGGTCATATCTGCTAATAAATAAACCACGAGGTTTGTTTTTTGGCAAATAGAACAAGTATCGCTAGGTCAATCGGTGAAGCAATAAACCCCTACTCCAAGGAACCAATGCTCAGAAGACTAATCCGGGTGCGCTTACGCGCAATGGATCAGGACGAGGACGCTCTCACTTGGTTTGGAACCGGAAGCTCGTTGTGGCACGGATCTCCCGCAGTCTAAAGGGGAGCTTCCCATCCCGGCGGCTGAAACATCGAATCGTGGGATATTGCCGGCCGGGGCAAATCCGGCGTGCCGGATCCTCCTTGGTGCAAGCTGTTTGTTGGGATCATCGTTGAGATGGTCGCAGCGGTCTTCGCTGATGCCAAAGGTGCGGAAATGGATGTCGGCAGAAATCAGCCACCACAGGATTCATTGAGGATGCCACATGAGCAATGAACAACGACAGTTTCTTTCGTTGCCTCGATACCCTGGTCTGATTTCGCTGCTCGAAGCCTGCTGGCTGTTGGGTTTGGTTGAACATCAGGGAAAGATTTTGGTCCGGAAGGGGCTGTTGGTGCCTGCTGGAAAACGAAGACGGCCACGGAAGGCGCGGATGTTCATTTCTGCTTACATTCTCGAATTGGCCCTGGATCGGGACTGGCTCAATAAAGCCAGAGACATCCTGGTTTCGCACTGGGAGGAACAGAACTCTCAAAAGCATGGGCGGTTTCAGCGAACGCCGCCATCACCTCTTGCTTGAGTTTGTCCTCGACTCGAATCGTAATCGGCGTTTCGGGCCCACAAAAGTCCGAGCAACGAGTGGCGATGCGTTTTCTCAAGGGGGGCACGACGTTCCCATTGGAGAGTTGCCCGCCTTGGCGGAGTTGATCATCAAGGCCGCTGAAAACACGCAGGTCTGGGTGGAGTCTGGATTCGCCGCCGTGCCCTATTCCGCCGCCGACATGCGAATCCGGACTAGCAACTCGTGAATTTGCTGTTTGGTCGATGCGGCAGGCAGTTCGGGCAACTGACTGGCGTCGCGCGCACGCTCCAGGGCCGCGCGCAGGCGATCGTATTCTCGCCGGTGAAACTGGACATCAGCGTC
>JBGAIN010000182.1:0-15901 GCA_044225505.1 Limisphaerales bacterium
GAGGTTATGTTTACGTTCCTTGATGAACGTTTCGGTCATAGCGCTGACTTGGTCGATCGAGCCATTCAACCAGAGAGCGGTATCAATGCAATGGGCCAGCAAATCACCGGTGACTCCAGAACCGGCCGCCTTGACGTCCAGCCTCCAAAGCGCCGCTCCCCCTTGCGGCAGGTCCGGGCTAATCGTCCAGTCCTGAAGGAACTTCGCGCGATAATGGAAGATTCGCCCCAAACGGCCCTCGTCAATCAGCTGTTTGGCAAAAGTGACCGCAGGAACACGGCGGTAATTGTACCAAACCATGTTAGGCACCTTGGCCTTCTCGACCGCCGCAACCATCTTCTCGCCTTGCGCGCCGTCCATGGACAACGGCTTCTCGCAGAGAATCATCTTCCCGGCTTTAGCCGCAGCGGACGCGATCTCCGCATGCAAATTGTTTGGAACACAAATGTCGACTAAGTCGATGTCAGGTCGTGCGATGAGCTTGCGCCAATCCAACTCGATGGATTCAAAACCCCACTGCTCGGCGAAGGCTTTGACTTTGGCTTCGTCGCGAGCACAGGCAGCTTTTAGCACCGGCCGGTGTGTGAGATTGAAGAAGTTGTTGACCTTGCGATAGGCGTTGGCATGGGCTCGCCCCATAAACCCGTAGCCGATCAGTCCGACGTTCAATGTTTTCATGGTAAAACTCTAAAAGTTGCAGATCATCACCGCGGCAAAATGGTTCGCCGAGGCGTTATTTCTTCTTGCGCCGTGCCGGTGCCGCTTTCTTTTTGGCGGACGCTGGCCGTCTTGTGGCGGCCTTTTTCGGGGCCGCGGCTTTCTTGACCGCAGGCTTTTTGGCGCCCCGCGCACTGCTTTTCGTAGAAAGCTTGGCCGTCGGTTTTGCAGTGGGCTTGCGCACGCGCGCTTTGGGTCGATGCTTTGTCGAGACGGCCGGGCTGGAGCGGGCGGCGGGCTTGGAAGACGCTGCAGCTGCAGGTTCCGTCCAACCGTGCGCATCGCGGACCGCGACCATGGAAGCCAAAATATCGTTCCACGTTTGCTGTTTCATCATGGTGTCGTTGGCAAACATGCATCCATCCCAACAGATGTGGCGGAACGCTTTGGTCACTCGGCCTTTTTCGTCTCGCATCCAAAACGCCGCATGACGAGAAATGTCCAGCTTGCCATTCGGGTCTCCCGGTAAGCAGTGGTGGCCGGTCTTATCGTGTGTGCCAGAGCCTTTGACGGTGGCATCGTTCTGGGCGATATGGAAATCAATCGTCCAGGGACGCAGCGCTTTGGTTAGCGTCTTCAGGGCTTGATCAAGGCGAGCTGGATCGGACCAGTTCCAATCCGGAGGCAAAATGGCGTCTTCGGGAGCATTATAGCCAAGGATATAGAGGAGCGTGTGCGCCATGTCTGCTTGAAAGCCAATCACCTTGGGGCGATCTACCAATTCGAGTAGTTCCACCATCTTCCGCCAGCCGTGCATGCCCCCCCAACAAATCTCGCCTTCCGCCGCCAACCTTTCCCCGTAATCAGCGGCCACATCGCAGGCCTCCCGGAATGTCTGTGCGATCCGGCGCGAATTCTCTTTGGGGTTTTTCGCCCAGTCTTCCACCCCACTCGCCGAGTCAATCCGAACTACGCCCTCGGGTCGCGCTCCCATCTCCCGCAGTTCTTGCGCGATCCGGCAGCCTTTACGCACTTGCCCGACAAATTTCTTACGATCCTCATCGGTGCCCATGGCTGGACCACCACCGGTAGGCGGCCAAATAGGAGCTACCACTGAACCGACCACCAATCCGCGGCCACGGATCTTATCGGCAACGCGTTTCAAATCGTCGTCACTGATATCAATGTTGATATGGGGTTCAAACAAGAAGATATCGACGCCGTCAAACTTAATGCCATCCACCTCAGCCTTGGCCGTGAGATCGAGCATCGTGTCGAGGTCGATGCAAGGTTCGGCACCAGGACTGCCTTTGCCAACCAAGCCGGGCCACATGGCGTTGTGAAGCTTGGGATAATTGTGATTGCTATGACTGCTCATGATCTTTCCTTTCGGCGCGTGGAGCGTTCCCGCTCAATCTGGCCTGGCAGCGTCGGCTTTCCGGGAACCAGCCGGGAAAACTGCTGCCCCAGTCCGTTCAAATCGCGTTGCTGTGGCCGGCACCGTATCAGGCGCTCGGAAAGTGTAAAAGCGGATTTTTCAGTTCCAGCAAAGTTTTACGGAGAAGGGTGGCACAGCCGCTCTGGGACGTTTGAAAGGGCCTCGTGGTCTGCGCCTTCTCGTTGCCCGACCGTCCGGAATGGAAGATCCTGCCACATTAGTTTTTCACGGCGCGCTGCCCTTAGAGCCAGCGTCCCCTTCCCAGTATCCTTCACGGCTATAGTGTTGAAACAGAGCGATCTCGTAGTCACGTGAAATGGGTGACGCCGGATCGTAATCTGGTGCCCGTTCAATCCGATCGCGCGTCAAGTCGACACCAACCGCTGATTTTTCCCAACTCACCTCGCTGATCCATGGTGGCGCCACCAACACTCTTTTTCCTGGCAGCCAGTTGCGTGTCTCGATCATCAGATACCGAATGGCCCAGCTCCGGTCTTCCACCAGCGCGTCTTCGATATGTCCAATTTCGCCGTCTCGGGCCTGCAACCGATAGCCCGTGATCTCGTTGACACTCCGCAAGTGCGGGTCTCCGATCGCTTCGCTCTCTGGCTCGAATGGTCCCGCCTCGGGTAATAAGGGCGCATTTAAGATCGGACACGGAACCGGCCCCCAAAGCGAGGGCCCAGCCCAGTATTCTGGCCAGCCAAAATATTTAAAGTAATGCCGCTCAAATTGTCGTGAGACTGGCTGGTCGGCCGTTATCGGCGGGCTATCTGCAACCTGTTGGCGGGTGAGGGAAACATGAACAATGCCTGTGGAGTCTTCCACATGTTTCACGGCGTGCGGCGACAGCAAAACCTGCCGGTCAGGCAACCAATAACCAGTGTCGGCCACCAAATATCGGACCGTCCAGTTTTGATCATCGAAAAACAAGTCTTCGACTTTGCCAATTTCACCGTCGAGCGCTCCAAGCCGATAGCCTTTAAGTCGGTTAACCTCGCGAAACATAAGGTTCCTTTCTCACCCGTCGGACCGATCCGATTAAGATAAAGCGCTCTGAACTCCATCGCAAACCAGGCAGGATTTGGGTCGTAGATACAATCTGGCAAAGGCCTAGCGGCGACTGGCGTCAGTAGCCGATGCTGATGATAAAAACAGGGAAATCCCGCATTGCAAAGCGGCCGCTCGAAACTAGGTTGCAGCCGAAAGGATGATGACCATGAGAAACCCAAAAACCGCGCTGAGTGGATTGATTGTCTGCTTGACCTTAAGTGGACTAATGTTGGCTAGCACCGGCTGCGCTGGTACCCGACATAAACGAAGCACCGGTGCCTACGTCGACGACAAGGCCGTAAGTACCCGCGTTAAAACGGCGTTGTTTCGAGACCCGCTTGTCAGTGGGTTTGATGTAAAGGTGAACACTTACCGCGGCGAAGTCCAGCTGAACGGCTTTGTTGACAACAACGAACAGAAAGAACGAGCCGCCTCGATTGCACGCGAAGTCCCGGGCGTTGAGCTCGTGACCAACAACTTGGAGGTGAAGCCGGCTGACCCGGCGGTCGGAACTTCGGGCGCCGCTGTAGAACGAAGCACCCGTTCCATGAGTGAACCGATGCTGGATCGTTCAGCGACTGACCCAAATCGTGACGCGCTCTCGAACGAAGTAGCTCCTTTGCCCCCGGTGCGGCACCCTGGACAGATCGCAGATCCCGCGCCGCTTCGAACCGTTCCAGACCGCTCTGCGGCCGATCGGATCAACGGATCCACGACAGCCCAAAATCCGGACCTGGCGCCGCTCGATCTTCGAACGCCGCGTAATCTGAAGATTGATGCCTCCAACGGTCGGGCCACCCTGCATGGGACGGTACATACAGAATTTGAGAAACGCGATATTGAGCGCCGGGTTCGTGATATTCCCGGGGTTCAAAGCGTAGACAATCAGATTGAGGTGCAGCCGCCTGCTCCTGTGCGCCAGTAAGCGACAGCTCACTTTGTTTCGGTTAGTTACGGTAAGAGCACCGGCATGAGCCGGTGCTCTTTTTATTGAACTTACGGGCGCCGCGCGCCCCGGTTGGCCCGGATCCCAGGTGCCAAATGTCACCAACGAGTCAACTAGTTGAGCAACAAGATGTTGATTTCAGAACAAAACTCCCGTGACTAAAGCTTAGCCGAGACCGCGACGTTGATTGCACTCAGCGATCACGGGCGTCTTGAGAGCAATTGCTCTCAGATAGCGAGCCAAGTGAAAAATAACCCGTCCTCCTTGAGACGGGTTCAGCGTTGAAGAAGAAAACTATGTGTTAAGAAACGTACTGGAGATCGCGAAACGTAGCCATCGGGCAAAACCTGAAATTCTCATGGGATTAAGCCCCAGGGCCAGAGCGTAACGGATGCGCTTTTTTGCTTTCCAATGCCGCGCGATTCAGCGTTGCTTTACCGTATGGCTTCAGCTTTAGACTTGAGCAGCTTCGTCGCTGATCACGTTCGCCAGATCCCCAGGTCCGGGATCCGCGAATTCTTTGATATTGTTCAAACGCAAGCTGGGGTGATCTCGCTTGGAGTCGGAGAACCTGATTTCGCGACGCCGTGGCATATTCGAGAAGCTGCCATCTATGCCTTGGAGCATGGCAAAACGAGTTACACCTCGAATTTGGGGTTACTTAAGCTACGGCAAGCGATTTGCGCGCATCTCGAGACTCATTTTGGAGTCGGGTATAATCCGCAGACGCAAATTCTGATTGCTGTTGGGGTTAGCGAAGCCCTCGATATTGCTTTACGGGCGTTAATTAACCCTGGAGACGAGATTCTCTATCACGAGCCTTGTTATGTCAGTTACTCCCCAAGTGTTGCGCTGGCGCACGGGGTTCCCGTGTCGATCGCTTGTACAGCGGAGAATGGGTTTGCCGTGAAAGCCGAAGCTATCGAAAAGGCGATCACGCCTCGCAGCAAGGTCTTGGTCCTCAATTTTCCAACCAACCCAACCGGCGGGACCCTGACGCGCGTGGAATTGCTTCGGATTGCGGAGGTCGTGCTGCGCCACAATCTACTGGTGATCACCGATGAGATTTACTCGGAGCTCACATTTGAGGGGGACCATGTCAGTATTGCGTCCCTGCCTGGGATGCGGGAGCGGACGGTCTTCCTGCATGGTTTTAGCAAAGCGTACGCCATGACTGGGTTCCGAATTGGCTATGCGTGCGGACCTGCTGAGATCATCGAGGCGATGATGCGAATCCACCAGTATTCTATGCTGTGCGCAAGCATTATCAGCCAGGAAGCTGCGTTAGAAGCGATTCAACACGGCGAGCCAGACACGATCGAAATGCGCGATCAGTATCGAGTTCGGCGCAACTACATTGTGAATGCTCTCAATGACATGGGGCTTTCCTGTCACCAGCCGCGGGGATCGTTCTATGCCTTTCCCTGCATCCGTTCTACCGGACTCTCCTCGAAAGAGTTTGCATTGCGCCTCTTGCAGCAGGAGAAGGTGGCTTGTGTTCCGGGCAGCGCCTTCGGGCCGAGCGGTGAGGGATTTGTCCGATGTTGCTTCGCAACAGCACTCGATCAGATCCAGCTTGCGACGCAACGGATGGAGCGGTTTGTGAAGGCTCTCAAGTGATCCAGGCGGAGCGGGAATGGTTTCGCAGTGCCGGGAAGTCCCGCTTGGTTTGGTTGACTTGAATCAAGGGCGCGGCTGTCCAGCTTCGGCAACATGGAGAGAGCGAGCGCGATCGCAGCCCATGCGCGCTCCAACCAAAGCGCCACCATGAAACCGGAATCGGCCGACCAAAAAGCCCTCACTTCCCGACGTCAATTTCTCAAAACCTCCGCCACGGCCGTGGCCAGTGCCGCGGTGGCCACCGCCGTGATGCGTCCCGGGTATACAGCGGAGACAAATACCTTGAAGATTGCTCTCATCGGGTGTGGCGGACGTGGCACAGGAGCCGCGGCACAAGCACTTTCAACGGAAGGCCCAACCCAGTTGTGGGCGGTCGCCGATGTGTTTGAACATCGGATTGACAGCTGCTTAAAAGGGCTTTCCGCACAGCATGCTGCTCAGATTCATGTGCCGGTCGAACGCCGCTTCGTCGGTCTGGACGGATTTCGAAAAGCGATCGACAGCTTGGATAAGGGAGACGTCGTTTTGCTCGCGACACCGCCCGCATTTCGCCCGATTCACTTTGCCTACGCGGTGGAGAAAGGCTGCCACGTATTCATGGAAAAGAGCTTCGCGGTGGATGCGCCCGGGATACGGCGCGTCCTGCGGACGGGCGAAATCGCGAGTCAGAAAGGTTTGAAGGTAGCGGGCGGGTTGATGAGCCGCCATTATCGACCGCTAGCTGAGGCTGTCGAACAGATCCATGGCGGAGCCATTGGCGAAGTAATCACCGCGTGGGCCTACCGCATGCACGGCCCGGTTGGAGTCAATCCGCGTCAAACGGGAATGTCCGAGCTAGCTTACCAGATTGCCAACTACAGTTGTTTCACTTGGCTCAATGGCAGTTTCCTGGTCGATTGGCTCATCCACAATATCGACGTTTGCTGCTGGGTAAAAGACGCCTGGCCGGTTTCTGTTCAAGGAATGGGCGGCAGGCAAGTGCGGAAAGCCCCGGACCAACTTTTCGATCATTATGCAGCTGAGTATAGCTTTGCCGACGGGACGAGGCTCTTCGCTCAAGGACGGCACCAGACAAAATGCTACGATTTTTTTGGCGACATTATTCATGGAGCGAAAGGCTGCGCTGTGCTGGGCGAAGGTCAACCGAAGCCGCGCCTGTTTCGGGGTCACAAGATGAGTTCGGAAGCCCTGATCTGGGACTACAAAGGCCCCGCATGTGACGCTTATCAGTTTGAGCACGATCTGCTCTTTGACGCCATTCGGAAAGATCAGCCCTACAATGAAACCGAGCGATGCGCCAAATCCTGTTTCACAGCGATCATGGGACGGATGGCCTGTGAATCTGGTCGGGTCGTTACGTGGGAAGAGGCTTTGGCGTCCAACGTTGAGCTCGCTCCGGGACTAGAGCAACTAACCTGGGAAGGGGTACCCCCTGTCGTCGGCGACTCCGAGGGGCACTATCCAGTCGCTGTGCCAGGAGAAACAGAAGCGTTTTAGGAGCATTCCCGAGGTGCGTCTCCCGGATGGCTGGCGTCACGAATGATTCGATTCAACTTGCGCCGCGGGAGCAGGCAGAGAGCGTTGAATCTCGGAAAGTCGGTAGCCGTAGCCCGGCCCGCGGAGGGTCGTGAGGTCGACGACTCCTCGGCGGCGTTGATATAGCCCAGGATGAACCGCTTGCTCGGGAAGTGAAGCTTCGGGATAAAACTGCATCCCGTTAGTTTCCACCCCCATGATCGTTCCGACGTGGGCCGCCAAACGAACGTGGGGAATCTGAGCCAGCATTGGGTTGCTCAGATCTTGGACCATCAACGTCATGCCGTGCGCCTTGGCCCAACACGCGCTTAAGATCGCTTCACTTTGCGTCTTGCAGGTCTTGAGGGCAACGCCGGACCATCCTAGCTCGCGTCCCAGTCGAATGACTCGCCAGTCATGGGCACTCTCGTCCAGAAACAGTGGTTTTCTCGCTGACACACTGTGCGCGTCGATCCGGTACTTCTCCAGGTCGTATGGGAATGGCTGCTCCACATATAAAATCATGCCAAAGATGCGCGCTTGCTCATCGCGCAGCCGATCGAGCAGCGAGTTGACGTAAGACGGGTCCATTACCGTGCAGTTGAAATCGGCGGTTAGCCATTCCACGTTCTTTGCCACCGCGACTTTACCGACTCGCACCAGCCGATGGTAATCCCAATCCCAATCGTTCCCGCGCAGCTTGACTTTCAGGCACGTGAGCCCGTCGCGATCAATCCAGTCGCTCAATAAGACAGGATAGCCGTCCTTCGGTTCGTCTCCGCTCAATTCACACTCGTGGATCAGATCGAGACCTCCGACCAAATGCCACGCGCGCAGGGAAGTCGGCGGTTCGTTGGTTAGAAATTCCGCTGGGTACCGGTCGGCAAACGTCACTGTGCTGCCTGAAGCCGGAGTGAGGAAGTCGGCCAGGTCGCGGTTCATGAACTCGGATCCGAACGTGGTGTAGACATCGCGACGCAACAACTGCCCGTAGGCATCGTGCAGCGCAAGGTCGAAAGGCGAGCAGCAGACCAGCGCCGCTAGCCAAGGCATGCGTTCGCCAGTGGCCTGAACGTCGGCATTCGCACCTTTGAGTAATCCGGGTAAAACCTCCTCTTTGAACATGTAGCCCAATTCCAAGGGATGTCCCAATTGATCGAAGACTGGCCACGCCCGGGTCAGAGCTTCGGTAAAGCGCTTGAGCTGCTCAAACCTCGTTTGATATGGTAAGCTACTCGGCCAGACCCATTGCACACTGAGCGGGGTTTCGCCCCAGCCCTCGGCTTCATGGCCGTTCCGGTCGACCACTCGAAGTCGAACCCGCGCGCATGTTACCTCCGTCAATGTTTCCGGTCCAAACTTGAGTGGGACACGAGCCCGCATCGGCAAGTAGTACAACGTCGCGGACCGAACTTGGATATCGGTAGGTTTCTTCATCGCTTCGACCTGTCAGCAATCATTCTGGCAACGGCTTCCCTTTGGTCTCGGGCGCAAACCAAATCAAGACCATTCCCACGAGGTAAACCAAGGTTACGATCGCCCCCGCGCGGGAATAGCTCCCTTCAAACGCCGCCACCAACTGGCCTTGGGTCAGCGCCCCGACGGCGGCAAAAATGCGACCGAAATTGTAACTCAAGCCCTGGCCAGTCGCACGCACCCGTGTGGGAAACAACTCCGGAAAATAGAGTGGAAACCAGCCGTAAAATGAGGCCGTGGATAAACTCATGACGAAGGCGAGCCCAAGGAACCCGGAAGTAAAGGTCGAGACCGAGCGAAATGTGAAGGCGCAAATCAGAAACGAAGCCAAACAAAGCAAGAAGTAGGCAGGACGGCGTCCAAGACGGGCGCCAATGAGAGGGGCTAGGAGCGTTCCAATGATTGCGCCCAATCCCTGGATCATCTGCATATTAGCGGTAGCTTTGCCGGCATCTTGTTTCACGCGGGTTTCGGCCGCAGTTCTCTCGGCGCCAGGCCCATTTGGAGCTTCTGCAGGCACATACCAGTCTGGATGCTGTCGTTTCAGTTCCGCGAAACCGTGTTCCGCCACCATCTGGTTCGCCCATAACGGCAGCCATTGGACGGACCCCCAAGTCCCAATCAGCGCCACGGAGGCGAACGAAATTGCCAAGAGAGTTCGCCCGCGCAGCCCTGCGCCAAAGACCTCGCGCAAGGGATGGCCATGACCAGCTTTGATCGATTGGCGCCAGCGCTCCGATTCCGGGACCATCGCGATGATAAAAACGACGAGAAACGCAGGAAAGGCTGCGACGATCAGCATCCAACGCCATGATTCGGGGGTCACTTGATGCAGGCGGGCTGTGAATCCGACGAGCAAGAAACCGACGTTTGCCGCAGCCCCGATCGATCCCGCTAAGAGGGGCCGCCATTTCTCCGGCCAGCATTCCATTACCAGGGCGACCCCGAGCGACCATTGGCCGCCCATACCCAAAGCCGAAATGAAACGGACCCAAGCCAAGTCGCTTGGGCTGGAAGCAAGATAGCCAAAGCCAGTCACGAGAGAATAGGTGAGGATACTGAATGCCATGGCCTTGACGCGGCCGATTCGATCCCCAAGCCAGCCGAAAACAAGCCCGCCCAAAGCAGCCCCGAGAAGAAAGCACGCGGTGATAATTCCCATCCACCAGCCCACCTGCGCGTCACCCGCGCCGCCAATCAGACTCTTGAGCGCAGGTCGGGCGATGACCGGGAATAGCCCGATCTCATATCCGTCGAATAGCCAGCCGAGAAAGGCAGCCGCAAGCACTAACCATTGTCCTGAGCTTAACGTAGTCGGAGCGCCTGGCGCCGGACCTGCCCCCACGCCGCTGGAAGTCACCTTAGCTTTGTTTTCCATAGAAGAGATTCCGGCCAGCCACAAGCGCAGCCATTTTTCGATCCGCAACGGAACGCGGCAACATCCAAAACCCACAATCGGGGTGCACCCACTGCACGCGGTCTGCGCCGAGGACTTTTACGGCCTGTTCGATGCGGCCGGCCACGACCGACGGAGATTCCACTTCGTTGTCCTTAATATCGATCACTCCAATTCCTAGACCAATGTCCGACCGAATCTCGCGCAGCCACTGGATTTCATCAGTCTCGCGCCGTGCCACCTCCAAAATGAGGTGGTGACAATGGAGAGCATTGAGAAAAGAGATTAAGCTATGCCAGTCACCTTTTTGAATCGTTTGGCCACCGTAGTTTCCGAAACAGAGGTGGATGGCTTTCTCGTGACGCACTCCCTGAAGCACGTGATTGATCGGTTCGTGTGCCCACGCCAAATCCTCAAGGTGGCCCGTGATATGCGCCTCGTCCAATTGCACGACAGCCGCATCGATCTCCTGGACCTGGATCCGCAGGACCTCCGCCAGGGCCATCGCCAGAGCACGCTCATCTTTGTAGTGACAGTCGAGCAACGTCTTGGCCAGCATGTACGGGGAAGTCACCGTGAATTTCAACGGCTGTTTCGTCAGGTCCCTCACTGCGCTCCACACGGACGGCAGGTCCAAGGTGCCCGGGCCGATCGCAGAGCGTACCATCCCAGCAGGTCGCGTCCGAAATGACGTCCGAGCTTGGGCGCGGAAGCGGAGAATCTCGTCGCGACTGAGCGCACTCGAGATTCCCTCCATTGGCCGGGTAAAATATTCGATCATCCCGTTGGTTTCCGGATGATTGATGTCGAACCGGGTGAGTTCTCCGTCCGTCAGCACGTCCAAGCCGGCCAACTCTTGTGTCTTTAGGACGACCAAGACAGCATCTCGCAGATTGGACGCCGCAGGGAGAGTGGCCAACCAGGAAGGAATTGGATAGCTGCCAACGACGGTGGTCTGAATTGGCTTGGACGATGGCATGAGCCCTTAGGGAATGCAGAATTGATCGGCCGGCAAATCGGTGATGAACGCGTGACCCGGAGCGTGCGTCACCATGAAATCCAGTTTTGAATCTATCGCCGCCCGTTGCGGAGTCACGCCGCACGCCCAAAACACCGGGAGGATTCCATTCGGGATGCGTTCGACAGGTTCACCAAAAAGCGGGTGCAGCAGGTCTGCGCCTATTTGCGCTGGATCGCCCAGGTGCACGGGCGCCCCATGATTGAAGGGGAATCGGCCGGTGAGTTGCGTAGCAATAATCGCCTGCGCCGGAGTCATCCACCGCATTGTGACCACCAAGGAGGAGGTGAATCGACCGGCAGGAACGGTTGGTAGGTGGGTGTCCAAAACCCAGATCTGTTTGGAGCGTGGAACCCCGGCTCTTTCCAACGCATGATCGAAAGTCATGCTCGAGCCGATCAGGAAGGCGATGCTGTCCAATCGCCAGTGGGATTGGATATCCGTGACGTACTCGCGCAGCACGCCCCGTTCGTAGACGGCGTAGCGCGGCAGGTCAGAACGCAAATCGGCTCCGGAGGCACAACGTCGCGGATATGGATCGCCAGCGTCCAAAACCTCAAGGAGCGGACAAGCTCGGGGATTTCGCTGACAATAAACCAGAAAATCGTAGGCGTCCCGCTGTGGCAGAACCACGAGATTGCATTGGACGAACCCTGGGAATTGAAATGTCGTGGGGCCCGTCCAATTGCCGCGACGCATCGCCAGGCGAGCTTCGGCCGGGCTGGAAATGCTCGCCGTCATGGTTGAGCAGACGGAGTTTGAGAGCCACGAGCGGCGGGAAACGCGTGACCTCTTCGACGATTAATCTCTTTGCGACTTCGGCCCACGTAATCACGCAACTCCTCCAATCCAAACTGTTTTGCCAACGCGCGAGCGCTGACACCAGGACGCGCCGCCCGCAGGACATACCAGGATTCCCGTTCCATGTATTTCTCGAGCGCCACGTTCGCACCTTGAGCCCGAAGAAATGCAGGAATATCGTTGAAATTGGAATGGTAAATCCCTCGGTCCAAGTCCAAAACGCATCGGGCCGACAGGATGCCATTCTCGCGTGCATCGAGGAGTTTCTCGCCCGTGAGGTCGAAGACCTGGGAATCGCCCGTGTGGGTAGCAGTGACGATGTAATAGTGGTGCAGCAAGGCATAGGCGCGCAGCTGTTCGCCAGCGGAGTAAGCGCTGGGCCAAGCCACGATCTCGGCACCATCATCCGCGAGTTCCTGCCAAACCTCCGGAAAATTGACATCGAAACAGATGGCAACGCCCAAACGGCCAAAGTCGGCTTCAAAGACGGGCGCTCTCCGGCCGGGAACCACCGGCTGGTGGAGATCGTACTCGCTCCAATAAGGAAACACCTTGTCGTAACGACCGACGATTCGGCCTGCTCGATCAATAAGTATAGCGCTGTTGAATCGACCGTCCGCACGTTGGACATCGAGGGGGGTGAGAATGTAGGTGTGATATTTCTTGGACAATCCTGCCAAGGAGCGAACGGTGCGCCCCTCTTCCGGTTCCATGCTCTGGTCATTCTGCCCTAGCCACGTCTCTGGCAACACGATGAGATCTGTCCCCTGTTGCGCTTGACTCTCGACGACCGAGAGGATTTCAGTCAGGGAACGCCCCGGACGAAAGGAAAGGCTGACCACGCGAACAGGTCTTCCCAGAAGGTTAGGACCGAACGTCGAGGCTGCAGGGAACACAGCGGCCCCCGCGGCTGGACGAGTGACCGTGCAACTTAAAAACGCCAACGTCCACACCGCCAGAAAAGCGGTAACGGGCCAGAACGTTACGGGCATTGGCTTAGGTCGAACTTGCGGCTGAGCTGGCGATGAGCCGGCAATTCTCATGGCTCAAGAGAATCAAACGGGAGGAGAGTTCTCGGCTGCAAGTTAGGCCGAACGGATTTCACGCAGGCATTTTGGCAAACGTCAGGTCTTTGTCCATTCATTCCCCAAAAGAAAAAGCGGGCATCTCACGATGCCCGCCCAACCCAAACAACCAAACTCCTCCTTTGCCCAAGACGGGCGGAGGATTTTCGAACGGTGAGCAGGACTGCTCCTGCTCCAATGCAACCAAACTACCTCGTTCAGACGGTATAACGCCTGAACATGTTCAAAGTTTCGGCTGAAAATCTTCCGCCCTTCTATGACGTTGAAGTCCTTCCCGCGCATGAGACGCAGCTGGTGGAACGAGGGTTACACTCGAGCTACACTCGAGCTGCAATGCCCGTAGAATTCCTTCCGGCGTCAGCGAAAACACACTCTTGGGTCCGAGCGAGCTTTCGCTTACCCTTTGGTCGCATGAAAATCATCACCGACCCACGATGCGTCGAGTACTCCCGTCCAGGTCATCCCGAACGGCCACAGCGCATCAGCCGCACCGTTGAGAAACTGCGGGAGCAGAAAGCTCTGACGATTGATTGGGCGGAACCGTTGGCCGTGAAAGAAACAAGCATCCTTAGGGCTCACACACGGGAACACCTTAGCCACCTGAAAGGGTCAACCCATGATTTTGATGCGGATACGCCTGCCTATCCTCAGATTCTGGAGCATGCCATTCGCTCGGCGGGAGGTGCGTTACACGCCCTGAAAGCAGCGCGCGAAGGAGTTTCGGCGTTTAGTTTGCTCCGGCCGCCCGGGCACCACGCCACTCGCAATCAGGCGATGGGCTTTTGCTTTCTCAACTCCATTGCCATAGCGACGTTAGAAGCTTTGGCGACGGGCACGAAGCGAGTCGCGGTATTGGATTTCGACGTGCATCACGGCAATGGAACGGAAGCCATTTTGATGGGTCGCGAGGATTGTATCTATGTTTCGGTTCACCAATACCCGGCTTATCCAGGCACAGGAACTCATTCGCAAAAGAACGCTTACAATTTTCCCGTGCCGCCAGGTTCGACTCGTCCAACCTACCGGGAAGCCTTGGATAAAGCTTTTGATGAACTCAATCGTTTCGATCCCGACCTGATCGCCGTCTCGGCCGGTTTTGACGCGTACAGCCGTGATCCGCTCAGCGACGAGCCGCTGGAAGCAGAAGATTTTCTCTGGTTGGGCGAAAGGATCCGGAAGTTCGGCGTGACCGCCTTTAGTATCTTGGAAGGCGGGTACAGTCCTGACTTACCGGAGCTTGTTCTAGCTTACCTCCAAGGCCTTGCCGGAAAGTGATTCTGGGCGAGGCGAGAAGAATGGCCGTCAATGTTTTGGCCGGAGGATAATGGCTTTACGGTCGGTGCCCTCGACCTCAACGCTATGGGTCTCCACGGACGGGTCGTCTTTGAGCGCGTTATGAACGATCCGACGATCGAAGGCATTCAACGGTTCAAGCTCCACAATATCTCCCCAGCGCCGGACCTTTTCGGCAGCGTCTTTGGCTTTTCGGACTAAGGCCTCCCGGGCTTGAGAGCGATAGCCACCGACGTCGACCGTGACTTTAGGGGCATTAGGGTCCTGCCGAAAAAGCAACCGGTTGGTCACATATTGCAGTTCGCTCAAGGTTTGCCCTTGGCGACCGATGAGCCGGCCAGGATCGTCGGTCTTGACGTCCAGGAGAAGCCCATCGTCCATGGCGTGTTCTTCGACCATCGGTTCGAAGCCCAGAGTCTGTAGAATTCGCTCCAGAATTGCTTTCGGTTGTTCTGACATAAACTTGGGTTCGGGTTTGTGATGATGAAGCGCGGGAGCTGCCTCAGGAGGGCCGCTTCTTTTTCGGAGCGAACCGCTTGGCGCCCTCCGGTCCCTTTCCTACTGCGGCTGCCGCCGGTTCTTTGCTCTTGGTCAGCTTCATCTGGGCAATCGTTAGCAGGTTCTGGACAGTCCAGTAAAGCGTTAACCCCGCCGAGAAGTTGTATAAGAAGACCATGAACATCAGAGGCATGTACTTCATCATCTTCTGCTGAACCGGGTCCATTCCCGGAGACGGAGGCGTCAAGCGCGCTTGCCAAAGCATGGTCGCGCCCATCACCAACGGCAACGGATTAATCGGAAAATTAAGCCCTGGGAGAACGAAGAGAGTATCCGGCTGGGATAGATCACAGGCCCACAGGAATCGCGCGCCCCGTAATTCGATCGCGCTTTGCAGCATCCGATAGAAACCGAAAAAGACAGGGATTTGCAGCAGCATTGGCAGGCATCCGCCGAGAGGACTGACCTTGTTTTCCCGCATGAACTCCATCAGTTTGGCATTCATCTTCCGAGGGTCGTCCTTGTACTTCTCCTGCAACGCTTTCATTTGCGGCTGCAACTCTTGCATGCGCTTCATCGAGCGGGTGCTTGCCTTGGTCAGAGGCCAGAAGCAGAGTTTGATCACTACGGTAATGACAATGATGGCCAATCCGTAGGGCAAGGCCAGTGCGTGCAGGCCATTCATGGAGAGGAGTAACGCTTTGGCGAAAAAGCCAAAGAAACCCCCAAAGCCCATCACCAAATCGAGATTATTCGGCAGGCGAGCGAGGGTGTTGTATTCCTTGGGCCCGGCATAAACATCGAACTGCCGCTCCACAACATCATTCGTTGCCAGCACCAACGGCGGATAAAGGAACGCCGCTTCGAAACCATGGGGATTGGCCAGGACTTTCGAGTCGGCGGCGCGCTGTTCCGTGGTCGGTGGAGGCAAGGCCACTTTGCGGCCAACCAGCTGCGGAGCGGGTTTGGCGGGCACCGCTACTACCGTAAAGAACTGATTGTGAACAGCACCCCAAACGACGTTGCTTGAGCCGCCGGCAAACTGAGTGCGCGGTCGGCCTGGAATGCAACCCAGCGTCCGATTCGCAAACCATGTATCGTCAAC
>JBGAIN010000183.1:0-15783 GCA_044225505.1 Limisphaerales bacterium
GTCCTGAATCTGACGCTAAACCAGGTGGGAGGAAGCACCACCAACTGGCAATTGGCCGGAACCAGTAACTCGATCGGCATTCGCGCGGCCGAGGGACGATTATTCCCGAACGATCCCACCGTGGCCACGACGCTGACCAGCCCGCAAGGTAGCTTCAACCTGACCTCTGGCGCCTTGTCGCTGGAGGCCTCGGCGCTGGATGCCCAGTTGGGGAGTGCGGCCAAGCTCCACACCGGAGTTGTGACTGTCACGCTGGATCCGGCCGCCAGCAGCTCCGCGCCCATCCTGACGGTGGCCAGCGCGACGGCGACGCTGGCCGGCTTGCGCGATGGGAGCGACGCTGCTCTTCAATTTCAGATCGGCGGCACGGGTAACGTGCCGCCCGCCCTGGTCGTGCGGCGCAATGGGTTCACGGTGGGAGGCGGCCAGGTTCGGGCGCCAAGCATCGCGATCGACGGCGTTCTCTCCGTGACAGATCTCGATGTCACCTTCAGCAACGTGACCTATCAGTTGGGCGGCGCATTGTCTGGTTCGATCAATTTGGCGGCGGCGCAAGCAACCCTTTTCCCTGGCAGTGTCGGTTTCACCGCCGGCGCCACCGGATTGTCCGCCTCACTCAACGTGAGCCAAGCCAATCCTACGTTCACCCTGACGCTGACGGGCTTATTCCTCCAAGCTGGCTCCGCCTTGCGCATGACGGCCTCAACAGCGGCGTTCCGTCCCGGCCAGGAAGTTTTGGCCACGATCGCCACTTTGGCTGTGAGCTCTCCGGATTTCCCGAGTCTCGCCGCGGAGAGCCTTACCGGACTAGAAATTCGGCGCACTGGCTTCTCGATCGACTCGCTCACCTTGGGACCGGCGAACGCCCAATTGGCGGGTGTCTTCTCGTTCACCAATGTCCAGCTGACCGCGAATAACGTGGTGTTTGAGGGGAATCGATTCCGAGCAGGAAATCAGATCGGTTTGACTGCTGATGCGGCGCAACTGTTCGCTGGAGGAATCGTGACCGGGACGGCGACGGGCGTGAGCGGAGGATATGATCTCGGGACGGGCGAATTACGGGTCCAGGCCACACGCACGACGTTCCAAGTCGCGGGCGTTATGGATGTGACGTCGGAGAATGTCACCTTCACTCCGAAAGCGGATCTGCTTGCGACGCTTGCCACGACTCAGGTGGCCATTCCCGGATTGGCTGACTTGGGCAACGCCGTCATCACTAATATCGTTCTGCGTCGGAACTCGCTGGCGATTGCTGCGGCAACGTTAAACCTGGCGACACCGGTGCGGGGCCCGCCGCTTGTGGAACTGACTGGCGTTCGCCTCGCCATTACTGGATTTTCGGTCACGTTCGATACTCGCACCGTGACAGGCACATTGTCAGTTAGCGCCGACACCGCTACGCTCTTTCCGGACATCTCTCCCAACGGCCTCGCTCAAGCCACCGAGTTTCAAGGAGTCAAAGGCTTGCAAGGCACTCTTACCAATGGCGTTCTCCTTTGGCGCGCAGGCCGCATCGATGCCTCCGTCGGCAATCTGTTTACTCTTGGGATTGTCAATCCGCAGCTCAACTTCTCCGCCAATTCAGCCGCTCCTTTATTCGGACCTTCCGACGTCACGGCCGCGTTGACGAGCCTCGGCACACAGGTCGCCTTGACCTCTGTGCAAATCGAGCGGAACGGCACTTGGACCGTCCAATCGGCTGGGGTGACCACCCCTGGCATTGCCCGAACCATCGGACTCGCTGATTTCCTGCCGTTTGACGTGCAATCCGTAAGGATTGATTTCCGCGAAAACCCTGCCACCGGACGGAGCGACCTGGCCGCATTCGACCTGTTCGTTCGGGGCAATTTTAATCTTGGCCTGTTCTCTTCTTTGCCGTTCACACCCATCCTGAGCATTGGGACGGCTGCTCAAAATGGGCAGTTTGAGTTTTCGGTGCAGGTAATCAATGGCGAGATTCGCCCGCTCAATCTCGGCCCGATCACATTCGGTTTTGCCACTCTCGCGCTTGGTCCGGCCACGATCAACCAGGCGACCGTCACACTCGGGGGATATCAGAATGGCGTCTTCACCTCGAGTTTCGGCGGAACGATCAACGTTACGGTCGGCGATTTCACGGGGGGCTTAACAGTCTCGGGAAGCCTGGCCAATCGTTTGTTGGATCTGACCGCGACGGTAACCGCAAGTTTCGAGCTGGGCGCACTCGAGGTAACAAATGCCGGTGTCACGTTCAGCATGCGGATCCGAGCCGCTTCGGATGGCCGGCTGAACCCTGAGAACTTCCGTCTGGAAGGCAGCAATGTGGAGCGAGTGCGGGTCTTGATCAGCGGCGTGGTGACGTTCACGGCCACTCGCACCGCCCAGCAAGCGTCGGCTGTCTCCCTGAATTTTAACGCCGGCCCGAATGAGAACTTCGCCACTTTCGGGGCTCTAACCGCGGTCATTGCTCCCTCGACCTCAAATCCCGATCAAGGGTTGCTCTCGGGCACGGTGTCGAACTTCGCCATCGGACTGAAAACGGACCGGAGTTTGCGGTTCGTGACGCTGCCGGGATTTGCCGTGGGGATCACGCCGCCCAGCCCCGCGGTATTGGGCTTTCCCGATTGGCTCCCAATTACGGTGACGGAAGCCACTTTGACGTTTGCCAATCTGGAACTGGATCCAACCAACGTCGCGGTGCGCCTTTCTGTGCAAGTGGGTGGACCCAACGGTTTGTTCGGATTGCCCGTCTCCGGCGCGGTCGAGGGACTCACCATCGACATTGGACTGCTGAAGGCCGGCAAGTTCCCCATCACCAACTTGGATTCGTTCCTCGTTAGCGTGAACGGGCTGCAGATCGGTGGCTTGGGGATTACCGGCCAGTTCGTGCTCGGTCTGGCGCCGCTCGACGCCGCCGGAAACTTGCTCCTGGGCGCGGACCGGTTGGATGAAGCCAAGGTGGCGCGGCGTGAACTTTACGGCTTTATTTCCGGCGGCATCTCGTTGCCAGGCGGGATCGGAGTCGATCTCAAGTTTGGGTTCTCGTCGGCGGGCCCGCTAGTCTTTTACGTGAGTGCCGAGGTGCCCATCTTGCTGGAGCCAAACTCCGGTCTGACGCTCAATGGATTGCGCGGCGGTGTCAGTTTCGGCGCTCAATTCCCCAGCGTTCGCGACCAGAATGGGAAACTGGATCCACTCAAGCTGCGCGGACCCGCGTTTGAGCCGGCCAGTTCGCTCACCCCGGAGCAGTGGCGCGAACGGTTGGAACTGCAGGTGGCAACATTGTCGCGCGGCGGCAGCGCGACCGGATTGGCGGGGGCCAATTTCCTCAGTCAGCCGATGATGTTCGAACTGGGCGCTACTCTAAGCACAAGTTTTCTCCCGGTGGTATTCTTCGATGTCGATATTCTTATTAGCACGGAGGGCGCTATGTTGATGTCAGGCGCCATTCGGTTGAGCGCACCGGGCATTTCTGACTTCATCCTTGGTAACGCCAAGTTTTTCGCTGACCTTCGCGAACTCCGCAACGGCAATGCCAGCTTCCTCTTCCTGGCGGATATTCCGAAGAACCCCGCCATCTTAACCCTCCGCGGATCCCTGGACTTCCAAACTCTGCGCCGAAATGACGGTTCCGTGAGCGGAGTGAAGCTGCAGTTATCAGGGGGCATGGATGTGAACCTCTTCATCACCCAAATGACCATGGAAGGGGAACTCACCTTGACCTTGACCCAGACAAAGTTGGACTTGGAATTGCATGGTTCCGTGAAGGGATTGCCACTGTTGGGAGACCTCACCGCCGACGGTGGAATGGTTCTGGAATTCGAGCACAGAGACGCGCAAAATCGCCTTCAGCCCACCGGGCTTTACGGGCGCCTCACCGTCTCGCTCCAGGACAACGCCCTCCTCTCGGCGTTGGGTGTGTCGTTGTCGGGCAGCCTGCTCCTGGAATTCAATTCCTTTTCCGACGCCCGCCGATTGCCAGGCAATACCAAGGATATCCGCGGTGGCGCCTTCCTGCTCTCGGTTCAAGGCGACCTCACCGTGCGGCCACCGCTCTCGAATGCGAGCGCCGATCCCTTCTTCATCGCGCGAGGAGCTGTCGAATTCAACTTCCAAAAGGAAGGGACGAAGTTCCAGTTTGCGATCGCGTTGTCAAACATTGATTTGTTCATCGGCAGCGGTGACACCTCCAAGGCGTTGCTCGCCTTCAAAGCGAGTGGAGTCTTTATTGCCAAGAATTCTGGTGTAGCGGGCAAGTTGGACGTCACCCTCAAGACCAATCTTCCCGCCGCATTGAATGCGGAATTAGCCGCCACATTCTCTCTGCAGTTCAATACGACCAAAGCCACGTTGACCTATACGGTGCTGGCTACCAATCAGACCTTCACCATCGCGGCGGCGCCCCCCACCGGAGGATCCGCACGCCCGTACTTGGTGGTCGGCGCCACGGGGTTCCTGAAGATTTGGACGCCTGTGCCCGGTTCTCCCAAACAGGGCGATCCTGCGTTTAGTATCACCGATGGGACCTTCAGCATCCTTTTTGCCGATGGAGTTTTTGCCTTGAAAGGAGGCGGGAAGCTCAAGGTCTTGAGCACAACCCTGTCGCTCACTCTGGACGTGCAGATCTTCCTGAAGCAAAACCCGGGCTTGGTCGCTCGCAGTACCGCGACTTTGGACACCACCTTCGGCCCCGGCCGACTGCGAGGCGGGGTCGAGTTGCTGATCAATACCCGTTCCGAACCAGGGTCCGCGGGAGGAGTGTCCATTTCGAAGGAGACGTTGGTGTTGCGCGTTACGGGCGGCAATCGCGGCGGCACCCCGCTCATCACAGTCCTGGGGCTTAAGATCTATGGGACCGCCGGTTTCCGCTTGCAGCCGAACCGGCTCGACTTTGAAGTGGACGCCAGTGTCGATCTTTATCTGGTCCAAGTCAGCGGCGGTGTCTCGGGAACATTGCAGGTGTTGGAAGACGGAACCGTCACCTTCACCATCACCGCGACCACCAGTTTCCTCATGGGCACTCCCAAGGACGCCGATTTTGCCACCTACGTCGAAGGGGAAATAGCGGCGACCGTCACCAACAGTGGCACATTGACCGGAACGTTTGCCGGGTCGGGAGCCATCGCTGGCGTGGTGATCGGAACGATTCGCGGGGACTTGGGCGCAGACGGCATCCTTCGAGTCCGGGGCAAGGCTTTAGGGGTCGACTACAAGACCGAGTTTTTACTTCCTGGAGCCAGTGGCACGCTGGTGCCGCAAGTTGGTCTGGTCGGAACTAACGGCGCCACCAACAGCGTTTTCGTTACGGAAGGTGTCAATAGCGATTTGACCGTGAAGCTCCGGCTGAACAAGCCTCGTGGAAGCAACACGACGGTTACCCTCGAAGTCTTTAATCAGACGGCTGCGGCGTCGAGCGACTACACCGTCATCACGCAAGGCGCTGCCGTCTCCGGTTCGGCCAACTTCACCTTCCGCTACACCATTCTAGCAGGGACTTCTGAGTTTAGCGTTAAGCTCGGGATTGTGGACAATGCCACGCACGAACCGGAGGAGACCTTTTTGCTTCGTCTTTCGTCAAACACTTCTGGGGTGGATGTGAGCAACGCCGATCTACAAGTGGTGATTCGGGACAACGATCTCGCGCTGGCTCCCACGCCCGGCGGCGCGCTCGTCTACTACCCGCTCGAATCAGTGCAGCAAGCGGCCAATGGGAATCAGAGCTACGTGTTCAGTGACGTCGCGCGAGTGGGGGCCGGAGCTAGCCCATTCCAGTTGGTCGATGTGAAAGAATCGTTGCTGCTCAACGGCAGCCCGCGCATTACCGTTCGGACATTCCAAACCGAACCCGGCGAGATCGGGTTCTCGGCTGTTTCCGGAGGATGGGGCGGGGAGCGGACTACCGGCTTGAATTCTTCCGAGAACTTCGCGCTGACTCTTGGGCTGCAGCAGAACGCCACCCTGCAGCAATCGGGAGTGAGTCTCCTCCAACTCTTAAATACGTCCACACGCGCTTATCAATTCTCAATCCAAAATAACACCAGCGTTAAGTTTTCTGACGTGGGCTGGATTCAATTTGATGCCAAATCACTGAACGGCGGGCCGGAGCGTTGGGAACTGCACTCGAATCTCGCTGGGATCTCTCGTTCGCCACTTGGGTCTGGAACGTTAAGCAGCACGTTTGAAACGTTCTATGTGCCGGTCGATCTGACCGGGGTCACTGGGGCAGTCACCTTCTGGCTAACGGGGCAGGGGGCCTCCGCGTTTGAAGGCGGGTTCGCGGTCGATAATGTGGCTGTGATCAAGAAGGCCGTCCTGACCTCTTCTCAACCTGCTTCGGTGACCGAAGCGAACGCCAACACAGCGATCCCCGTGAACGTGAACAATGCGTCCGGCGGGCAAAGTGGATTGATCCTCGGTTTCAAGGTGATCGGGGTGACCGCTACCGCTGGCTCCGACTTTTCACTCCCGCTCAAAAACAGTGATTTTTCGTTCCCTGTTTTCGGAGGTGGGTTCCGCAACTTGATTGGCTTCGACGGCGGAATCTCCGGGATCCTGGACGCGAACACTCGGCGCGGATCGCTTCCGTTAACGACGCCGTCCGGGTCGTTTGATATCACGATTGTGGGCGATCAGATTGCCGAGCCCTTGGAGAAGATTCGGATCGAGTTCGAGATCCTGCGCGGAGCGGGCGTGGCGCCGGCTCCGATCGAGATTTCCATCCTCAACGATGACCCGGCCGTCGCTCCCTCAGATGCGCTGTCCTTTTTTACCTTCGAGACGAGCACAGGCGCCGGAACGGCGACCGCGAGCACAGTGGCTACCGGAGTGACCAATGGTTCGGGCGCGGCCCCGAGTCTGCGCACGGAAACGACCGCGTTGTCGGGCACGACCTCGACCACTACGGGCACCGCCAGCAGCGCCGGTTCGTTCGGGCGCGCTGCCACCGCCAGTGATTGGACCAGTTTCCTGAATTTCACCTTGCCCAATGGCCAGTCGACCCAAGTGCGCGACTTCAACTACACCCGGTCGTTTGTTTTCAACCTGGCGCCACCTCCAGGGATTGGGAATATTCCCAAGCGGCTCGCACTGACCGAACTGACCTTTGTAGATGACAATGCCACGGGCGGACCCACCGGCTGGAAGCTCGAGGTTTTCGCGGGCAGCACGCTTCTCCGCACCGCCACCGGTGCCGTGGGGAGCGGTTACCGCACGACCCAGCGGGTTGATCTCTCCGGCCTCGGATCAACCAGCACGCTTACCTTCCGGTTAACGGGAACAGGCGCCAGCACCACCGCTGGGACCTGGCGCATCGATAACCTCCTCGTGCGCGGTTCGGTCACCACGGAGGTGGTGGTCGCCCAACCGCCGGTCGTCGTGCGCACATTGCAGACCGTGGTCTCAGGCGCCACGGTTTTCTTCGATACCAACGGGAACGGCCTTTTGGACAAGAGCGAGCCTTCGACAACTTCCGACCTCAACGGGGCGGCGCGCCTAACGATTCCAGACCAGGATTTCAACGCTGTGGGCGGCACGGGTTTTCTCTATGCTGTTGGGGGAGTTGACGTGGTTAAGAATGTGCCTGTGGATGTCATTTTGCGGGTGCCGCTGACCCAGGGGCACAGCACCGCTGTCGTGTCTCCGTTATCCACCTTGCTCGCGACACTCACCGACTATGGATTAACCCCCTTGACCGGCAATCAGCGACTCCTCAGCGCGCTCGGACTGTCCTCCGGGCTGCAAATTGCCGACTACGCTTATTCAGGCGAGTTCCTCCAAGCTAGCCCCGAGGCGGCGAGCGTGACCAAGGCGTCCGCCCAGATTGGTAGCATTGCTCTGGCGATGGCGCAGTTGCTCGCTCAGTCGGCCACGACACCCGGACGTTCTATCGCCCAGTACCAAAAGGCACTCTTGGAAGCGGTCGCCGAGACCATCCTCGGCTTGCCGGCGGGCGGGCGCGTGGACTTCGCGAATGCCACGACCCTTGTCCAACTCGTCCAACGCGCTGCGGACCGGGTCAACGTGCAACTTAAGTCGGGTGTGGCCGAAACGGCCGCGCAGACCATCACGCGTGGGCTTCGTATCCTCGCGGATATTGATCCGTCGATCTCCACAGGGCTGCTCGAACAGGTGGCCAAAGTGCAAAAGGTGATTCAGACGGAGCTCACACCGGTGTTCAACGCGATGGCCGCGGGGCAGCTCGCGCCGACCGCGGCCAATCGGCAATTCGCCGTGGGAACGTGGAACGAACGAATTGCCGTGGCCGATGTTTCGCCCGTCTCCCGCCTGGTCAATCCGGTGACGGGTGTTGTGCCGGTATTGCGCCCACTGACTTCCAGCGCTCTCGAGTATGCTGTCACCTTCCCGCGATCCGAAGTGCCACCACCGAAATGGGCCAGCGATACCGTATTCCAATTCACGGTGCCCGATCCAAGGAGCGGCCGCATTGCCTCCGCCGAAGTGACGGTTGAAAGCTTCGGACTGGCCGGAACTCCGGAAGCTTGGTTGCTGCGTTGGTTGGACGCGCAGGGCGTGGCTCATGTCGCTGGCGTGGCCGAGGTTTCCCCGGAGGATTCCGTTACTGTCATTGCTCTTACCGATCTGCCCTCGGCCTTTCCCGCCGTTTTCGAAATTGTCGCGATTGGCGGCACGTTCAATCCGCGTGGAACGGCCGTTCTTAAGTCTGTGAACTGGCGCAGCGTCCATGGCACCGAGGTTACCGTCGCGGCCACCCGCCCACAGGCTCGGGAATCGGCCTCCACGGTGAATATCAACATCGGCGCGTCGGTCCTGGATCCAACTGTCATCATTGCCTACACGATCCGCGGCGGCACCGCCACCAAGGGCTCCGACTTCACCTTTACACCTCCGACTGGCGCGACGGCCGTCTCCGAAACGGCCACGAGCTATTCGGGACGCATTTCGATGGCCGTGGCTCGAACTCTCGCGATTAGGATGGTCGATGATAGCGTCGTGGAGCCGGACGAATCGATCGTCATCGAGCTAGCTGTCGTGCAGGGACCAGCAGCTCTACAGTCGAATAGCGTGACCATCCGCGTGGTCGACGATGATTTCGTCGGGCCGGTCGGAGCGCCGATCATTAACAACGGCGATCCGAGCCGGTCGATGGTGACCCGTCTGGACGTCCCGCTCTCCACAGTGGCTTATGCCGACATCGCCAACGCGGTCGTCCGTCTGCAAAACCTTTCCACTCGAGAGGTCGTGACTCCCACGCTGGAGTTTGACGCGAAGACAAGGACCGTCAGCTTGCTGTTCCCGAAACTCCCGGGACAATCGCTTCCCGACGGAGATTACGCACTCACCGTCCGCACTGCAACCGCCACTGGCACCTTCCGATTTCACCGGCTCTTTGGCGATGTGGATGGCGACCGTGACGCGGATGGCATCGATTCGATCGCTCTTTCCCAGGCGCTCTTTAGCACCCGGGGTGGACAGGCGTTCGATGCACGCTTTGATTCCGACGCCGACGGCGATGTCGACGCCGTCGATGCGTTCCGTTTTGCTTCCAGCCGTCTGGCCGCAGCCGCGGGCCTCGAGGCGCTTCCAGAATGGGAGACAACGCCAACGCTCTCGTCAGCCCCAATGGATGCCCCCAGAGAGGTGCTCGCGCTCGGTCCACAAGGCGGCTTGCTCTTTTGGTCCACCCCAACCGTGAGCCTGGTCGGCGCTCCTCAAGCCACCTCGTTGGCCTGGACGCGATGGCCGTCGCCTTGGCCGGACACTCTGCGGGCTCTGGAACAAGCCGAGGAACTCGCCCCGCTTCATCGCCTGCGCTTGCCATGAAGATACGCCTTCTCCTGATTTCTCTGATAGTCTGGGCGAAACTGGGGAGCCTGCCAAACCGTTCAGCGGTGAGCGTTCATTTTAACGCAGCTTCCTATCAGGTGGCGACGAACGGCACGGTGACACTCGGGATCCTGATTGACGGCGATACTGTGAAGGCTGAGGACCAACCGGTCTCTGGAGGATTGTTTGGTTTTGGGATACGTCTGGAGTTCGACCCAGCCAACGCTGAGATCAGACGCGAATCTTTGACGGTGACGCCGACGTTGGATTACACCGGGTTGGTTCCGGGCGCCCAGGTAGAGGAAGGCAAAGGCTTTCTGGTTTGCCGCGGCAATGTCACGCTAAGCGCCGGGGGGGTGACGCCTTTTACCGGAACGAACCTTCTGACGATTCAGCTGCACAATCTCGCTTCGCTCTCGAATCGGTATTCCCTCGTGCTCGCTTCTTCGAAGACCGCCACATCGGGAAACGTCTTCGTCGACGGCCAAGGAAAGTCGTTTGATGATCAAGTCACCTATGGACGCGCGGAGGTCCGCGTGATTCCGACGGCAACCTCACGACCGCCCCGGCTCGTTCTCCGACTGTTGGAATCAGGCGCTCTCGAACTGACTTATCCCGTGGCGGAAGGAATGAATCATTTCGTCGAAGCGTCGGAGGACTTGCGGAAATGGGCCGATCTTTTCCCGCTGCCGCGGAACGATGGCCGAGTCCTGCTCAAAGCGTCGGAACGCGCCCGCTATTATAGAGTAAGGGTTCTAAGCAAAACCTGAAACTGATGGGCGCGTGGACAGGACCAATCACCCGGTTTTACGGGGCGCGGCTGTATACGAAGGATCAGCCGCAGTGTTCGGAATAAATCGGCCCGCGGCGGATGGCTGAATTCTGCGACTGGTCTGCGACACAGTCGCGCTCCGATTTCGCAGTTTTGATAGCCGATTTTTGCGATCGGGTGGCTGTATTTGACGGAACAGGCGCCAGGCTTAAGCAGGCTCTTCCGCCTTCGTTACCCGTAGAGCTATAGTTACGTTTAGTGCCGACCCGCGGGCCACGAATGTCGTAAGAATTGCCCAGCGGTGGCCGCCTCCTGAAATTCTTTGAGAATTCGGTCCTGCTCATCCAGATTACGTCGGAGCCGGTTCCTTCGAAGCCATGAAGAAATTGAAATGGTCGTTCACGGTAGCCCTGATGCTCTTTTATCTGGGGGTCTTTCACCTTTGGATGACCTTGCACGCGCCGTGGATTGCCGTGAGCGGCCTGGTCGTGGCTGGGGGGTTGGGAGCGTCATTGTGGGCATTCGCGTGGCGGGGATATTTTGTAAATGTTTGGGATGGGGTCATTCATGCCTCGGTGATTCTCGATATTGTGTTGGAAGCCATCTGGATAGATCGTCATGAACACGTTGGCTTTTACCTCTGTGCGGCGGCGTTTGCGGTAGTGCTGGTCGGCTACCGCGGCTGGTGGCTGCGGCAGCAGGTCACATCCACGCCTCAAACGGCTTGACCTGGCTCCCGGCGTCTCCGTCGTCGTTTCTACTCGAACGGGACCGTTTCCTGACCTGAGAGGGCGGTTCTCGCTCAGCTCGGCGGTAGGTATCCAAGTCGCGATTGTTACGGTCCTTCGTGAGTCGGCCCGGCATCTGCATGCAACACCGCATCGTGTTGTCGGATAATCCTTTACAGTTGCCTTGAGAGCCGTGCTGTTCTCGATTCTGCAAAAAAGCGCTAAGGTGGTCGCCTGTTTCTCCCGATGATATGCCATGACTGTTGTGCCGCCGGTTGTAAGTGATTTATCCCAGCCGCTTTCCCAGCCCTCGGAATCTTCCCAACCCTCCAATCCATCCGTCCAAAATCTCGACGTGACGCCGCATCCCGAGAGGCCTCAAGAAATCACCGTTCGAGCGCGCCCGGCCGTGGCCGAACCTCCGCGCCGCGAAGCTCCGAAATCACAGCCTTGCAGTCGCTTGCGAAAGATCGTGTCTCATCTGCCGTCGGGGGGGATTCGTCCGTTCGCATTGATCCTGATGGCTTGTGCCTGGTTAACATCGTCCTTGGCGACGGCGGCAGGGGAGACCACAGCACTCGATTACGCCGTCCAACTCACCGCTACGGTGGACCGTCAACCGCCTCAAATCCATCTTTCGTGGGTCGAAGATAGCGGCACGGTCCCGATCGCTTACGCGATCTCGCGCCGGTTCGTTGGCGACGTGGGCTGGACACCTCTGGCAACGCTCTCCGGAACCACCACCGATTACCTGGACATCGATGTCGCAATCGGTATCCCGTATGAGTATCGGGTCATCAAGTCCACCGCGGAACACAGCGGCTACGGGTATATCGTCGCTGGGATGGAGCTGTCGTTAGTCGAGACCCGTGGGAAGATCATTTTGATCGTCGACAACACTTACGCGGCGGATCTGGCCGACGAGCTTGCCCGGCTTCAACAGGACCTCAGCGGGGATGGTTGGATCGTGCTGCGCCATGACGTGGCTCGCACGGATTCGGTCACTGCTGTCAAATCGCTCATTCTTGCGGATGTCGCCGAGGATCCGGAGGGGTGCCAGGCCGTTCTGCTCTTTGGGCATGTCCCCGTCCCGTATTCGGGGAGCGTCGCGATGGATGGCCATCCTGAGCACGAAGGAGCCTGGCCGGCCGACGTTTACTACGGCGATGTGACTGGGAACTGGACGGATTCTTTTGTCACCAAAACGAGCGCGGATGATCCACGGAACCACAATTCGATCGGCGATGGTAAATTCGATCAAGCGGTCATTCCTGGTTGGATCCAGCTGGCGGTCGGTCGAGTGGACATGGCGAACCTCCCGGCATTTGGCCTGTCCGAAACAGAACTGCTTCGCCGCTATCTGACGAAGGATCATCAATTCCGACACAACCGCCTTGCCGTCAATCGAAGTGCGTTAATTCGAGATGAATTTGGCGCATTCGGCGGGGAAGCTTTCTCCTCGAGTGCCTGGCGAGGTTTCGCTCCGATGTTTGGCCCGGCCAACTTGTCCACGGCCCCTGCGGGCGCTTTCTTTTCCACCCTCAGTGCGGAGTCGCATTTGTGGGCTTACGGCGCTGGAGGCGGTGGTTACTCGAGCATTTCCGGCGTTGGCATCACCGCGGACCTGGCGCAAAATGACCCCGCGGCCGTTTTCATTTCCGTGTTCGGGAGTTATCTGGGGGACTGGGATAGTTCTAATAATATCATGCGGGCGTTCCTCGCCACCCCGACCTATACACTCGCCTCAGCCTGGGTCGGCCGGCCTAATTGGGTTTTCCATCCTATGGCCATGGGCGCGACGATCGGAGAATGCGCTCGTATCACTCAGAACAACCCGGGGCCTGACGGTTATGGACCGGCCTCTAGCGGCACTCGGTTTACCCATATCGCGCTTCTGGGCGATCCGACTCTCCGCTTGCACCCAGTCACCCCGCCCAGTGCGCTGATCGCAACCCCAGTGCCTCACTCCGTTCTTCTCCGTTGGTCGCCTCCCCCGCAACCTGTCGTCGGATACCACGTTTACCGGTCGATCGACCCGGCTGGCCCGTTTACCCGGCTGAATCCAAGTTTGCTAACGGCACTGACCTTCACCGATCCTTCCATTGCTGAGGATCAATACACCTACCAAGTGCGGGCGGTCGTTTTGGAATCAAGCGCGAGCGGCAGTTATTATAATTCCAGCCAAGGGCTCTTTGTGACTGCGGGAAATCTGTTAGAAGCCACCGCGCCGCTGCCTTTTCCGGTGGTCAGCGTCAAGCAAAGCGGCTTTCCGGGGTTACGCAGTCTATCCGGGATCGCCTCGGTGACCGTTGGCCGGACGGGCGACCTGTCGGAGCCATTGACCGTCCATTTGAGCTTCTCGGGCAATGTCGTCAATGGGCAGCATTACTTGTCAATCCCGTCCTCCTTAACCCTTCCCGCGAATGCTGCTGAAATCAGTTTCGCGGTCATTCCGTTTCTGGGACGGGGTGGGTCCGTGATCGTGACGGTTCAGGCGGACTCGGCCTACGACGTTGGCACTCCAAACTCTGTGCAAGTCGCCGTCGGCAGTCCCGCGACCGAAGTTGTTCGGCGACGGTGAGGCGAGGGGACGATGGCTGGAGGCACGCGTCCGGAGTGCTTACCGGTGCCCCGAGCGAGAGGGAACGGGATTCGGGATGATGTGGCTGGGCAGAGCTGAGGAAAAGGAGCCGCGGTTCCCGTCGCGATCATTCGAGGCAAGGCCGGTGCAAGGCCGGTCCAAAGCCGGTGCAAGGCCGGTCGCTGAGCGGCCCTGGACTGGGGTTGTTCCGGCTTTGCTTTGGGATTGGCCCGTCTCAGGCCCAAAGCGGTCTTGCCCACCTCGCTCTCCTTCACTCAACGATCGATGCACCTTCTCTCACAACTCATCCGCCCCCACGGTCAATCTTGCAGCTTGCGGGGAGCTCGAATCCAAGGGCTTCTCGGTCAGTAGATGGAATCCGGCTATGCCCACACCGTCGCCCCGGATATAGCTGGAAATCAGGAATTTACGAATGCATAAGGCCTGCGACGCCGCTCCCCAACACGTTGTCACGTTTGAAAAGCCTGAGTTGCGTGTAGAGCCGATTTTGCAGTCACGAAGGTTCGCCGATGCCTTTGCGGCGCGGGCCTTGATCTCGTTGGAGACAATTGTCACCACGGGTTCGATGGATCATTTCTACCTGCCGATATGCGATATTCCGGTCTGACCCATCCGCTCTCAGGGCATCGATGTTCCCAAGGGTTTTACTCAGAACATCGCGGTAGAAAAAGAGGCGAGAATATCATAGCTCAAAGTGTAGGAAGATGATCTCACGCTGAGTGGGACAACGGCTGTCGGCTCCTGGCACTGAAACCGCCGGGAGTTTAACCAGCGACAGAGGTGTGTCAGAACGGCCCGTTCTGGATTGCAATAGACGAACCGGCGTTGTTAGAGTCCCTGGTAGCATGAATTGAGGTTCAAGAGTTTATGCGGACAAGGACGGACAATTCTCTGGCCGGGATATACAACGAGCCGTTGGATAAACACAGTTTGGAAGGCCGATAAAGAAAGCGAACAGCATGAGCACCATCGAGAAACTGCGAGCGCCGAACATTCAACGGCCAATAATCGCTGCTTGTGCCCTTGCCGTGCTCTTCGTTTTGCCTCGCTGGGGAGCGCAGGCCACGACGGTTGGCGCTGCGGTGTCGCTGATAGTTTACACCGTGATTTTCGATTGCCCAAAGGTCGTGCGATGGATCATGGGATTCATTGCCTTGCTCGCTTGCCTGGCGGCGTCATATTTTCTCCTTCGGAGATAGCTCGCTAGCCAGTGTATGGAGATGAACACCGAACAAGTCGAGGCAACGAATGAGCGGCCTGAGCATCGACTCTGAATCCGAACAACGCGGCGTGCCGCTCATCGTTTCTCTTGATCGTTCGACGGATATGCACTCAGGCGGCTTCCGGAACCAAGCTGTGCGGTGACAAGCGAGAATAGCGACTTAAGACAGCAATTCGCCGTGACTGCGGCTTTGTATCGAGCACGGAGTTTCAGGCTTTTGGTTTTCTTTGCCCTGGTGCTGGTGTTTGGGTTTCTCGTGGTGCTCCCAAGCCAGAGCATCGGGCTGAACATTTTCTGGCTTATAGCATTGCTTACCACTTCCGTTATTTCCTGGCGGGTGATCCCAAGGCTCTCGTGCCCGGCATGTCAGTTGTCCCTGCGGGCCTGCGCCGAGATCATTCAGTTTTGCCCGGAATGTGGCTCTAAAGACATTCAGCGAAAAGGGGGCGACAACTATTTTCTAATCTGGCCTCGGTGCCGAGCGTGCGGGCAGCAACTGGCCAGGCAGAGGAGAAGGCCCCTTTACAGGATACGGTTCTGCACCCGTTGTGGAGCTTATTTGGACGATGAAGGAGTTTGACCCTGTCGAACGAGCCAGTGAAGCGAATTGCGGCGGATGAGCGTCTTTGGAAATATCGACTGGTTGTGGCCACCGCAATCGCTTACTATTTACGTT
>JBGAIN010000184.1:0-15758 GCA_044225505.1 Limisphaerales bacterium
TTAGAGTCTTTCCCGGCGGCAAAGGGGCAAATCAAGCCTACGCCTGCGGCAAGCTGGGCGCGGCGGTTTCAATGATCGGACGAGTGGGTAGCGATGGCCAAGCGGAAGGCTTGCGTCGGAACCTGGCCGACGTAAATGTTAACGTGGATCATGTGCAGTCGGTTGCGGGGATCAGCACGGGTGTTGCAACGATCACGATTGACCGTCACGGCCAGAACCAGATCATTATTGTCCCAGGCGCCAACGGGGCGTTTGACGTCACCCAACTCCAACGAAGCGCGCCGGTGATTGCGAAGGCTGGAATCCTGCTGCTCCAGTTGGAGATCCCAGTCGAGACGGTTTTGGCGGCCGCCCAGGTTGCGCGCAAGTCCGGTGCGATTGTGATTCTGGATCCAGCTCCGGCGCGCAAGTTGCCCGATGAACTCCTGGCTTGCGCAGACTACCTAACGCCCAACGAAACGGAATTGGCGGTTTTGGCTGGAGTTCCGCCCGCGGCATGGAGTCCACGGGAAGCCTCGCTCATTGCCCGCAAACTCATGGACCGCGGTGCGCGCAAGATCATCGTCAAAATGGGTTCGCAAGGTGCCGTCCTGGTGACTCGCCATGAGGAGCATTTCTGGCCGGCGAGACCGGTAAAGGCCGTCGATAGCACCGCGGCAGGCGACGCTTTCAATGGCGCTTTCGCAGCCGCGTTGGCCCGGGAAGAATCGGAGATAGAGGCTGGGGCGTTCGCCACGGCTGCGGCAGCTCTATCTGTCACGCGTGCTGGGGCGCAGCCGAGTATGCCGTCTGCCGACGAGGTGGCCGCATTCCTCCGGGCCGGTTGAGTAATTGCGGTCGCTTTACGTGAGCAGCAGCGTGGCAACAAAAAGTGTGAGGTTAACGTAGACGGCGGCAAGTAAATCATCAACGGTCACGCCCCACCCACCCGGCAACTGCTGGCTCTGTCGCACGGGCCACGGCTTGGCGATGTCAAAGACCCGGAACGCGATGAAGGTGCCGACGGTCCACCACACGGTTTCCCGGGCAATAAGCCAGTAAGGTGGGGGTAGATGCCCAAATTTCGCGATGAATCCGGCCAGAGTGCCTCCGAAGCAAAGGGGTATCGCCGCAATCTCGTCGAGCACGACCGATCCAGGGTCGGTGCGACCGAGGATCCTTTCCGCCTCGCCGCAAAACCAGACGGAAGCGGCTATGCCCAAGAGGCTTCCGAGGACGTAAGCCCAGAGCGCGCCGGTAGCTAGCAGAGCGGCCACCCAGACTAACCCCAACAAAGAGCCAAACGTTCCGGGGCTACCGGGGATCCGCCCGATGTAAAACCCCTGGGCAACCCACACGACGAGGGCGTTCATGAGCCGTGTCCCAGGTCGTCCAGGTAGAGTAAGCGATTACGCCAAAGATAAACGGCGCCGGACGTGAAGGTCAGAATCACGCTCAGCCACTTGGCGACTTCGGTAAACGCCGGCACCCACCAAGCGAAGACCGGTTGGGTCCAGCTTCCCCATTCCGGGAAGCTTACGAGCGTTAAGACAGAAACGATTGCGACAATTTGTGAAATGGTTTTGTGCTTCCCATAGCCTTCCGCGGCCAGCACCACATTTTTCGACGCCGCCAATAGTCGCAGGCCGGTGATCGCCAGTTCCCGCGCTACGATAATCACCACCATCCAGCCTGGAACCAGATTACGATCAACGAAGGCGATAAATGCGGAGCAGGTCAGAATCTTGTCCGCCAAAGGGTCCATGAGAATCCCGAAATTGGTGATCAGCCCATCGCGGCGAGCAATCTTTCCGTCGAAATAGTCCGTCAGACTCGCCGCGGAGAACAAGATCAGGGCGAGTGTATTGCCCAGATGAACCTGGGCGAAGAAGACCGTAAGAAATGCGAGTGTTAGCGCAAAGCGAGAGAGCGTCAGTTTGTTCGGAAGGTTCATGCCGCGGGCGGGACGAGCACGGGCGTCCGCCTTGGCGTCTAACCCAACGGGCGTGGGGCGGGTGGCAGAGTTATCGCTGGCGGGAGTGCTCACACCGGTTCAGCGATTAAATCATAGTCGGTATGGCCGACCACTTTAACGACGGCAAACTCGCCCGTCGGCAGCTTGCCGCGAATGAAAACTCGTCCATCAATGTCCGGCGCATCCGCTTCGCCCCGGGCCACCAGATACCGCCCACGAACGGGCAGGGGAGCGGGCGACTCGAACCGGGCCAACCCATGTTCCCATGAGCTGACGTCCGCTTTGGAAAGTTCCTTGCGACTGGCTTCCTGCTCCACCAAGACGCGAATCTGGCGGCCGATGTAGCTTTGCCCGATGGCTCGCGCCACGCGTTGCTGTTCGGCCATCGCTTTGTTTCGTCGCTCTTGCTTCACGGTGTCGGAAATCTGGCCCATCATGCTGGCCGCTCGAGTTCCATCTTCATGCGAGTACGTAAACACGCCCATCCGTTCAAACCGGGACTCCCGAATAAACTGCAGCAGAGTGTCAAAGCAACCGTCTGTCTCCCCCGGAAAGCCCACAATGAATGTGGTGCGCAGGGCAATCCCAGGAATGCCTGTGCGAATCCGTGCAATCAAGTCCACAATGAATTCCTGCGACGTCTCGCGGCGCATACGTTCCAACATGTTGGGATGAATATGCTGGAGGGGCATGTCGACGTAGCGCGCGACCTTGGGACACTCGCGGATCGTTCGAATGAGCTCGTCCGTCCAATGCGCCGGGTGGGTGTAAAGCAAGCGTATCCAAAACTCGCCCGGTAAATCGTTTAAAGCCCTCAACAATGTGCAGAGCGTCGGTGTATCCTGCGGCAGATTACGCGCCGCGGTGCGAAAGCGCTCCGGGGATGCAATCGACCCTTGACGATTGGGCCTTAGATCCAGCCCGTAATAGGTCGAATCCTGGGATATCAAATCGAGCTCTTTGACTCCTTCGGCCAGCAACTGCCGCGCTTCCGCAACAACGTCGTCGAGGGTCCGGCTCCGATGCGCGCCACGCATTCGCGGGATCGTGCAGAAGCTGCACGGGTGATTGCATCCTTCCGCGATTTTCAGGTAGGCAAAGTGCCGCGGAGTCAGGCGAAACCGAGGCGTTGCATAATCCGGGATGTACTGCGGACGCACTGTCACATGGACGGCCGGCTCGGCCGACCTCGCTGCGGGAGAGGCGTCGCTGTGCGAATGATCGTGGGTTCCGTTCCCTTGACCGACGCTGTTCGCTTCGCTGGTTTCGGCCAGACGTGCCACCACCTTGCGCGCTTGTGTTTTGCCGCGCGTTACGGTGCGGCGTTGGGCTCGATGCTCCACGGCTTCCCGGACGATTTGGGCTACTTGGGCGACCTGGTCGATCCCCATAAAGGCGTCGACTTCGGGAAGCAACTTGGGAAGCTCCTCACGAAACCGCTGCGGAAGGCAACCGGAGACTACCAATCCTTGGCCACGGTTGTGGGCCTCGCGCAGTTCGGCCGACTCCAAGATGGTGTCGACACTCTCCTCTTGCGCCGCGTCAATGAACGAGCAGGTGTTGACAATCAGGACGTCGGCTGTCGCGGCATCATTGGTGATCTCCATGCCGTCCTTGGCCAGGGAGCCCAGCATGATCTCGGCATCGACCAGGTTCTTGGCGCAACCTAGAGAGATCATCCCGACTCGCAGAGATCGTGGTTTTGTGCGGGCAGTTTTCACAAGACGCCAGAACCTACGGAAGCACCGAGACCAACGCAAAGCAAATGTTGGCTCTGTCCGGAGTGGGCCCTAGCGCGCGGGCGCCGTCAAGGGCAGCACCTCTCCGACGTTGGCCGAGGAGGGTTGGTAAAGCCCTGGTCCTAAACCCGCCAGAGGGTCAGTGGCTCGATGCACTCGCCAGGCTCGGTAACTTACGACGGAAATGTAAAGGACGAGCGCCACGCCCGTGACCAGTAAGGTGATGCCCCATTTCACTTTGGACAGCTGGAGCATCAACAGATCCACGGGTGTCGGCGCGGGCTTCGCGAACTGAGTCGACTCTTGCAGGCGTGTTGATTGCCCAAGCTCCGCTTCTAAATCCGTCAGAATCCCGGCCGGCTCGAGCCGCAGGAGGATCGCATAGCTCCGAACGAATCCACGAACGTAGACGGGGGCCGCAAAGACGTCGTAATCGCCTTCTTCCAAAGCACGGACGTGATCCGACCGGAGCTTGGTTCGCTCTGCAACCTGCGCGATGGATAGCCCTTGCTTCTCGCGCGCGGCTTTCAACTGTTCACCAACGCTGGTCATTCCAGTTAAGTAAGCCTTCTCCACGGACGTTTGGCAATCTTAGAAGTGCATAGTGCCCGCTGGCGGGCATAAGTTAAAAGTGGGTGAGGTCAGCCGCAATATACTCCACGGGGCGCGTCTATGGCGAGTCCGACGAAGCCTAGCCGCAGCGCCCCCCCCCTCAGGCCGCACCTTCGGGAAGGCTTTCAAGCAGCGATCCATCCGGTTAGGCTCGGCGGGAGATTGTTACCCAGTCCCTTTTTTGATGGCCTTGAGCAGCTGCGCTTCGGGCTTCGTCCCGTAATAGCGATCGAGCGGATAACAACCGCTAATTAATCCGTTTCGCGGCCCGGTCGTACAATCGCTGAACGTCCGACAAAGGAGCTTCGTTTGCAGTGTTCCTTTCTCGAGAGCGTCCGCAAAAATGCTTGGATACGAAAGGATCATCCGCCCGATCCCCACCACGTCGGTCCAGCGTTCCCGGAGGACGGCTTGCGCGACGTGGGGCAGGTATTCCTGGAGGTAACTATATGCCGTCCCGACCAGCAGCATGGGGACCGAGCTCGGTGACGCGGTTTTATCGAGTCGCTGACGCACTTGTCGCACGGCATCGATCTGACGAGCGACGCCAACCAGCGGATCTTCCGGGGGTTGATACCCGTCGCTAGGCGGGTAAACCGCAGGCCGCTGAATATGCGGGTTGTAGTAAGGGGATCCGGCCGTCAGGTTCAAGACCTTGACTCCTAGATTCCGGCACAGTTCCGCAAACTGAAAGGTCTCCGCCAGGTCTGGCTCAATCGGGTTCGACGCATTGGCGCCAAAGGCAAACGGGTAAGGCAGCTCACGTGGATCTTCTGGAATGCCTCGCCCAGGTTTGCCAGGAATCGATTCGGCTGGGTCTGGCCTAAAGGGCAGGAAATCAAAGGCACTCAAGCGAACTCCGATTTCGATGGGGTTACCGTTGGCCCGAATGCGCGTCACGATTTCTCGGAGGATTCGAGTCCGGTTTTCGAACGGACCGCCATACGGCCCCGGCCGGTTTCGAGCACTCAGGAACTCGTGCAGCAGGTAGCCATGGCAATGCTTGATATCCACAAAGTCCGCACCGACATCCCACGCGATTTTGGCAGCGCGAACATAATCATCGATCAAGACGTCAACCTCACTATCCGTCAGGACCTGACTGTCCGACGAGACGCCAAACCTGGGGTCGAGCAGCGGATGTCGATACGCCACGCGGGGTTCAAGGCGCTTTTTGTCACGTGGCTTGCAGAACCGGCCCGAGTGTGTGAGCTGAAAACCGATCACCAGGTCGTCCGCCGAGCCGAACTGCTTCACATGCGCCTCCTCCAAGATTTGTCGCAGTTCAGCTAAATCTCCCTTCGTTTCGGGAAGCAACGCCAGTTGGTTGGGATTCGCACGCGCTTCCAAGTTCACAGCCATGGCTTCGCCGCCGCAAATCAGTTTGGCGCCGCTCTCGCCGAAACGCTGCCAACGCCTTCGGACGTCGTCGGTGATCCCACCCGTGACGGTGCCATCCCAGCCTTCCATCGGATGAATGGCATACCGATTGCCAATCTGTTTTCCGTTGATGCGGACCTGTGAGATCGGTTGTGCCACGGGCGACGCCATTCCCGTCGCAATCTGATCGTCGCAAGGGATGGAGATTTGAAGCTCGGCCATGCGCGCCCGGAGTTCAGAAACCGTTTTCAGGGCGGGAATGCGCACAATGTGGGTTGGTTCAGGCATGGATGGCGGCGTGCTAAGGCGAGAGTGTGCCTTTCTTTTTTATTGGAAATCAAGCGATCTCCTCATTTCGCATCGACAGTTTCGTGCTGGCCCTACTATAACAACTTCATGAGAACCAGGATCGTGACGTTTTGTTGTGTCCTTGCCCTTTTACTCGCTCAAGTGCCGCAGACGAACGCCGTCGAAGACGGGAGCGCGGAGGCGATCGCTGCGGATGTGCTCGTCGTACGCCCCGCGTGCTTTGCCATGACCATCATTGGCTCGGCCTTGTTTATTGTCGCGCTACCCGTGGCGGCGATTTCCAAGAGCACCCGGAAGACTGCCCACGCGTTGGTCGTCCGGCCAGCACGGGCTACTTTTACGAGACCGGTAGGAGACATGAGCGATCTCGAGAGTGCCGATTGATCCGGCCGAGCCGGTCTCATACTCGCTGGCTGGTGACGATTTGTCTCCGAACGTCCGGTCTGACTCCGAGCGGACAATGGAACGTCAGTGCTGGCCCGTGCAGGCCAGCTTGTCGTCCACGAGGCGAGCGCCTTCCGGTCCGTGGGCCTTAAACAGAAACAGGGAGGGGAGAACGGCTTTCGCGGTCGCCGATCGCTTTACGGGGCTGTATCCGTGAGGTAACGTCCCTTCATGGAAGGATTGATCCTGCGGTTCATAGCCTTGGTTCCCCTTTGCGCGTTGCTCGGCGGTTGTGCAGCGGTCGCACCGCTGGCTTCCGGTTTGACGGGCACAGCCCCTTCCGCAGACGTCGAGGTCCACAGTCAAACGGTCCTGCGCCTTGATCAGGGCAATTTCGTCACCCTCCGGACCAATGCTGTCGGGCGTAGCAAGGGATTCAAATTGCTCGGATTTATCACGCTCTACCCAGCGACTCTCGATAAAGCCATGGACCGCTTGTACGCAGATGCCCAAGCTGAGCCAGGGCGCGCCCAAACGCTCGCCCACTTGATCGTCGAACGTTCCGGTATCTACGTCATTCTCTTCTCCATCCCGAAAGTGACCGCTCGGGCGGACCTCGTGGAGTTTCTGCCTCCGGGCGATGAAAACGAAGACTCACCCCACAGTCTCGGATTGCAGCGCGTGTCACGTCCTCCTCAACGCTTCCATTAAGTTGGAGCGGCACTGTCGCTGATCGCGAGGCGCTCCTTCGTTCTCGGACGGCGCTGAGCAAAATCCAGCCTGTCGGCTCCCTCGTCCGGGAAATCCGACGCAGAATGGAATTGCTCGCGGCGGTGGGAGTGCTAAATCGTTTCCATCATGAATCACAGAATCCAATGGCCGGCACTCTGCTTGTGGGCTTTCACCACACTAGCGGTTGCTCAAGAGAAGTCCTTTCAATTGAAGGACGGTGACCGCGTGGTGTTTTATGGGGATAGCATCACAGACCAGCGCCTTTACACGACGTTCGCTGAAACTTACGTCGTCACTCGGTTCCCGAAGCTCGACGTGAGTTTTGTGCACTCAGGTTGGGGAGGTGACCGAGTCAGCGGCGGCGGCGGCGGGGCCATTGGTGTTCGTCTGGAGCGAGATGTCTTCGCCTACCAGCCCACCGTCATGACGGTGATGCTCGGAATGAATGACGGTTCCTACCGAGCGTTTGATCAGGAGATATTTGATAAGTACTCCAAAGGTTACGAGCACATCGTAGATGCCGTCAAAGCGGCCCGCCCAAATCTCAAGCTCACGTTAATCCAGCCGTCTCCGTTCGATGACGTGACGCAACCCCCGCGGTTTGAAGGAGGGTACAATCAGGTTCTGGTCCGTTATGGCGAATTTGTGAAAGAGTTGGCCAAGAGCCAGGGCGCTGGGGTGGCCGATCTGAATGGACCGGTCGTGGCGGCTCTCGAAAAAGCCAAAGCAACGGATGCCGAACTTGCCAAGAAAATCATTCCCGATCGCGTCCATCCAGGACCGGCTGGCCACTTGTTGATGGCGGCGGAATTGCTCAAGGCTTGGAACGCACCGAAGGTCGTTGCGGCGGTCGAAATCGACGCGGCCGACGGCAAGGTGGTTCGCTCCGAATCAACCCGCGTCTCCGCTTTGAAGGCTTCGGAGAGCGTGACCTGGACGCAGCTCGATACCGCTCTTCCTTGGCCGATTGAGACGAACGACACGGTCATGGCACTGGCCGTTTCTTCCTCGGACGTCATGGCTGCTCTTAACCAAGAGCCCTTGAAGGTCACCGGCCTCAAGGCCGCCAAATACCAGTTGAGCATTGACGGCGCCGCCGTGGGCGAGTTTACCAAAGAGCAATTGGCTGAGGGAATCAATCTGGCCTCAATCTCCACCCCAATGCTCAAGCAGGCCGCCGACGTCCATCGTCTTACTTTGCAGCACAATAACTTGCACGCTGCTCGCTGGCGCCAGGTTCAAGTCCCCCTCGCCAGTTACACTTCCGAAAAGGTCAAATCCGCCGTCAAAGACTTAATGGCCGCGTTGGATGACGAAGAAAGCGCTGTGATCAAGCGTCAACGGGCGGCAGCACAACCCGTTGAACACCGGTTCGATCTCACCCCTCTCTGATCGAAGATCGGTCTCCCTGGGTCCCTCTCCGCAGAGCGGACCCGGGACTTAGAAATCGACGATGGCCCCCGGGTTTGACCTGGACGATGGTAACGCTGGTGCCCTTGGGTCCGCGCTTGCTTTTGAGGTCACCTCCGGGCTAATGAGGCACGTGCGGACCCAGGATCCCGGCGCACCCGTCGCTTTGAATGCGTGAATTGCCTCGATTTTCGGGTGGATCATTGGAAATCAACGAATTAGGTGGGATTCACGCGTCCACCTCGCCGCAACTTCTGACGAACCTTTGTCGCTCCGGATACGCTGTAAAGCCATCCTTCTACCGCTGCTGACCCACAGGTCACCCACTCCAAGTGGGTGACCTGTGGGTTACCAGCGAAGGATGACCGAAACGTGGGCGAGTCAGGAACGGTTGTTCCGCATTTTTCGACGATCGGGCGAGGCGGGAAATGTGGCGGCAAACGGCTGATAAAGAGTGATTTGTGCGCTGTCAGAGGCAAAATCGCCCCCACCTGCCGTAGCCAGGGCCGACATGCCGGAGGCATGACCGAGAACAGAGGGAACCGCTTCTGTTCCATCGAAAACAGCGAAAAACCCTCGACTCGTTCCGGAAGTTTCGCAATTGGTACGTTTCTGGTTGACCTGAAGCCTAAAAGGGTCTAGGAGTTCACGCGTGAATTGCAGCCTACTAGGCCGACTGTCTCTGCTTCTGGCTCTGCCTCTGCGCAGACCGGCAGTCGGGCTTTAGTGCGATTTACTAAACTTTCAACCCCACTGCCGAATCTGCGGCAGTGGGGTTTTTCTTTCGCGAGCGGACGCTTGCGGCCACACTGCGGCAGGAATGGCGAACGAGATAAAGAGTAAGCGTATGAAAAACAATCGGATCATCATCTTTGACACCACCCTCCGAGATGGTGAGCAGTGCCCGGGAGCGTCGATGAACTTGCGTGAGAAACTTGAGGTCGCGCGCCAGCTCGCCCGGCTCAAAGTGGACGTGATCGAGGCGGGATTCCCGATCAGCAGCGAAGGGGACTTTGCGGCGGTCGAGACGATTGCCCGGGAAATCAAAGGCCCTGTGATTGCTGGGTTGGCGCGATGCGTGCCGAAGGATATTGAGGCCGCGGGCGCCGCGGTAAAGCCGGCCGGGAAACGCGGGCGCATTCATGTGTTCCTCGCCACGTCGAAGATCCATCGGGAGTTTAAGCTTGGAAAAGCGCAGCACGAAATCGTTCGCTTAGCGGCCGAAGGGGTGAGACAGGCGCGATCTTTGGTTGAGGACGTGGAGTTCTCGCCGGAGGATGGGTCACGGACGGAACCGGATTTCTTGGTGGAAGTCTGCCGGGCGGCCATTGCCGCCGGGGCGCGCACGTTGAATATTCCAGATACCGTAGGCTGGGCCATTCCCGAACAGTATGCGGCGTTGATTGGTCGTTTGGTCGAAGAGCTCCCTGAGGTCCGGGCAGGCAAGGCAGTGATTAGCGTGCATTGTCACGATGACCTTGGGTTGGCCGTGGCCAACTCGCTCGCGGCAATCCGGGCAGGAGCCCGCCAGGTGGAGTGCACCGTGAACGGGATTGGGGAACGGGCTGGGAATGCCTCGCTCGAAGAGATCGTGATGGCGCTCAAAGTGCGCCAAGATCATTTCCAAGGCTTGGACTGCGGGGTGAATACCAAGGAAATCGTCAAAGCCTCACGCCTCGTCTCGCGCATGAGCGGCTTGGTCGTGCAGCGCAGCAAAGCGATTGTGGGCGAAAACGCCTTTGCCCACTCCAGCGGCATCCACCAGGACGGCATTTTGAAGAAGCGCGAGACTTACGAGATCATGGATCCGGAGCTCGTGGGCTGGGGCAGGACGGAATTGCCGTTGACGAAACATAGCGGGCGGGCGGCGGTGGCGGCGCGTTTGAAACATCTCGGGTTCCAAATGACCGAGGGGGACGTTAGCGCGATCTTTGCCCGTTTCAAAGAGATTGGAGACAAGAAAAAGTTCGTCTACGACGACGATCTCACCGCTTTGGTGGAAGGGCATATTACCGAAGTGCCCGAGACCTGGACTCTCGAATACATCAGCGTGACCAGCGGAAACAAGTTGGTCCCGACCGCGACCGTGCGATTGAAACGGCAAGGCAGTGCTGACGAAGAAGCGCACGAAGGCTCGCAGGACGCCAGTATCGGAGATGGGCCTGTCGACGCTGCGCTCAAAGCGATCGATCGTTTGACCAAGACGCGCGGCCGATTATTGGACTACTCGCTCCGGGCTGTTTCCCAAGGCAAGGATGCGCTCGGAGAGGTCACGGTGAAGGTCGATTTCGGCGATAAACAGTTGGTGACGGGGAAAGGGGCAAGCACGGACGTGATCGAGGCGAGCGCGCGGGCTTACTTGAACGCTGTCAATCGATTCATGTGCAGCGGCGCGGAAAAGTCCGGCAAGAGCGGACAGCCCTAGGGAGCTTGTCGGGGAGCGTTCCTCTGCTAGTCTGTGCGAGTGAGTTTTGTCACTGAGTTTAATCGGTTGCCTTTGCGCGACCTGGTGGAGCGTTCAAAAAACGCCACTGTGGCCGCCGCCAGTGCAGCGTTGACCAAGCCGAAGCTGACGCTCTCGGACCTGGCCGATCTGCTCTCTCCGGCAGCGGGAGGTCTGCTCGAAGCCATGGGACGGCGTTCGCAGGCGCTCACCCAACAACGCTTTGGGCGAGTGGTGCGCTTTTTCGCCCCGCTTTACTTGTCGAACGAGTGCATCAATAACTGCCGGTATTGCGGGTTCTCACGTGATAACCCGATCCTGCGGGTGACATTGTCCCTGCCTGAAGTGCTGAGAGAAGCCGCCGCGCTCAAGGCGCAAGGGTTTCGCAACATTCTTCTGGTGGCTGGCGAGCACCCGAAGTTTGTGTCGCAGTCTTACCTGGCCGAGTGTGTCGGGGCGTTGCACGCCGAGTTTCCCAGCATCTCGCTGGAAGTGGGCCCCATGGAAACAGAGGAGTATCGCGGGATCTGCGCCGCTGGGGCGGAAGGGTTGGTTGTCTACCAAGAAACCTACGATCGCGAGGTTTACCTGGAAATGCACACGGCCGGTCCAAAGCGAAGTTTCGACTGGCGCCTGGAAACGCCCGAACGCGCCTATGCCGCTGGCTTTCGCCGTTTGGGGATTGGAGCGCTCTACGGGCTGAGCGATTGGCGTTGGGAAGCGCTCAGCGTGTCGGCTCATGCGGACTACCTGCTCCGAACTTGTTGGCGTTCTCAGGTGACGATCTCTTTGCCACGGCTCCGACCAGCTGCCGGAGAATTTGAACCGCTGACCCATATGACCGATCGGGACCTCGTCCAGCTCGTCTGTGCGATGCGGATGATGTTTCCCGATGTCGGGCTGGTTCTCTCCACTCGGGAGGCGCCGCGGCTGCGCGACGGCCTTATTCCACTCGGAATCACTTTGATCAGCGCGGGTAGCCATACCGAGCCGGGAGGCTATACCGGGGCGGGAAAAGAGAATACTCACCTGACTGAAAAAGGACGGATCGTCGCGAGGGCAGGGGCGTCCGAGTGGGAAACGCCCGAGAATGGCACGACCAACGCCACTGGGCAGTTCCAGATCTCCGATGCGCGTTCCGCGAGTGAAGTGGCGGACGTTGTTCGGCGCTTAGGCTACGAACCCGTGTGGAAAGATTGGGACGCGGCGCTGACCGCTTAGAGGGCTTATTCATGAGTCCCGATGTCGTGACTGCCAATGGACAGCCCATCCCGCTGTCGCTGCCCTGCACGATCGAGGAGTTCCTCGTGAGCCAGAACCTGCTCCCTCGGAGTGTCGTCGTAGAGCACAATGGCGAGGCCGTGGCGCCAGATCGTGCGGATTGTGGCGGGCGGTTGATTCGTGCTTGAGAGGCGGCAGCGGAGATCGATAATGGCGTCCGTATGAAGAAGCTGATGCGTCGGGCGCTCTGGTTTTCTGTCGGCCTCTGTTGGACCTGCTTGGTTTGGTTCCCTGCCTTTGGGCAAACCAATACCAACACGGTCACTGTCACCGCGGAGGTGCAGTCGACCAACGGCGTCCGGTCGGTGAGCGCGGTGGTGCGTAACCTGGAGCAACAAGTCTACTTCACATTTGGATTGAAGCGCATTCCGGTGTTGCAGCGAACTTTGTTTGGCGTCCCTCTCTACCAATATGCCGCTTCATTAATCTACGTTTTCCTGGCCTTTTACTTCTCGAAGTTCCTCGATTATCTCGTTGGCACGCAGCTGAAACGTTGGGCGTCCCGGACCAAAACCCGCCTGGATGATCTCGTCATCGGCCTGATCCATGGTCCGATCAAAATCATCACGTTCGTCATCCTGTTGCACATCGGGCTGCAAGTGTTTCCCTGGCCAGCTTGGATTGCGCATTGGATTTCGAAGGGCCTGCTCGTGATCGTCGCTTGCTCGGTGACTTATATGCTCCTGAAGTGCGCCGATATTGTTGTGGAATACTGGGGCAGCCGGGCGCGAGCGCGAGAGGATCGAATTTTCAATGAGCAACTTTTCCCGGTGATCCGAAAGAGTCTGAAAGCATTTGTGATCGTGGTGGCAGCACTCGTCACCACCCAGAACCTGGGATTGGATATTACCGCCATGCTCGCTTCGCTATCGATCGGCGGGTTGGCTTTGGGCTTGGCCGCACAGGATACCGTGGCGAATCTCTTTGGCGCGGTCGCCGTTTTTGTCGATAAACCATTCCGCGTGGGGGACCGGATCAAGTTGGACAGCATCGACGGCACCGTCGAGTCGATCGGCTTGCGCAGCACTCGAGTGCGCAGTTTGGATGGGTATCTGGTCACCGTTCCCAACAAAACGATGGGCAATGCGACCATTACCAACGTCACACGCCGGCCCACCATCAAGACCGAGCTCAATATCGGCATCACCTATGACATGCCAGCGGAGAAGGTCCAGCGCGCGCTCGATATTCTGACGGATACGTTTCGTAAACATCCGATGACGGCGGACTTGGTCGTTGGGTTTAATCGTTTTGCCGATTCGGCGCTGAACATTAACGTCGTCCATTGGTGGCGGGGGACGAACGATCACAAGGCTTATGTTCAAGGGATGCAGGAGATGAATCTCGCCATCAAGAAGCAGTTCGACGCTGAAGGTATTGAGTTCGCCTTCCCGACCCAGACACTCTACGTCAAACGTGATGGAGATCCGCTCTCCGCACTTGCGCCCGGGGTGGAAAACCCGCCGACTGGGCGGCCTCCTGCGGCGCGCGGTTAGCCAGGGCGATGTTTGTGGCAATCCCAGTCGCATGGCGTCGGACGGAGTCGGTTTTGGGCCTGCCCGTGGTGTGATTGGCCTGAAAAGCTGTGGAGGGCCACAGCACTCCAAAACCTTGCGGAGCACAGTAGCTGAGTGATTGCGCGGCAGCGTCGCGCAGTGCGCCAGCCTCTCTGGCGCGGCGTCCCACGTCGAATTGTCGCACACGCCGTCCACAATTGTGGACGCAATCCCAAGTCACACCGCCACAACGAGATCGGAAACCCCACAAATCGGTAACTGGATCATTGCGGATCGTAGTCTTGCTCGTAATCTAATCGTAATCCTCCCGCACCTTGGTCTGCTGAGCATTTCCCCACCCCGCCGCAGTGCGAACCATTGATCCATCACATCCAGCCACAGCCTGCGATCACCGCTGGCTGGCCTCAGTTTGGGTTCCCGCTGAACGGCAAGGAACATGTGGGGATGGCGCCACACGAATCCAGGAGCCGTTCATATGCAGGGATCCAATAAGGAGAGAGATGAGCTTTCTCGAAAAAGACGGCTTAGCGCTTCGATTCCGATATCCCACCAGGATTTGCGTGATTTGTTTGATCCACCGGACCGGCCGGAGACGCGCCGCCATGCGACCACGCGCTGCAAGAGCATAGCGTTTGAGCCAATGAATATAAGCCGTTTTAGTATGGATGGAGAGGTGAGGGCGGTTCTTTGCTCTTTTCCGTGAAGTTGGATCCCTGATAAGGCAACGGTTAAGTCTCTCGCCTGCGTGTCCTAGCCAAAGACGGACATGCCGGAGGCATGAATGAAAATAGCTCGGGCGCTTTAGCGCCGAGACCCAGCGACCCATGACGATTAGCCCCGGACGGGGCGATCGATCCTCCGAAATCACGTTGCTTCTAGGATTGGCAGAGGTTCAGCCGTCCCGTCGGGACTTTGACTCTGCGCGCGGATTCCCGGCACTGGAAGTGCCGGGCTAATGTCATTCCGTCCCTGCCGGGACGCCAAACGCCTGTTTCAGAACGAGGGAACAGCTTCTATCCCACTGAAAACAGTCAGGAACCGTGGCGACGAGCACAAAGGCTTCGGACGGAATCAATTGCGGTGGTGAGTGGCATAGCCGATTGTCCCGCGCCTGCGAACAAAGCCGAATGACGTAGGGCAACGGTCGGTAAGGGCAGGGACCTGCCTTGACGCGAGAACTGATGCAATTGGCTAATTGGAAATGGCTTGCCGATTAAGTCGGAGTGATCAATATACTAACCGTTCGGTTCGTATCGTTCGTATATTGATGGCTCGGTCGTCGTGCGATGCAACAGCGTCTTGTCACTCGGACAATGATTATTGGAGCCCTGTTGCTCGGCGCTCTCATAATGGTCGGCTTTTGTCCGGGCAGCCGCAGGGGGATCAACGTCGAGGTTGAGTACAGAGGCGAGACTCATTTGCCAGATGGAACTATTTGGGCAGATTTTCGGCTCAAAAATCGGGAGGGGCGGAAATTGTTTTTTCAGATTGGGCGGCCGGAGGCTACAGCGATGACGAGCATGGAAGCCAAACCGCCTATGTTTGGACGGTCAGAGTGTATCGTGGATTCGGACAGCTCCATTTTTTTCAGAGTGAGGTCTCCTTCGCAACCGGGGTCCTGGAGGCTGCCCGTGAAAGTGCGGAGAGAGATTCCGGCTCTAGAGAAGGTTCTCGGGCCTAGAGTGCAGGGTTTTCGCGCCGAGCTGGTGTATAGCAGTGAGGTCATCAAATAACAGCGACCGAACGAGCCGCTGCAGTGGACGGCGGGATGGCGTTGGATTGCAACTGGATGCTCTTGGCCCGCCACCACTGAGCTTTGCGTTACACCTGAAATGAGATCCGGCGATTTCAGCGTAGCACGAGATGACGATTACTATCGGAAAGCATTCGCTGAAATCCAGCGCCGGCAATTCGAACAAGTGACATTCTCCACCCGTCCCGGGCTCCTATCCAAGGAACCCGTCAATGGGCACCGAATGTGGCAGGATTATCACGGT
>JBGAIN010000341.1:0-2082 GCA_044225505.1 Limisphaerales bacterium
TGCATCTCGACAGTACCACCCTTTGTTGGCGCGCGGACTTGAGTCCGCCGGACCGTCCGATGCGGCCAGCAGCGCTCGAATCCTTCGCGATCGCGGTCGTGCCTGCGGACATTCCTGCGGGATAAATCCCGCGATCCTGGTGGTACTGTCAAGATACGCCCGGTGCGCTTGGGCGCTTCTGGCAGAACTTGACTTCTAAATCGGTTGCGCAAAGGTCGAGCGCCCGTGCGAACCGATTCAAGAGTATGAAATGGCTCAAGCGCATCCTGATCGCTATCGTAGGCCTCGCCGTTGTCGGCGCGGGCGTGCAAGTCGCGCTTCTCTATCTTTTCCCGGAAAAAGTCGCAAGGACTGTAATTGCCGCATGGCGGAAAAGCTCGGGGCTGGTCAGAAAAGAAGTCACGCTCAAGTCGGGAATCCATTACGTCTTTTTGGAGGGTGGCCAGGGCGAACCCCTTCTTCTGCTGCATGGATTCGGCGCCAACAAAGATGCGTTCCTCCCCATATCCGGACACCTCACGCCGCACTTTCGCGTCGTTATTCCAGATCAGATTGGATTTGGCGAATCGGCCCATCCGCCCGATGCGGACTATAACCCCGCCGCGCAGGCCGAGCGTCTTCGAGAACTGGCGCAGACCTTAGGCATGAACAAACCCCACCTGGGAGGAAGTTCGATGGGTGGGCAGATCGCCATGGCCTATGCGGCATTGCATCCCGACGAAGTGCCCAGTCTTTGGCTGATGAATCCGGCAGGCGTCTGGAGCGCCCCGCAAAGCGAACTGCTCCGGCTGATTGACGGTAAGCAGGGAAACCCGCTCTTGGTTCGTAATGAGACCGATTTTGAGAAGTTGCTTTCGTTCACCATGACCAAACCGATGAAACTGCCGAGACCTGTCATGCGCGTGTTCGCCCAGGAACGAATTCAGAACTTCGCGCTGGAAGAGCGTATCTTCGCCCAAATCCTGGCCTATTCTGTGGAAGAGAAGATTCGCAATCTACAGACACCAACATTGATTGCTTGGGGTGACCAGGATAGGACGTTGCATAACGACACGGCCGAAATACTGCGAAAGCTTCTGCCACACTCCGAAGTTCGCCTGATGCCGGGTATCGGTCATATGCCCTTGGTTGAAGCGCCGAAACAAACGGCGGAGGATTATCTGATGTTTCGAAACTCGCTCAAACCCTAGTCTGAGGCCAAAGCCTCTTGACCTTCTGGAATAGCCAGGATGGAGCGAGCGAGTTGGCCTCAAGGTGCCGCGGCCGCCAAGTTTTCGATTACCCGATAAAACCGAGCCGCTGGCCCGGAGACGGCTCGATCAACCGCGGATGCTTGTCCATTGGCCGTGGTTACCTCGGTGTCCAGGGACTTCCAATTCGCCGGCAAGGTCTCGGTATATTCCAGCCGGTAACTCGCGCCTGCGTGCGCGGCCCAGAGCAACGTCACTTCTCTCGTCGCAACGCGATACAAGGTGGAAATCCGAAAACTGGATTCTGCGCCTGGAAGCCGAAGCACAAACAGGTCGCCTTGCTCGTTGAAATCGTGCGCGGCCAGGTTTGAGGCGAAACTTCGGAATACGAGCGTCCGCCCGTCCGCACCGAGGATCGGAGCGCCGGAAAAGCGATCTCCAGGCACGGTGTCCACCAAGCTTTGCGTCAAGAGGATCGTGGTTCCCTCGGTTAAGTCGCGCAGGAAGAGGTCACCGGTGTTGTTGGTGTCATTGGGAACCAAATTAGAGGCTAAACTTCCGAAAACAACGAAGCGGTCGTCCGGCGTTACGAGTGGGCTCGCGCAACGGTCGTTCGCTTGAGCTGAATTTTCTGATGAGAGACTAACCACGTTCGTTTGGCCTGTGAGACGATCGAAAAGCACGACTTGACTCGGTTGTCGTGGCGCTGCCCCGAGATATGCCAGTCGAGATCCATCCGAGCTGAGCGACCAGGCAGTGGCCCCAGGAAAAACACTCGCGGTCCGGTTCGCCGCAAATTCGTGCGCATAGACGGAGGTGGTCCCGAGCATTCGTCCCGCGAAGGTCACGGTGCTCGAATCCGGACTGAAGACAATAGGAAATAGAGACAGAG
>JBGAIN010000185.1:0-15801 GCA_044225505.1 Limisphaerales bacterium
ACTAATCTGCGCAAATTTGGTTCAGGATTTACTCTTAAGCGAAAGTCAGCGGATCTCGAATTGGGTTGAAAAAGGTGGCCAACTCGTTCTGGCAGGGCTGCTTTGGCATCAATTTCAAGCCGTTGCTGACGTTTATTGCCAACGAGGGTTTCGTTTGGAAAGAGCTCAACGGCAGGGAGAATGGAAGTCAGGGGCGTTCACCAAGGTCTGAGCGAAGGAGTCTGGCCAGATTTAGCCCATGTGACTTTTAGAAGCCACGGAGGTGGTCAGATTTTGTTCGTGCTTTTTTGAACAAGAGCTGTATACTACGGGTCAGATACGAACGATGGCCCCTGTGCGGACAAAAACGCATCGATCCAACCTCAGAAATGTCGATGAAGTTCCGTTGGCACTCTTCCCGCTAGGTTCGGGGGTCAGAGAAAGGATGCTACGCTTATGTCTAAATCGTTAGAGACGATCTCAGAAGCAATTCGAAATCCTAAGCACCCGTTTCCGCAGGTCGCAGATCGGCCGGATAAACCGCACAAGAACCGCTATGAAAGAAGAAAAGTGAAACAATACATCCACCTGGGCGATTGGGAAACCGATTCGAAATAGGCACGTTTTCAAGAGTAGATGAAGCCACGCGTAAGCGTGGCTTTTTTGTGCCGTCACCGATCTTCAAAATCTACCAGATGGGCTTGCTTACTGGTCCGTCAGATCCCGGTAAACTACTTCATCAGCAACATCTGCCTGGCTCGTTTGATGGAACGATTCAGTTGGCGCTGATAGTGAGCCGGTAGTCCAGTATATTTACGAGGTAGGATACGGCCTTGATCCGTCACAAACTGACGAAGCAAATTGACGTTCTTATACTCCAGAGCGTCGACGGTAAAGTCGATCTTCGGCTTAGGGCGTGGCGTCCGGACTTCCGAGGAACCGCGCCCGCGGCCCTGACGATCTTTGCCTGACTTTTCCAGATTAGTTTTACGTGGCATAAACTATTTAATCTCGCGATGGAGCGTGTGTCGACGAAGAAACTTGTTGTACTTCATCAACTCGATTTTCTCCGTCTGGAGCTTTTTGTTGCGACTCGTGAGGTATCGGGAAGGGGACTTGCCCTCTTTCCGCGCCTCTGTGCATTCTAGGGTGACAATTTCGCGGGGCATGATCTACTCTTTCTCTTTGGCCGGTTTCTCTTCGGCCTCTTCTTCTTCTTCGACTTCGGTCGCGCCGGTGCTATCAACCGTGCCCAAAGCTCCTAAGCGCCGTTGACGCAATGCGCCTTCGCGTTCAAGCTGCGCTTGAGCTTCGACCGTGAAGCGGGTCCATGGGATGGCATCCAAGCGGGCCTTGGGAATGGGCTTTCCTGTTAACTCACAAATGCCGTAAGTGTTCTTCTCGATTCGCTTCAAGGCCTCTTCGATTTCGTATATTGCGTCTTGATCTGAAGAGAGCAAACTGAGTGCGAAATCACGATCGAAATTGTCCGTTCCGGAATCGGCCATGTGCAAGCTGTAGCCGGCCAGTTCCTCGGCTGATTCCTTGGCCAAACCACTCATCTGGCTGAGCAAGCGCTCCCGCAATTCCAGGAGGTGCTTCTGATATTTGACCCACTCTGGTTTTACCTCCGCTAGACCGTTCCCAGCAGCAGATGGTGCTTTTGTGGAAGAGCCGCCAAGAATCGATGCGGCAGTAGCCGAACCAACCGATTTAGGCTTGGCCGTCGCGGGCGAGGATACTTTTTTAACCATGTGATCTTCGTCTTCCGTCTTTCTTAAATTCTGATTCTCATCGGCTTGCGTCTTCTGCTGACGCCGGTTGAGAGCGGGAGAATCTAGCAAACAGAGACAAAAGCGCCACTAAAAAGTGAAATAAAATGCGGTGTCAGCCTTCGATCGCTCCTGGCTAGGACGGAGTGGGACCCTAGCCCCAACGTAACTTAGGCCAGTGGCAGCTCCTTTAACCCTTCTCAATGCAAGCGTAAGCATTGTGGTTATGAATGCTCTCGAAGTTCTCCGCTTCCACCTTATACCAAGTCACGTCCGGGTGGGCGTTCAGCTTAACCACCACACTCCGAACGAGATCCTCGACAAAAACTGGATTCTCATAAGCTCGCTCGGTCACTGCTTTTTCGTCCTGCCGCTTGAGCAGCGAGTACAACTCGCTGCTCGCAGAGCTTTCCACCATGCGGATGAGATCCTCAATCCAGATGGCTTTGCGCGAGCGAATTTGCACGGTGACGACCCCGCGCTGATTGTGTGCGCCATATTTGCTAATCGCCCGCGAGCACGGACAAAGCGTAGTTACTCCCACTTCGATCGCTAGTACGAAATCGATCTCTTTGCCGCAGGCAGTTGCGTTGAAACGCGCCGTGTAATCCATCATCCCTTCTCGGTCAGAAACTGGAGCTTTTTTTACCATGAAGTAAGGAAACTCCATTTCCAAATGGGCGGTATAGGAATTGAGCTTCTCCTGCATGGCGTAAAGGATATCCGTGATATTCTCGACGTGGACAACATTGCCGTGAGCGTTAAGCACTTCCACGAACCGGCTCATGTGAGTTCCTTTGAACTCCTTCGGCAGATCGACATACATCCCGATGGTGGCAACCGTATTCTGCAATGCCCGGGCTTTGTCTCGAACTTGAATGGGAAAGCGCAAACCCCGCACCCCGACTTTGTCAATGCGAAGCTGCCGATGATCCGGTTCGCTCTGCTTGTCCTGCAGGTTCAGTTTCTCGTCCCGTCTAGCATCCGACGACGCGGTCGAGCGCGCGGCCTTTCTCTTCCGTAACATTGCCGACAAGATAATATCCGGCAGCTGCATTGCAAACGTTTCCCACGGCCTGGGCACCGAGCTTGGCAGGCAATCGCGCGGGCACCGCCATCCCTGGAGCTGGACCGTCAATCGATGGCTTCGTTCCGTGCCAGATCGTTAGGTCGAGGCCCAAGGTGCGGATGAAACTCGAGAAATTAGGGGAGCTGTTCTTTGTGGACACTTTGCTGAGCTTTGAATAATAATCGATGAAAGGAGTTGTTTGGAGGTGTTTATGATCAGCCTACCCAACGGACGTTTCATCGTTCTTCCCAGCCAATCGTTACGTAACAAGCAAATCGGCTTCCTGCTTTGGATAATGTTCTTAACATTGCCATTTCAAAGACTCGCGGCCGAGCATTTTACCATCGGGACTTTTAATCTTGAGAACTACACTGACTCCGTGGGGGCAGGCCGAACGGCGAAATCCGAGTTGAGCCGCAGGAAAGTTCGCGAAGCGATTTCGGCGTTGCACGCCGATGTATTAGGGCTTCAGGAAATCGGAGATGCGCGTGCTTTGGAGGAACTTCGAGCCGCATTGGAAGCCGACGGCCTGAAGTATCCGTACTGGGAACACGTTGTCGGCTACGACACGAACATATTCGTGGCGGTTCTGAGCCGCTTTCCCATTGTCGCGAGGCGATCGCCTGCGCGCGACTCATATCTTCTGCACGGTCGCCGATTTCGGATGTCGCGCGGTGTTGCAGACGTGGATGTGCGCGTCAATTTAGACTACATATTCACGTTTTTCGTGGCGCATCTTAAATCCCGGCGCCCGTCCGCGGAAGCGGACGAAGAGGAGATTCGAGAGCAGGAAGCGATTTTATTGCGTGAGTGTATTGACGCCAGGTTGCGCGCGTCCCCGGGCGCTAACATCGCGGTTGTGGGAGATCTCAATGATGTCCCCGATGCGAGATCGACCCGGACCGTCATTGGCAAGGGGAAAAGGGCCTTAGTCGACACCCGGCCGAGTGAACGGAGTGCCGAGCGGGCGCCTATGCAGGGCCGACCAACGAAGAATCAGAATCGGACGATCACTTGGACATACTTTTACGGAAAGGAAGATACCTACAGTCGGATCGATTACATCCTGTTGAATTCCGCGATGGCTCAGGAATGGCATCCGAGCGGGAGTTTTGTCTTGAACCTTCCGGACTGGGGACTGGCATCGGACCATCGGCCTGTCCTGATTGAATTAGAAGCGCAAGACCGTTGAGCGAGCCGGTCTGAGTTGGGGTGCCATTTGCACCGGTGGATTCCGCATTTTGCGGACTCCCAACGGCGCGAGAACACTTCGTGATCGGGTTTTGGCCGTCATAAACGCCTGGTTTACAAGGATATCTTCGCGTCGTGCCTAGGTTGCGACCCAACGCCGAGTCCGTCGTGACCATCCCAGTCCGCCACGGCTCAGCCCTTGTCACCTCGACTGGGGGAGTCTATCCTCCGGCCGATGACAAGCAATACGGTGGGGTTCATTCGCGAAGACCCCTGGAGGATTTTCCGCATCATGGCGGAATTTGTTGATTCTTTTGAAACCATGTCGCAGGTGGGTCCGGCTGTGACAATTTTTGGGTCCGCTCGCACCCCGCCTACGGATCCTTACTACCAAGCTGCGGTGACAATTGGCAAGGAGCTAGCCCGGAACCATTTAGGTGTCATTACGGGCGGTGGACCGGGGATCATGGAGGCCGCTAACCGCGGTGGAGCGGAAGGAAAGGGGAAATCCGTCGGCCTGAATATTGAACTGCCTTTTGAGCAAAAAGGAAATCGGTTCGCGAATGTGCCCATACACTTTCACTATTTCTTCTCGCGCAAGGTTTGCTTTGTGAAATACAGCATTGCCTTTATTTTCATGCCTGGAGGGTTCGGGACTCTAGACGAGTTTTTTGAGGTCCTAACCCTTGAGCAAACTCAAAGGATTCCAAGATATCCAATGATCCTCTTTGGACGCGAGTATTGGCAGGGCTTGCTGCGCTGGATGAAAGGGACTTTGGAAAAAGACAAGTTTATCAGCCCGGGCGACTTGGAGATTGCAACCATTACCGATGATCCCCAGGAAGCGGTGGCGATCATTCTGGATTACATGCGCCGAGTCGGACCGCCCGAAACGATTCCTCGGGCGCTCTCGTGAGTGACGGTCGAACTAACATTATGTATCAAGTCTCACGCCATAAGACGGGTCTGACCGTGGTCACCGCGGAGATGCCGCATATGGCCAGCATTAGTTTGGGGATCTGGGTCGCGGTGGGAGGACGGCACGAGCCAGCACGGCTATCGGGCGTTTCTCATTTTATTGAACATCTGCTTTTCAAGGGCACGAAGAACCGGACGGCCAAGCAGATTTCGCAGGATGTCGAAGGTATCGGCGGATATCTGAATGCGTTTACGACGGAAGAGACGACGTGCTTTTACTCCAAGGCTCGCCACGATCGATCCCAAGAGCTTTTGGACGTGCTCATGGACATGTTCTTGAACTCGACGTTCGATTCCGGGGAAATCGACAAGGAGCGCAACGTGATCAAAGAGGAAGTGGCCATGTACTTGGATCAGCCCCAGCATCACGTCCTGGAGTTGCTCAATGAAACGCTCTGGCCAGACCAACCCCTGGGGCGATCTCTGACCGGCACCATCGAGACGCTGGACGCCATGACCCGTCGCCAACTTCTTGGTTTTCAGCAACGGAATTATGTCAGCGCTGGAACGCTCGTGGCCGCTGCCGGGCGGCTCAAACACGATAAGTTTGTCAAAGCAGTTTCCTCCTACGCACGGCGTCTTCCGCTGGGGGATCGTCCGCGTTTTGCCAAAGCCAGCCACGAACAAACCTCACCCCGAACGCGTTTGTTCAAGAAATCTGCCCAGCAAACTCAACTTGCCATCGGGCTGCGAACGTGCTCTCGCCACGACCGGCGACGGTTTGCCCTGCGACTGCTCAGTACCGTCCTGGGCGAGAACATGAGCTCGCGTTTGTTCCAGGTGCTCCGGGAAGATAACGGGTTGGCCTATTCGGTCTGCAGTTCGTTGGCGTTCTACGAGGACGTCGGCGCCCTGATCATCTCCGCTGGTTTGGAACCGGACAATCTCCACCGCGCTTTGAAGCTGATCGTGACCGAGATGAGGCGGCTTAAATCGACCCGCATCACGCCCGCGGAGCTTCGGCGCGCTCGCGACTATCTCATCGGCCAGATTGACCTAAGCTTGGAGAGCACGGAGAATCAGATGATGTGGCTTGCGGAACAGATGCTTGGCTACGGCAAAACGATCGCGCCGGAGAACATAAAACAAAGGCTGGCCGAAGTCACGGCGAGTGACATCCAAGCCGCGGCGTGCGATTTCCTTCGGGCGGACCGGCTCAGTTTGGCGTTGGTTAGTCCTATCAAGTCCGACAAGAGACTCGAGCCGCTGCTCTCCGGTTTACGGTGAGAACATTCGCTCCGTTGATGCGGGAGGTGGGCACGGGCCATACGCCGGAAACGCTCGTCACGCAGCTTGGTCGAGCGCCGGGTATCGTGCTGCTGCAAAGTGCCCGGAGCGATCCCGGGCAAGGGCGCTATTCTTTGGTCGCTGCACGTCCGATCCTCACTTTCCGCTCCTTCGGCATCCAATGTGAAACATGGGCAGGGGATCATCGGGAGCTCCAGTACGGTAACCCATGGCAAATCCTGGATGCCTTAATGACGCGCTTCGAGGTTTTGGACGAAGTGGATCTGCCATTCCCGCTCGGGGGTGCTTTCGGGTTTATCGGGTTTGGCATGAAACATTTTGTGGAGCCTAGATTGCCGCGCGGCGCCGTCAATGACCTCCCGCTGCCAGATTGTCATTTGGGTTTCTACGGCAGCTTGGTGGTATTTGATCATGCGCTTCACAAGACCTGGGTCATCGCGACGGGTTTAGCGATCGACGGTTCGCGCGAGGATTCGGTCGCTCGAGAGGAGCTCCGTTATTGGGCAGGGATTCTTGAAAGCGGCGAAGGGCCTGCACTTGGAGTGACCGTTCCCGAAAGAAGCGGGAACTTACCGTTGGTCAAGTCGAACCTTACCGAAGCCCAATTCGTTCGTATGGTCGAACGCGCGCAACAGTATATTCGGGCGGGCCATATCTATCAGGTTAATCTGTCGCAACGTCTGGAAAGTCCGTCCTACGATTCCGCTTGGACCCTTTACCAGGATTTAACGGCCGTATCGCCCGCTCCGTTCGCCGCTTATTTGGCGATCCGCGACTGCGAGATTGTTTCTTCGTCACCCGAGTTGTTCCTTAGGTTGACAGGCAGCCGAATCGTAACACGGCCTATCAAAGGGACACGCCCGCGCTCGCTGGATCCGGTGCAAGACACCCAGCTCGGATACGAATTGCAGACCAGTTCCAAGGAACTCGCGGAACTGGTGATGATCACAGACCTGCTGCGAAACGATCTAGGCCGCGTCTGTGAATACGGGACTGTTCAGGTCCCGGAATTAGTGCGACTCGAGCGCTACTCGCATGTGCAGCATCTCGTTTCGTCCGTGGAGGGGCGGTTGCGCGACGATGTAACGCACCTCGGTGCATTGGCCGCTTGCTTCCCGGGGGGCAGCATTACCGGCGCGCCGAAGATTCGGGCACTTGAAATAATCGACGAGCTCGAACCGGTCGCGCGGGGTCCTTATACAGGTGTGACCGGGTACTTCGGGTTCAACCGCGAGAGTCAGTGGAGCATTCTGATACGCACGGCCGTTGTGCACTCGCGAACCGCGTTTTTCCAGGTCGGTGCGGGCATTGTTGCCGACTCAAATCCCAAGGCTGAGTACGACGAAACTCTGGCGAAAGGGCGCGGCTTTTTCGATGCGTTGCGACGCAGAGCGGGCACACAGCAGGCAACCGGAGCCTGGCCAGATCAGTTGAGTCACGTATGGGCAAACCTGACTTCGTCTTCTTAAACGGCCAGATTGTCCCTCTAGCGGACGCCAAGATTTCCGTCCTGGATCGGTCCTTCCTCTACGGGGATGGGATTTTCGAATCGATTCGGATCGAGCGCGGGCTTCCCGCTTTTTGGTCCCACCATTGGAGTCGGCTGAAACAGGGAGCTGCCTTCCTGAAGATCACAACGCCGTTTTCCGAGTCGGACGTTGAATCCGCTATTTGGGAGTTGGTCCGCCGGAACGAGCTTCAAACTGGAGTGGTCCGGATCACTCTCTCCCGTGGAATCGGCCATCGCGGTTATTCTCCGCGGTGCGGACTCGCCGTTCTGGTGATGACGTCCCATGCCATGGCCGCCGTGGACCTCGCACGCCCTGCCCAATGGCGGCTGATGACTTCCCGTGTCAGGCTGCACTCCAACAATCCGTTCGCGGAGATCAAAAGCTGCAACAAGCTTCCGCAGGTCCTGGCGCGAGCAGAAGCCGACGCCGAGAACGCGGATGAAGCGCTGCTATCGCTCGATAATGGAGAGATCGTGGAAGGATCCAGCTCGAACCTCTTTTGCATTGAACACGGCGCGGTGTGGACTCCGCCTCTCGCTGGGGCAGGCTTGGCGGGAATCACCCGTTCCACGGTCATCTCTCTGTGCAAGAACCTAAGTATCCCATGTGCCGAACGCTCGTGCTGGATAGACACACTTTACCGAGCGGATGGCGTTTTCCTCACTCTGAGTTCCTGGGGCGTCGTCGAAGCGATTGAACTGAACGGGCGGACGCTCCACACCTCTCCGATTACCGAAAAACTGCATCGTGGCTATCAAGCGCTGGTGCAGGGAAACGAATCCAGCTACGGGGTAGCAACCGTGGATGGCACGGGTCCCGTCTGAAGCAACGACTGCTCCAGGAGGGAGGTGCGTGCTTGATCGACGAAGGATTCATGGAGGCGCCCCGCCAGTTCCAGCGTTTCCTCCTGGCTGGTGTGTACAGGCTCAAAGTGCATCCCTGAACGCACCCACGTCTGTGCCCGGACCTCTTGCGGACAATCCGCCGCTCGCAAAAAACAGCGCTGCTCGATCCTCAGCATTCCGTTGGCACTCGTCGTGGCCGCGACGGTATGCGCGATCACGATCCATTCGCTCGCGCGACTATCGGAGTATCCATCCAGTGGGTCCCCAGAGCAGCGCCCCAGTTCGGTCTCGGATTCAAATACGAGTTTCAAGGGCATGACCTTCTGGAGTGGACAATTCTAGACTGTAGCGATGTGAGATCGATTGGTGACCTAGGTCCGGGTTGCTCCCAGGGTTACGATAGGTGATCTGAATCGGCAGCCACGCGGGCCCCTGGGCGTATCCCTCGTCCCATTCTAGAATGTTCAGTGCGGCTGGAGAAAATGCCGGTTCCTGATCGTTCGTCGATCGTTCCATTTTTCGTGCCATAATAATTCCCATTTCCATCGATTCTTCGAACGCCTGCATCTGACCAAACAGCGAAGCGCGCGACAATCAGGGGTCCGGACGTTTGTGAGTCGTGGGATGCCCCTGAGACCTGAGAAAGGGAAACCCTGAGCTTAGGAGTTTTCCGGTGACTTTGCGCTCGGCGCTAACAGCGATCCTTCCGGGGAATTGTGTCCTGACCCTCCTTCATCATCCTGCTTCTTCCCTTAATGTAATCGTATCTGGCAGCTATCGTTTCGTTGGTGTTCACTTTTCCTGGTAAATGGGGGCGAATGTGGACCCAACCTATGGAACATCGGGCTGCCAGGCCGTTGCAGGGAGAGGCTTGCCCTTCCGAGGAATCGGCCTGCATCCTGCTAACCGGAGCGTGGGGCGATTCCTATCGAATCGCCTTTGACCAGTTTCGTGACAGCGTCCGACGACGCTGAACAGAAGGAATACGCATGTGCGGCATTGTGGGCTATATCGGTTCACGTCAGGCGCAAGACATCTGTCTGGCAGGCCTGCGGCGATTGGAGTACCGCGGGTATGATTCGGCAGGCATTGCCGTGACGGCCAATGGCGAACTCGATATTCGCCGCGCCGTCGGTAAACTCGACGGCTTGTCTACAGCCTTGCGAGCGAATCCGCTCCGAGGTTCGGCGGGCATAGGGCACACCCGTTGGGCGACCCATGGCAAACCCTCGGAGCGCAACTCGCATCCGCACGCGGACTGTCGCCGCCGCATTGCTGTAGTGCACAACGGCATCATCGAGAATTACCAGGAGCTGCGCCGACAACTCGAAGCGGCCGGTCACGCGTTTCGCAGTGACACGGACACTGAAGTGATGGCTCACCTGGTGGAGAGCCACTATGAAGGAGATCTCCGAAAGGCGGTCCGGGATTCGGTCCGGGAACTTCACGGGGCATTTGCTTTCGGAGTGATTGCGGCTGACAAGCCAGGAGAGATGATCGCTGTGCGGCGGTTTTCCCCGTTGGTGATCGGGTTGGGCAAGGGCGAGAATTTCATTGCGTCGGATATGGGCGCCATCCGCGCGGAAACGGGACAGGTCTACGTCATTAACGACGATGAACTCTGCCGAATAACTTCCGAAGGAGTCGAAATTACCGATCTTGAATTTCGGCCCGTTTCCCGAGCGGTTTACTCCATCCCTTGGCCAGCGGAAGCGGCGGAGAAGGGGGGGCACCGAAAGTTCATGCACAAAGAAATCCATGAACAACCGGAAACGCTCCAATCAGCGCTAGCTGGCCGGCTCGCTGGGTCCGATCATCCTGTGACTTTCGAAAAGATCGGCCTCAGTGACGCGGAAGTCCGAGGGCTTCGACGGGTGGTGTTTACGGCGTGTGGCACCGCTCTTCATGCTTCATTGGTCGGACGGTTTCTCATGGACAAACTGGCGAGAATCCCATCCGAGCTCGATCTGGCGTCGGAATTGCGCCATCGCGACCCGGTGGTTTTGGAAAATACGCTTTGCGTCGTGGTGAGCCAGTCTGGCGAGACGGCGGACTCTCTCGAAGCCCTTCGCACCATGAAAGGGAAAGGGGCCAAGATTCTCAGCATTTTGAATGTGGTCGACAGCTCGATTGCGCGGGAGAGCGACGGTGTTGCCTACATCCACGCGGGGCCGGAAATCAGCGTGGCCGCGACGAAGACCTACACGTCGCAGGTTCTGACGATGATCTTGCTCGCCTTGCATTTCGCGGAGGTGCGAGGAACCGCGACGCCCGACGAGTTGAAGGCCATCAAACAGGCGTTGTTGGAGGCGCCTGCGCAAGTGGAAGAATTGCTGCGCCGCGAGAATGAGGTCTTGGCCATTGCCAAGAAGCATTATCAACGGCAAAACGCCCTTTATCTCGCTCGCGGGATAAACCTTCCGTCCGCCATGGAAGGAGCACTGAAGCTCAAGGAGATCAGCTATATCCATGCGGAGGCTTACTCTGCGGGCGAAATGAAGCATGGACCGATCGCCTTGGTCTGTCCGGAAATGTTCGTCGTCGCTTTGGCCTATCGCGGTCCGACCTACGACGAAATGATCGGCAATATCATGGAGATTAAGGCGCGCAGCGGCCCAGTCGTCGCGGTGGCTTACGATGGCGACAAAAAGATTCTCTCGACGGGAGTCGACGCCTCATTCCACGACGCACAGAAAGATTTCAACGACATCATTTGGGTCCCGCGAACCCACGAATACGTCTCCCCGATCACGACGGCAATTCCACTGCAACTTTTGGCCTATCATATCGCTGATCTTCGGGGCGAAGATATTGATCAGCCTCGAAACCTCGCAAAAACCGTCACCGTTAAATGATCAGGTTTTTCTGATGTCGGCCGCGCGGCTTCTGGTAAATCTCGAGTCCCGGCGGGCACACAAGGGGTCTGTGGCCGGGACTTGCTGCCGCCGCTGCCATCACGGTCGCCTCTCCTCGATCGGCCTCTTGATGCGGAAAGCTCCATGCCAACCACGCAAAGCGATTGGCATCGGCCACGGTGAGTCGTTCCCAAAGCTGCCAAATGGCCACCGCCCACAGTTTATGAAGTTGCCCGGAAGCCCGGGCTGACGAAGACCGCAAAGGGTTGGGCCACTTGCCACCCGCCAATTCCGGTGCTGGAGCGATCGAGGTTCTTTCGACTCACGTCCTTTTCGTCTCCTAGATTGAGATTTCAAGTAGCTGGTAACTGATCCAAAGGGTCGGCTGCCCAGGGTGCCCCTCCAACTGCACTTCACGGCATGGCCATAGACGAATACCGGCGGTGGCAATAACAGGGACAATTGCGAATCCTCGCATTTCGCCATAGCGATAGTGCTTCGCGCCCCTGGAATCACGCGATTCACCACCAAGGTTTGGAAATCTCGTGCAGCAAGCTGTAAGCAATAACCAAGTCACCAGACCGGATACCCGATTTCATGAACAATTTAGAAGCACCCGTACGGCATGCTACGATGCGATTCTTGTACTTTTTCACCGGCTTTATTGCCGTTTTTTCGGCCTTGAAGTGCAGGGCAGCGACGATCGTATGGTACGAGCCCAATCCAAAATACTCGATCGCGCGCAACTGGAATGAGCGTGCGCTGGAGAGCATCCGCATGGACACTCCACACCCACCCGTTCAGGCGAGAAATTTATTTAGCTACTCTGTCTGTATGTATGACGCATGGGCGGCTTACGATACCAACTCGGTCGGTTTCATTTATCACTCCAAGCACACGACTACCGATGTGGCTGCCGCGCGTCGGGAAGCGATCAGTTACGCAATGTATCGGATGATGGTGGAGAGGCTTGCCTTCTCTAGGACCGCGACTAACCAGGCGACCAGAAACCCCGAGTTCATGACCGCGTTGGGTTATGATCCCAACAATGATTCGCGCGATCCCTCAACACCCGCGGGGGTGGGAAATCGAATCTACGACGCCGTTTCAGCGTATTTCCTCGACGATGGGTCAAGACAAACTTCCGGCACACCCTTTCCGCAGGCGAATCCACCCAGGGCGTATCCAGACGCTGCCGTGGCGGACGGTGGCTACGGTTATTTTAATCCCCCCGCTGCTGTGGCGCTGCCTGGGCTCACCGATGGCACGAACAACACGATCAAGGATGTCAATCGCTGGCAACGACTGGTCGTGGCCAATTCGATTGATCAAAATGGCTTTCCTCAGAATCCTCTCCAGCCGTTTGTGGGAGCCCAGTGGCTGCAAGTGCGGCCGTACCAACTCGCTCGGATTGATCCCACGTTGCCCTGGGTCGACCCAGGCCCTCCACCATTGTTCGGAAAGGCTACTCATGCGCAGTTTATCAATGAAGTTCTAACCGTGCTGTGGGCGAGCAGCCAGTTGTCCCCTGACGATGGGGAAACGATGGACATTTCTCCCGGAAAGTTTGGCAATAACAGCCTCGATTTCGTCGGGGAGTACGGCACCAACTCGTTCAAAGTTTATGATGGGCAGGGCTACGCCACGAATCCAATCACCGGGCAGCCTTACGCCCCCAATTTGGTCAAGCGGGGTGACTTTGCCCGTGTGCTTGCGGAATTCTGGGCCGACGGTCCCAGGTCAGAGACTCCCCCTGGTCACTGGAACGTTGTGGCCAACGACGTCTCTGACAATCCGGCGCTAATCAAGCGAATCGGCGGAACAGGGCCAGTTGTCGATGATCTGGAATGGGACGTAAAAACCTACTTTGCGGTCAACGCAGCGACCCATGAAGCGGCCTGCGCGTGCTGGGCGGTCAAGCGTTACTATGACGGATGGCGTCCGCTCAGTGCGATTCGTTATCTGGCCGGGCTGGGGCAGAGCAGCGATCCAAATCTCCAGCCATACAATCCCAACGGCATTCCTCTGGTGCCAAACTTGGTCGAAATCATTACCGACGAATCCATCGCGTCCGGTCGGCACGCTGGATTGACTAAAGGAAAAATCGCTGTCCGGGCCTGGCCTGGTCAGCCGGAGGACCCAGCCAACGAGGCAAGCGGGGTGAAGTGGATCCACATGGAGAATTGGATTGCGTACCAGCTCAAGACCTTCGTGACTCCCGCTTTTCCAGGATATATCTCTGGGCACAGCACGTTCAGCCGATCCGCTGCTGAAGTCCTGACGGCTCTGACCGGTTCTCCGTTCGTTCCCGGCGGGCTTGGGTCCCACACCTCGGTCGAAGGCACAATCACGGATTTAAAGAACGAAGCCGGGCCTAGCCAGCCGGTGACTCTCCAATGGGCGACGTTCTACGACGCTGCAGACCAGGCCGGACTCTCGCGCATCTTTGGTGGCATCCATCCACCCGTGGATAACTACTGGGGTCGAATCGTTGGCTCTCAAGCCGGGAAAGCCGTATGGGAAGTCGCTCGAAAATACTTCGACGGTTCCATCACCAACGCCCCGGTCGCGCTGACTCTGCGGAAGCTCGATGGCGGCAAATCGGAGGTGCGTTACAACACGGTTCGGGCGATGTATTATGAATTGCAGGCAACGACGGACCTTAGCAAACCCTTCGCTACAGTTTTGGGCGGGAATGCTGTTCGAGCGCTCGAGTCTTCCTTGGCGATCACCAATAGCGCCGATCAACCTGCGACCTTCTACCGCGCGGTGCAAAAGCCGAGTCCCTGACATGCCTTGAATCCAGACGTTTGGCAGCCGACCCACGGCGTTGCCCCGAACAGCGATAAATCCCTATGCGTTCGACACTCCAAACTCCAAGCGTCGATCCTTCTCGATGGCGCCTTCTGGCTGGCATCCTCCTCGCTGGGCTGGGATGCGCTGGTAGCTTCAAGATTCAAAGTGCCCCAGTCTTTCCTCTCCAAGAAGCGGTCGCTAAAGAACTCGCCGATGCCAGCCCGATGGCTGATCCCGGCGACATCCGGGCGCGGGACCTGGCGGCGGACAGCCTCGTGCGCTGCCGCACCTTTCTGGCGGCTGCCCAAGACCGCCTCTTGTGGGGTGGATGTGACCCAGTGAAGGGGTTCGATCCTCTCACCTACAACCTGACCGAATTTGAACCCCTGGTCTGGCTCAGGTTGTATGCCTCCACCATCATGCTGGCGAGTGCGCACGAGATTCGGAAAGAGGGTCCGTACACCATCCTGGAGATGAAGGCGAAATTCCGGTCGAAGCTCGATCCCGGAGAGTATCCCTATCCCTTCTGGCACTCGGCGAAGAAATGGCAGGCATACCTTAATCTGAAGTCTTTGGCGGTGGTCTTCCAAGACGATCGGATCGTCGCCGCCTATCGCATTGCGTCGGAGTCGATCACTGCCGCCGAACAGCGTCCTTGGGATGGCCAGTGGCATTGGGAGGATGCCAACGGTCAGGAGCAGCCGAGAGTTGCGCTATTCAGCTATATGTTTAGCGCGGACAATCCCCATCGCGCACAGGTCGAACAAGCTTACCGCACACTCGAAGCTCAATTCCGCGCCCAGACCTGCACGGCGTGTCACGCGCCCGACAACAAAGGAAAATCCAAAGCGCTTCTGATGCTGAACTACCCGAATCAATCCCTGGTCTCTCGACATAAGCTGGTCCAAGTGTTGATGGAAAACCAAATGCCCCCGGCAGACGAAGAAAATGGGCATCCTGCCGGCATTCCTGATAAGGCCAAACGCGACGAGATAGTCAAACTCGCGAGACGATTTGCGGCGGAGGCCGACGCCGCAGTTGGCTATCAAAAGGCACATGACTTATCGCGCGAACCGAACAGGAATTAGAGGACAAGGCTTTGCCAATTCGCTCCCAACGAGCCATGCTCCGAGAGAGAACGAATACTGGACCGATGGCTGCCCGTCAGGCAGGGCGAATTGGAGGTCGCCGGGTTCGAACCGAGTGAGCGCTGAATCCCCGAGCGCCTTCGCACTCCGAATCCGCAATCGATTGGCTTTACGCTCTTAGAGGTAAACACCTTTGAAATGGGCTGTAGGCCAGCCCAAACTGCTTCTTCGCATTCAAGACGAATTCTGAGGCCGAGTTTGATTGTCTTCGAGGTTCGACGCATTCACTGGCCAGCCGCCTTTGTGGCATACCTTAACTGGAGAATACCCTCCCATCTCCAGGCTGGAAGGGGACAAAGCTTAAATGTCCAGGGACAGCATTTTCAGCTCCATTCATCTCCGCGTTCTGACTTCCTGAGGAACGCGGAAATTAGAGCTGTCACGCTGCCATCCAGATCGGAACGCGGAC
>JBGAIN010000186.1:0-15628 GCA_044225505.1 Limisphaerales bacterium
TTGCCAAGGATGGGACTTTGGCCAGCCCAGAAGATGCGGACCGCAACACCGAGGTCCCACCGAATCTCAGCGTTTCCTATTTGCCAGTGAATGAAATGCTGCCCTGTGTGGGTCAAGGCGCGATTGGGATTGAAGGTCGATGCCACGACGAGACGATGTCGTCGGTTTTTGCTCATCTGAACCATCCAGAGACCCTGGCTTGTGTTGAGGCCGAACGCTCCTTCCTCCGCGCCATGGGAGGCGGATGCCTAAGTCCGGTGGCGGCGTTGGGCGAGTTCGTGAAGAGTCAATTGCGACTTCGTGCGATCTCCTTCAGAGACGCAGCCGTGCGGCGGACCGAGCGGTTGGGAGCGGTGGAGAATGCAGCTCAGCTCGGGATAGATGCGGCCAACGACGTTCAATCGTAGCTGGCGCTACCCGTTATGGAGCGCCGATTAGACTCCCGTTCATTTTCAACCCCCACTCAAGAGAAAACCTATCACCCTGTGCTCCAGTGTGAGTTCAGCGGGTAATCATGGACAATCTTGGCATTCACCGTCCACGCAATGTGGACTGGAAGCGTGCCGCAGCGCTGCTCTACGGCGACTGGGGCACGAGCAAGGCCTATGTCATTGGCTTTGCCTTCAGTGGGGCGTTCGCCATCCACTATAGCCAAGCGCTGCCGATCATCCTCGCCGTCTCAGCGTTAACAGCGCTCGTGGCCTACAACTATGTTGTCATTTGCCGGCATTTTCCGGACGGCGGGGGCGTTTACTCCGCGGCGCGTGACCAAAGCCGGCTTCTAGCGGTGATGGGCGCTCTCTTGTTGGTCGCCAACTTCTCCGTCACGGCGGCGATGAGCGGTTGGGCAGCGATGAGTTATTTTCGTGTCCCATCGCATCACGTTGTGATGGCAACCATTGCGACCATGCTCGCGGTCGGCGCCATCAATTATTTCGGTCCGAAGCACAGCGGGAGCGTCGCGGTTTCGCTGGCGATTCCGATGGTTCTTGTGGTTCTGGCCGTGGCGGGCCTTAGCGTTGCTTCCGGGACTTTGTCGACCGTGAACCTCAAACCACTCGGGCCGTACCCGGCGCGCAATTGGGAGGCGTTTGTCGGAATGATCCTGGCGCTAAGCGGGGTGGAAGCGATTGCCAACCTCACAGGCGTGATGAAGCTGGATCCGAATTCGACAATGGAGAAACCCAGGGTCGCGCAGACCGCCCGGAAAGCGATTCTGCCCGTGACCATCGAGGTGGTCTTAGGAACGGCGTTACTGGGCTGGGCCATGCTATCGCTCCCGATCAAAGCGGCGCCAATTCTTCACGCGCGTTGGCAGGATATGCTCAGCGTGCTCGCGGAATTATATGGCACGATGGTCGTCGGAAAGTGGTTCGGTGAGGCGTTCGGCGTAGTTGTCGGAATTGTCGTCGGATTACTTCTGCTCAGTGCGGTCAACACGGCTATCGGAGCTTTGATCGGTTTGAATTACATGTTGGCACGAGATGGTGAGATGCCAAAACGTTTCACCAAGCTGAATTTGCATGGCGTTCCCAAAATGCCACTGGCGATTGCTTTGGCTCTGCCGATCACGGTGGTCTCGTTTGCCGGGAATTTGGAGAGCTTGATGGGGCTCTATGCCATCGGCGTGGTCGGGGCCATCACCGTCAATCTAGGCTCGTGCACCTTCAACCGTCGACTCCCGCTGCGTTGGTACGAGCGAGGCGTGATGGGATTGACCTTCCTAATCCTGTTCGCGGTTGAACTCACCGTCGCAAAGACCAAGCCGGACGCACTTTTCTTCGCGTGCTGCGTCGTTGGAGTCGGATTTGGGCTGCGCAACTTTGCCCAACGCAAAGCGGGCTTGCGAACCTTGACGGTAAGCGAGGAAGTCGCTGCTCACGTCGCGCCAGAGACCGTCCCTGACTTCAAGTTTGACTACAAAGCAGGCCAAACCATTCTCGTCGCCGCCCGGGGAGTGACGCCGGTCCTGCGGTTCGCGCTGGAAGAGGCGAGCCTTCGCCAAGGGACTTTGTACGTGCTCTACGTCAAAGAACTGGCCGTCACGTTGCAGGGTCCCGTCGAGTCCACTGAACGATCCCGTTGGCAGGATGATCCCCGAGCTGCTGCCATCATGTACGCCATGCTGAAACAGGGTCAACAAGCGGAAGTCCCCGTCATTCCGTTGTATGCCGTGAGCGATAATCCCGCCGCCACGATCTTGGACCTCTCCGCAACACTGGGGATCGATATCCTCATGCTGGGGACGTCTCACCGGCACGGGCTCGCCACGGTCCTAAAGGGGGATGTGGTTAGCGAAGTGATCCGAAGCTTACCGGAAAGCATCCAATTGGTTATTCACGGCTGAGCAGATTCGCCTGGCGCGGACCACTGTCCCCACCACGAATCAAACGTCTCCGCGCTTCGCACCAACCGCAAGGCCCCCGCCTCGTGCCACAGTACCGCCGCAGCGCCATGTGAGAACCGCGTTTCCCAAGAAAGGTGGTAAGCCCCGGCATCCATCCAAACCAGCCAGTCGCCCGGTCGCAACGTCCTAGGCAGGAGACGCCGCGTCAGGGAGTCATAGGCCATGCAGGTCGGTCCGCAAACCGAAGTCAACCTTCTGCCCCCCGCGCGCGTTGGTAGCGAGAACATGTCATGGCTCTCCCAGCTCGAGACCAGCGCATTCAAGGTCCGGCCGCCGTCGCAGATCAAGTGTCGCACTCGACCACGATCCTTCGCCTCCAGGATCCGAACGATCAAGACCCCCGAACGAGCACTGACAAACCGACCATTCTCCAACCAAAGCTCCTCCAATCCCGGAAACTGCGCAACGACCTTTCTGTAAAACGCCGCCATCGCTCGGAGCGAGAAGTCGGCATCATACCGCCGTCCCTGGAAACTCTCGACATGAGGAGCGGGAAAACCACCGCCAAGGTCAAGGTGCTTGGGAAAAAAGCGAGTCGCACGACATAATTGTGCCACTTCCACCGCCGCCTTGGCGTAGGAGTCCACCGCCGCCACGTTGGTGCGGAGATGAAAGTGGAGAGTTTCCAGGCGCACCTTGGCTCGTCGGAGCCGTTCAATCGAAGATGCCAATTCGCCTGGATCCATTCCGAACTGCGTTGGGAATTGCGGAGCTTCAGGATCCACTTCGCCTTCCGTGTGGCACCGAAGGCCAACACTCCAATTCAATCGACGTGCGAGCGAACAAAGCGACCGCAGCTCGTTGCTCGAATCGAAGTTGACGCGCAAGCCGGGAAGCGGGTATAGGCCCAGCCAACGATGCTTGGCCGGTCCGTTGACGAGAATCTGGGAAGGAGCGAAGCCCTCGCGCAAAGCCGCCTTCAACTCAAATTCGCTGACAACTTCGATATCCAAGCCCTGCCTCCGCCACCAGCGTAGAAGCGGCGGTAACGGCTGGGTTTTACATGAAAGCCAATGCCTAATTCCGATTGGGACAGAACGTTGAAGCGCTTTCAGTTCCACCAACGCGGCGTTGATCGGTTCCGCTGAGAACACGAAACAGGGCGTTGGAGCCAGACGCACGGCCTGGCGAACAAGTCTCTTCCAGAAGTGCAAGGTCTGCGGCCCCTGGTCAAACGCGTCCATTCACTCGAATGCGAACACAGGTAAGTTCGTTCCTGTTCGGATGGCATCCCCAATGGCGGCCAATTCGTCCTTCGACAACTTCGTGGCGAAGGGCTCGGGGGTAGGTCGCGCCACGGTGTAAGCATGAACTTCCTTAATCTGCGCCCCCGCCGCCTTCATGTCGCAAAGCCGCGCGATGTACGCTGCCAGTTCCGCAGCTGGAATGGCTTCGCCGTGGACTTTCAGAAACAGGCTCTGAATCACCATCGGCCGGACGCGCGAAGCCTCCGTCAGATTCTTAAGAATGCGATCAAAACGAATCGACGTCCGATTAATCCGCTGAAAGTACTCTTCCGTCCCGGCGTCCAGTTTCCCCCAAATTTCTCCCTGGTTCAGATCCATAATCTCCAATCCCCGGCGCACGTCCGCTTTGTCCAAGCCAGCCGCGTCAGTGATCAAAACGATCTTGGTGCGCGGCAGGTTCTCCGAGTGTTTGGCGTTCACGACGACTTGCACGCAATCGGCGAAGTTGTGAATCATGGTAGGCTCGCCATCACCGCTGAAAGCAATATCTTTGATGTCCCGGGTGAGCCAAGGCACTTCGCTAAACTTGGGTTCCTTGGCAAGACCCCCGTCTTTGGCGAAACGGATCATCGCGATCAATTCGTCCCGCATCTGGCAGAGATCCACTTGCGAAACTTTCCCAGGGGTTCGTCGGTCCACCTCGCAGTAAATGCAGTCGAAATTACAGATCTTGTCCGGGTTCAAGTTGATTCCGATGGAGAGACCGCGTGAGCGGCGCGAAATGACCGGATAAACAAAGGTGAAGTCCGCGAACTGCCTGACGTGGTCCTGCACTGCGGCCAACGCTCGCTTCCGGATCTGTATTAGCTGGCTGCTCATACATTGCCGCACCGTCGCGCCTCGAATCCGCTACATACCCATGATCTGATACCCTGCATCGACGTAGATCACCTGGCCTGTTATCGCTGCCGCTCCGTCGCTGGCCAAGAACAAGCCAGTAGCTCCTAATTCATCCGGCAAGACGTTGCGTTTCAGTGGGGCTTTCTCCTCGTAATGTTTCAACATCGCCGTGAATCCCGATATTCCTCGAGCAGCCAGGGTATTCATTGGGCCAGCGCTAATGCAATTGACCCGGATCGCTTTCGGTCCCAAATCGTACGCCAGGTAGCGCGTGCTGGCTTCGAGCGACGCTTTCGCCACACCCATGACATTGTAATGCGGCACGACTTTTTCGGCGCCGTAATAGCTCATTGCCAAGACACTCCCGCCTTCCGTCATTAATGGAGCAGCCGCTCGCGCCAGCGCCACTAAGGAGTAGGCGCTCACGTCGTGCGCAATGCGAAACGCTTCCCGCGACGTATCCACAAAGTGCCCTTCCAAAGCGTCGCGGGGAGCGAACGCAACGGAGTGGAGCAGCAAATGAAGCTTGCCAAAGCGCTCCTGGAGTTTCCCAAAAACGGTGGAAATCTCATCGTCCCGAGTCACATCGCACGGCAACACCAACGTCTCGGGGCCAAAAGTCGATACCAGTTCCTCGACGTTCTCTTTCAGCCGCTCGCCCTGGTAAGTAAACGCCAGGGTCGCCCCCGCACGATGCCACGCTTGCGCAATGGCCCACGCGATTGAACGCTTGTTCGCGACGCCGAAAACAATTCCAATTTTTCCTGCGAGCAATGACATAGTTGAGCAGTTCGCTGCCTTTAATCCTGAGCATGGCTAGAACCACGACATAGATCAATGTCGTTTCTAACTCTGGGCATTCAGCACTCCGCCAGTGTCGAGCCCTGATTCAATTCGCGTTCGGTTTTCAAACGCAACTGCCCGCACGCCGCGTCGATATCATGCCCTTTTTCGCGCCGCAGAGTCGCGGCTATCCGGCGTTGCTCCAGACCGCTCAAGAAGGCCTCTTGCGCCTCATCGCTCGGGCGTTGCCAGGACAAGCCATCTACCACATTGTACGGGATCAAGTTGACCTTGGCATGGAGTCGACGTGCCAACTCGCTCAGCGGCTTTACTTGCTCGAGTCCGTCGTTCACCCCCTCGATTAGAATATATTCCAGGGTGATCATCTTCCCCTTTTGCGCGAGATAATACTCGCAAGCGGCCGTTAATTCCGCGAGCGGATATTTCCGATTGACCGGCATGATTCTCCCGCGCACCTCATCGGTCGCACCATGCAGCGAAATCGCCAATCGAAACTGGAACGGCTCGTCCGCCAGTTGTCGAATCTTCGGTGCCAGCCCACTCGTCGATACCGTGATTTTCCGAGCTCCAATCCCTCGTCCCCACGGGGCATTGAGAATCCGCAACGCCTTCAGTAAGTGCTCGTAGTTGGCCAGCGGTTCACCCATGCCCATGATCACCAGATTATTGATCAGGCGTCCGTCGGACGCTTCCGACTCATCCGCTCCGAGTGTCTCTTGCACTCGATTCCTTTCCACCGCCAAAACCTGGTCCACAATCTCTGCTGCGCTCAGGTTTCGTTTCCAGCCTTCTAGTCCGCTCGCGCAGAACTTGCATCCATAGGCGCAACCCACTTGAGTTGAGACACAAAGGGTGTGCCGATCACTCGCTTCCCCATAAAGAGCCGGATTGGCGGGAATTAGCACGCTCTCCACGAATGCTCCGTCCGCCAGTCGCCACAAAAACTTTTGCGTTGAATCCACTGCTCCTTGCTTGCGCACCAAGGCCAAGTTCGCCCAGGCGTACGTCTGCCCGAGTTGATCGCGCAGCGCTTTAGGCAGGTTCGACATTTCTGCCCAAGACTTCGCATGGCGTCGGTAAAGCCAATCCAAAATCTGCCCGGCACGGTAGGAAGGTTGTCCCCACGCGGCCAATTGTGCCTGGAGCTCGTCTGGATCTAACGATCGGATGTCCGTCTTCACGGCGATAGCATACCGGAACAAAGCGGCTCCGTCAGCTTTCGCTTCGGTCCAAGTCCTCGCTTCCATCCTTCTGCAAGCGTGGCAACAAACCGGAGAAACGCCGGTGCGTCGCGTTATTCCGAATGGCGGTGGCTAATGCCTGCTTTTGCCCAACCAACACCACGAGCTTCCGCCCCCGCGTCACCCCGGTGTAAAGAAGGTTCCTCTGAAGCAAAAGGTATTGCTGCATGGCGATCGGAATAATGACAACCGGGAATTCCGACCCTTGTGATTTGTGAATGGTGATCGCATAAGCCAACGAGACTTCATCCAATTCCCCAAAATCGTAGACCACTTCGCGCGTTTCGAAGCGAATCCGAACCTCACGTTCTACCAAATCGACCGCGATGATTTGTCCAATATCGCCGTTGAAAACTTCCTTGTCGTAATTGTTTCGGGTTTGAATGACTTTGTCCCGCACCCGAAACTGCCAGCCAAACCGATCCACCACTGGGTCCGCGGGCCCACTCGGATTGAGTTCCGCTTGCAGCCGGGCATTCAGTTCCCGGACCCCAAGCGACCCCCGATTCATCGGGCAAAGCACCTGGACGTCGCGCACTGGATCACAGCCCAATCGACGGGGCACGCGGGTCTTTACCAGATCCACCAGTGTGCGCAGAATCTCCACCGGATCTTCTCGTTCGATAAAATAGAAATCAGAGCCTTCCTCTTTGTTAGAGAATTCGGGCATCCGGCCCTGATTGATTTGGTGTGCCGCCGTAATAATCCGGCTCTCCGCCGCTTGACGAAAGATTTCGGTGAGCCGAACCACAGGCACCGTTCCGGACTCAATCAAATCGTGCAAGACTAACCCGGGTCCGACGGATGGCAACTGGTCCACATCCCCGACCAACAAGAGATGTCCATGCCGTGGGTGAGCCCGCAGCAAGGCGTGCATCAGCTGGACATCCACCATCGAGGTTTCATCGATCACCAGCATGTCCGCTTCAAGCGGGCGCGCTTCGTTGCGCGTAAACCCGCCCGCTCCCGGCTGATACTCTAGCAGTCGGTGAATCGTTACCGCTTCGAGCCCCGTCGCCTCCGCTAAACGTTTGGCTGCCCGGCCAGTCGGGGCGCACAACAAACAACGCACTTTTTTCGCCCGCAGGATCCTTAAAATCGAGTTGAGCAACGTTGTCTTGCCTACCCCAGGACCTCCCGTCACAACGAGAATGCGCTGGCTAAGCGCTTGCCGGAGGGCTTGCTGTTGCGTCACCGCCAGTCGTTTGCCTGTCTTTTCTTCACACCAGACGATTGCTCGATCCACATCGACCGCCGGCAATTGCGCCCTCCGCCCGCTCATCGCCCGGACCTTGTCCGCAATCCCCTCTTCCGCCCGGCGCAAGGCCGGCAGGAAGACCAACATTCCGTCTGCGATCAACTCTTCGGTCAGTTGCCGATTTGCCAACAGCCTGCTCAACGCCGTTTCCACAGTCGCAGACTCGACCGCCAAGAGCTGCACGGCACCCTCCACCAAGTCAGTGTGCGGCAACGCGCAATGCCCTGTTTCGACGGCCTGAAGCAGCACGTGCGTTAAACCCGCCTCGGCCCGCGCCAATGAATCCCGCGGTATGCCAACGCGCTGCGCGATCTGATCGGCCGTTTTGAACCCGATACCATGGATATCCTGGGCCAGGCAATACGGGTTGGCTTGAACCCGATCAATCGCCGCTTCCCCGTAAGTCTTGTAAATTCGCACGGCCCGGCTGGTACTGACTCCGTGCGAATGCAGAAACACCATGATCTGCCGAATAAACTTCTGCTCCGCCCAAGCCTCTTTGATCCGCTTACGCCGGCCCGGACCGATTCCGTCAACCTCCTCCAATCGGGCGGATGAGTCATCGATGATTTCAAAAATCTTATCGCCAAACCGGGCTACCAACTTGCCTGCGTAGACGGGGCCAATCCCTTTGACCATGCCACTCCCGAGGTATTTCTCGATGCCTTCCAAAGTCGTGGGAGGACTCGATTTCAGAGTCTCGGCCCGGAACTGCAAACCATGCTCTCGATCGCGTATCCAACGCCCCTCCGCTGTGAGCCACTCGCCCGCGCTCACGGCGGGGAGCGAGCCGACCACCGTCACCAAGTCCCGCTGTTTCGGTGCTTTGACCCGCAAAACAGCAAACCCATTCTCATCGTTGAAGAACGTGACACGCTCGATCAGCCCGGAAAGGCTTTCCAGCGGAGTTGGAGAACGATTCTGCACTCGCAGAAAGTGTCGTCGAAAGAAGCTAGGAAGAAAAGGTTCACGTTGCCGCGACGTCCAACGTTCGCAGGCGCCGGACTGCGGCCCTAGGGTGAGGATGGCCTGGAGTCCTAGTGTGGTGACCGCTAAGTCCTACTAGTGGCCAAACCCTTTCTCGTCTTCCGGCAACGGTTGATTAACCGTTTCTGGAGCCCAGAAAAGCGCGATGATCCCAACCAGATAGGAGCAAGCCAGAACCATGGCCGCAAGTCGGAAGCCAGGCAACGGTGTTAAGCCGTGCAACGCCGTGGAGAGCGGTCCCAAGATCAACAGCCCAAACGCGGTAATATAACGTCCAACATTGTAGCAAAAGCTCGTCCCAGTGGTCCGAAGCCTGGTGGGGAACAACTCGGGAAAATAAATGGCATAACCGCCAAAGGGCGCCAAGGTGAAGAACCCGAGGATCGGCCAGAGATACCAAACTTGGCTCGGGCTTTTAATTGTGCTGAATGTCAGAATCAAGCTGGCCCAAGCCAAAAGCAGCGAGGCGAAGAAAGTGCGTCGGCGTCCCCACCGGGCGGCGACAGCGGTGAAGCAATAAATTCCGAAAAACGCCGCGATCTGCTGTAGCATTCCGCCTCGCGATTTTAGCTGGGTCTTTTGGTCCTCGGTAATCGCCTTCCGCAGGGTTTTGTGCACATTCTCGCGCGCCTCGGGTGTCGGCCAACGGGCCAGCGCGACTTCCGGATCCATCATGTGCACCGCACCCGCGGCGCGGGAAAGCAGATCCGCATACTTTCGCTTTTCCTTGGGATCCAAGCTTGCCACCGCGGCGGCGTGCGCTTCGGCCGAACTCGCGTTTAAGCAAGCCTCAATGCGCGGACGCGCACTCGGTTCAATGGTCGGAATGGCAGAGTCGATCAGCTCCGGTGTGTAAAATCCGACCCCCCAAAGGCCGATCTGACCCGCCACGGCGAGCCCTAGACCAACCAGAGTATGCCGACGCCATTTTGGATCGCGAAACAGGTCCGTGATTCGCCCCAAGCGTTGGTCGGTTTTCGAGAGTTTAGCCGCCGCTTTCGCTGCCACCCAACGTTCCGGTTCACGCAAGCGCCACAGAACGAAGAACGAGATCAACGCTGGGAGCGCCCCGATGTAATACAGTCCACGCCACCCCCACCCTAGTCCCTGGTCCGTCACGACCACGCCCAAGGAAAAGGCCGCCAATATATTCCCTACCGCCGATAGGGCCTGGAGTAGGCCTAGCGCATAAGGTCGCGCGCGGTCCGGCATGACTTCGGCCACTAACGCCGCTCCCACCGCGAATTCACCTCCGACACCAGCCCCGGTCAAGAAGCGGAACGCGGCGAACGCTTCCCAGCTCTTGGCCAGCCCGCTCAGTCCGGTGAACGCGGCGTATACCATGATGGTTAGGGCCATGGTCTTGGCCCGGCCCCAGCGATCCCCGAGGCTCCCAAAGATCAAACCGCCCGTCGCCCATCCCAGGATGAAGATGGACGTTGCCCACCCGCCGTACTTGATCTGGGTGAGCGGGTCGGCTTGAGGCATGAGGTCGCGCATGGTGATGGAACGCGACATGGTGAAGATCTGTTGATCGAAGCAGTCAAAGAGCCAACCCAACGCCGCCACGATCAGCACGAACCAGTGGTACTGGTTCATTGTGCGCCACCACGGCCCTGTCGGCGGGGCTGGCTCACTCCCGGAAGAACTCGGTCCGGTCACTGGCTTTTCTCGGTTCGGCATAATGCTGGGAACGGAGCTTGCCTACACACAAAGTCTCCAGCCGCCAAGCCTTTTCGTTGTTCACAAATGATTTGAAAGGATGCTTTCTTTGGGGAACTATGCGCCGAAACACATGATGAATATGAAATATTTTACGTTGGTTTTGGCCGTCCTCTTCGCCACGGAGGTGGCGCGCGCGGAGGACAAGCACGTCCTCAAAGACAAAAAGGAGAAGACGAGCTACAGCATGGGCTACAACATCGGCAATGCCTGGAAACGCCAAGGAATCGAACCCCAAGACGTGGATGTCGACGTCCTCGTTTCCGCCATCAAAGATGTCATGGCCGGCAAGGACTCCCTGATCACGGACCAGGAAAACCGCGAACTCTTGAGCGCATTCCAAACGGACCTCCGCAATCGCCGCGAAGAAAAGCGCAAGGTGCAAGGCGAGAAGAACAAAGTCGAAGGCCAGGAATTCCTCACTCAGAATAAATCCAAGCCCGGCGTGCAGACGTTACCGGACGGCCTCCAGTACAAGGTCCTCACCCCAGGGAACGGTCCCAAGCCGACCACCAACGACACCGTGACCGTCAATTACCGCGGCACGCTGATTGACGGCACCGAGTTTGACAGCTCGTACAAGCGCGGACAACCAGCCACATTTAAAGTCACCGGTGTCATCAAAGGCTGGACCGAAGCGCTGCAATTGATGCCAGTCGGAGCCAAATGGCAACTGTTTATCCCGGCTGATCTGGCCTACGGCGAACGCGGCTCGGGCGCAAATATTGCCCCGAACGCGACCCTTATTTTTGAAGTGGAATTGATCTCCATCCAAGCGGCGTCGGACAAGCCGGCGGTCACTGTCACTCCGCAGCAGCCTGTCACGAGCGATATTATCAAAGTCCCCTCCGCTGAAGAGCTGAAGAAGGGTGCCAAGATCGAGATTATCAAGCCTGAGCAGCTGGAGCAGGAGAAGGAAAAGGAACGGCTCAAAGAGAAGAAGTAAATCCACGCGTCCTTATCTCCAAAGTTTCCGCCCATGCCCAAGTGCTTCAAAGGCGCTTGGGCTTTTTCATGCCCGGGTGCTGCCCTAGCCCTCTCCAATAATCCGCGTTTGGAATTGGCCTCGTCGCGAGCGGTTGCTAAAACCAACGTCTATGAGTTCAACCTCGCCCCTGTCGCGTCGCCGTTTTCTCGCGCACACCCTGTTGGCCCTCACGGCTCCGGGGATCGTCCAAAGCGGATGGTCCGCGACCGCGCCCGGAGACCGGATCGCGCTCGGTTTCATCGGTCTGGGCACTCAGGGCCGCGGTTTGCTCTCTGTATTCCTGGGACGCAAGGATGTGCAAGTGCGAGCGGTCTGTGATGTCGATACGCACCGCCGAGAGGATGCGCGCCAGAAGGTCGACCAGCATTACCAGAACCTGGCAAACCGAGGATCATTCCAGGACTGCCTTATGTTTGAGGATTTCCGCGAAATGGTGGCGCGCCCGGAAATCGATGCGGTCGTAATTGCCACACCCGATCACTGGCACGCCTTGACCACCATCGCCGCGGCCAACGCCGGTAAAGACGTCTATTGCGAAAAACCACTCGCCAAGTCTGTCGCGGAAGCCCAATCCATGATTCGAGCGGTCCAAAAGAACAAACGCGTGCTTCAGGTCGGCTCGATGCAACGCTCCATGCGCGAATTTCGTGTTGCCTGCGAACTCGTTCGCAACGGATGCCTCGGGAAGATCGATCATGTCGATGTGACCGTCGGTGGACCCGCGGTCCCGTGTGACTTGCCAGAGGAATCCGCCGAGCCCGGCCTGAACTGGGACTTTTGGCTCGGACCCGCTCCGAAACGTCCCTACAACTCGGTCCTCAGCCCTCGCGGCGTGCACACCCACTTCCCGAACTGGCGTCATTACCGGGAGTATGGCGGTGGATCCGTGACCGATTTTGGCGCGCATCATTTCGACATCGCCCATTGGGGTTTGGGAATGGATCGATCTGGTCCAGAAGAAATCCTGCCGCCCGCGGACTGGCAGTCGGCTCAGTTCGGCGTGCGGATGCGCTATGCCAGCGGGGTCGAAATCGTACACGCCCGGGTTCCTGGGCACAACGACATCACGTTTTATGGCCAGGATGGGACCGTGCAAGTGGATCGCGGCCGAATCTCAGTGACCATCGGTGGACGATCATTCGAGAAAGGTGATCTATCCTTCACCGCGCAGCTCGACGGGATCGAAAAGGAGTTTCTGAAGTCGCCCAAGGTCCCGCTTTACCGAAGTCGGGATCATGCGGAGGACTGGCTCGCTGCTATCCGGAGCCGCCAACAGCCCATCTGCGACGTTGAAACCGGCGCACGCACCGCCACCGTCTGCAATCTCGTAAATCTGGCCTACTACCATGGTCGCCCCATGAAATGGAACCCGGAGGCGGAGACGTTTATCGGCGGGACGGGCGATGCAACGTGGCTGGATGTTCCGCATCGTTCGCCCTGGCGAGTGAGTTGAGACAGCCATCCACGTTCCGCAAAAATCAGACGGGCTCGCGGACGGACCGCTAAGTCCCGCTCTCCCGCAGAGCTGACGGTCCCGAATTTCCCCGGTGCCTTCGCCCCGCTTTACTTTGTCGAGGCGCGGTGTTAGCTAGGGATCATGCGACCCATAATCCTTTTCGCATTCGTCAGCGTTGTCACGTTTCAAGCCCTCGCTGCGCCCCCGTCCGCCAAACAAATCCTGGACGAAGCCAAAACTCGGGCGACTCAGGAAAAGAAAGCGATCTTTGTCCATTTCGGCGCTTCGTGGTGCGGTTGGTGCAAACGTTTGGATGCCTTTCTCGACAAACCGGAGGTGAAGCCCGTTTTCGAGAAGTATTTTGTTCCCGTCAAACTCGTCGTCCAGGAGTCCGACAAGAACAAAGCCTTGGAAAACGCCGGCGCGGATGCGGTTTTGAAGAAATTGGGTGGCCCCGCTGGGCTTCCCTACTCCGCCTTTCTCAATGCACAGGGGGACATGATCGTAAACTCCAATCGCAACGGTGAAGCCGGTCAGAACATCGGGTATCCAGCCCAACCCAACGAGATCGATTGGTTCCTGACTATGATCCAGAAGGCCGCGCCGAGCATTAGCGTCGACGATAAGAATGCCATTGCGTCCCTCCTGCGCGCCGAGAAGCACTAATTATCCCGCATTTGCAGGCGATTCCCGACGCGTCCGTGTCCACCGACGCCAGCGCCGGACCTGGAGGCTTACAAAACTAGCGGTGTGTTATACTGAAGAGAATCGAGGATCTCTGTGTCATACTGATACGATGAATGAGAATTCTAATACCCACAGCAAAGTCATTGGCTACCTGCTCTGGATCTTCGGGTTCACAGGTGCCCACCGATTTTACTTCGGGAAACCGATTACGGGTGTGCTCTGGTTCTTCACTGGCGGACTCTTTCTGATCGGCTGGATTATCGATCTATTCCTAATCCCATCCATGGATCGCGCCGCAGATCGGCGGTACCAAGCCGGGCCCGTGGATTATTCGGTGGCATGGTTGCTCCTGACCTTCCTCGGTTTCTTTGGCGCGCACCGGTTTTACATGGGCAAGTGGATCTCGGGCATCTGTTATCTCCTGACCTTGGGCTTGTTCGGTCTTGGTTATTTATTTGACCTATGCACCCTGAACCACCAGGTGAGTGAGACCAATCAAGCGTGCGCCTTGACGAGCCCAACCGGCGCGATGCTGACTCCGAACGCGACGGCCTAAACACACGAGCTTGTTGAGCCGACGGAATCGACGAGATCCGTCGGCTCTTTTGTTGCGTTGCGCCCCGAGCTGTAACGGTGGGTCACATCAACCTGACCAAGAGACTCTTCAACCCGGGATGTCGCTTCTCCGGCTTCTGGCGCACCCGTTTGTCACCCTTGTCTGAGTGCTCTTTTCCTCCACCCATTAGCCGCACACCTCCCCCTGAATGGACTTGGCCTCCTGCTCCAAGGCGCCGAAAGGATAGCCCGGAGGCGTCAGGCATTCCCATAAATACTCTTCCAAGAACGGTTGAATGCCTCCCAGACGCTCGTACTGCGCAGTGTGGACTAACTCATGCACCACCAAGCTGCGATCACCCCAGCAATCGGACCGGATGAAAATACCGTAACGCAGAGCCATCCCCATGCTGAGCGGTGAGATGAGTCCTGCCTTTTCTGCGACCTTCCGCAACGTGCCGTGTAATGGCGCGGGAATCTCGTCGACGACTCGCAAGCGGACGCGTTCCGGAGTCACCACTCCCACTCGCTGGGCATCCACCATGAGCGATGGAGTCAGAGGAACACCATCCCGCAGGATGATTGACTCCTGCTTCTCCACCCAAGCACACGCGACCGGAAGGAGCCGCTTAAACATCGCGCGCTTGATCATGCACCAGGGTCAGTGAAACGAAGTGACTCTCAACCGAGATCGCCAACCCCGCAAGTCCCTTCTGGAACCATCGCCCTGGTCCGGCCTCGGACCACCCAGGGTTATCCTGGACCATTCGGTCTGCCGTTAAATTGAACGGAACAACCTGGGCCCCACTCGCCTAGCTGCAACTCATGCCTGGCGCGCCGCAGCGTTGCCGCGAGCTAAATTACGAACAAACGAAACCCTCCGAGCGACCAACTGGGCAGCTCTTCGCTGCTCACGAGGCCTGGCGCAGAACCGCAGCATCGACCTTTGTTGACTCGGGAGGTCGTTGCCCCTCCCCTAGACAGATTGCCTCCAGCGGTGTTCACAGCCGCTGAAGGCCTTCTTGCTTCCGCAGCCTCTCGCCGGAGCAAGGCGTAGGGATGGGGGCCTTATCCGTCTTGGGCTTTGCGCTGACTCTTCCGCCTCGCTTCCGCCCCGTCTGGGTCGCGCTTCCCTAAAAAGACGGTGGAGAACGGAGTTACTTACCGCGACTCCAGAACTCAGTGGGTAGATTTGGTTCTCGGCTTTGCTGCTGTTTAGTTTTTGCTTCAGATATGATCGGATCGCGGAATTTATTCTAATGCCATTCGGTAATTCTATTCAGTCCCGGAAGGGACAGAATGAGAGAAGCCCGGTCGTTTTAGCGCCGGGTGCTCAAGTGAGAGGGCCCAAGCCCCGGAGGGGCGGCTGAGTGCGGCGAGAAAGGGCGTTTGGGTTCTACGACCTTGTGATCCGCTTATTCTCCGGTTCTTCCGTT
>JBGAIN010000187.1:0-15617 GCA_044225505.1 Limisphaerales bacterium
GGGAGGCGGTGCGGAATTTGATCGAGGCGAACAAGTCGTGTGCGATGCGCAGGGAAACATCTACTTGACGGGCGTGATCCGAAAGAACGTGGCGACCTTTGATGGATTTACCCTCACGCCACACGGGCCCGATCCTGCGACCCTCTTCGCGGCCAAACTCAGTCCCGTTCCCCCGCTGCGAATGCGTCAGGCGGGCGGCACCACGACACTCACCTGGCCCGCCAAGGCGACCAACTGGGTGCTGGAGGCCACAGGCACGCTGGGCACGCCCGCATGGGAATCGGCGAATCTCAACTCCACCGTCTCCGGCCGGGATCGGACGGTGACGGTCGATACCGCCGCTGCGACTTCAAGATTCTACCGACTACGGAAGCCCTGATCCAATGACCCGATTCGTTGCATGCGGCTTTCCTCTGCGGTGCTCCCACGCGCCTGCGACCTTGCTCGCCTTCGGCATCTGCTTGTTTGGCAATGCGGCTCTGACCGTCGAAGAGCCTTACGTCTCCTGGGCTACGACCGCCTCCAATATGTACTCGGCGGAGCTCACCACCATCAGTCCCTCGGGCGACCTTTACACAGCCTCCGGTGACATTTTCACGGGTCGTGGACTGCTCCGCTTCACCCCCTCCGGGGAACTCGCCGAACAGGTCATGTATCCCGGCCTCGAAGTGCAGGGACTGACCTTCGACGCTGTCGGTAACCGCTATCTGACCGGCAGCGTTTGGACCAACGGAACCTTCTCCGCCAGCCAGCCCAAAGGCTTCTTCGTCGCCAGATTCAACGCGCAAAATGAGCTGGCCTGGGTGCGTTCCGGGGATGAGGTGGACCGCGAGTTCACCCGCGGAACGTCCGTGCAACTCGACGGGGAAGGGAACATCTGTGTTGGCGGCAGTATTCGCCGGCCTGAAACATGGGAGGCGTATGCGCCCGGCGATCACGACGGGATCTCCTTACGGAAATACTCGCCAGAGGGTGATCTCCTCTGGGCGCGCCGCATGCGCCAAAACGGTCAAGGGACAGTGCCTTGCTAGCCCACCTTCTGACCGCGCCGGTCAGGAAGCTGAGCCGTTGCGGACAGCGATGCCAACTGGATGATTCTGCCATCCGCCGCTTGGCGTTCGTAGGTTTCCAGCGAGGGCAACTTCACTTGCGCGCGCCGCGCGTATGCTCGATGCACTGCCTTGCTGTTGTGGCCGAGTGCCTCTTGGGCGAAACGTTCGGGGTAGCCGCACTGCTTTGCGCGTTCCGCCCAAGCGTATCTGTAAGAATGCAGGGATACTCCTTTGACGCCCAGCCCTTCGCATCGTTGCTTAAACTCTGTCGCCCGATCGCCGCAACGGACGGTATGCAGATAGGGGAACAGCGGACCAACTACCGGCAGCCGGCGGAGAACCGCTTCGATTTCGTCTCCAAAGTGGATCATTGCCAGGCTGCCGGTCTTCTGCCGGTTGTAGGCGATGGTCCGGTTGGGCCAGTCAATGTCCTCGGCCTTGAGGTTGGCGATGTCCGTTTGCGAGCCGCCCAGATGCCAGCAGAGTTCGTAGAAGCTCTGTCGCTCGGGGTTCTTCTCTCGCTCAATGATCCGCTGATGTTCCTCCAGCGTGATGGCGCGCTTGGGTTGAAACCGGACTTCCGGCCAGAGTCGCTTCGGAATGATCGGCCACGGCAGCCAGTTCATCGCGAGGCAGAAGTTGTGGAGCTTGCGCAAGTGGACGTTGGTGCTGACCGTGCCAGCCTTGAGGCAGGCGAGCAGTTGCTCGGCTTGGGTTTCAAGGATGACCTTCCCGCGAATCAGGTCGAGCGCCGACTCCTTCGCCGCCCGAACCCAGCGGTCTTTGGTCGAACCCTCCTTGTTTTCAATGATCGCGTTCAGGGCGTCCTGCCAGGTCCGCGTGGAGACGCCGGAATCCGTCCCCGCCAGGTAGGCTTTGGCAATGTGGAGATTGAGTTGGGGCTGGCGAAACGATTCGTTGCGGGCATTGAGCAGAGTGGTCGCTTCGGCGCGGTCTTTTGTTCCGAGGCTCTCCTGTTTGCCAGTTTCGGAATCGTGGGCGTAGAACATGCCGCCCTTCTTGCGGCGGTAGAGGCGGAATCGGTTTTTCATGGCTCGAATTTTTTGTTCGAGCCTGCCAAGCGAGGACGAGGGGCAGGTGTCTCAATGACACCAAACGCACGGCCAATTGCGTTTCAGCAAGTCGTGCCGGAGTGATTGCGGAGTTGTTGTTGAGTAATTCCGAGTCACAAATCTGCTGGCACTTTTGCTGGCACTTGAGGGCTGTGAGATTCGTAACTCCTTGTCCAAACAGTGTTTGGAATTGGAGGCGAGGGTCGGAATCGAACCGACGCATAAGGCTTTTGCAGAGCCCTGCCTTACCACTTGGCTACCCCGCCATCCCTCACGAGCAGCGCTGAAGATAGGGTGGTTTACCTGACACGCAAGACTTTATTCCTCACGATGCTATCCCGTTCCTCCTCTCGCGATTCCGTCCATTTCTGCGGTTCGGTTCCAAAAACAATTCTCCTGAACGACTTTTGGCTCTGAACCTTTCAGTTTTTCAGGGTTTCGACTTTTCCGCCGACGCCTCGGGGCTTTTGCCGTTAGGGTCTTATCGTTATGGTTCTGCCCAGCCTAACTTGGCGCGCTGACGCCAAAGATCGCGCGGCTTAAAGATCCCCGCCGGCGTGATGATCCCCGTAATTAATTCGGCTGGCGTCACGTCGAATCCCGGATTCACAGCTCCACTCGTCGGATTCGCCACGCGAACTTGTTCGCGTCGCCCCCTGCGCGTTACGCCCCAGGCCCCTGTCACTTCGTTTTCATCCCGTTCTTCAATCGGGATTTGCATCCCATCAGTCAGGGTCCAATCGAGCGTCGATAACGGGATGGCAACGTAGAAGGGGATTCTGTGTCGATGCGCCAAAACCGCTCGTGTATAAGTGCCAATCTTGTTGGCCACTTCGCCAGACCGTCCCAAGGTGCGATCGCTCCCCACAATGACCAGGTCCACTTCCCCGCGCTGCATGAGATGGCCCGCAGCGTTGTCCGCTACGATCTGATGCGAAACGCCTTGGTTGGCCAACTCCCAGGCAGTGAGAGTCGCGCCTTGGCTGCGAGGCCGCGTTTCCGAACAAAAGACATGAAAATCAATGCCGCGGGCTTGCGCTTCGTACATTGGGGCCGTCGCGGAACCGATATCGACAAAGGCCAACCACCCTGCATTGCAATGGGTGAGCACTTTCATCCCAGGCTGGATGAGTTTCACGCCGTTCTCGCCGATCGCTCGGCAATGGTCCACATCCTCTTCGGCGAACTGGTGGGCGCCTTGGGCCAGGCCATAAGCCGCGGTGGCTCCGATCGCCCCGGCCCCACGCACAATCATGTCTTTGATGGCGCGAGCAGTGCCGATGTAATCCGGGATGGAGACGACCTTGAACTGATGAGGGAGAAGACGTTGCTCGATGAGCAAAATGGCGTTGCGCTCGCGATCGAAACGAACGGTGCGATGCGGGACCTTTCGCCGACCGATAGTGACATTCATAAGCGAAAACCCGGCGCGGACGACGAAGGGAGCAGCCCGGTCACCGCACCCGGATTCGGAGGGTGCGGAATTTGGCCCGCATTTTCAAGTATTGCGGATGGCGCCGGACGTTGCGCAGGTCGGGATCCGCCGCGAGCCATTTGAAATCACGATACCCGAGGAGCAACGCTTTCTCGAGGGCGATGAGCGCGTCCTGAACCCTGTCCATCAAGGAGTAACTGCAAGCGAGATTATAGAGAACCAGAGAATCTTCGGGACGGAGTTCCGCAAGTCGTTCGTCAATGCGAAGGCCATCCCGATAGCGCCCGCGACGTGTGTAATCGTCCCCCAAGATCTGGAGAGCTTCCAGATAACCTGGATCGCGATCGACCACGCCCTCGATGAAGCCGATCTCAATATCGAGGTTGCGCTGTTCCCGGCGCGTCAGCTTTTTTTGAACTGAACTTTTCTTCGGCATACGCTGGCTGCGCATAATTGCACAACGGGTTTTCAAGTCAAGAGTGTGTGGGATAAATTCTGATCAGGGGCTCGGGGTTTCCAGCATAGAGCCCAGGATTTGCGTTGCAATCGAGGGTGTGAACCCGCCAATAAAAGCTTTGAATGAAATGTTTTGTGACGGGCGGCTCCGGGTTTGTCGGGGCCAATCTGGTGCACGAACTGAATGCCCATGGGCATGACGTGCGGGTGCTCCTGCGACCGGGGAGTGACCGGGGTGGTCTGGCCGGAGCGGTGTATGAGCCTGTGGCTGGAGGACTTGAAGATCAGACTGCGCTCGACCAAGGCTTAAAAGGCTGCGACTGGTGTTTCCACGTGGCGGCGAGTTACCATTTGTGGTTGAAGGATTACGCTCCGATGTATGCCGCCAATGTGGAAGGCACGCGACGTGTGCTGGAAGCCGCCGCGCGCGCGGGTTGCGCGCGGATTGTCTACACCAGCACGGTCGGATGCATCGGCTTGCCTAATCCAAAAAACGGCATTTGGGATCCGACCGACGAAACCACCCCGGTCTCGGAAGGGCAGATGTCGAACCATTACAAACGGTCCAAATGGCAAGCGGAAGTTGTGGCGCGGGATTTGGCCGCGCGCGGGTTGCCGATCGTGATTGTCAATCCGACTGCGCCGATCGGACCGCGGGATGTCAAACCGACGCCAACGGGTCAGGTGATTGTCGATTTCCTCAACGGCGCGATGCCTGGCTATGTCGATACCGGCCTGAACTGGGTGCACGTGCGGGATGTGGCGCGGGGACACATTCGCGCGGCGGAACGTGGGCGCATCGGGGAACGTTACATTCTGGGAAATAGCGAAGGGAATTGGTCGATGCAAAAGACGTTTGAGGTGTTGGCGGAATTGACGGGATTGCCCGCACCGAAGCTGCGCGTGCCTTATGGGGTGGCGTTAATGGCCGCGTATGTGAATGAAGCGATCGCCCAGGTCACTGGGAAACCTCCCAAAGCGCCGTTGGCCGGAGTGCGCATGGCCAAATACAAAATGTTTTTCAAACCGGACAAGGCCATCCGTGAATTGGAGCTGCCCCAAACGCCGCCGCGTGCGGCGCTGACGGACGCCATCGCATGGTTCCGGGAGAAGGGGTATGCGCAGAAAATCTGAAACGCTGAAAACTGAACGTTGAAATTGAGATGTCCGTCGGAGGCGGTTTTTGAGGATCGCCACCGTCACGGTCCGGGCAGGACTCGGAGAGTGAGCCAATCCAAAGGACCAGCGGTGAAGCGCCGGACCTTGTCGCGAGTCCTGTCTGGGAATGGAAAGGAGAAACGACTTATGGCGTCGCGAGAGCTGGCAGCTCCATAAACGCGTAGCAGAGCATGTGGCAGATGCCCATATGCGCATCTTCAACTCGGCCGTAATGCTCGGAATCAATCACGATGACGTGATTGGCAATCTCCGCGAGCCGACCCCGCTTCTTCCCGACCAGCGCGATCGTGACCAATCCGTTCTTCGCGGACCACTCCAGGGCGCGCACGAGATTGGGAGAGTTACCACTGACACTCATCACGAGAACGACGTCGCCGCGTCGTCCATAGTTTCCTAACTGCCGGACAAAAACATCTTCGTAGCAATAGTCGTTGCCGAGCGCGGTCATCCAGCTGACGTTGTCGTTGAGCGACAGGCAACGGAATCGTTTGCCGATCTTGTCTGAGGCGCCTTTGCCAAGGTCCGTAATGAAGTGCGACGCGTTAGCCGCACTGCCGCCATTGCCAAAGACGAAGATTTGGCGATCTTCTTGCAACGCTTTGCGCAAGATCTCCACTAAATCACTGACGGCCTGCGCCGGGATAGAATCCAGAGCTGCTTTTTGACTCGCGATATACTTGGCGATCCAGTCTTTCATTTGCGGGGAATTATGGCTCGACCCGGGCGGACAGCAAGCTTTGTCCTACGAGCCTGCGGCTGCTTTGGCCAACTCCAGCGCGCCGGCGGGCACAGCGTCTTCGCCCAATGCGGCCAGGGCTAATTTCGGTCCGGGTTGGAACGCGTCCATGAGAAAGCCAGGGAGCGCCTGGGCGACGGCCAGGCGGAGCGGTTCGCCGATGAGGGAAAGCCCGCCGCCAATCACGATGATTTGGGGATGGAACAGATGCGCGACGTGAGAGAGTCCAAAAGCCAGATCCGCCGCGGTTTCATTTAGAATGGCCTGGGCATCCGCATCGCCTTGGGCCAGCGCTTGTCCGAGAAACTTGGCTTCGCCTCGTTGCGTCCCGGCGGTTAATTGACTGAGGAGAGTGTCCGGTTTCCGCTTTTTGAGAGCGCGGATTTTCCGGTCGACCGCCCAGCCTGAGCACCTGGATTCCACGTAGGCTCCGCGGCGATCGAGGCGCACATGACCGATCTCCGCTTCGCCAGGGGCCATTCCGTGGTAAATCTGGCCATTGACGGTCAGTCCGCCCCCGACGCCACTCCCGAGGGTGACATAGAAAACCGGGTCAGCCCCCTGCCCTGCACCGTGGAGCGCTTCGCCAAGCGCCGCGGTATTGGCATCGTTGTCGACGCGGACAGGAGCTCCGGTTAACTGGCGCAGCCAATCGCCCAGTTCAAAATCAGCCCAGCCTTTGACTTGATGCGAACAACAGATTTTGCCTGTCCGCCAATCGACAGGGCCGCCAAAACCGACGCCTACACCGCGCAAGACAGCTTTCGCGCGAGCCTCGCCCACCACAGCTTGGATCTCGTCCCGTATGCCAGCGCCGCCCTTGGCCACGTCCACGGGGGACCGCCAACGATGGACGATGCGACCGGACGCATCGCCCAATACGATAGGCAACTTGCTGCCGCCGATCTCGATGCCGAGATAAAGCTCTTCCATGGGCGGGAGTCAACCATGAGGATGTGCGGCCGGACAAGAAGGAAGTCATGGTTCAGTTTCGGCGAATGGCAATGAGGGCGCGGCTGTAACTGAAAGACTTGTTGCGGTCCGTGGAACTTGCGGCGGCTAGTCTGCGCCACACCGCGCTCCGCCCAAATGACCGCGCCTTCCACCCGCTATTTGGCCGACCAAGGGATGAACTGCAAGCCGGGTTTTACCATGGGCATCGAAGCGTCGCGCTCACTCGACATTAAGGCCCGATCATCCACGTGCGGCTCGGGGACGATGACTAAGCCGTGGAACGGAAGGGTTTGGTAAATCCCCGGCTTTAGCTCCTGAGCGGCAGCGGGCCTATTCGTTCGAGCCAACGCCAAGGCCAACGGAGCCTGAGGCGCGCCCAGACGGAGGGGTTTCGCGCTGTTGGTCCGCGGTGGAGTCACAAGAAAATCGGGAGTGCGCCAATTCCAGAGCGGCGGCGGGCGGGGCGCCGGCGCCGAAGGAACAGCAGGAGAGGCCGATTGCGCAACGAGGGCCAGCGGGACGGACAGAGCCAGTGCGATGTAAAGGCACGAGGTCTTCATACCACTTTAGACGGGATCGCACATCAAACCCTCCCGTGATTTGCCGCTTTACGAAGTGCGGCTCATGTCAGAGATTTTGCGGGTGCAAGTCCGTTTTCTGCTCGGGCCGTCGGGGAGCGGCAAGACATTCCGGTGCGTCGCGGAAGCGCGGGAAGTGCTGCTCCGCGCGCCCATTGGGGCGCCGCTTCTGTTCCTCGCACCAAAACAAGCCACTTTTCAGATTGAGCGGATGTTGCTTTCCGACCCGAGCTTAGGTGGATATACGCGCCTGAAAATACTGTCCTTCGACCGGTTGGCAGAGCTCGTTCTAAGTGAGGCGGGCCAGCAACCCCGACTCGTGAGTGAGGAAGGGCGTTTAATGGTGTTGCGGGCGTTGCTTTCCCAGCATCGGACGGAGCTTAAACTGTTCCGTGCCACCGCCCGCTTGCGTGGGTTTGCCCAGCAATTGAGTGGCATCATTCGCGAACTGCAACACGCCCAATTATCACCCGATCAGTTGCTGCAGCTCGGGAGTCGCTTGGGACAATCCAGCGCGTTGAGCCTCAAGTTGCACGATCTAGCGGCGCTGCTGCAAGCGTACCTGGGCTGGTTGAAAGAGCGCGAGTTGAAGGATGCGGACCAGATGCTGAGCTTGGCGACGGGCCTGCTCGAGTCGGGCGCAACGTCAGGGAACACGCTCGATCGCGAGACGCGCCGCAAAGACCGGGCGAGCTTCGAGCGACGCGCGGCCACTAACGCGCGTGAGGTCGTCTCCACGAGCGGGTTAGCGCGATTTGAAGCGCTCTGGCTCGATGGCTTTGCCGAACTGACGGCCCAAGAGTTTGCTTTCTTGAAAGCGATCATTCCCAGCTGTGCGCGAGTCACGTTGGCGTTCAATCTGGAACGAAGCGCCGTTGGCGCGCTGTCTTGGATGTCGCCCTGGGCGGTGGTGCATCGGACATACGAGGATCTGCGCGAGCGTTTGCAAGGGCAACGCGGCGTCGACCTAACGGTCGAGTGGATGGAGCGGGACGCGCAGCAGAATCGTTTCGCGGCGAGCCCCGTGCTTAAACACCTGGAGATGCACTGGTCGAGTCCGAGCCCTTACCACGTCGCAGAGACAGGCCAGGCCAACCCGGGGAAAGCGGGCGACATCGGAGAGAGCTTGCGCATCGTGAGTTGCTCGACGCCCGAGGCAGAAGCCAAAGAAGCGGCGCACGAAATCCTCCGCTTCGTCCGCAAGGGCGGGCGCTACCGAGACGTGGCAATCCTGGTGCGCCAGTTAGAAGGCTACGAAGATTCCGTCCGTCGCGTCTTCACGGATTACGAGATCCCCTTCTTCCTCGATCGTCGGGAACCGGTCGGCCATCACCCGCTCGCCGAACTGACGAGGAACGGGTTTCGCACCGTGGCGTTGACCTGGCAACCGGACGACTGGTTCGGCGCGCTGAAGACTGGACTGGTGCACGGGTCTGAGGACGACATTGACCGTCTCGAGAATGAAGCCTTGGCCCGAGGGTGGAGAGGCCAGGTTTGGTTGGACCGTATCCCGATCGCTGACGATCCCGAGTTGGAATCGTGGGTGGAGACTCTCCGGGCGAAACTGGTGCCGCCGTTTGCGAAGTTCGCGCTAGCCCTAGGACCACGGCCCTCGGGAGTGCGCCTGGCGGAAGCACTCGTGGCTTTCTGGCATGACCTTGGCGTTGACACAGCATTGGAGGCTTGGAGTCAAAACGCCGAGCGCCTTAACCCGACAGATCCTGAAGCCCGAGTCCATCGAACGCTTTGGGACCAGATGCAAGGATGGCTTGAGAATGTGGCGTTGGCGTTTTCGAATGTCAGCCTCAGTTTGCGGGATTGGTTGCCTATCCTGGAAGCCGGTTTAGCCAATCAAACCGTGGGTGTCATTCCGCCGACGCTTGACCAGGTATTGGTTGGGGCGGTTGACCGGTCGCGCAATCCCGATCTTCGGTTGGCCATTGTCTTGGGGATGAACGAGTCGGTTTTCCCGGCGCCGCCGGGAGAAACGACCTTGCTGACGTGCGTGGACCGAGAACAGTTGCTGGAGTTGGGGATTCGGCTGGGCGCTCGCACCAAGCAACAGATCGCGCAGGAAAGATATTTGGGCTATATCGCGTGCACGCGACCGCGGGAACGTCTGGTGTTGACCTTCGCCTTGCGAGACACGGAGGATCGCGCGCTCAACGCTTCGCCTTTTGTCGATCACCTGCGAAAACTGTTTCCGACTCTGGCGATAGAACGAGCGCTGGAGAGTCAGCCTTGGACGGCCTGCGAGCATCTCTGCGAATTGACCACGAAGGTCCTGGCGGATGAAGCGCGTGCGACGACGCCAGAGTTGCCGGACTGGTTGAGAAACCTTTCTCCTTTGGCCCAACTCCGGAATCGTTGGGCGGAGTTTAAATCCAGTCTCGGGCAGGCGACCTTGGCGCCCGTCTTGGCGGAGGCTCTATACGGCCCGAAGCTCGAGACCTCCGTGAGCCGATTGGAAGAGTTTGCGGCGTGTCCATTTCGGTTCGCGCTGCGCTCGGGAATGCGCGCCGAGGAGCGAACGCTGTTCCAGCTGGACGTGCGACATCAGGGAAGCTTTCAACACGAGGTGTTAGCAACCTTCCACCAACAACTAAAAGCGGAAGGCAAGCGATGGCGGGATTTGAGCATCGCTGAAGCCCGCGGACGGATCGCGAAAGCGGCCGAGACTTTGCTGCCCGCGTACGGCGGAGGACTACTTCAGTCCAGCGAGCAGTCGCGGTTTGCGGCAGCAGCACTGATCGCGGCGCTGCAGGATTTCATTGCGGTGATCATTGGATGGATGCCTCAATATCAGTTTGAGCCCCACGCGGTGGAACTGCCCTTTGGGATTGAAGAGAAGCCTCTTCCCGCTTGGGAGATCGACTTGGGCGAAGGACATCGACTCTCTTTTCGCGGAAAGATCGATCGGATCGATCTGTGGCGAGATCCGTCCCGCTCGGAGGCCTTGTGCGTGGTGATGGATTATAAATCAAGTGCGCGGCGGCTGGACCCTGTGCTGGTGGCCCACGGCATTCAACTTCAGCTGTTGGCTTACCTCAACGTGCTGCGATCGCTGCCAACACCGGAACGTATTTTCGGCGTGAGGCAACTGATCCCAGCCGGTGTGTTCTTCGTGAATTTGCGCGGGCGCTACACGGCGGCTAAGAATCGCACCGAAGCACTGGCGGGAAGACAAACCGCGCGGACGGCCGCTTATCAACACTCCGGCCGATTCGACATCCAAGCATTATCTCAACTCGACAACCGCACCGAGGTTGACGCTGGAGATCAATTCAATTATCGCAGACGGAAGGACGGTCAAATCCATGGGGGCTGTCGCGAGCCGATGCCCACCGAGGAGTTTGCCAAACTACTGGATGGAATAGAAGGGCATCTGCGGCGTATGGGTCGGGACATCTACGCTGGGACAGTCAAACTCGATCCTTACCGGCGCGGGCAGGCGACGCCTTGCGATCAGTGCGACTATTCGTCGGTCTGCCGGATTGACCCTTGGCGACATAGCTACCGCGTATTGCAGGAAGCGCCGGAAGGGTGAGAGATTCCTGGTATTTCGCAGCCTGATCCTGATCTCTCCATCGGAGACACTGCCAAAGAACCAAACCCGCAGCGACAATTGCCTATTTTCGCGGAGCGTACACCAGAAACGAAGATTCCGGCCTTTAACTCCAGGCGTCGGCTGACTCAGCTCGGTTGTTGACGACAGATCTCAGCCCACTTCTCCATCGCGTCCTTCTTTCCGATGGCTTCCAAATGCGCCTCGTCCAGCGTCTCTTTGGCCCATTCCGGTGAGGATTCCGCGCGCAGCACCAAGTTCGCAATATGGACCGCAGTGGTGGCGTTAAAGGTCTCGGAACCGGAGCGGCTCGGCAGATGGTGCCACCCGACCGCTTGGACAATGGGCAGAGGCAACCCCCAAATTCCAAGGAGGGAAGCACCAAGCAACGGATGTTCCGTTCCGAACACTTCACGTTCAGCCGGACGAAGCCCGCAGCCGGTGCTCTCCGCACGTTGCACGGCCTGCGAATACCGATCGGCGAAGTTGGCTGCCAGCAAAAATTTGCCAACGTCGTGGAGCAATCCGGCCGTGAACGCCGCATCGGCGAGTTTGTCATCGCGCGTTTCGGCGTTGGCTAACCGGCGCGCTGCGCAACCGACCGCCATGGCATGCCGCCATTCGGCGACAGGGTCAAAACCACGGCAGGGATTAGAGTTAAACCCGGAGAAAACGTGAGCTGCCAGGACGAGCGCACTGGTGCGCTGCGACCCAAGAATCATGACTGCCTCCCGAGGACTAACGACAGGCTGGCTCAAACCGAAGAAGGCGGAGTTGACCACTTGGAGAACCTTGGCGGCCATGAGCGGATCCAAGCTGATCAGGTCTCCCACTTGATCCATGGAGCAGAGGGGGTTGCGAAGTTCTTCGACGACCTGATTGTAGACTTCCGGAAACGCCGGAAGAATGCGCAACTGGAACAAGAGCGGCCGAACGGCCCCGTTCCCGATCAACTCCTCGATGACAAAGGTGCGAGTGATGATTTCGTCAACCGCATCCCAGTCCATGTCCGTCGAAATGAGCGTTGGCGGGATCGGGCCGAGGGCGACCGCACTGGGCTTTGCCGAAGGCGGATGGCGCACGAACGGCACAATTGACGGGTACTTCCGCCGCAACTCGTTGAAACCGTCCAACCCAAGGCCGTCATTACACTCCGGTTCATAGATCACGCCTTGGACTTTAGACCCCGCCAAAAACTCCTGCGCGCGGCTACAATCGATCGGCAGCACGCCCCATTTCTCGGAATTGCGAGTTAGATGCGCCTCAATATTATGACGCACTGATGGATTTCGCGACACCACCAGAATCATGCGCTTGCGGAAGTTGGGAGTCCGGCGCACGGGCGGAGCCGCTGGCTTGGGCGCGACCGCTTCGACCGCCTCGACAACCACTGCGCGAGACGGCGGCAAGCAGACCGCAGTACCTTCCGATTTTGACCACGCCTTTCGAATGGAACTAAGAAAGCTCACAGAGATAATCGAGCAGCGGAATTGCCAACTGCTTCGCGCGTGCGGTTTAGCAGGAAATACGCCAGTCCGCCTTGGTCATTGGTGCGAAAAGAAATGGTCCACCTTGCCGAACTTGCTGTCCTTTAAGGGGAATGCTGAGTTCTCAGGAAACCGTCACGGCGCGGCAGGTGACGGGAAGGAAGCCCCGTCAAGAAGGGCCTGACAGCTCTCCAGGTGTTGTGTAGCCTCGGCAGGATGAAGTCCAAGGGTGACATTCCATGGCGAAGGTGGCAATGGCCAGAGTCGATTCTCGTGGTGGTTCTTCTCTCGCCGCATCTAGGTGCGACCGACTTTTATGTTGCCCAGTCTGGAAACGATTCGGCACGCGGGGTTTCGAAAGAAAGTGCATGGAAATCTATCGAGCGAGTGAACGGCACACAACTCTCTCCAGGCGATCGAGTTCTGTTCGAGGGCGGGCAGCATTTCACGGGGAACCTTCGCTTAACAGGCGAAGATGCGGGAACCTGCGATGCGCCAGTGATCATCGGCTCTTTTGGAAGCGGTCCAGCATGGTTGGATGCAGGCACGGGCACCGGCATCTCCGTGGAGAGCGCCGGAGGCATTCGAATTGAGAACCTAAACATCCAGGGAGCCGGACGCACGAACAACCATGGCTATGGGATTCTTTGCGACAACAAGCAACCTGGAGACGCCACGCTTAAGTGCTTGCAGATCGATCGAGTGCAAGTCGGTGGGTTCGGTGTCTTTGGCATCCTGATCTCAGGCGACCAGGGCGGATACGAGAATGTGCGCGTGACCGACTGTATCCTGCGGGAGAACCTTCGGGGAGGCATGGAAATCGCCGGACGACTCGCAGTGACCGCGACGAATTACGCTCATGCCAATGTCGAAGTGATTCGGTGTCAGGCCTATGACAACTCAGGTGATCCAAATTATCTGAAAAACCATTCCGGCAGCGGGATGGTTTTATACCAGGTAAACGGCGGATTGATCGATCATTGTCAGGCTTGGAACAACGGAGCGGAGTGCCGCTCGAAAACTGGCGGCGGCGTCGGAATTTGGACGTGCGCATCCCGTAACGTCGTCATTCAGCATTGCGAAAGTTTCGGGAATCGGACAAGCGGTGCGGATGGAGGTGGATTCGACATCGATGGAGGGAGCATCGATTGCACTCTCCAATACAATTACAGCCACGACAATGACGGGCCTGGCCTGATGGTCTACACATATCCGTATGCGTCCTACCAAGATCGAGGGTCTGTCGTTCGCTTCAATATCAGCCAGAACGATTCCCGTCGAAGCCGCACTTACGCAGGTCTTTATGTTCGAAGCTACGGTCCCCCCGTCTCGGGATTAGAAGTTTACAACAACACCATCATCGTCGGCCCCTGGTGTGACCAAGCGGCGTTTGTGTCCGGGGAGAATGTGCAAGCGCGATTCCAAAACAACATCTTCTTAGGCTCGCAGGGTGCCGTCCCGTTGCGCGTGGAAGCGTCCAACGACGGAATTCAGTTCGTGAACAATCTATTATGGAGCGATGGACGTGGCCCGGCGGTCGTCTGGGACGGAATGACCAACGCGCCCGGAACCAACGGGATGATTGCGCTAAGTCAGGCCGCCCAAACTGGGATCCAGAGACTTCTCTGGCAACCTCCCTCGTTCACACATTCCATCTCACTATCCCCCACCCCGAGATTAGGGAATCTGGCAGCCCTGAGGTTTTTCCGTCCTACACCGCCCTCGCTGGCGGCTCGGGCTGGATTAAATCTTTCTCAACTCTACCGAAACCACGGTCCGCCGCGTGATTTTATGGGAAATGTGCTGACAGGAGAGAGCTCCTGGCCCGTGGGTGCGATTGGGCTGGGGTCCGACGGAGCGCCGTGAGGCCGTGAGCAGCAGCTAATCAGTGAATCTCCAAGCGCCTTGGGAACTCGAGCGCGCCAACTGGGACAGACAAGCAGAATCCCACTCCAACGGTGGAGTGGGATTCTAATCAAGATAGAGTGGTCGATAGCGCGGCGACCTCTCTCCGTTACCCGCGCGGCGCGGGTTTCTCAGCTATCGCTTTAATGCGAAACGTTGTAGTCAACGTGGTGCCAGCAGTGGTGAGGGTGGTTCTGGTCTTCGGCGTCGTCAGTGCGGTCGTTGCCGAAGTAATGATCACTGTAACTCGTGTTGTTCTCGTTCCGATGTTTCCTGTGTTAGTGGTTCTTGCCGACATTGCGGTCATGGCCTCATTCGTGCGTTGGCTTGGCGTCCGCACGGTTTCAGCCCTTCCCGACCTTCCTACCGAGGCGCTTGGCGACAGCGTGGGTAACAACAAACTCGTCGCCGTGGGTTACACCTCTCTCTTGCCAGCCTTCGACGCTGCGACAAGTCTCTTGGGTGATTGGCGTCATGTTGGGGCAGAGTCTGCGAAAGGCTTAAGCGTGGGCTCGACTATTTCTTGATAAACAACTTGCGTCCCAGGGCCAAACTTCCAAACGCCGCGCCTAGTAGCAGCCCAGAAGCGCCTGCATCCGGAACTTGGCTTCTAGGCGGTTGCCACTGATTCCAGTCATTGTGCGCCCAAGCGCTATCCGCAAAGCAGCAAAATGCAGCCAGACAAAGGACGGCGGAGAGGAGGTTGAATCGTCGCATAGGTGTTTGTTTTCAACTGGCCAACCAGGTCCCGGCGAGCGGCTGTTCCGAGTGGAACGTCATTTTTTCCGTCTCGATCTTGGACAAAGTTGCCTAATTTCTATACCCACTTATCAAAACAATTCTCCCCCCCTTCTGGTAACCGTGAGCCTAAAACCGCTCGCCGAGCCGCCGCTCTGCGGCTACTGAGCAGACGACATGGCAGGAGACAAATCTCGAGAGACCGGTGTTTTTGGGAACGGACCGTTCCCAAATCCTTCAGCCGGAAGGCACACTAGCCGAGCCACCGACGTGACGAGAGACCGGATCTAAGGAAGCACCACTAAGGAGCGGTCGAGCTGCGACGTCCGACGTCCATCCGATAAACCGCAAGAAGAATAACGGCGCCGATTACGGAGGCGATAAAGCCCGATGGCTCTCCTTCCGCGTACCAGCCAACCCCTCGGCCGAGGAAGTAGGCAACGTAAGCCCCCGCGATTC
>JBGAIN010000342.1:0-2029 GCA_044225505.1 Limisphaerales bacterium
GGCCGCATCCAACTGCTGTGTGACGCCTGCCGCGAGGCGTTTTCAAAGGTGTAACAAGTCGATGCATCGAAGGAGCAGCGAGCCAGCCCTTTGTGGATCCGAGCGCCCTCGGGTGCTGCTCCTCGATGATCTTCGTCGTTACGCAGAGTGAGCGCCTGGCACGTCATCTCACTTTTTGTGTTCTTTTCGGCGACAGTGATTCGTGCTGATTCGCCGTTGCCTCCCGCCAAGCGATATCAGGTCGAGAGCCCGTCGAAAAAGTTCATAGCGACGGTTGATCCAAAAAGCGGCGTGACCGTCCAGTCTGCTGGCGCTAAGGAGTCGCTCTGGCGGGCAAAGAGGGTTTGGTCTCGGGATAGTGTTCTTGCCGACGACGGAGAGCACTTCATCACCGGCTACAACGGTTTGAACCTGATCCCGCTCGACTACACGACTAACTTGGTCCTGATTACGTTTTGGCATCGAGACCGGAAAATCCGGGAAGTCACGGTGGGGGATCTGTTCCCGAACACCCACATCCTACGGCGGACAGTGTCACACTACGACTGGGGCCATATCCAAGGCATCGAGGACAACATTCTTCTCGTGGAGCGGTGCGACAGAAAGAAGCTCAGGTTTGACTTCCGAACAGGGGCGATCAAATGATGCGTAACGAGACATTGGACCGAGCAGCGGCGGGCCAGACTCTTGCCACTTCGGAACCTCTCTTGCTCCGCTGTCGGTCGATTCGTCGTTGGCGCAAAAGAGGTGTCGGAATCGGAATCGGGATCGAAAGGATGCGGCCTGGGATTTGGTCGTGAGCCGTTGGACGTGAACCACGCTGCCATTAACTACGTGGGCCGGTTCTATCCAGGAACGATACCGATACCGATACCGACCCCGAAGGAAGCATGCCGCCGGCAAATCGCCAACCAAGCGCTTCACCGAATGCAGCTCCGCCGCGTCGGTGACCTTATCGTTAGCCAAATTTCGCAGATGATGCGTTTTCCATTTTGGTGCATTTGCCTGATCGCAGTCTTGATACTTCTGAGCGTGCATGCCTTCGGGGAGCCGTTCCGAAATCTGGGTTTCGAGGAGGCCGTTACCAATAACATTTCGCTGCTCGAACGCCCAGCCGGGCAGATCGGGTTGGGTCCCGTTTCCGAGTTATTGCCTGGGTGGCAGCTCTCGCAGGGTCCCAACGCTTTAACTGATGTCGGCGTGGTGATTGGGCCGTTTGATCCTCCCCCCACCGAACCCGCTCTTTTCAGTTCGTTTCCAGCGCTGGAAGACTTCATAGAGGGGAGTTACGCGCTGGCGCTCAGGAGTTCTCGTGAGATGCCGTGTTCTTTGGTTCAGGAAGCAACGATCCCAGCGGACGCTTTTAGCCTTCGTTACAAGCATTTGGGAGATCCATTCAGAGTTGAGTTCAATGGCCAAACAATTCCGCCGTTGCTTGGGCGGTTTGCCGACGCAGGTGGATCGCCGCAGTATCCCGCGTTTAGTATTGGCGCTTTTCGGGGCCAAAAGGTCGCACTAAGGTTCATCCAGCAATTAAGCGATAGGGATACGTCTCGCACGTTTTTAGCCAGTGCCATTGATCAGGTGGAATTCAAGGGAGCGACTCCTATTGATTACTGGGCGGCAAAGGATTCGGGCGTTCCTGGGATCTCGCTTCGGCGGGTTGCGGAGGGCCCTAACGGCGCGATAACAGTCGGAGAGCGCGGAACGATTCTGACATCAACGGACGGCCAACGATGGCTGCTCGCGGCAAGCCCAACCACCAACTCCTTGTATGGCGTGGTCTATGGCCAGGGACTTTGGATAGCAGTGGGAACCAAGAGCACAATCCTCACGTCCTTCGACGGACGGCAATGGTTTCTTCGGGCTACGGATGAGGCGGGCAGCTTTTCTGCCGTGACATACGCGAGGGGCATCTTCGTAGCGGTGGGACGACAAGGTTCATATGGCAATCCGCAAGGCAGGCTTTGGACTTCGGTGGACGGGGTGACGTGGAGAGACAAGAGTCCCTTTTCGGGTGCGGGGGTGT
>JBGAIN010000188.1:0-15377 GCA_044225505.1 Limisphaerales bacterium
TTGAAATCACGCGTGGCTGAGCTCGGCATCTCCTGTGAAGCCTGTCATGGCCCTGGAGAAGCGCATGTTCTGAAGCAAAAGACCCTGCAGCATCAACCGGAACAAAAGCTCCGGAGTCACGACGAATCCATCGTTAACCCGGCACTGCTGGATCATAAACGTTCCAGTCAGGTCTGCGGACAGTGTCATGGAGTTTACATCACCAAAGAAGAATTCGCGATGCGGTTTGCCAAAGAGGGCCCCCTCTACCGCCCGGGAGAAGACATCCACGAAACGCGCTTCTACCCGCAGCATCCAGGAACCAATCCTACACCGGAGAATCGAGCGCATCTCAAACGGAATCTGGATTTCTTCCGTGAGCGATGGTGGGACGACGGCAGCATACTCGCTGGGGGTCGCGAGTATACGGCGTTGCTGGCGACCGGCTGTTTCACTCGCGGTGATCTGTCGTGTGTTTCCTGTCATTCCATGCATCGCAGCGATCCAGCGGGGCAGTTGAAAGCAAACCACGACGGTCCTAAGGCGTGCACGCAATGCCATAAGGAGGAGAAATTCACCACGAACCTTCGCCTCCATACCCGACACCAACCAGAATCCGAAGGCAGCAATTGCCTGAACTGCCACATGCCACACACGACCTATGCGCTTTTTAAGGCCATTCGATCCCATCAGATTTCTTCTCCTCAAGTGGAACGAAGCGCCCAATTCGGAACCCCAAACGCGTGCAATCTCTGTCACTTGGACAAGACTCTCGCTTGGACCCAAGAACACCTTGCCGCCTGGAAGTCGACCAAAGGGCGGCCCCTTCCGTTGTCCAACGACGATCAGACTCTGTCCGCCGCGGTTTCATGGCTCCTGAAGGGCAATGCCGCCCAACGGGTTATCGCTGCTTGGCATCTTGGATGGAAGCCCGCTCAGACTGCCTCCGGCACCGACTGGTTAGCCCCTTTTGCAGGTCAATTACTTCAAGACCCGTACGGAGTCGTTCGCTATGTGGCAGCCCGCAGTTTGCGGTCAATTCCCGGATACGCGAATATCCCGTTTGACTTCCTGGCGCCGGAGAAAGAGTTGAAGCAGGCGACAGAAACGGTCGTCCAGCGCTGGACGGAGCGCGGTGGAGCGGGCACTCGCCCGAACGCTAACCTATTGATAGGCAATGATGGAAAACTCGTTCCGGGCCGTGTTCGCGACTTGCTCGACAAACGCGACGATCGATCTGTGACGATCAAGGAATGAGGCCCAACGTCCGAACACGCGCTCCAGGACAGCCAGAGACCGAGATCTTGCGACCGCTCGTTGGTTGGTGACATATTGTCTCCTACCTGGTGTGCTGTCCCCTAGTTCCGTGAGCTTTTGCGGCAAGGAGTTTGGCCTCGTCCGCAGGGGGCGAGTGAGGCGCATCCCCGTCCCGACAGGTCGGGAGAACGAGCGAGCCACGCCGCAGGCGGGCAAAAAACTGCCGCCCAAAGGGTTGTGCTGAAAATGGGTCCTGGCTTTGCTGCAAAAATGGCAGGGGTGCGGAATATTCCACCAGAACCCTCGACTGGCGGCCTGAGCCCGTAATAATTCGAAGCCGACCATCCGAGCGCCCGTCCCTGCGGACTGAGAACTCCGCGCTGCCCTCGAAGTCGCTGGGAATCGGGCTGCAGTCGGCACTGTCGATACCCTGTTTGGCAACCTACAGGCCGCCCGCGACTGGGTCGCTGCCTCGTTTCCGCGGTGGGGGTTCCCCAAAAATGCTGTCGAAGTCGAACGCACTTTACAGCCTATCAGAGTTTAGTCGCTTAGCCCTTGCACACCAGCGCTTTTGGAGTGATGAGGTCTTGGGACTCGGTCGCTTATGGCCGTTACGGCACCTGGAATACAGCAAGTTAGGACCTCTCCAACCTTCGGATGTCATCGCTCCTGCCTTCGCTCGTCTACCGTAGGTGACCCACTGGTGACCCACTCGAAGTGGGTTACCAGTGGGTGAAGAGCGAAAGACGAGGCGAAAACGACCAGTTCGACTGACCGGCGTCTTTGATTGCACGAAGCTCACCTGCTATTTCCAGCGGAATCGGCCGCGCCCTGCGCTCGTCAACCCCGCGGTGACAATTTGTCACCGACCGCCTCGCGCTGACCTGCGCCCCGAGCAGGATAGATTTCATACGTTATCCTGAAACAGGAATTGCATTTTGAATCAATTGTGCGACAGATAAGTTGTCGCCGACGAAATGAAGGTTTGACATCTTCCAGCAAGTTTGGTGAGATGCCGCCCCTTTAGACCAGGAACTATGTACGCAGTATTAGAAACAGGCAGCAAACAATACCGAGTCGCCGCCGGTCAAACGTTAGAGGTTGAACGTCTCGAGGTAGAAGCTGGTCAACCTTACACATTCAACCGCGTGCTCATGGTGAGCAACGACGGCAAGATTTCAGTCGGAGCGCCGACCGTCGCGAATGCGAGCGTGGTGGTCGACGTCGTCGGACATATCCGCGGCCCGAAGAAAGTGGCATTTAAGATGAAGCGCCGTAAGGGCTATCATCGGACCGTCGGGCACCGACAGGAGTTAACAAAAGTGTTAGTGAAAGAGATTAAACTTTAGCAGAGTATGGCACACAAGAAAGGTCAAGGCAGCGTCCGTAACGGGCGCGATAGCGTAAGCAAAAGGCTCGGAGTCAAACGATTCGGTGGTGAATTCGTCACCGCTGGAAGCATTTTGGTTCGGCAGCGCGGGACAAAATTTGTCGCGGGCAAGAACGTTGGAACAGGGCGCGATTGGACTCTTTTCGCACTGGTTGACGGCAAAGTGACGTTCGATAAAGACAGTCACAGAGTCAACATCTCCCCTGCACCCTCCCCAGGCAGCAATTAATTGAACGCTTTTTAGGAAAAAGGCGAGGTCGCTCTGACCTCGCCTTTTTTCTTCTTTTCAGCACCAGCCCATGTTCGTCGACGAAGTCAAGATCTATGCCCAAGCCGGACACGGCGGAAAGGGCTGTGTCGCCTTTCACCGGGAAGCGTTCATCGTGAAAGGCGGACCGAGTGGCGGCAACGGCGGCCGAGGTGGAGACGTCATTTTAGAGGCCGATCACGATTTGAACAACTTGATCGCCCAGTTTTATACTCCGCGTCTCATTGCGGAAGAGGGGCGGCCCGGCATGGGTAAGGGAATGGACGGGCGAGCAGGCAAAGATTTGATTGTGAAAGTCCCGTGCGGAACGCTGGTTTGGCGCATGCGCGACGAATCCCTCCCTTCGGATCCAGATTCTCCAGGAGCGGAGACGGACGACGAATCGTCCGCCCCGGGAACGCTTCTCAAAGTGACCTCCCATTCAAGACCGCTCTTGCGGACCGCGACCAGCGCCCGGGCGATCGAAGTAGACTTGGCCGAAGACGCTTCGAAACCAACCGAACCAGAGTCTTTTGATGGGGATTTGGTTGCTGATCTAGTCGAAAACGGCTCTCGATGGGTTTTATGCAAAGGCGGACGGGGCGGTTTGGGGAATAGGAATTTTGCCACCGCTCGTCGACAGACACCGCGGTTTGCCCAACCCGGCGAACCCGGCGATTCCGGTCACTTTCGGTTTGAGCTCAGACTCATTGCGGACGTCGGACTGGTCGGATATCCCAATGCGGGAAAATCGACTTTGTTGTCTGCCATATCGAAGGCGAGGCCGAAGATTGCGCCCTATCCGTTCACGACGTTGCATCCCCAGATAGGGATCGTTGAATATGCAGATCACCATCGCTTGGTCGTCTGCGATGTTCCCGGCTTGATTGAAGGCGCCCACCAGAATGTCGGATTAGGCCACGCTTTTCTCCGGCACATTCAGCGCTGCAAGATATTGGTGCTATTACTCGACATGGCCGGAATTGACGGTCGCGCGCCTTGGGATGATTACAAAAAACTTCTGCGTGAGCTGGAGTTATTCGACCCGGCATTGCTGGAACGGCCGCGCCTCGTGGTCGCCAACAAAATGGATGAACCTGCGGCCGTCACTAACCTGAAAAAGTTCAAGGTCAAGATTCGGAAGACCCCTGTCCTCTCAATGGCGGCCGGGTTTGACGAAGGAATCGATGAGTTCAAGGAACGGATCCGAGAGGCGATTGCGGCCCAGGTCCGTCCCGCGGCAAAGTAGGTCGGACTGGTTTAGCGGACTCCCGGCTATTTCGCTGCGCTCGCCCGGTCGTGTCGCTGTTGGATCGACAAATTTGATCTGGCATTCTTCTCTGTGGACGCTAAAGAAGAGCGATCACAGGCGCATACTCTATGGCTTTCTCTATTGGCGGAACGGCGAGGATTTATCAGGGACTGCTAGCCGCATTTGCGGCTGGACTCGCGGTAGGAGCCACCGCGGCGACAACAGACAGAACCAACTCAGGAGCTTCGATGACGCGAATCACAGAAGAACAGTTCGGAAAAACACCACTGGGAACGCCAGTCCAATTGTTTACGCTTCGCAACCAGAACGGCATGATCGTCAAAGTGATGAGTTATGGCGCGATCATCACGGAAATCCGAGTTCCCGACCGCAATGGCGTCCTCGCCAATGTTGTCCTTGGAACTGATTCGCTCGAGAAATACTTGAACGGCTTTCCCGCAGCGGCCGCTGTCATAGGACGGGTCGCCAACCGGATCGCCAAGGCTCGATTCACCTTGGACGGGCAAGACTATCCGCTGGCGGCAAACAATGGCGCCAACCACATTCACGGTGGAAACCAAGGTTTTGCTCAGAAAGTCTGGGAAGCGAAAGTGCTGCCGTCCCACTCGCAAGAAGCCAGCGTCAAATTCACCTACTTGAGCAAGGATGGAGAAGAAGGATACCCCGGCAACCTTTCGGCATCCGTCACCTACACGTTGACCGATAGCAATGAGCTCCAGCTGAATTACGAAGCTACGACGGACAAGGCGACTTTGGTCAACCTTACGAATCACGCCTACTTCAATCTCAACGGCGCCGGCGACATTCTGGACCACCAGCTGTGGCTGGGGACCAATCGGTATACCCCCGCCGACGAACAATTGATTCCCACCGGTGACATCGCCACGGTTCATGGAACGCCGCTCGACTTCACCAAGCCGACTGCCATTGGAGCGCGGATCGAACAGCTGAAACCTCGGGTCAATGGCTATGATCACAATTACGTGCTGGCTTCGGATGGAAAGGCCCCTGCCCTATGCGCGCGTGCGAGCGACCCCAAGAGCGGGCGAATCATGGAAGTGCTCACGACGGAACCGGGCGTCCAGCTTTACACCGGAAATCATCTTCACAACGTCGTCAGCACCGGGGGGATCACGATGGGCGCAAATCATCCCGCATTCTGCCTGGAGACGCAGCACTGGCCTGATTCCATTCATCACCCCAATTTTCCCTCGACGATCTTGAGACCTGGCTCGGCCTTCAAGAGCACGACGACATTTCGGTTTTCAGCAAAGTGAAGTTTGGAAGGCCCTGACGGACAATGTCCAGCGGGTGCCTGGTCGCGAAAATCATCCGCTGGAGGAGAGACTCAGCGAGGAAATCGGCGCTTTTCAAGCGGATCAAGGTGCACTAGGTTCTCGGGCGTTACAGAGCCCGTATGCCCAGTGTCTTCATCAAAACTTACGGATGCCAAATGAATGAGCGCGACTCCGAAGCGGTCGCGGCTCAGCTAGTTGAAAAAGGTTACACCCTGGCCACCTCGGAGGCGACGGCGGATGTCGTTCTTCTAAACACTTGCAGCGTGCGTGACAGTGCAGAATTGAAAGCTATTGGAAAACTCCAAAATCTGGTTGCGGATTCCAGGCGCCACCGTCCTAACCTGGTGTTGGGGGTCATGGGTTGTATGGCGCAGAGCCGAGGTCAAGAACTCCTGGATAAACTGCCAGATCTGGATCTAGTGATCGGCACGCAGAAGTTCCATCGCACCGCGGATTACCTCGAGGAGATATTGAGCGGCCGTCAGCAACGCGTTTGCGATACCGCGGAGGAACCTGGGAGCCAGGCCAAAATTCGGGAGCATATCCTCGATGGCTCTGCCGCCGCGAAAGCGCCGACAGCGTTTGTCAGCATTATGCAGGGCTGCAATCAGCACTGTACCTTTTGCATTGTCCCATTTACGCGCGGCGAAGAAAGAAGCCGCACCATCCCTGATGTGGTGGCCGAATGCGATCAACTCGTCCGGAGCGGGGTCAAGGAAATCACCCTCTTAGGCCAGATCGTGACGAGCTACGGCAAACGTGACATCAAGGTATCCGAAGGAAAATCCGCCTTTGTTCAATTGTTGGAAGCGGTGCACAGTTTGCCCGGGTTGGAAAGGATACGCTTCACCTCGCCTCATCCCAAAGGCTATGGCGAAGACTTGGTCGACGCTTACCGTCGTTTGCCCAAGCTTTGCGAAAGCGCTCACCTGCCAGCACAAAGCGGAAGTGATCGAATTCTGAAGTTGATGCATCGCGGATATACCCGCGCACACTTCTTAACCTTGGTAAATCGGCTCAGGACAGCTCAGCCAAAGATCGGCGTTACGACGGACTTGATCGTCGGATTCCCCGGAGAGACAGACGAGGACCTGGAGGCGACGCTGTCTCTGGTGCGGGAAGCCGAGTTCGACAACGCGTTCGTTTTCAAATACTCGCCGAGAAAGGGAACACCCGCCGTGAGCCTGCCTGGTCAGCTGAGTCAATCCGAAATTGAAGCGCGCCACGCTACGGTCCTGAAGCAAGTTAACGAAATTGCCACTGAGAAGCTGCAACGTATGGTCGGGACGCGCACGCAAGTTTTAGCAGAAGGCCCCAGTCGAAAAAACCCGGCCCGTTTGGAAGGTCGAACGCGCTGCAACAAAATTGTCGTCTTTGCCGGCTCCGAACGCCACGCTGGACAGCTTCTTGACTTGCACGTTCGGCGCACGACCGGTTTCACGCTTTACGGCGAGCTGACAACAATTAACGTGGATGAATAGCGGTGCGGTGCAGGATCAATCATGAGACTTTCAACATTGGCGGTTGCGTTGGGACTACTGGCCTTGTGCAACGGGCTTTATGGGGTACTTAAACCGGGCGCTCTCGGCGCAACGATGCGAAAGTTCCCTCGATCTCCGATATGGGGGTTCTTCCTTATGGGACTGGGAACGGCGTGGTTTCTTTGGAATTTAAGTAACGAATCGATCTCCGATTTCGCTGCTTACAAAAATATCATGTTGTTAGGTTTCGGAGCTGTGGGCGTGCTGACGTGTATCTTTGTCCAAGACTTCCTGGCTGTGCGTGGCTTGGCGGTGGTGTTCTTGCTTCTCGGCAAGCTAATGTTGGATTCGGCGCGGTGGCATGATTCTGCTTGGCGTTTGGTGATTGCCACTTGGGCCTACGTTCTCGTCGTTGCTGGTATGTGGTTCACGGTGTCCCCCTGGCGACTGCGCGATCTAATTCAATGGGCCACGGCGTCCGAAAGCCGTATACGCCTGGCAAGCGCATTGCGACTGGCTCTGGGAGCCCTAGTCCTAATCCTTGGTCTTACCGTATTCCGCGCTGGCGAACTTCACGCGCAGAGTTCGGACGGCGTGCTTGGTCTGCCAAACTCCGCCTTGTCCACTCCTGGAATGCAGTAATCCTTGGCCCGTTTTGTGTCCGATACTCGCGGTAAGATCCTGGTCATACGCGGCGGTGCCATTGGCGACTTTATTCTCACCCTGCCCGCGCTGGCCGCGCTCCGCGAACGCTTCGGAGAAGTTCAACGAGAGTTACTGACTTATCCTCGCGTTGCGCCCCTTGCCCTGGCCGCTAACCTCGTGCACCGAGCGGAGGCCATCGACGCTCGCCCAATGGCAAGTTTCTTTGCTCGCGGTGGTCCCTTACCCGACGTGTTAGCAGAGTATTTTAGTCAATTCGCTATCATCCTCTCCTACCTCTTTGATCCAGACGCGATCTTCGAGCAGAATGTGGCACGATGCTCAAAGGCACAATTCATCCCTGGCCCTCACCGACCGGACGAACGCGCCGCGCTTCATGCCACCGAAGCGTTTCTGCAGCCCCTGCAACGCCTCGCCATTTACGATGCCGATTCAGTTCCCAAGCTCGAACTCATCGACAGCCCGGAGGTCCCTGCCCTATCCAAAGCTCACTCTGCTGCGGTTCATACGCCGTCGATGGCCAGGTCGTCTCCCCATAGAGCCTGGCTCGCGTTGCACCCAGGGAGCGGTAGTGAACGAAAAAACTGGCCTATGGAACGGTGGAGCAGCCTCTTGACACGGCTCCTCCAAGAGACGCAGTTTTCGTTTTTATTGATCGGGGGCGAAGCGGACGTCGAACGAGTGCGTCGTCTGGCTGAAATGATCCCGCAAGCAAGGATCGAACTCGCGGTGCAGCGGCCGCTGGTTGCCTTGGCAACCCGAATGCGGTCGTGCCAGGCTTACATCGGCCATGATTCAGGAATCTCCCATCTCGCCGCAGCCGTCGGGCTCAAAGGGGTCATTCTCTGGGGTGACACCAATTCTCGAATCTGGCAGCCTCGGAGCGATCGGCTGCAGCTAGTCTCTTCGCCATTCGGGCTGGCGGAGCTGACCTTGGACGAAGTGTGGAAAGCGCTAGTTTCAGCTCGGGTGGTCCCGTTAACGCCGGGTTAGATCGGAGTTCGGGTCCCGCATGGGTCTTAACCCATTCGACCCAGCAAACGCCCGTCGGCGGTTTCCGCCAATTCCGTTTCGCGCGAGTTCTGGCATTGAATGCAGTTCAGCTCAACGGCAACGCCACTCCCCGTTAAAAAGAAAACCTGCTTCTACAGGTCTTGATCTAAATCAAGGCTAATTATTCCAATCCTAGGCAGCCTCGACTCCTGGTATGAAGATTGAGAATTGGTGCGTCATCGCTCGATCCGCACCGGCTCTGCAACCCCCTGAACAGGAGCGTTGCTGCCTCCACGGCTTCGTGCGCGGGCACCCCCGATGCGCGGATGGTAAAGAAGTGACAACATCGCTCGTCGTCAGTTGCCACGGAAGCAACGTCATCACGAAGTCGGGGAGTGAGTACGAGCTAGGCGATGTCGACTCCAATTACGAATCGCTTTTCCCCAACGCCAGAGAGCGTCTGCTTAACCGACTTTCCTCCTGTAGCCTCTCTGCGCAATCGGGCTACGAGATTTAGCCTTGTTCGCGGAATCGACTACGATTCAGTGTGGCTCGGAATGAGCCTCGGGCAGTTCTTTCCCGCGCTCATGGCTATGAGTGTCACGCTCGAAGCTGCCAATCAAACCTGAAAAAAGCAAACCGGCGATTAAAGCCACGGACAGTTTCACTCTGTCGTGCGAGTGAAATTGCAGTTCTGGAAGCAGGTCGCTCGCGGCGATACAAAGAAACGTGCCGGCGGTGAATGCGAGTGCGCCGCTGAGCAACGCCTCGGGAGAGCCGACCGCTTGGTCAACCCCAAGGCGAAATGCCAAAACCCCAATCGGGATTGCCAGCGCGAAGAGCATGTTGACCCAGTGGCGAGATCCGCGAGACCAACCTCCAGCGGCCATTAATGTGCCAATGGCCATCGCATCGAACGGTTTGTGCAGAATGACCACCATGAACGTCCCCAGACCGAGGAACAACCCCGGACTCGGAGCATGAGACTCTGCGGCCACGCTGGCTGCCAGGGCTACCCCGTCAATTAAACTGTGCAGCGTCAGACCTAACGCGGCTCCACCCCAGGAGAGCTGGCGGGCAGACTTCTGCGCCAGTGTATGGTCGTGATCATGGTCACAGTGGTGCGGTTGGCGTGCTGCCGGAACTTCCGGCGCCTCGTCGGGAACGTCGTGATGATGGAAATGGAAGAACCGCTGGATAAAAAACATGACTAGGAACCCTACCAAGAGCCAGCGGACCACCGGATCGATCGATCCCCCTTCCTGCCACGCATGAGGCAGAAGGTGCAGAATCGCAACTCCAAGCATCATTCCGGCCACAAAGCTGATCGCCACCTGCAATCGAGTGTGGGTGAGGCGGACGTAAATCGGCAGCCAGCCACCCGCCAACGAAGCCAGCAGCGTCAATACGCAGTAGCATGTCAAAAGCGTTGTCGGCGTGATCTGCCAGCTGGCCATTCTGCCGTGAGTCTAACGTCCACAGCTGCCTTGTCAGTATTCATTTGCCATCGTGAGCAACTTGCTATCGAAATGGTCTAAGAGAACGGCATGCTGGAATACCAAAGTTCCCAAATGGCCCACAGGCGCAACAGCCGGAGCTCAGTACGCGACGGGCTTTTCAACCTACTGCTCGCCGCCATCGTTTGTGCGTTCGTCGGGTGCCGTCGAAACTCTGACGAGGAACCGACACCGCAAGCCCCCGCTCGAGCAGCCTTGATCGAGCCAAAAGCCCCATCCGTTGCCCCGCCCGCCGCCGATCCCCAGATCGTCACGCCTCCCCTGGAGAAGCCGGAGGCGAGTCCTGGCCTGAGCAAAATCCCGGTCTATGAACTCCGCATTCAACCGAAGGACCTTACCGCCATGGAACGGAGCGCATTTTCAAATCAGACCGTGCCCGGGACTTTTGCATTCGAGGGCGCGAGTTACGACGGTGTGCAGGTTCGATATCGCGGCGCTTGGGCGCGCAGCTGGCCGAAGAAGCCTCTCAAGATCTTTTTCGACAAGGCAAAGCTTTTTGAGGGCCAGCGCTGTATCAATTTGAACTCGGCCTGGCATGACCCGGCCTTTGTACGCGAGTTCCTGGCTTATCATGTCTACCAGATATGTGGGTGCCCAGCCCCGCGCTCACGAATGGTTCGGCTCGACGTGAACGGGCAATTCCGAGGCCTGTATGTGCAAGTGGAGCAGCCCGATAAGAATTTCACCAAAGAGCTCCAGCTAAAGGGCGCGACGGTTTACAAAGCCAACTCTCGGGCAAACCAATCGGACGAGCGAGATCTCGGAAGTGAGCAGATGTATCGTCAACATTACGAAAAACAGACGAAGAAGTCCGAAGACTACGCGGATCTCCAAGAGTTCTGCCGGAGCCTGGCTCAAAGCAAAGACCCGATGGAATTCTTCAACCAACGAGTGGATGTCGAACGTTACGTCAACTATCTTGCCGCTACGGTTCTGGTCCAGAACTGGGATGGATTCAACAAGAACCATTACCTCATCCACGACTCAGCAGGCACAGGCAAGTGGATCGTCGTTCCATGGGATCTGGATCGAACATTCGGCGACCATTGGAGATGGTCTTTCGAGGAGGCGCGCTTGACGCCACTGCTCGGGACCCGGCAATACCCAGGCGTGACAGGCTGGAATCGCCTGCAGGAGAAGTTCTTTAGTAACCCAACTTTACGAGCGCGGTTTTCCGACCGGCTTCTGGAACTACTGCGAACGGAGTTTACTGAGGAACGACTCTACCCGGTTCTAGATCAAATCGAAGCGGCGATATCGCCGGACGCTGAGCGGGATCGACAACGGTGGCCTGGTGGCGACCCGGACTTTCATTCCGGCATTGAACAAGTCAAACGCTACATCAAGGAGCGACGGGAGTATCTGCTAGCCGAGGCCAAACGGCTGCGTTAGGTCGGCGGGACTTCGTTTAGAACCCTCCAGGCAAATTGTTTAAAGCTGCTTTGAGGCAGAAGGAATCGAACTCAAAGTTGGGCGAACTGAGGCTGGGCCTTCAAGGCCGATACTTTAAACGTTAGATGCACAGTCGTCTGCTGTTCTGGCACACTTTCGATACTGAAAGATCCGCCGTGGAGTTCCGTTAACCGTTTGGCAATGATCAACCCGAGTCCAGACCCTTGCTGTTCGTAAAACTTGCGCTCAAATTGCATATGAGCTCCGATCCGTGCGATCTGCTCTGGCGTCATTCCTCGCCCATGATCGGTGACGGACAAGGTAAAGTTCCGGTCGGTAACAAACGTTGCGAGTGTAACGGCGTCGCCGGGACGCGAGAACTTGAAGGCGTTGTCCAGCAGTTCCCCAACGGCTTTCTGAAGCTTGTCCGGGGCAATTGGCAGCGCCGCATCTTCAAGCTGCACCGAAAGGTCTTCTTCTCGTCCGGCCTTTCGCGCAATTCGCTGCGCTACTTCCAGAATGCTCTCCTTGGATAACGGAAACTCACCCGTCTGCAAGCTGGCAACTTTGCCCATATCGGCAGCGACTAATTCGATCTGCGAGTAAAGGAGAAAGTTTTCAATGATTCGCTGCAATCGGAGAGCCGATTCGTGGAGACTAGTTGCCAACTCGAAGAGTTCCGGCGGACTGATCCGGTCGTAATTCTCCTCAAGAAGCGACGAGAAGCCCAAAATGCCGGTCAGGGGCGTTAGAAGCTCGTGGGGCAAGGCCAAGCTGATATTTCCACGAAGCTCTTCCAGCTTCTTCTCCGCCTGTTTCGTCACGGCTGCCTGCTTATCGAGGCGAGCTTTTACAGCGGCGAGCAGTTCCGAAATCGAAAATGGCTTAGTTAAATAGTCATCCGCCCCGAGCTCCATGCCTTGGCGGATATTGGTCTTCTCAGTCGCACCGGTGAGAAAAATGAACGGGATTGTGGCAGTGCTGCTGTTTTGACGTAAGGCAGTCAAGGTGGCATACCCGTCGAGCTGCGGCATGTTGACGTCGCAGAGAATCAGATCAGGCAAATGGCGCTGCGCCAACTCGACGCCCGCTAGGCCGTCGTCAGCGACAAACACATCATAACCATTCACTTGCAGCGTCTCGCCGACTAATTGGCTAACGTCCGGCGAGTCGTCAATGACAAGCACCTTCGTCATGGCATCCTTCGAATCGAGCTGCTGTGCAGCAAGTCCAGTGCTCATCTACGAGGAACATGAAAAGTTCATCGCAGAAAACCCCAGAACTGGTAATGGTGAACATCCGCCAATTTCCAACCGCCCGGCCTAGTCCCTACCTAGACCGCCGCTTACTTCGTTTTTGACTCATCGCCCGAGGTCAACTCCTTTGAAATCTGTTGTAACCGCTTAGCCGACAATATCATCGATCTGCCAGCGTGGTAACCGCCCTGCCACGGCCCAGTCCTCTGTCCGTCCGCCGTCCGGGACCCATCCGCATTCAAAGTCGCCCACCAACTCCCTTCGTTTGCTACCTGATGCTGTTCAACAAAATCCAGCGTTTTTGAAAAAGCCTCGTAATACGCCGAATCGCCCGTGAGCCTAAACATGTCGAGCATTGAGACAAGTGCTTCTGCTTGGACCCACCAAACCTTCTTCGTATCGTCGGCCGGCTTGCTCAGGGGTCCCGACGAGTAGAATCCCCCGCGCTCTTTATCGAAACCAAACTCTAAACTGGACTGGCAGAGCGCATCAGCCCAACTCCTGTAAAGCGCGGTCGGCTGGCCAAGCGCAAGGACCGCATCTAACGTCAACCATGCGCATTCCACGTCGTGACCGTAACTCGCGCGGAGGTTTCGGGTCTCTGGAACGACATGCCAATCACTCCGGTAAGCGTCGACATTGCTCTCGGCGCGGGGAAATCGCACGGTGCTTGTGTTGACGACCACCAGTTCCTGCAACCGTTTAGCAACTTGCGGGTCTGGCCATGCTCGATAAAGCTCCGCAAATGACTCCAGCAAGTGCAAGTGAGTATTATAGGTCTTGTGTCCGATCGCCCCCACATAACCTCGCTCGGCCACATCGGTGATCGGCTTCCAGTCTGGATAGAAGAACTCCACATAGCCTCCATTCGACCGGTCATACGCCTTCTCTTCCAGGACGCGAAACAGCTTCTTGGCTGCTTCGAGCGCCGCAGGATCTTGGCTGGCTCGGTAATAAGCAACCAATCCATAGAGTGCAAAAGAGTTGAGGTAGACGTGCTTTCTTGTATCTCGGGGAGCGCCCTCATCGGTCACCTTCGAATAATACCCTCCATCGAGGGAATCGCGCATTTTCTCCTGCAAGAACGTATATCCCGCCCGGGCGGCCGCGAGGGTTTTGTCGCGTTCGACTCCGTCCAAAGCTAAGGTGCTAAAAAACCACAACTGCCGAGCTTGCAAGGTAAGAAATCGCTCCCCGGTATTGGTAAACCGGCCGTCCCGTAACGACTCAAAATAGCCTCCATTCGTGGGATCAACGCACCCTGGCAGGTAAAACTCCACCAGACTCTTTTGCAAAATCTTGCGGCACCTCTCGGCCTGCGCTCGGCACTGTTCTGGAGATGGTTGGCGCACCGCGTCTGCCCCCTTCACAGCATAGGTGAGCAAACTCAAGAATGCGGCAAGCGAAAAGGCGACCGCCGACTTTGCACCTGGGCGGAACCAGCTCATGAGTTGATTCACGTCCGAAATGACTCCACGGAAATCTCTTTCGGTCAAGCGCGATTCTGAGGTGGCAACCGTTGCTTGGAGCTAGAGACTGATTCACCCGACGCCGTCGCGTTGGCGTTGGCCGACAAGCTGGCAGCCTGGGTGCCGCTGCTTGAGCGCGCGCTGCAAAAGCGGTACGACGCTTGGGATCAGTTAATCCCACGACCCCCCTTGGGGAGGCTTCCAGCTCTGTTCGGTAACTGGACGTGGACGGACCGTTCAACCCGCGAACAACCTCATTCCAGATTGTAAGTCCTTGCGCCATTAACGAGTTACCTAAACCTTGAGGATCCCGAGCAGTTGTGTGTACGGATTCTGCTAAGGACCCCTCGTGTATTTGGATTACTATGGCCTGACCGAGGCGCCATTTGATATTACTCCGAATCCGCGCTTTTTGTTTTTTAGTCCGAAGCACCGTGAAGCATTCAATCACTTGCTCTACGGAATTCGGGAACGGAAGGGTTTTGTCCAGCTGACTGGAGACGTCGGCGCAGGCAAAACGACCGTGTGCCGCGCGATGATGGATCAATTGGGCGAACGTTATGCCACCGCTCTGATCCTCAATCCGATCCTGGACTCGAATCAACTCGTTAAAGCGATCGCGATGGAATTCGGTGTTGACGTTTCAGGTCTGGACCGACTGGAAAGTGTGGCCGCCCTCAACGCCTTTTTACTGCGACAGGTCGAAGATCAAAAGGAGACGGTGTTGATCATCGACGAGGCCCAGAACCTTACCAACGACCTTCTCGAGCAGATTCGCTTGCTCTCGAATCTCGAGACTGACGATCGAAAGCTCCTGCAGATCGTACTTATGGGGCAGCCGGAGTTAAGGGATCGTCTCAACGACTTCAATTTACGGCAACTTCGTCAACGCATCACCGTCCGATACCACCTACGACCTCTGACACGTGCGGAAGTCGGTCAGTATGTGCACCACCGGCTCCAGGTCTCTGGGGCTAAAGGTAGCCCTTACTTTACGAACGCTGCGCTTTGGCGAATCCATCACTACTCTTCGGGGATTCCCCGGATCGTCAATGCCTTGTGCGACAAGTGCCTGCTCGCCGGGTTTGTGCAAACGCGGGACAACATTGATTTTCGGATGGTCGGCAAGGCTATTCGGGAATTGGAGGGGAATTTCGATCAA
>JBGAIN010000189.1:0-15182 GCA_044225505.1 Limisphaerales bacterium
CTGTAGCTAATGGTAAGGGTGGATCCACTCTTGCTCACGCTCGTTGGGGAGACGTTGCCGCCATTGAATGTCAAGGCGATCGTGTTGGTGTCGGCGACGGCACCTCCGACATCGGTAACGCTCATGCTGAATCCGAACGGAGAGACGCTAGCCCTTCCCATGGTCAAAGTAGCGGAACCGGCATCTGGGATCTTCTTATAATCGAGTTGGTCCGGCGTGAGGATCCCGCTCGTAATCTTCAGGCGGTCGACCGAGCCGGTGTAGGGCAGCGCACCATTCCATTCCGCGCCAACACTGAAGAACTTCTGGGTGCGTGCGAAGTGCATGCCGCCGGTGTATTCTTTGGTATCGCCCAGCGTGCCATCGACATAAAAGCGTAGCTCTTTCCCAGCTTCGTGGACGACGGCAATATGGTGCCAGGCACCATCATCCGGGATAGCGGCGGCCGACGAAACGTCCGCGATTGCCAGAGTGGTAACGAAAACTGTCCGGTCCGAGTTAACGGAGAAGGAAACGGCACCTCCTGGGCCGCCTGTGTAAAAGAAGACCATGCGTCCGGATGGGTTACCATCAAACTTCACCCAGGCTTGCAGCGTGAAGGACGGGTTGTTCGTTCCGAACTGGATGCGAGTATCCGGATCTTCCACTGTAAAGTACTGGCCGGGTTCGAAGTGAACGGCCGTATCTCCCGCTTGTCCGGAGGGCGAGTCCGTTACGAACGTGGGTGGATTCGCTGGATTTCCTGGCACTCCCGAGAGACTATTAATGGTGTCCGTGGTCTTGGTGCCACTGCCTTCGTCGAAGCCGAAAGAGGCTAGGCCCAAGGGAGGAGCCGCCCGATAGTCGAGCTGTTCAGGCGCGAGTATGCCGCTGGTAATTTTAAGGCGGTCAACAGAGCCTGTATAAGGCAAGGCTCCGTTCCATTCGCTGCCGATACTGAAGAACTTTTGCGTGCGGGCAAAGTGCATGCCACCTGTGTACTCTTTGGTGTCGCCTAAGGCGCCGTCGACGTAGAACCGGAGTTCTTTGCCGTTCTCATGGACGACCGCGATGTGATGCCATCCTCCGTCGTCCGGGATCGCCGCTGCTGAAGAGACGTCCGCGACCGCCAGCGTCGTCACAAACACGGTACGATCCGAGTTGACGGAGAAGGAAACGGCACCGCCTGGCCCACCGGTGTAGAAGAACACCATGCGTCCTGCGGGATTGCCATCGAATTTCACCCAGGCCTGCAGAGTGAAAGAGGGATTGCTGGGATCAAACTGGATGCGGGTATCTGGGTCTTCCACGGTCAGGTACTGTCCAGACTCGAAGTGCATTGCTGTATCGCCCGCACGACCCGACGGCGAACTGATGTCGAAGGTGGGTGGTTTGGCGGATGAGCCCGGCAAACCCACCAAGCTGTTGATACTGTCCGTGACCTTTGTGCCTGTGCCCTCATCGAAACCAAAACTGACGAGGTTGGTTGCGGCCTGGAGGGGAACTGATGCCAAGAAGACAGCCGCTGCGATGCGCAGCCCGAGCTGTTTCACTTTCGGGATTTGATATGCCATGTTACGACCTTTCGTTTTCGGGTTACTTCATGTCACTTCGCGGACCTTTCAGTCCGGACAGCGTATCGGGAACACGATCCGCTGAGTCGAAATGGCCTGTGGGCATTCGTGAGTAAAAGCTGGATCTCCAGCGCCCGGAGGGAACGGTCGGCCGATTCCTGGGTGATCCACACTCATCGCCATCGCCGCTTAGGCAACACTGATTGAAGACCTGGCAGCAAACGACTGTCAACCAACTTCGTCCTTTAAACGAAGGCGCCGATGGCCGGTTCTGTCGGCGATGGTCCAACACAGATCAGCCAGCTTGAAACCCAGGCTCGTGGAACTCCCGCGTCTTGAGCGAAGTGGATGAAGCGAACTAAAGGGGACAGTCTATCCCCCGGCAACATTTACGGCATCGTCAGGGCGATACCATGGACACATACGGCAATGCGCCAGCCCTTTTCCCCTCTGGCACCTCGAAAGAGCAGCCTCGAAGCCTACTTCGCCCCTTGATCCACCCAAGCGCGCAAGAGCGCCACCTGGTCAGTCGTCAACGGCTTGGGAGGGGGGCCAAATCCGCCGCCACGCGGGCCTCCCGGACCGCCAGGTCCACCCGGACCACCACCTGGAGGACCTGGTGGCCGATTCGCTGCACCTCCCGGAGTCCCTTGGGTGCCAGGTCCGCCTGGGCCTCCGGGACCGCCTGGACCCCCGGGCCCCCCAGGCCCGCGCGGACGAAATTTTGGGGGCATGGCGGTATCTTCGTTAATCTGTGCCGCCGCGATAACCAGGGCGCTCTGATGCCCTTTGCCAGCAACGAGGATTTTGCCATCTTTGCCTCCCTCTTGGATGGCTTGCAAACTGTCGAGCCGCAAGCCGCCCTTCTGCTGCTCTTCGCCATGACAACGGAAGCAGGATGCTTCCAGGATGGGTTTGATATCCTTGGCGTAAGTGAGGCCTTTTTGTTTTGCGGCGGCCGGGAGTTTGGAGGTGTCGACTTTGCTGACATCCCATTTCTCTTTCTCTGCCGCTTGGGTCGAAATGCCGACGGCCATAAGGCCGGCGACAATCCAGGGGTAGGGGTATTTCATAATTGTTTACGGAACCTTCTGCGTTCATCAACGAAGACCGAACGATCTTTCCCGCGGTTACAATGAAATCCATCAGCTCCCGCGGGAATAACGCACTGAGAAACACCGCTGCCGCCGCGCGCTGAGGACGCTATCGGGTGATTCAAAACAAGTTAATCGGAGCCAATCGTGACGGTCGCGACAAAGGTTGTCTTTGAGTTTATCTAATGACTTTGTGTTCTATGAATTCATTCTGTGAATGACAACTGTGGACTCGGAGAGGTCAACTCCTTAGGCTGTGCGAATGAAGCTGTCTCTTCGAGATGCAGCAATTTCGTTAGTCCAGGGGCTGGCATCTTTTGAGGAGAGCCCTTTGGGCAGTTGTGTCCCTGGCGACTGCCGTCGTGTCTTTAACCGTCGACCCGGTCTGGCGCTTTGGGTTCTTCGAATAACGCTGGCATCTGTCTTTTCGCTCGCGGTGCCGTTGCGAGCGGCTGGGCGTGCTAACGAACCCGCAGTAGTGATTCAGCATCCTTTCCTCGGTGCTGTCATGCCCCACAACATGCCCTCCCCAGCGGTTTTATGGAAATTTCCGAAACTGGAAACGTATGTTTGGGCAGCGCGTTGGAATGCAGGTTCGAATACTTGGCAGTTTGAAAATGTCCGGCCGATGTGGCGGCCGCCGGAAGGCGCGTGGCTTGAAATCAAAACAGCCGCAAGCACCGGCGATATCGAGTTAATCCTCATTGGGCGGCCTGCTGACCGATCTGCGTCAGTCACTGCTCAAGCCTCCGTTCGGTTTTCGATTGCTCCCGAGTCCGTCACGGATTCGTTGTTCTACCGCGACGTGAACTTGCCATTCCTTGAAGCGGTCAAAGACCCGTCGAAGATACGCTGGCGGTTTGGCACGATCGATACCGGCGTGTTGCCGCCGGTGGTTTTGCAGAACATGATCGTTTGCGGGAACTGCCACTCCTTCAGCCGAGATGGCAAGTATTTGGCCATGGATATTGATTACGCGAACGACAAAGGTTCCTACGTGATGACTCGCACTGCGCCGGAGATGCAATTAGCCACGAGCGATATCATTACCTGGGGCGATTTTCGTCGTGAGGACGGGCAAGAGACCCTCGGGTTGCTTTCTCAGATTTCCCCAGATGGACGCTACGTCCTGAGCACGGTGAAAGATTTGTCGGTTTTTATGCCGAAACCGGATTTAGCTTTCTCACAGCTCTTCTTTCCGTTCATGGGGATTATTGGTGTCTACGATCGTGAGACCAAATCGTTCTCGTCGTTACCCGGGGCGGATGATCCAGCGTTCGTGCAGAGCAATGCGACCTGGAGCCCGGATGGAAAGTGGGTCGTGTTTGCGCGGAATCGCGCCGTCCTGCTCAAGGGGGCTCGGCAAAAGGGCCGCGTGATGCTCAGTCGCGAGGATAATGATGAATTGTTCCGAGCTACGGCCGAGTACAAGTACGATTTATACCGCGTTCCGTTCAATGGCGGCAAGGGAGGCAAGTCCGAACCGCTCTTGGGAGCGTCCAAGAATGGGCGCAGCAACTTTTTCCCTAAGTATTCGCCGGATGGGCGGTGGATTGTGTACTGCCAGGCCTCCAACTACATGCTGCTTCAGCGTGACAGCGAAATGTTTATCATTCCGTCGGAAGGGGGCGAGGCAAAGCGTCTGCGCTGCAATTTGACTCGGATGAACTCCTGGCACAGTTGGTCTTTAGATGGCCGTTGGCTCGTCTTTACTTCCAAAGAACATTCGGATTACACACAACTTTACTTGACTCGGATCAACATGCAGGGCGAGGCGAGTCCGCCTGTGTGGCTGGCTCACATGGTCGAACCCGAACGTGTGGCAAATATTCCCGAGTTTGTCGCGCTTCCCGCACGAGGCATTGCCAGAATCCAGGAGAGATTTGTCGACGACGTTTCCTACGTTCGTGCCGGGAACGAATTTCTGCGCGCTCGGGAAGTCGGAAATGCCATTGTCAAATATCGGGCTGCGGTGGACTTGAACCCGAACAACGCATTGGCGCGACAGAGGCTGGGAATGTTGCTATTGCAGCAAACGAATAAAACGGAGGGCATCCAGCAGTTACAGGCGGCGGTGCAACTGGATCCTCGGGATCCAATGGTCCGATATGCTCTCGCGTGCACCTTAGCGGGGCGCGGGGAGCTATCGAACGCGGTGGTTCATTTGGAAGAGGGGCTAAAGTGGCTGCCGAACGCTTCCGAGCAACAAGCCGGCCTTTTCGACCCGGTGCGGCGGTTGCCGGAGTTAATGCATGTCAAACTGGCTCTGGCCTATAATCAAGCTGGCAATCTCCCCGCAGCTGAACGGCATTACCGCGACGCTCTGGGGTTGGCAAGCGATTATCCAGAAGCACATCAAAACCTAGGCACCTTGTTACTACGCTCCGGCCGGATGGAGGAAGCCGAGACGCATTTCAAAGCCGCCATACAGTTCATGCCTCGTTTGGCTGAATCTCACAATTGTTTGGGAGTAATCCGACTTCGTCAAAACCGGCGGGCCGAAGCGCTTGCCTGCTTTAGCAAGGCAGTCGAGTGTGACGGGAAAGATTGGCAGGCTCGACTCAACCTGGGACTGACTTTGCTGGCGGACGATCAACGAGAGGCCGCACATGAGCAATTTGCGGAAGTGTTACGGCTGCACCCTACCTGTGAAACTGCCCGGAAAGGTCTGGATGAATTACTCTCGAGAGGGAGCCATTAAAAAATGGCGGATTATCCCTCCCGATTGCGCATAGAACAATGCGGTGGCTGTGTTTGCTAGCCGTCTGCACTGTGTAAGTCGGTGCTAATACTGGCGGCTTGCGAACTGTGCGCCGCTCGCTCGGTAACGCTAGAGTAGCCTGCTTGCTGTTCAAGCGGGGCGATTGGAATATAATCTAGCGGTTGGCAGCCGCTCTTCCCAATCGGAGCGGCTTCCTCCACAGCAAAGAGGTTGGATAGCCCCGAAGGAGGTTTGGCCCGAAGGGAAAACACTGGAGCTATCACGCTGGATTCAGGCTATGTCATCCTGAATACGGTTCTGCGGAGATTGGGCCGAGTTTTCGCATGTAGAGGGGACGAATGCGGAATGAGTAATAAATCGATAACTCAAGGAGATCAGAGATGGAGTGAGCGCAAGGGGCAGCTCGTTAAAGTGACGTTGGGGCTGGTGGCCTTGGTCTTGGCGGCAGTGATTGGTTTCATGTCGGGAGCAATGCGGTCCGGCGCTTCTGGAACTCTCGCATTGCAGCAGCGGGTTCCGTTCGATGTCTTTTGGAATCAGCAATCTTTTTCCGAGGTGGAAAACACCATGGCAAAACTTGAGGCTTTGTCGGCTGAGTTCCTGACTGAGGTGCGTCTTCGTCACGACATCAGCGCGTCAACCTGGCCAGCGTCGCAACCCGCCGGGGGTCGTTCCTATTCTGTGGATCCGGCGCACGCGATCGGTGAGATCCAGAAGGGAATTGAGGGTTTCAAAGGTACGGAGCAGGAGTTGCTCTTAAGCCGGGAACTACTTTCACTGCTCAAACGACAGCATTTGGATGAACGTTGGTTGAATGTGTATCTTGCGATTCTCTACGCGCATCCTATGGATCCTCTCGTTGCCAGCGCGGCCGCGGATGCGGTAATGATCAGCACCCAGATCGGTCGAGGCGACGAGTTGGCTAGGGCTTTCGCTTTTCTCAACTTCATTCCGTTGGAGTTTCCGGGTAAGGAGCGAATCTCCACCATATCTGAAGGTCTGCGGTTTACTGAAATCTTTTCGGCTGAGCTGGAGACGGTGGCGCGTCGTCAGCCTCCCGATCCCGGGGAAGAGCTTTGGCAATGAGCTTCGGAAAGGTTGATCGATGGTTCACGCGGTCGAAGCGCTTGTTGGTGGCGATCGCTATGTGCTCCGGGTTGATTCTGCTTCAGGGCCGATTTCGTTTGGGCGTGGTCATTGGAGACAGCATGCTTCCGGGACTGACGACAGGTGATATCCTGTTAATCCATAAGCGAGCGTATGACGCCGCTAATCCAGGTCGTGGAGATGTTGTGCTCGCCCGGTTTGGGAACGAGAGCATTGTGAAGCGAGTCGTTGGGTTGCCAGGAGAAGAGGTTGCCCTGCAGTTCGGGCGGATCTACGTCAATGGAGAAGCGGTTGCGGAACCCCAAAAGACTCTCCCTGGGACGCTATCCATCAACCCCGGACGCCTGTTTCGAGATCGATTTGCGCTTCTTGGCGACAATCGAACAGTGGGTCTTTCGACGTTCGTGCACGCCGTTGTTTCCAAGGACGAGATCGTGGGCAAGGTCGTCGCGACCTTTCACGTCGGACATTTTCCGGTCGCTTGGCTGACAACCGATTAGAAAGCGAAGTCGGAACTAAAGTCCGTTTTCGACCTTCCCTGGACATGCCCGGCTCAAAATCCGCGTCGAGTTTTGGGCGGTTGCTTGCACGGTTGCGGAAGGCACCGTGGCAACCACCTTAACGGAGGGGACGACCTTCGATCGGTTTGCCGTTGGTCGTCAGTATTTGGAAGTGATGGATTCCGTGCGGCGAGGCGTCTGTATACCGCCAAACCACCTTTTTATCTGGGGTAACCTCGATAAGCTTTGTATGGCGAGTTCCGATTCCGTAACTTGTCAGCACCGTATTGCCGTTCGGCAGCCGTTGCGCTCCGCAAGCGTCCTTGATGAACGGCTCGGGCAGGTCTGAGTTTTGGAGTTGCCACACGGACGCGCCGTTCCCATCGATTTCCAGAGTGGTGTTGCCATAGGTGCAGTTGACGAGCGTATGACCATTCTCAAGGCGTATGGCTGTGAATGGCCAGTGCGGAGTCTTCGCTTCCCAAACCATCGAGCCGTCCGCTGAGTATTCCCGCACAACTTTGTCGAAAAGCTGTGGAATCAAGTAGTGACCATTCGCCAATTTGCGGCTCATGCGGGATTGCATGTGGAAGTTGGTAAGTTGGCATTGGATCGGGAATTCCACCAGGACCTTTCCTTCGCTGCTGATCTCGAGAAGTCGCGGCTTCGGGCCGGCCTCAGTGAGCAAGGTGTTGCCGTTCGGCAACCGCTGTGCCGTGTTGATCTCGGACTGAGTCCCTTTAAACTCCAGATATACCTTGCCCGCGCGGTCAAGTTCGATCACCCCGCCGCCTTTGTAATCCTGGTCGTCTTTGGAGAGCGTCAGGAGCAAATGCTCGTTGGGAAGAACCCACCCATCGCGCGTGCTATGAGGATAGGTCCATAAGTTGGCGCCGTTTTCTCCGACCAGCCGAGTTTCCGCGCCCGTTGCCAGGAATGAGTGTGTCACGGGCGTTTCTGCAACGTCGCTGGCCGCCGAAGCGGCTTGAGCGGAGCGTGAGGGATTGGAAACCTGGAGGAGCAGGCCAATCCATGGGGCGAGACAATACAACCAAGAACGCCGGGAAGGGCGGCAGCACATTAGCTTTGCGGGGATGAAGGAGTTAGCGGTTTTTCGATCGACGAGCCAACCACAGCATGGCGCCAGCAAAAACGACGAAGATTAGCCCGCACCAAAGGTTGATGTTTATGCCAAGGGACTTCTGATACATGGCGTCGGAACTAGTCGCGATCCCGTAGACCGTTAGGATCAGGCCGAGAAGTCCGAACATCAGACCGATCGGCAGACGGATGTCGAGTTGCATACAAATCTTCCTACCAGAATAACAAGTTGAGAATGAGCGTTGCCAGAAGGACGACGCAACCGAGGAACGCCGGCTGTTTGAGCCAAGGGACACCTTGTTCTTTGACTTTGGGAGTTAGGGAATAGACCAATCCTCGCAGTTCTTCGTCCGTTTTGTTTTGCCGCGTCACCACAGACACGATTACGGTCACGGCGAAGCAGGCCGTGAAGGCGTAAATTGCGGCCCAGAAGTTTTGGGCCATTTCGACCGGATAGGTGTGCATCCCGGGAACCCCTGAAAGCCACCCTCCTTTAATTCCGGGAACGGCGCCTGCTGGCAAAGTCAATCCGTGGTGGAGCGCGGCGGCGGCGGTGCCTGCGATCAAGCCCCAGAACGCTCCATGCCCTGTGGTGCGGCGCCAGAACATCCCGAGCAGGAATGTTGCGAAGAGCGGGGCGTTTACGAACCCGAAGACCAGCTGCAGCATGTCCATGATATTGTTGAATGCGCGGGCGACGTAAGCGCAAGCCACACTGATCAGGATGCCGACAACCGTAATAATCTGGCCCATGCGCAGGTAATGCTGATCCGGTTGGCCCGGACGGATGTAGCTCTGGTAAAGATCGTAGGTCCAAACCGTGTTAAACGCGGTGACGTTACCCGCCATACCACTCATGAACGAGGCCATCAACGCGGTGATGCCCACACCCAAAAGTCCCGAGGGGAAGAAATGGGCCAACATCACCGGGACCGTCATGTTGTAGTCCACCGCGCCACTCGCGTCTTTCGGGAGAAAACTGCCCAGGTCCTGCTGCAGCCCGATGGCGATCATGCCGGGCAGGATCACCAAGGCCGGGAAGAGCATTTTCGGAAATGCAGCAATGAGAGGCGTGCGTCGGGCGGCTGACATGGAATCTGCGGCCATGGCGCGTTGGACAACCAGGAAATCTGTGCACCAGTAGCCAAACGAGAGAACAAACCCCAGCCCGAATACCATGCCAAACCATTCCACTCCCATGGGATTGGCCGCGGGCGAAGACATGTGAGTCCACGACTCAGTCCAAGCTCCGGGAGCAAAGGCTTTCCCCGCAGGATTGGCAGGATTTGTGGCGACCGCGGTTAGCTTTTGGACTAGGCCGCTCCAGCCGCCGACGCTTTTCATGCCAAGGAAGACGAGAGGGGCAAATCCAAGAACAATCATGAAGAACTGCAACACTTCGTTATAGATGGCGGACGTTAGCCCGCCCAAGAAGATATAGCCCAGGACGATGGCGGCTGAGACGGCAATGCAAAGGTCGTAATTAAAACCCAGGATTTGTTCGAGCAAGCGGGCGAGGGCGTGCATGGAAATGCCCGACGAGAAAACCGTCATGACAGCAAAAGAAACTGCATTGAACGCGCGCGTTTTCTCGTCGAACCGAAGTTTGAGATACTCCGGGACTGAGCGCGCTTTCGATCCGTAATAGAACGGCATCATAAAAATGCCAATGAAGACCATGGCTGGGATGGCTCCGACCCAATAGAAGTGGCATGTCATGATGCCATACTTGGCGCCCGAAGCGGCCATCCCGATCACTTCTTGCGCTCCCAGATTCGCGGAAATAAAAGCCAGCCCGGTGATCCAGGCTGGGATGGAGCGTCCCGACAGAAGGAAGTCGAGACTGGTCTTCATGTAGCGCTTGAGCGCCCAGCCAATGCCAAGGACAAACGCGAAGTAGACTGCCAGGATCAAGTAGTCGATCGGGCCAAGTTGAATACTATGCATGTGCAGATAGAGTGGAATGTCAGCAAACCAAGTTCGATTCGTCTAATGGCGGGCCACTCCGCCGAAGAGCCGAGGTCGAAAACGACAGGGTCGCGCAGGAGTTCACGTCATCCGCGGAAATAGATGTAAGCCAACGCGATCATCATCAGGACAAACCCGGTGCTTAAGAGATCGCGCGAATCCCAACTTGCTTGAGACTGGGCTCGTTCTTCGTGAGTGACCGTCTGATAAGTTAGGCCTTTGATACGAGCGTAATCTGGAGGCGGAGTGAGGTAGCTCACCACGACCATGACGATCGCCGAAACCAAGGTGATCAAAATGCTGAAATACTGGAAGTTGATGTTATTCACAATCCACAGCATCGATCCGGGGGTGTATTGAAAGTTTGGGTTCAAAGTGGCCGGGGTGTCGACCAGCATTCGGAAAAGCCCAACCACAAAACCAATCACCATCGCCCAGAGGCAGCCTTGCGCATTCAAGCGCTTCCAAAATACGCCAAAGAAAAAGACGACAAAGATCGGGGGCGCCAAGTAGCTTTGCACAGCTTGCAAGTAATTATAAAGGCCAGCGGCTCCTTTGACGACAGGGATCCAGGCTAATGCGATCACGATCATGACGAAGGTCGCAATACGGCCCATCCGCACGAGCTCATGTTGACTGGCGTTGGGGCGCCACTTGCCATACAGGTCGACGGTAAACAACGTGGAGCAAGCGTTGAACACTCCCGCGAGCGAACCCATCAAGGCCGAGAGCAGTCCGGCCACGACCAGACCTCGCAGACCGGGTGGGAGAAGATATTGCACTAAATTGGGAAATGCTCGATCCGCTTCGGCGGTGACGATCGTGCCATCGGCAGCAAACATGGCGGACAGCTCCGGGACTTTTCCGCTCTTCGCCAGGGCGTAGCAGATCAAGCCTGGAATAATAAAGAGATAAACGGGAAAGAGTTTGAGAAAAGCAGCGAAAATACTACCGCGGCGTGCGATCGTCTCGTTGGGAGCGCCCAGTGCTCGTTGCACGATGTATTGGTCTGTGCACCAGTACCAGAGTCCGATCACGGGCGCGCAAATGGCCATGCCTAGCCAGGGGAAGTTCGTATTGAAATACCAGGCTATTCGGTTGGGCTCCTTCACCGGAGACCACGTTCCTTCCATTCCAGCCGGGATCAACGGTTTCCATAGGTTGAACATTTCCGAACCACAAATCTGGCGGAGTTCGGTCCATCCACCCAGCTTGATCAGACCGTAAACCGTGAGGGAGGCGGAACCGATAATGAGAATGACCACTTGCACGGCGTCGTTGTAGGCCACTGCGCGCATGCCCCCGACCATCGTATAGAGTCCGGTCAAGACGATCACCAAGACCGAGCCAATCCAGAAACTGTCGATCTCGATCCCTCCGACGTTGAGATGCAGTTCCGGCAAGAGCGCACCGAAAACAACGCCGCCAGCGAAGATGCCGACGGCAATCTTTGACACCACAAAGGTGATCAGCGAAACCACGGAAAGGACGTAGCGCGAGCCGACCGAGAACCGCCGTTCCAGAAACTCTGGCATCGTAAACACCAAAGAACGGGCGTAGAAGGGAACGAACACCCACGCGAGCACCAGCAAGCACCAGGCGTGCAGTTCGTAGTGCGCCATCGCTACTCCATTTTTGGCGCCTGAACCTGCCAGACCCACGATGTGTTCGGAGCCGATGTTGGAAGCGAAGATAGACGCTCCAATAATCCACCAGCTCAGATTTCGGCCGGCCAGGAAATAGTCCGCAGCGGTGTCCTTGCTCTTGCGAACTACCCACGACGCGACAAAGAGAAGAATCCCGAAATAGAGGGCGATCATCAGCCAATCCAAGCTGGTCAATGTCGAATGGCCAGGCTGCGCTGCTGCCAGCATCGAGGTCGCAATATTCATAATCTCTAGGGCGGTGAGGAGGCTGGGGGCGTCGCCCGGGCGGGATCGAGAGAACCATGGCCCGCGCACGCTCCGCGCTCCTGCACCGCGAATGGCTGCGGTTACTTCGCGGAAAAGCGGTAAATGATCGTATTCTTATAGACCTGTCCCGGCTTTAGGACGACCGTCGGAAAGTTCGCATGGTTTGGCGAGTCGGGGTAATGCTGTGGTTCCATGCAAAAGCCGTTGCGAAAATTATAGACCTTGCTGCCCTTGCCCGTGATCGTTCCGTCAAGGAAGTTGCCGGAATAGAACTGCAGGCCGGGTTCCGTCGAGAGCACTTCCAGGATTCGTCCGGTCGTCGGTTCGCTCACCCGTGCCAGAACTGTCAAATCGCCAATGCGCTTATTGAAAACCCAATTGTGATCGTAACCTTTGCCAAATTTTAGTTGCTCGTTCTCTTGCTGGATGCGCGCGCCAATCGGAGTCGGTTGGCGAAAATCGAACGGCGTCCCGGCCACCGAGGCTAACTCGCCCGTCGGAATCAAGGTGCTGTCCACTGGAGTGTAACGGTCGGCAGGCATCATCACAACGTGACCCAGGATGTCCCCTGATCCTTGGCCAGCGAGATTGAAGTAAGAATGCTGCGTCAGGTTGACGACGGTGTCTTTGTCTGTGCTAGCCGTGTAGTCCAGCCGCAAGGCGTTGTCTTGGGTGAGTGTATACACCGCTTTGACCGAGAGCTTTCCGGGATAGCCTTCTTCACCGTCCTGGCTCACGTAGTTCAGTTCCAACACTGGCCCATCCGCCCCAATATGCGAGGTCGCCTGCCAGACACGTTTGTCGAATCCCCGCAAGCCACCGTGGAGGGCGTTCGGATAGTTGTTGGTGGCCAGGGTGTAGGTCGTCCCATTCAAACTGAATTTGCCCTTGGCGATGCGGTTACCATAGCGACCTATCAATGCGCCAAAATACGGTGTTTCCTTGATGTAACCCGCCAGGTTGTCGTATCCCAACACCACATCCGACATCTGTCCTTGCCGGTCCGGTACCTTTAACGAGGTGACAATTCCACCGTAGGTCATGATCTGAGCCTCGGCGCCACCTTTTCCTCGAAGCGTGAACAAGTCGACGGATTTGCCATCCGGTGCGGTCCCGAAGGCCTGGCTTTGACAGCTCATCTCTACCGACCGGCCAGCTGAGGTTCCTGAAGACACGCAGCCGGCCAGGCAAATGGCTCCAGCGACGGCTCCGCAAAAGGTGATCCAATGAGGTAGGTGTTGCATAAGGTTCGCTCTCCAGACTACTCGAATCGTCCAGCGCCTGTAAATGCTTCTTACATGAAAGCAGGGACGAGGGAGAACCTGAGAGGTCGTTCCTCCAACCACCCAAAATGAGGATTTCTTCTGGCGGGTATTCCCGCGGGTTGGACTGCATCCTTGGGTGTTTTCCCTAATCTGCTCGCCGAACTTTCCTATCATTAAGTTCTTCGCTGGGCCATCCGATGCTTCAGCAGAGCTCTTAGAAATGTCGAATAACGTGACAGATACCGAATCATGAAGCGGATTCTCTTGGTAGATGATAATGAAGCTTTCCGAAAGCCCTTGTCGGAGGCGTTGGAATTAGCTGGGTATAAGGTCCAGGAAGCTCGGGATGGAGTCGTGGCCATGCGGCTTTACGCGCAGGAGCTCTTTGACCTGGTCGTGACGGATCTTATTATGCCGGGTAAGGAAGGTCTGGAAACGATTATGGAAATACGCCGGCTCCGACCGCAGCAAAAAATCATTGCCATTTCCGGTGGTGGACGAATGGATCCGACCGATTACCTGACCATGGCGAAATACTTGGGTGCAGCCGAGACGCTGACCAAGCCATTCGGTGCGACTGAGATTCTTGAGGCGGTAGCCCGTGTTCTGGGTTCGACGACTTCATTGCCGGCCTATTAGGCGAGTGAACCCAAGCGGCTTATGATCCCACTCGTGCGACCATCCCTCGAGAACGATCGGGAAGACGGGGGGCGGGAGGCCCGGGATTCCAGCTGTGTGGAACGGTTTGTCGAGGCGATCAATGACGCCGTGTTCATTCGTCCCATCAAGACCAGCGGCTCGGCTCAACCATTTTCAATTGTCAACGGAGTAGCCTGCGAGATGCTGGGCTATTCTCGAGCGGAGTTGCTCAAGAAGACGCCACTCGACTTCGATCCCAACCTCAATCCCCAACTCTTAGAAGATCGCGAGCGGCTCCTGCAAAATCAGGAGAGCACCACATTCTCTACGGTTCTTCTCGGCAAGAACGGCACCCGCATCGTGGTCGAAATCAACTCGCGCCTGTTGAATTGGGACGGGCGCAACGAGATCCTGTCCATCGTTCGGGATGTTACGAAACGCAATGAAGTGGAAGCCGCGCTGCGTGAGTCCGAACGCCGCTTTCGGGAGATGATGGAGAACGCGCGCCTGATCGCCATCATCCTGGATGTCGAGGGACGAGCGCTCTTTGTCAATCGGTTCTTGCTGAATCTGACTGGGCGGAGCGCACAAGAAGTCATCGGCAAGGATTGGTTTGCCATTTTCCATAGTCCATCGGATGCCGTGGAGTTGCGGCAGAAATTAGATGCCTTGATCCGTGGCGCTTGCGACCATCACCATCGCAGCGCCATCCTGACCGCTCAAGGAGAACGAAAACTCATCGACTGGAACACGACAACCTTGTGCGACTCGCAGGGGCACGTGATTGGCGTTTCCAGCATTGGCGAAGACATTACCGAGCGGAAACGAGCGGAATTAGCTCAAGTCCGTTTATCTCAGCAAATGCAGTCGCTTCTGGACTCAACCGACGAGGGCATTTATGGAATCGACCGGGAAGGGCGCTGCACTTTTATCAATCGGGCGGGCGCGCGGATGATCGATTACTCTCCGCAAGACGTCCTGGGCCGGAACATGCACAGTTTGGTTCATCATCGGCGGAGCAATTCCAGCCACTATGCAGCGCACGATTGCCCAGTTTTTCATGGCTTTGAATCCGGAGAGGGGTGCCGCGTCAGCAATGAAGTCTTTTGGCGTCGTGATGGTTCATCCTTTCCGGTCGAGTATTCGTCTCATCCGATTCGCAGTGGGGATGGGATCACGGGGGCGGTGGTGACCTTCACGGACATCAGCGAGAGGCAACGACTTGAGCAGCAGTTGCGCCAGGCCCAAAAGATGGAGGCGATCGGACAGCTGGCCGGCGGAGTGGCTCACGATTTTAACAATATCCTGGCGTCTATTCTT
>JBGAIN010000190.1:0-14981 GCA_044225505.1 Limisphaerales bacterium
TGATCTCTTCCGCCCTATCCTCGCGGTCGGATCGGAAGGCACGGGCAACCTGGGAGCGGCCGCGGCGTGGCGCTCCCTTGTTTCATCAGAAACTCCCGTTCTGTTGCCCGTGCTCCAGGCGATGGATAGCGCAAATGATCTTGCCTTGAATTGGCTGCGCTCTGCCGCCGAAACCATCGTCGACCGCGATTTAAAAGCACAGCGTCCGCTTCCACTCGCTGAATTACGGCAGTTCCTCGAGGATACAAAACATCATCCCCGAGCGCGTCGGCTCGCGTTTGAAATGCTGGCGCGGTCCAACCCAGCTGGCGCCGCGGCTCTGGTCGCTGGCATGGTCAACGATCCAAGTCCCGAACTGCGGCGGGACGCGGTGCAAAAACTTATCGACGAGGCACACCGTCAGAAAGCCACTAGCAACGCGGTAGAGGCCACCTCACTTTTCAGACAATCGCTGGGATTCGCCCGCGACGTCGATCAAATCGACACAATCACAACCCAGCTCCGAGCCCTTGGCCAAACGGTAGATCTGCCTCGAGTGTTCGGGTTTCTGATGCGGTGGAAGGCAATCGGGCCGTTTGACAATAGCGGTGGAAAAGGGTTTGAGACCGCCTTTCCGCCCGAGGAGCAGATCGAGCTGAACGCGACCTACCGTGGAAAAACGAATTCAGTTCAATGGGTGGACTTTGAGACCCTCGATGAACGGGGTGTCGTCAGTATGAATAAACCGTTCGGCTCGCTCAAAGGAGTTGCCGCGTACGCTTTAGCGGAGTTCTTCTCGGACGAAACGCGGCCCGTCGAACTGCGGCTTGGCTCCGAGAACGCGTGGAAGCTCTGGTGTAACGGGAAGTACGTTTTTGGGCAGAATGAATATCATCAGAACAAAGCCATGGATCAGTTCATCATGCCGGTTCAACTGGAAAAGGGCCGTAACCTCATTCTGGTGAAAGTCTGTCAAAACGAGCAAACGGAAGACTGGGCTGGCGATTGGGATTTTCAGCTTCGAGTTTGCGACGCGGTCGGAACGCCGGTCTATTCCGTTCTGGCCGCGGGCGAAGGGAGGGCACCATGAACCGGTATTTGAGCTTGGCCATTGTTTTGGCCGCATGCACAGCGAACGCGGAAGATTGGCGCCAGTTTCGTGGACCTCGGGGTTCCAGCGTTTCTCAAGAGACGAACGTGCCATCCTCGCTCCACCCAGAACGGCACGTCGCTTGGAAGACAACACTCCCTGGACGTGGGCTTTCCAGCCCGATTATCGTTGGAGACCGGATCTTCATCACTGCGTGTAGCGGTGCGAGGCAGGAGCGGTTGCATGTCCTTTGTTTTAACGCCGCCGACGGATCAAAGCGGTGGGAACGCCAATTTTGGGCGACAGGTCGCACGACATGTCATGAAAAGATCAGCGTGGCCACCCCAACTCCGGTCAGCGACGGAACGCGCATCTTCGCGTTGTTCTCGTCCAATGACTTGGTCTGCCTGGACCTCGACGGTCAATTGCTCTGGCTGCGGGGACTCATGCGGGATTATCCCAACGCCAGCAACAATCTCGGCCTTTCCTCATCCCCAGTCTGTGAGGACGGGGTCTTGGTCGTGCAAGCGGAATCCACCGGGGGCGCCTTCGCCGCGGGCGTTGATACGGGCTCCGGAACAAATCGTTGGAGAATTGACCGTCCCACCCGAGCAAATTGGACTTCTCCGATGGTAACCCGGGCTGCCAATGGCCAATCGATCGTGCTTTTGCAGTCGTCGAGCGGTCTGGATGCGATCGATCTGCTTCACGGAACGAAAATCTGGTCGTACTCATCAGGACTGGACGCAGTGGCGTCGAGTGCGTGGCGCGGCTCGACCCTATTTGTGCCCGCCAAAGGGATTACGGCGCTCGATTTGACCTCCGCGACAAATCCGCCCGTGACGTTGTGGCGGTCTCCCCTCCTTCGTCCCTCCACCGCTAGTCCCGTGATCCTGGGCGAAAAGGTTTTCACGCTCAACGATGCGGGCGTCCTGACCTGCGGCGAGACTTCCGCGGGCAAGCGACTATGGCAACTCCGAATGAAAGGACCTTTCAGCGCGACGCCCGTCGGGGTGGGTCGATACCTTTATGTGGTGAACGAGACTGGGATCGTCCAAGTCGTCGATGCCGAAGCTCCGGAAGGACAAATCGTCAGCGAGTTGAACCTTGGGGAAACAATCCTAAGCACGCCGTCCGTCAGTTCAGGAGCCATCTATTTCCGAAGTGATGCTACGCTTTGGAAGATTGCCGAATCGTAACCCTCCACTGTTCGACGGAGTCTGCTGCGCAGCGAGCGCGTGGCCATGGAACGCCGCGAAAAGTGGGAGCGTTTGCGAGAGTTCGCCGCCACCTTCATCACGCCCCTGTCTCCTCCTCCCGAAATGCAGTGGAATTTTTGGCCGTCGCTCACTACACTATGGTATGCCAGAGAAGAGTGTTACGGAAATTCCGCGCCCGCTTCGGGAGCTGTATGAAAAAGGGACCGCTGCCATTCAGCGGAAGAACTGGGATTACGGGATCGCGATTTTCTCGCAAGTGTTGCAAAAAGAGCCGGCGTTTTACGACTGCCGGAAGGCGTTACGGGCGTGTCAGTTCCAAAAAGCAGGAGCAAGCACCGGGTTCTTGAAACGGTTTCTGGGAAGTGCCAGTAACTCCCCCCTGCTGGCCAAGGCGCAAATCACGATGCGTAACAACCCAATCGAAGCGCTCAATATTGTCGAGCAGGTTTTGAATGGGGATCCAAACAGCACCTCTGCTCATAAACTCCTTGCGGAAGCTGCTTTGGACGCCGATATGCCGCTGACCGCGGTGCTTTCTTTGGAAATCGCGCACAAACAGGCGCCTAACGACAAGGAAATCTCGATCCGGCTAGGCCAGGCGCTGATGAACGCGGGACAAATCCCCAAGGCCGAGAACATCTATCGCGAACTGGAACGGGCCTACCCGAACGATCAAGCGATCATCCAAGCTCTCAAGAACGTCGTGGCTCGCCGAACCATGGTCGAAGGTGGTTATGACACACTCTCTTCTGGTGAAGGATCCTATCGCGACATCCTCAAGGATAAAGCCGAAGCTGTATCTCTCGAGCAACAGAACCGCGAGGTTAAAGCCGGGGACGTCGCCGATCGCCTTATTCAAGAGTACGAAGCCCGTGCCGTTAACGAGCCCCAAAATCTAAAGTTGCTTCGGTCCATTGCCGAACTCTATACCCAAAAGGGCGAATACGACCGCGCGCTGGATTATTATAACCGAATCCTGCAAGCGGGCGATGGCGACACGGCCATTCACCGGGCTATCGCCGCGATCACCGCCAAGAAGTTCGACCGCGCCCTGGCGCAACTCGATCCGACGGCGCCGGGCCATGCGGATGAGAAAGCCAAAATCGAAGCGGAGAAACTCGCTTATCAGATTAGTGCGGCCAAACAGCAGGTCGACCGTTATCCCACCGACTTGGAACTTCGGTTCCAGCTGGGAGAGTTCTATTTCCGTGCAGGCAAGATCAGCGAAGCGATTCAAGAGTTCCAACGCGCCCAGTCCAACCCCCACATCCGCATCTCGGCGCTGAACTATCTCGGGCAATGTTTTGATCGACGAGGCATGAACGACCTGGCTGCACGCACGTTCCAAAATGCGATCAAGGAGAAAGTTGGCGTCGATGAAGAGAGGAAAGAACTCGTGTATTTGCTCGGTTGTGTTTTAGAAAAGATGGGCAAGAAGGAAGAAGCCATCGAACAGTTCAAACAGATTTACGAAATCGATATCGGCTACCGCGATGTCGCGGCTAAGGTCGACGCTTACTACGCCGGGAAATAATTCGTCAGAAAGCGATTTGCTCTTCTGACATGGAGACCAGTTATGAAGAGTAATCGCTTGTCTAGTTCCTGCCTCTGCTCTATCCGCGGACGAACCCTCGCGGTCGCGCTCGCGTTGACGCCTCTTTTAGCCTGGTCCCAATCAACGCTCGACCCGACGTTCCAGCCCGTGATCACGCGACAGTCAGGATTCGGCTCCGCCGTGGCCATACAACCCGATGGCAAAATTTTGTTGGCCGGCGGATTCAACGCCGTGGATGGAACCGCCCGATCGGGCATCGTTCGGTTCGCCGCCAACGGTTCGGTCGATCCCACGTTCAAAACCGGCGCCATCTGCTGCGGCGTCAGTGGTGCGGGCGGTTCCGAAGGGTTGGCGGCGATCTCGGCCCTGACCGTTCAACCCGACGGCAGAGTGCTCCTGGGCGGAAGCTTCACCAATGTGAACGGAACGGCCCGGGCGGGATTAGCGCGCTTAAACGCCGACGGCTCCTTAGATCCGACGTTTGATCCTGGAACAGGCCTTGCCTCCACCTCCCTGTCCGCGGCGCTGCTCCCAGTGGTCTCGATGATTGTGCAACCGGACAAGAAAATTGTGGTTGGAGGCTATTTTACGTCGGTGAACGGAGTGCCCCGTAGCGGTCTTGTGCGATTGAATGCCAACGGCTCCGTGGACACGGGGTTTGATCCCGGAACTGCCTTGTCGATCGGATTCCCGGACTTCGGTCCGATCACGGGGATGGCGTTGCTCAGCAACGGGCAACTGCTCGTGGGCGGCACTTTTCAGGCATTTGCCGACGTCAAACGGCCTGGGCTGGCGCGCCTAGAGTCCAACGGGAGCCTGGATCAGACGTTTAACCCTGCGATCTACCTTCTGGGAGGAACACCCACGCTTAGCGGGCTTAATGTCCAAACGGATGGGGCGATCATTTTCAGCGGCAATTTTGGCGGAATCGACGATAACCCTCTGTCTAACCTGGCCAGGCTGAACTCAGAGGGAAAGTGGGATCCTCAATTCGCCGCGGTCATTGACGATCCAGCTACAGAGACAGACACCGTCTTGAACGGGCAAAGCGGCGGTAAAACGCTGGTCTATCGACAGTTCAATGATGCCAATGGCGATTTCCACCGCGTCCTCACGCGTCTCAACGCCGATGGTTCGTTCGACGCGACGTTCACCCTCGAACTAGCGCCGAGCGACGGACGCATTGCGTTTCGCAATGTGGCCGTGCAAACCGACGGCGCCGTGCTTGCGGCTGGATCCTTCACAACCAGCGGCAACAGCACAGCCCAAGGAATCGTGCGCGTGAACAGCGGCGGAGCCGTGGACGCCGCTTTCCATCCACAGCTCGAAGTGACGGAGACGGCGGATGCTGATGTCTTGGCAGTCGCTATCCAGGGCGATGGCAAAGTCTTGGTCGGCGGTCGTTTTACGCGGATCAACGGAGTCTCCCGCGCCGCGCTTGCACGCCTCAATTCGGATGGCACGCTCGACGCCGCCTTTGCCCCGGTCCTTCGGAACGACGACAGTCCGGTCAGCGTGGCGGCTTTAGCTGTCCAACCGGATGGAGCCATCCTGGTGGGAGGAATCTTCACTACGGTCAATGGCACCATCGTGAATGGAATCGTTCGGCTGACCGCGAACGGCACGGTCGATACCACGTTTGACGTTGGCGCAGGCACAAAAGACAATGATGGGGCTCTCGGCGGCGTTACGGCCCTGGCCCTCCAACCCGACGGAAAAGTGCTTGTCGCGGGCGGTTTCACCCTCTTGAACAGTCAGTCCACACCCTATCTGGGGCGTCTCAACACGAACGGTTCGGTCGATACCGGGTTTACCAGTGGCGTTGGCGTTTGCTTCATCTGCGATCCACCGGACATTCGGCATTTAGGCGTGCTTAGCAACAGCTTGATTATGGTCAGCGGCGTCTTCAATCGAGTCGATGTCTTCTCCGTCAATGGAGTCGCCCGTCTCCTGACCAATGGCACGGTCGACCTTGACTTTAAATCGCCCGTTTTGAATACCGAGCAGGTGACCGGAATGACCGTGGGAGTCAACGGAGAGGTCACCATTGCCGTTACCCTGGGCGACACTGTCGACGGAGCGAATCACACTCGCCTGATCCGATTTAACGCGAACGGCACCGTCGATTCCAACTTCAAGCCCGCCGAGATTGCAGGCGAAGGATTGACGACGGCTCCGGTGACTGCTCTGCAGTCCGATGCCCAAGGCCGGCTCATCCTTGGCGGTCAATTCCGAGCCATCGGTGAAGTCGCCCAGCGAGGAATCGCACGCCTCAACGGCGACGGATCCTTGGATACCACCTTTGGCGCAGGCGCGAGCGGTCTGGGGAGCGCGGTCTTTCCCGCGCCCCGAAACGGCGATTTGCTCGTCACCACGATTGCGTTGGAAGGCAAAGGCAGCGTTCTCATCGGCGGAAGTTTTGCCACCGTCGATCAACAAGTGCGGCTTGGTTTGGCGCGCTTTCAGCCGGACTCGTCCGTCCCCCCGCCGACGGGCACACTTCGCCTGAGCGGCATTACGCACGCCACGGGCGGGACCGTCTCGTTCCTGGTCACGGGTGAGTCAGGACGAAGCTATCGGATAGAATCTTCCAGCGATTTGAAGAACTGGACAACCGCCGGGGCCGTGACTGGGGCAACCACTCCGCAACCGTTCAGCGACCCAAACCCCAGCAATGGAGCCCAACGCTTTTATCGAGCGGTGAGCCCGTAATGTGCTGAATTCAGGCGGAAAGCTTGGCCATGACATTGAGCGATGCACTCTCGGCGCCGAGATTCTGATCCGAGATGAACCGAAGCAAGCTCAGGTTGGAGTCTGGAACGAGGCCCGAAGTCTCGCGATAGATCGCGCAGACCCGCCCTCCTGCGTCCAACGCCCAACCTGTCAAAAGCCCGACACCGGCGAATTCATGCCGAATGCCGTTCTCTGAGCAGACCAATCCCAAAGGCGTAAATCGCACATAGTCCTCCCCGTCGCGAAATTCCATGCCATTGGGTGCGCATCGTTTGAAGCCGATAAATTCTGGACTACGCGTGTCCAGGACGATGCTGTCCGGCGTCACGGGTAAGGCGTAGGTTCCGGCAACAGACGCCAACATTTCGAATAGTCGTTCTTCTCGACTTACCGGCCAGATCAACGAGTCCCCAGCACTCAGTTCGGCCACTGGCAGGAGCATGTCGGAAAACGGAGTCCGGTAATTTCGCTCCGTATTTCCACGCAGGAACCGGTCGAATTCATCTGAGATAATGAACTTTAACCCCGCTCCGCTGCTGGTCTCCACCACACCCCGAAGTGCGTTGCCAGGCTGCCCCACATAATCATCCAACCGAGCGAGAAAGAGCCGCGTCTCCGGGCCAAAGCGCATGTATCCAAACGGCGCTTGGCAGAGGAGATAATGCGGTGCTAGCACAATTTCCCATGGGACAGTGCCACCGTCCTTCCCAGCAAAGGCCAATGCGATAGCGGGAAAGCCATGGTCATTGCTCACCGCATCGTTCGGGTGCTTTTGTCGCAACGCTTCGAACACCGCTTCGTTAACCTCCTGCCCCGACTTGACCGAGACTGATCCAAACAGTTCTTTAGCCCACTGGCCAAACAGCTCCACGGTGGGCGACACCCCCGCGGGTTCTTTCACCACGGCCCTGAGATCGGGAACAGGCACCTGCTCCAAAAGTGGCTCCGGCTCCGATGGGCCTACCGGCGTTTGGGGCTGAGGCGGCGGCGGCGGTGCGACGCGCTCGGTTTTGGTCACGTCCACGACAGGCGGAGCCGATGGAGCGGGCAACGCCTCGGGCGGGGCTGTTACAACCGGTTTAACCGACACCGTCCGTAGGCACGAATTCAAAACCTCGGCCAAGCGTCGGGCGTCCGCCGCTGTCGCCAGGGGAAGAGTTTCCGACCGCTTCTCGGCCTGCCCAGGGACCGGCTGCTCGATGATAATCCGGTCGTTCATGGCCGTCATTGAAATCGTCACGTCCGGCAAGAAGAGTTTCTCCGCCGCAAGCTTCGCCATGTTCGCCCGGATCAAAAGGGCGCCCGCGGCCTCCGTTCCATCTTGCCGATGGATGACCAAGTGAAAACGATTGTCATGAGCCCCTTTAACAACATCCACTCGGACAGGGACGGACCGTTCTGCTGGGGTCGGGATGAAACCGGTCTGTGTCGCCACTCCGCCCAGCAGGTGGGACCGGATCAGTGCCTCGACCCCCTCTGGAGAAGCGTGCTCTAAGTTTTCAATGCCGGGTTCCTCAATAAAGTTCTCCCCATCCCAACGCGTCACCACCAAACGGATCCCGGACTTCTGTAGACTGATGTGCGGTTTCAACAGCCGCATTTTCTGAAAGGACTCCAAAGCCGCATCGAGTTTTTCGGTCTTGGTCTCTCCAAACCGTGTGCGGTAAACGACGTGGAACTCAAATCCATCCCGAGTCACACGAACGCCCTCGCTGAAATTTTGTGAAGTTTCCTCTGGCCCATCAACTTTCGGACGCGGGTGCGGCCCGGGGCTTGAGCTTGGGCTCGGTGTTACTCGATGGAGGTTCAAGATGCTCTCCAACTGCTCGGCGGCGTGCGCATCCGCGTAGGGCAAATGCTGGCCGTCCACGGTCACGCCGTCATCCCCGAAAACAAGGTTGTGCCGCTCCACAATACCAACCGCAGCCCACCGGTTCATCGCGCTACTATCGGTGAGCGTAATGGTATCCGTGCCCCATGTGAGCTTGAAGACCGGTCTTGACCCTTCCGTGGCTAGAACCACCTTGACTTTAGGTTTCGACCTACCTGACTCCGATGTGGATGGAAGAGGGCTCGAATTCATAGCGTGCCGCAATCCGTCGGAAAGCTCCTGATACAAAGAGTCTACGCCAGAACAGATCAGAGTCAATCTACGACTCAGCATCAAATATTAGGAACACTTTTTCCTTCCACTCCCAAATCCTACGCCCACGCCGGGATTTAAACCCGGTCCCGACGCGATCGGGTGTCGGCGAAGTGACTCACGCAGAAGCGGAGATTGACGCGAGGAGAAAAATTGATCAGAGCTTGTGGGTATGGAGCTCGATCCCGTTCAACGTGCTTCGCAAGAGCAATTTGGCAAGCAAAGCCAGCATTACGGCAAAGGGCACGTGTTGGAGAACGTCTCCGATGTGGAAGATGCCCTCCGGCATATGTCGTTGCCGAAATGCGCGCACGTCCTGGATGTCGCAACGGGTGCGGGACACACCGGTTTGTTCCTCGCCTCGCTCGGACACCAAGTGACGCTTTCGGACATCGCCCAACCGATGCTCGATCACGCCACGGAAACGGCTCGAGGACGCGGCCTTCATATCCTGACTCGGCAGCATACCGCCGAAGACTTTCCTTACCCGGACGCCAGTTTCGACCTCGTGACATGCCGTGTGGCGGCGCACCACTTTAGTTCGCCGGAGGCGTTTGTGCGCGAGTCCGCTCGGGTGTTGCGGGCGAGTGGTTATCTGCTCCTCATCGATGGGACTGTGGAAAACGATCAGCTCCAAGCCGAAGAATGGGCGCATCAGGTCGAAAAGCTCCGCGATCCGAGCCACCAGCGCTTGCTCACACCGCGGCGATGGCACGAGTTCTGTGCCAAGTTCGGACTCCTCGTCCGGCACGCGCAAATCACTCCGTTTAAACAACCGGATTTGAATTGGTACTTTGACGCCGCGGCGACGGCGCCGGAAAACCGCAAAGCCGTGCTGAGACTCGTGGCGGAAGCCCCGGCAGCCGCGAAAGCGCTGTTTCGGCTAGGAGAAGAGAACGGCAAGATTGTTTGGTGGTGGCAGCGGCTCACTTTGGTAGCGGAAAAAATAGCGAGTGCCACCTGAATTGCCCCCACGCAAATCTGTGAACTCGGAGTCGGTCTTCGAGCCGCTCGGTGTTCAACGCGACCGAGCGGCTCGGCTAATCTCGCTCAGAGCGGCTTGATTTGAACCCGACGGAAGCAGACTGGATCATTGTGTCCAGCGAATCCAAAATGACCTTCAGTACGGTCTTTCCCAGGATGGGCAGACCCAGCCATAAACTCTTTCACGTCGGCCAGGTCGCAGTTGAGAATAACGGTCCCATTCAGTTCAACGCGCAATCGGGAGCCGTCCACCGTAACTTCTTCGAAATTCCATTCTCCAATCGGTCGTTGGTAACCGCGCTGAGCTCCGACCATGCCGTAGGCAGAACCATGCACTTGGCGGGGGTCAATCTTTTGGCCGGTGGCTTGTTCGTAATGCTCATCCAAAACCTGTAACTCGCACATTCCTTCGTAGGCGGTGTCGCCTTTGCCCGGATAGCGGATGGCTAAACCGTTATTTCCGCCGGGCGGGAGTTTGAATTCCAAGCGGGCGGCAAAGTTGCGAAACTCCTGCGTGGTATAGATGGTGCCCCCCTTCCCCGCGCGGCAGCAAATGGCGCCGTCTTTGATTTCATATTCGCTGACCGGCCCTGCCCAACCGGCGAAATCCTGTCCGTTAAACGCGCTCTTGAACCCGCCCGCATTGTGGTTCGCGAGAATCCGATTGGCCTCGTCTCCGCTGATTTCGCGAATGAAAACGTTCCGCCATCGGATCTCGCCGCCGTGGGTCTGAAGCTGAATGGGGCCTTGGGCGGGAACTGGTGTGGCTCGATCGTAATAATTTTCCAGCACCGCATGGTCGACCACGAGTTTGTCATTGAGCCAAACGCTGACGCGGGAGCCGACCATCACAATGCGGAACGAGTTCCATTCGCCAAAAGGTTTGTCGGCGAGAACGAGCGGATCTTTGCCAGGTGCCCCAGCGCTGTTATTCCAAAGGCCGCCCGAACCTTTATCCGCCCCGAGAGAGAACTTCTCTTTCTCCGTATAATCCCAGATTTGGACTTGAGGAACGCCTCGCAGGTAAATTCCTGAGTCCGCCTTGGCTACGGTGCGATATTCCAGACGCAGTTCGAAATCGCCGTAATCCCGCTCGGTGGTGGCGTAGGCGCCCTGGCCGTCATTGATCAATTCATTGTTCTCCGCGCGCCAGTGCGCCTTCATGGTTTCGGTCCATTTGGCGATCTGCTCCGCGCGCTTTTCGGCGGGCATCTCGAGCAACTTGCGATGGTCGAAAGTGTCGCCCCCCCGCCAGCCGGCGAGATCAGTGCCATTGAAGAGAGCGCGGAAGCCCGCGGGAGTTTGGACTTGCCCATGCAAAACGTTGGGCACAGCCAGCAAGGTCGCGCAAAGGGCAAACCAAGCCGCGGTTTTGGAAGAACGCATTCGGTGAGTCTGGCAATTCATAAAGTGGATCGGTGATACCCCTTGTGGCTACGAACGTCAACGCGCGATGTGCGCCGGCGGCTGTGGCATAGCGGTACCCCAGCGGCGATCAGCACCGCGTATTGACCGGACGCCGATACCGCAGCGGCAATGCTTCCGCGCACTTAGTCAGTCCGTCGCTGCGAACCAACGTTATCTAAACAGCTCGGAGAAGAACTGTTTCATCGCCTCCCAAGAACGGCGATCAGCCTTTTCATTGTAGGCCGCTCCCTTGGAGTTGTCATTTCCCGCGCTGAGATCAGTGAATGAATGAACCGCGCCGCCATACGCGACAAACTGCCAATCCACCCCGCTCTGGCGCATTTCGTTCTCGAATGCTTCCACTTCCTTCGGGGGGACGGCGGGATCATCCGCGCCATGGAGCACCAAGACTTTGCAGCGGATACGCTTGGCCTCATCTGGAGCGGGAGTGCCCAACCCCCCGTGAAAACTCACCACGCCGTTTAATTCGGCACCACTCCGAGCCAACTCCAGAACGGTCGTGCCGCCGAAACAATAGCCAATCGCCGCCATCCGCTGCGGATCGGTCAACTCATGCCCACGCAGCCAGTCAAACCCAGCGCGGGCCCGGGCTTTAAGCAAAGATCGGTCGGATTTGTACCGGCCAGCTTGCGCGGCGGCCTCCTCACGCGAGACCGGTCGGATCCCTTTCCCATAAATATCCACGGCGAAGACGTTATAACCCAACTGCGCGAGCATTTCCGCGCGCCGTCGTTCGTACGGGCCAAGCCCTTTCCATTGGTGAGCCACGAGAATCGCGGGGCGTTTGCCGGAAAGAGCGTCATCGTAAACCGAGAGTCCTTCGAGCACGGTCTCGCCTTGTTTGTATTCGACGGTCTTGAACTGAATCGCAGCGTGGAGAGAATAGCTTAAGCCAGCCAGCAGCAACGCCATCGCACGGAATCGTATCGACATAATGATCATTGGTTAAGGGTTCATGTGTGTTCCGGGTCCCGCGGGGCCCGCAGGAGACGTTGCTGCGCGCAGCAGTTCCGGGTCCCGCAGGAGACTTTCCTGCGCGCAGCAAGCTCCCGATCCGGGTAAAGGTTTCCAACGGAAAACCCATGGCTCGTTTTAGTTGGTAATCGCGTTCGAGAACATTCGGCTCGCGCTCCCAGCGACGGAACGTTGCCCAGTCAATGTACCGTTCGATCCACGCCCAATGCCCAAGGACTGGAACGGGATAATCACTGCCATGGACCAAGCGATCGGCCAGTGGTCCTTGCCGGCACCACGGGATGACGCTGCCGCGGATGGGAACGTTGAAAGCGCTAATATCACCATACAACCTTGGGTATTTATGAGTCATCTCGACGAAGGCGTCAAAGTACTGTGGTTCGAACGGAGCGCTTTGGGTCGCACAGTGAGCAGCGATAACAGTCACCCCACATTGCAATGGCCATTCGAGAATTCGCGGATCGCGTAGGTCGGGGCGGAAGACCGGCAAAGTATGCTCTCCCCCAGTATGGGCGAGCAGCGGCAGCCCAGCCTCAGCCATTCGTTCCCAAAACCGCGTGTAACGACGGTCCCGGCAGTCGATGTTTTGGTAGACGGGCAAGCACTTCATCATCACCGCACCGCGCGACAGGCAGTAATCCAGTTCTTCGAACGCGTCTGGCCGGATCGGGTGGATGGATACCGCCGGTAGAAATTCCCGATGCCGTTCGGCGAGGTCCAGGACATAAGCGTTCGGGACATAAGCCGGGCTCAAAGCATCTCGCGGATGGGCATCGTCCCCGTAAACCCTCTCTTGAGCGAGAATCACAGCAGCGTCTAGGGAGGACGATTGTACCCAATGCAGGAGCTGAGCAACGTAAAGTTGGTCCAGGTCACCCCAGAGAACGCGGAGCGGCAACCCAATATGGCGGGCCATGAACGCGCTCACTGGCCAACGCCACCACGGCGTTTTCAGCCAGCATCCACTGCCAGAACTGCCGTTGCCAACCAGATGCACGTGCATATCGATGCACCTGACTTCGCTCTGGAGTTTCGCTTGCATGGGTGCCACTGGCTTGGAGCGTTCGGTTGATAATGAAGCGCCCACCACGAACGCGCCAGCGGATTTTCCCCAGGACGATCGCACGCCCCGCGGATCAGGAATCATTCTCTCGATCGCTTATTGAAGCGCAGAAGAAGTTCGGGCAGAGTCGTGCTCAGATCGATTGCAGCAATCACGGGTTTACATGAATATTCAAATTGCGGTTCTGTGTGACGCGGCCACGGATTACAACGGGAAGTTGAACATCCTAGGCACTTTCGACACCATCATCACCAGTCAGTTGCCAGCCGTCCACCCGCAATGCTCGATTGCCCTGCGCCTGGCGTTTAACAAGATCGAGGAAGGGTCGCACAAGGTAAAAATGAACTTTGTCGACGAAGATGGGAAACTGGTTATGCCCAGTATCGACATGCCCGTAGATGTGGTGGTCCCGAACGAGTTAAATTTTCTGGTGCGCAATTTCGTGATCAACATTCAGCAGCTGAAGTTCGAAAAGCCCGGGCAATATTCCATTGATGTGGCGGTTGACGGACGCCACGAGACGAGCATACCCCTTTTAGTACGCCATCAGACCAACAAGAACGATTAGCCTCAGGCGAGGTTGCCGCCCTAGCAGAACAGCGTTCAGAACGAGCGTGTGAAGGCTGCGCGACCAGACTCAGCCTTTCACAACCGTGAATCTCGCAAATAATCGGTGTGCATATCGAGCAGCAGCCGGTTGCGCCCTTTAGGATGCACTGCTCGGCCGCGCAATTCCGAAGGCAAACTGGGAATGGTGTTAGGAAAGTAGGGATCGACCGTGAGTTCGACTTCGGAAGGCCCGCCCGGCTGGCCGGCCGCTGGATTATTCGCAGCACGCAGATCCACCACGGCCTGTTCCACGGTCTTCCCCCAAAAATTATCCAGCGCCACGGGATCATCTGGCCGGTCAAAACGCCACAGCCAGTAACTCACGACGGAGTTGGTATCGCCGACATGCGACTCTTGAGTGCATTGCGGCGCCGCTCGCAGCGCCGAATGAAGCAGCGCTGGGCAAAACCAGATGCGCGCTGATCCCAGTTGATTGCTGAGCACCGTTGGTGCCCACCCGCCACGAGGGTCAGAGGGCGGCCACGTGGTCCAAGGCTTATAACCCAGCTCCTGTTTGAGTGGCCGCACGTCGGCAAATCGATCCCCATCGTCCGAAAGTTGCAGCTCAAAACCGAGCCCTATCTGGCGAAGGTTCGACAAACAAACGGTCTGGCGCCCCTTGCTCTTGGCACGAGCTAGCGCCGGGAGGAGGAGAGAAGCCAGAATGGCAATGATCGCTATCACGACCAAAAGTTCGATCAAGGTAAAGCCTTTGGCCGAGCCACTCCGAAAGTCGATTACGGTTGTCGGCACGGGCAATGGCATGCTAAACCCCATGGTCGAACCAGCCGACGCCAATGTCAATTCTACGTCGATCTCTTTGCGCCAACGCGGCCTTCGCCATCCTGGCGGCAATCAGCCTGGCAGGCGAACCGGTCTATTTTCGCTCGGATCACGGCGTCGCTGAAACGAGCCCAAGTCAGGGGCAGGATTTTCAGCTCGATCAGCCGCTCTGGCGCATGCCAATGGATGGCGGCCATTCCACCCCCACCCTCAGCAACGGCAGACTGTTCTTAACGACTTACCGCGCGTCGGACCAACGCCTCGCCACGCTTGCTCTCGACGCCCGCGACGGAAAAATCGTGTGGGAGCAAGTGGTGCCCAAAACTCAGCTGGAGGCTTATCATCGAGCAACGGGAAGCCCAGCAGCCGCGACAACCGCTTGTGACGGCGAGCGAGTCTATTCTTTTTTTGGAAGCTAC
>JBGAIN010000191.1:0-17114 GCA_044225505.1 Limisphaerales bacterium
CCGGACTGGATTGGGCCAAAGTTACGCTGTTCCACATGGATGAATACTTGGGCGTTACGGCGGATCATTCTGCAAGCTTCCGACGCTTCCTCCGTGAACGGGTCGAAGTTCGGGTTCATCCGCGGGCTTATCAATACCTGCAAGGTGAGGCGTTGGAACCCATTAAGGAATGCCAGCGCTACAGCGCCTTGCTGAAGGAAGCTCCTATCGACCTATGCTGTATCGGCATCGGCGAGAACGGACATATCGCTTTCAACGATCCGCCCGTTGCCGACTTTAGCGATCCTCTGACGGTGAAACTCGTGAAATTGGATGAGCCCTGCAGACGTCAGCAAGTTGGCGAAGGGGCCTTTCCAACCTTTGAAGCAGTTCCGCAGTTTGCCTACACGGTGACAATTCCCGCCCTTTGCTCAGCAACCACACTGGTTTGTGTCGTTCCGGAACGACGCAAAGCCCAAGCCGTGCGCAATACGCTGCTGGGTGCGATTCAGCCCGAGTGCCCGGCGTCGATCCTTCGTCGACAGCCCCACGCAACACTGTTCTTGGACTCAGAATCGGCAAGTCTCCTGTAAGCTAAGAGGCCTATGAAGTCGCTTGTCGGCAAAGCCGCCCTCATCACTGGCGCAAGTCGAGGTTTGGGAAAAGCGATGGCGCAGGCTCTAGCCGACGCCGGGGCGCACATCGTCTTGATTGCGCGGGACCGTCAAAGACTCGATGCAGCGGCTGACGAGATCCGCAAACAGGGAGGCACTGCCGATGCATTCGTCGTCGATGTCACCGATGAGTCTCAGATTACCGAACTTGCTCAGAACCTCGCTCGGATGGACCGGAAGATCCAAATCCTCATCAACAACGCCGGGATCAACAATCGCAAGCCGGTGACAGAATTCACGCTCACGGAGTGGCGACAAGTATTGGACACCAATCTCACCAGCGCCTTCTTGATTTGCCGGGCGTTCGTTCCTCAAATGAAAGGTTTGGGCTACGGCCGGATCATCAACCTGACTTCAATAATGAGCCACGTCGCGCTGGCTGGACGCACGGCTTACGCGGCCAGCAAGACCGGTTTGCTCGGTTTCACACGCGCGTTGGCCCTGGAACTAGCTCCTGACCAGATCACCGTTAACGGCATTAGTCCTGGTCCGGTAGCGACCGAGATGAATCTGCCCATTACTCAGAACCCGGAGCTAAACCAGCAATTCCTCTCCAAATTACCCATAGGACGCTGGGGTAAAGTTGAAGAAATTGGAAAATTAGCGGTCTTTCTTTGTTCGGAGGATGCAGGATTCATCACCGGGACGGACATCCTGATTGACGGAGGTTGGACGACACAGTAGTTCCGCATCGCCCAACCGCCCATTGGACTCCCCCACCCGCAATGCCGCCCGCGATCAGAATCGTTTCGCGACCGTGAACATCACGAGATAGTCGGCAAATGCAGCGTCGCCATGTTGGGGCGTTCCCGTCGCGGCCTGTTGCTGTTGATCGGGAACACTCTGTTCCCGATTCCGATAGATGGCGACCGGTGTGTTCAGTGCGAAAGACCATGTTCCGATCATCGCCGCAACACCTGGCTCGATAGAAACGGCATAGCCCGGGCGTCGAAACCCGTCACTCCCTCCAAACGCATCTTCCACTGGCACCCCCTCGATCCGGCCAGCCAAACTGAAAGTCAACCCGTACTTTGGCCAAGCGACAAACTCCACCCCCCCGCGCCCCATATAAGAGTCACCAATCGACATTTCCGCTTCGAAGGGATTTGAACGGAAAGTTGGCACGCCATTCTTCTCCTCAGGAGTAAAGGTGTAGGCGCCGTTGACGAAGGCATTGAGCCGTGGGATGATTTGGCGGTAAGCGTAGAGGTCCAACGTGATTCCCCAGCCGCCATCACCAGGCTGGATGGACTGGTCGACCGTCCGCTCGCGAGCCGCAATCTGCTTTGAGGGTCCGTCAAAAACCTGAAAGGTATCTCGAACATCCTTTTCACCAGTCGGTGCGTCGAACCCCAGTCCGAGGAGAACATTACCTTTCGAGTGTTTCTCGGGATCGAGCAGCCACATGTTCCCTTCAAATCGAATGTCACCCAGACCGGCCGCCTGGGTGTGAAATCGCTGCAATATCGAGCGGGCGACGTCGTTGGATCGAACCACTTGCGATCGATCGTGGACGACAAAGGGAAACGTCACTGTGGCGCTGAACCTCGAGTTAAACGCGTAGGTCAGCCCCACGTCCATGAAGTGCGAATCATTGATGACTTCACTCCCTTCCTTTTGACGCTGTTCTTGCTCGACATCCCCGACGAAGTGCCGGTCGGAATGGAGCCAGCGGTAGCCCACCGCGGCTTGGAAGCCTGAGCTAGGAGGAAGTGTTTCTCCCAAATGAAGGCCTGTCTGGCAAAGGGAAGGCATGCCCGCGCCACGGGCGGCAACGCAGCCCTGAGCGAAGGCATTATGGCAAGGAAGGCTGCCAGCGACGACCAACAGGCTGCCCGTAATCGGCCGCAACAGGCTGATTCGTAAATATGGAATTTGCATGGTTTGTGAACTGGTGCTTCGCCGACTTTCTAACCGCCCTAGCCCGAGCAGCAAATCGGTCTGGGACCAAGGGCTGTTTCTCAGGGGTGAACAGCTTTGGTCCGGGGATGTCCGGCCATTATTGGTGTTGCTCCGTCCGTTGAACGCATGCTTTTGCCGATCTGTCCCCCCTGCGGCGTCCGATGTTTGGCCTGAGCAGGTCCGAGGCACGTTTTCCATTACTGTCTGTCGTTTCGTCGCAAGCCACCGCTACCATTCGAAACTCGCACCTTAAATCGAAACTGCTAGCTTACGTAGCGTGTTCAACGGGTTTGCCATCCTGATTCTCGTGCTGATCGCCGCGCGGTGCCTGGCGCAGTTCTATCTCGACTTTCTCAACCGCGGATATGTCAGAAAACACTCGGGAGCAATTCCATTAGCGTTCCGCGGTATGATCGACGACGCGACCTATCGCAAATCCGTGGAATACACGCTTGCGAAAAGCCAAATCAGTCGCGTGGAGATTCTAGTCGAAACCGTTGTCCTGTGTGTGGTGTTGTTCAGCGGGATCCTTCCTTGGGCCTATCAACGAGTGTCGATCGGCTGGGGAGATTCGATCTGGGCCGCGGCGGCGTATTTGTGGATGACGGGCGCCATTCTGACTTTGCCGGCTTTACCGATTGAGTGGTACGCTCAATTCCGTTTGGAAGAACGGTTTGGATTTAATTCGTCGACGTTCGGAACCTGGTGTATGGACCGGGTGAAAGGCTTCGTGCTTGCGCTTCTCATCGGCTATCCGCTTCTGGCCTTGCTGTTAAAGGTGATTAGCTGGACGGGCTCGCTTTGGTGGCTCTGGGCTTGGGTCGCGTTAACGGCGTTTCAGCTGCTGATGATGGTCTTGGCGCCGGTGATCATTCTCCCGCTATTCAACAAGTTCACCCCTCTTCCGGAGGGCGGTTTGCGAGATCGTTTACTGCAACTTGCGCAGCGGACAGGATTTCAAGCCCGCAACATTCAGGTGATGGCGCATTGTTCTCTTTGACACGCTAATCCAGCAACTGCTCGAGCCGGAATTGGAAGCGGTCCTCGCGCATGAGATTGGCCATTACCAAAAGAAACACATTCTCCGCTTTCTTATCGCCTCTGTGACGTTGTCATTGGCGGCGTTCTGGCTCCTGTCGCTACTCGCTGGGCAACCGTGGTTTTACGAAGCGTTTGGCTTTAAGGCCGGCCGGTTGGTTCCCGCTCTGCTGGTTTTTACGCTGCTCAGCGGACTGATCAGTTTTTGGCTGGGCCCTTTATTGAATTACTGGTCGCGCCGGTTTGAATATGAAGCAGACGCCTTCGCGGCCGCAGCCATGCAAGAACCGACCCCGCTGACGAGCGCGCTCCGCAAACTCAATGAGAAGAACCTGAGCAATCTAACGCCCCATCCCATCTACAGTGGATTTTATTATTCCCACCCCACTTTGCTCGAACGAGAGACTGCGCTTCAATCCATTCCCCCGCTTAGCTCACGTCCAGGTTAAGGAGATAATCGTTCAGCTCTTGCTGCTGTTTGGACTCTATCCCTTTGTAATTCTCAATCTCCTGGCGAAGCCCGTCCAACTCGGTCTCCTGTTGATCAAGTTTCTTCACGTATCGCGAGTAAAGATCGGACGACTGACTTAACTTCGCCATATTCTCCCGGATGCGGCCTTGCTCCTGGGAAATCTCCGTCACTCGTTGCTCTCGCCGGGTCCTCTCAGTTGCCGTCTTTCCGACCCGATCCCGCAAAGCGACGACTTTCTGCAAGGCTTCTTTAACGGCAGGGCTGACCGATTTCGCGCGGATATAATGAGCAATGACGTCGGTGCCCGAATTGATGAGCTGGACCGTTTCCGTTAATTGTTTCTCCTCCCGAACATTGAGCCGGGCGGACTTCTCCGCTTCAACCGTCACTGGAAATCGATAGACGTCCCGAGTCCGCTCGCTCGATTCGGCCGGTTCCGCGAGTTTCCAATCCGAGCGAAAAGGGTGTTCAATCAGCACTGTCTTCTTTTTCTGATCGCGATTGCGGACGGAATAGACTTTCTCCTCGGTCGCCTTGACGGTCGCCTGAAGCGTGCCTTTACGAACCCGAACCGTAACCAACTCTTGTTTGCCCGCCCCAGACTGCGGCTCAACCTCTGTCTTGATGTCCAGGGCATAGCTAATCAACCGATCCTGTCCAGCCGCTAGATCGTCCAGACGCGCATCGCCCGCATAGGTGCCGCCGTCAAAAACCGTCACGGGCCCTTGCATTAGGTGCAGCGAAGTACTGTTCTTCAGCCGAAATCCGTTCAGGGGATACTTGGCTTGCACCCCTTCGTTGTAGATCGATACCTTTTGCCCTTCGACGGCCCCACTAACGATGGGCAACATCGCGGATTTTTGACGCTCAAGAGTCACGGGAACTTTGATCGCGTATTGGAACAACTCTCCGGCTTGACCCCCTTGGGCAGCAGCAGCCACCGATTGGAACGCGAACGCATTTTCGTGGGTTTGAGACGCGTCTGCGAGCGCCAGGTTGGAGGTCTTGGCGAGCATTCGTTCACTCTTGCGAGCGGCAGGAGCTGCCGCCAGCGCCGACGCTCCGCCACCGATACCTGCGGACGCCATGGATCTTGCGACAACCTGCCGCTCGTCTCCGTCTCGAGCCAGGCTTTCGACAGCATCTCCATATACCGGGGGCCGCAACGAGGAGTAGAGTTCCGGTTGTACGTTCGGGCGAATCGCATAGAGCGGTTGATACAGGTCCATGGTGAAGGAGATCGGCCGACCGGAGACCAAAGACAGCCGGACATTCTCCCAGTCTTCATCCGACGTGTTCTCGACGATCGCCCATCCTTGAAGGTATGGCGCATTTTTTTCATCGAGCACAAGCCGGTAACTCGTCTTCCAGACCGGGGTTTGCGCGATGTAAGCGACGCTAACCTTGCGCTTGCCCTCGCCATCAAACGTCACACTGACCGTTTTCTTTTGTGTGTCGTGCCCCATGGAGAGCGCTTCCAACGCTTGCTTCAGTTCGCCGTTCAAGTCTTCATTCAAAAGCCGAATGCGTTGGACTTGCGCCAGCGGCACGGACTGCAAACCGTCCGCGGTCAGCAAGTTGAGGAATTCCGACTCGACCGTTCGATTCTCGCCAAGAAGTTCGAGGCGACGTTCGACTCCCAGAATTGTGCCGACCACCGGATTGGGCCGCAGCAATTCAATGCGTTCTCCGCGCGCCTGATCGAGCAACTGACCGAGAGTCGGATTAGTTGTCAGATCGAGGCCAAAGCTCTTTAGCGTCTTGGTCAGCGGATCGCGAGAACCATACGTCACGGACCCAACGCGGCCGCCATCCAAGTCTTGAACGACCATGCTTTTGAGCAAATCGTTGATATCATCGACTTTGAACCGTAAATCGACTGACGTGCGGCCGTCGACTTGGCCATTGCGCTGGAAATAGCCTACACCGCTCGAGTAGAGCACGATTTCTGACAGCGGCAGCGGCGAGGTTAAGCGATTGCTGCGTTCGGCGTTGCTTTGCGCGGCGTGGGCACTCGGAACGGAGGGCAGATAGCACCCCGCCAATGCTAGCGCGGCACACGGAAGATAAATTCGTCTATTTCGTCGCATATCGACTTCCCTTTTTGGTTGAGCGTTATGGGTGATCCAGAAACAGGGTCGGGCTCGGTCAAAGAGCTCGTCAAAGGCCTCACTCCGCTTCAAAAAGCGCACCAAGCGAGCTTGAATTCCCCATACACTCTGTCAGACGGGACCTCTCAAGAAATACTCCCGGTCTGGCTTATCCCGTTCGTCGGACTTGAGCCCTACGGGTTGCGCCCCAAGCTCGGTCCGGAAATTTCCGGCATCTGCGCTTGGACCTCCGTCACCAGATCCGTCAAGCGCCGGCCATACTCGACGAAATTGGCCCGGGTAGCCTGGTCGTTGGCTTTCGACTGCGCGTCGTGGAACACGACGACCATGTGCGGTTCGATGCTGATGCCGCCGGAATAGCCGTTGGCCAGCGCATCTCCCAGGATCTGCCGGACGTGACCCTGCCCTTCCCCTGGCCAGTTATAGTCGGCGTCGTTTTTCGTCTCATTCCACGTTGCATCTTTCACGTGAATGTGCACGACGTGTTCCCGCACATGAGTCCAGAATTCCCAGGCATCCTGGCGCGGCCAGGGCTTCGGTTGACTTCGGTCGGGATTGAAGACGGGATTGGCCGTGTCAAAGACCCACTTAAGGCCAGGGGCTTTATCCAACAATTCGAGGGCGTGCTTCCAGCTCATCCCACCGTAGTTCATGCAATTCTCGTGCACAGGCGTTAGGCCAGCATCGAGAAACATATTCGTCACTTCGCGCACTCGACGAAACACCTCATTGGGAATCGAATACTCCTCGTCGCGCGGTTTCAAACTCATGATACGGACAAAGGGCGTGCCCAGGCGTTGCATCCGCGGGATCGTCCGTTTCACCTCGGCGACGGTAACATCCCAGGGAGTGTCCAGAGTTTTCGCCCAGTTCATGATCGTCGACCCGAAGCAGTGCACGCGCAGGCGCGCTTCTGCCAATCGTTCGACCGCGCTGTCGAACGCCTTGTCGGGGAGATCATGAAAATTGGATTTGGCAAAGCCCGGGACCTCAACCCCACGCATTTCAATGCACTGCCAGCCGAGCTCCGAGCAAGCCGCGATCTGGGAATCGATCGCGCTCCCGGCTTCATCGCCGATTCCCATCAAGATTGGTGCCATAAAGTCTAACGGTGGAAAGATTGAGTAAAATCGTCGTTCTTAATTGCCACTACTTTCTTTTCGTGGCGCGAGTTAGCAATCAACTCCTGCAGTTTCCGTTCGTAAGCGGCACTATCCATGGGCAGATCAATCGTCCGGTCGAGCAGTGAGGAATACAACATACTGTTCGCCAATTCCACCGACTGAATACCTTCCTGCCCTGGGGCGATGAGTGGCGTTCCATCCAAAATGGCGTCGACGAAGTTCTGCATTAGGATCGCATGCGGCACGGTTGCGTCCGAGATTGGGATCTCCACATTCCAGACGTCCGGCTTGGCAAAGCCAACCTTCGCTGTCTTGCTAAACTCCACCATCGAAACTTCGTTCCGCGTGAAGGTGAGTTTATGGTTTTCCAAGACGACCTTGCCTTGCGTTCCGGCGATCTCGAATCGGTTGCTTCCCGGGGCCTCACCGGTTGAGGTGACAAAAACACCCGTGGCACCGTTCTCATATTCAAGGTAGGCCGTGACGTCGTCCTCGACCTCGATGTTATGGTAGCGGCCCAAAGCGCAAAAGCCTCGGACACGCTTGGGCATCCCGCAGAGCCAAGCCATGGTGTCGAGATTGTGCAAGCACTGATTGAGAAGCACGCCACCGCCCTCTCCCTTCCAAGTGGCCCGCCAACCGCCGCTCGCGTAGTACGCTTCCGTCCGGTACCAATCTGTGATAATCCAGATAACCCGTGTGATTTGGCCGAGCTGACCGCTCTGAATGAGTTTTTGAATCTTCAGATACCGCGGTTCGGTGCGTAACTGAAACATCCCCGCAAAGACCAACTTAGGTTTCTTTTGCGCGCAGGCGATCAACCGTTCGGCGTCGGCTTTATGCGCTGAAATAGGTTTCTCCACCATGACGTGCAGGCCTGCGTTCAGCGCCGCCATGCCCAGGGTGGTGTGCTGATAATGGGGCGTAGCAATGATCACCGCATCCACCTCGCCAGATTGGAACAGCGCCTCGGGATCATTGAATGTCTTCAGCGGTTTGTAGCTATCGAGAGGAGCGAAGGCATCGCAGACAGCCGTTAACTGGGCACGACCGACCTTGCCCTTGGAAAGGTAGTCCGCGTGATATCTCCCGATGTTTCCCAGCCCAATAATCCCGAGCCGAACGGTATTCATGCGTTAAAAAGGTCGCGATAACAGCTCGGGATTATCTGGCTCTCCATCGCTTCGAAGCAAGCCCGGATTCGCCCTCGACCCCAGCGGGGGGGAGTTTGCCCTCAAGCTCCGACGGACAAAGCCAGCCCTGGAATCGTTAGGGCGCGCTCGACACGACGCGATAAAATCGGGTCGCCACCTCCGCCCCGATCGGAATGGACCACGCCAACTCTGCGGTCTCACCTGCGGATCGCCAAGCAAGCCCAGCGTTCAGGCGATCCGTCCATTGCACCTGGTAACGCGCGACGCCAACGCTGGCTTCCCATGTCATGAGCAGCGAATTGGCTTGGCGCCGAACGCGTAATCCAGCAACGCCATTCCCTGACGTACTGGTGCCGCTTGGTTTATAGCCTAGCTGGACAACTTCGAAATCATTGGCTGTCAACGCACCAAAGGCCGGGTTGGCCACGTCATTATCCCAGCGCGGATCGTACGTTCCGGTGATATACATGTCGGAGCCGTTGTCCGCGACGATGAGCCCATGGCGTTGCATGGCGCGAAACACCCGCCGCATCCCCGGGTCTTTGGTCTTTTGAGTGACATCCACACTGGCCTTTAACCTCAAGCGGGCGCCCATCGGCAATGCCCCGCTCCGAGAACCGGCACGGTGCGATGCTGGATACACGTACCCATCCGTCGCACGGACCGTCATCCGAAACGCGTGACCGATCTCGCTTGACGTGCTCGAGTAAACCTCGTCGTAACGGACTAATCCCGGGAGGATCGCAAGCCCCGCCGCATCGGCGGAAGTCCAAGTCTCAGGGCGTCGGGCGTTGGTGTTTAGATCGAAGAATGCTCCCGACCCGGCATACCATTTGGATTGTGCCGCGTCGTAAAAGACGTTGTAGAGCTCGTAAAGAAACTTTCGATCCGTATCAACGATTAACAAGTGCCGATCCTGACTGTCGCGCAAGTCCACGGTCCCAGGTTCGCCTCCCTCCACCAAGTAGGGTTGGGTCGCCGCGGCGCTGGGGATTGGGTAAAACGGCAGGCTTCTTCCGCTGCTCCGATCGACGCCATCGCTTTGCGAGTCATAGTAGAACTCCACGGGCACGTAATTCGCCGCCGTCACTCCAGTGACGGTGACGTAGGGAATTCCATAGCTCCCGTTTGGACTCTCGTCCGAGGGGGCCTGTCCCCCGAGATCGGGATGGAGCCGGCGGGTCCCACCGTTGTTGATAAAAGCAATGTATTTTGCCGAATTAGGATCCAAGGGCCACTGGCTGATATCGGCGTTCCACCAATTGTCCGCGGGAAAGAGCAGCGGCAGTGCCCCGCCCAGGGTGGCTTCCATCGCTTGCGTCGTGGGGCAGAAAGCCGCCCACGACAAGGCTGCCCCGAGAACGCCCCAGACCAAGCGGCGCAGTCGTTTAGTCATCGCACGCCAACTTTCTCGTCAGTGGGAATTGTCAGCGGGCAAAGTGTCGGATTTCGCATCGTGGCCATTGGAAACCGGACATTCCTTCCCGGAGGTGTGCGGGAGGTCATGGTTCGGACAACCACAACGACATGAACCGCAACGGCATTTAGAGCCGCACATCCCGCGATCCCCGTGCTTGGCCACGACCGGCTTTAAGGGCTGGGCAATAATCATGCAACGGACAATCCAGCAAGAGCATTGCCACGCTTGCCCCCGAACGATCCGCCGCGCCTGATTCGGCCCCGCCTGATTACCGAGGCACCCGCCGGCCCGCCGTCAACTCATCCGCGAGGTCGTTGGCTTCGTAGACCTTTCGCAACGCCTCGACGATTCCTTGGGAATGAACCGAAACCGCCCGCGCCTGGTCTTGGGTAAAGACGAAGTCCAGCACGAGGCTTTGGATATTGCCGTCAAAAATAATCCCCACCAACTCCGCCTTGCGGTTCACAACCGGACTGCCGGAGTTTCCCCCGATAATGTCCGCAGTATTCACAAAGTTGAATGGAACACCTAAATCGAGGCGACTTCGACGGTCGTTCCATCGCGGCGGAAGATCAAACGGCGGCCGTCCGTTATGCTCTGCCGCCCGTTCGTAGAGACCCGCAAAGGTGGTCTGGAAAGGAATATGTTTCCCGCCTTCTTCGTATCCCAGGACCGTCCCATAGGCGAGCCTGAGCGTGAAGGTCGCATCGGGGTAATTGCTGGTTCCCTGCACCGCGAATCGCGCTTTGCCAATCTGCGCATGCGCTTGTTGTTTGGCTTCCGATTGGGCTTCCACGATCTTGCGCACCGCGCGCGCTTCCGCATCCACCATCCTCGCTAATTCGATCATCGGATCCTTCGCCAGATCGACCGCAGATCGCCCTTCCTGGTAAAGCTTCTTCCGGAAAGAAACGTCTTTGACTTTGGTCCCGGCGACTAACTCGGTCGCGCGTTCCCGCGGAGATTTGCCAGCGAGAACTTTTTGCACCAGGTCATGCGAGTAACCCATCCGAGTGGCCAACCAAGTCAGCGAGGTAGCTAGTTTGACCTGCTCATAGTCGTCGTAAATCGGTTCGTCCGAGAACAACCGGAACTCCAGAGATTCCAAACCCGCCTGTCCAAACTCCCGCAATCGATCCTTGTTTGCTTTCGGCTTTTCCTCGGCAGCACGCAAGAGCACGCGGGCGATTTCGAAGAGTGTGCTGTTAAATCCGTGACCCACTTCCAGGAGATTGTAGGTCCGCGCATTCTCGCCAATCACCTTTTGCGCCTGCTCGATGCGGGCCCAGGCCCCTTCCACCGGCTTCAACTCCGCGCGTGCGCGCACCATCTCGCGCAATTGGTTTTCTTCGCTGCTTTTCTTGCGCAAGAGGTTCGGATCTAAGATGCCCGCGATCTCGCCGGTATACGCTTTGCGGCTGTTTTGCACGCCGAACAGATCTTCCTTCGCACGCCGGGCGTTTTCTTCGCTGCGCGCGCTGTAGGCGGTCAATGCCACTTCGAGGTTGTTGAGTCGATCCATCGCGTAGGGCAGCCGGTAATCCCGCAGGTATTCCATTTCCGCCACCGTGAAAAGTCGACTTGTGCGCCCTGGGTGCCCGGAAACGAACACTAATTCCTTTTCCGCGGCGCCAGCTTGGCTCCATTTCAAGTAGTGATCGATCTTGGCCGGCTTGCCATTCTCGTAGGCCCGGAAGAAACAGACATCCAAGTCATACCGGGGATACTCGAAGTTGTCGGGATCTCCACCGTAAAAGGCAATCTGCTGTTCCGGGGCAAAGACCAACCGGACATCGGTATACTTTTTGAACCGGTAAAGGTGATATTGTCCGCCTTGATAAAGCGTCACGACGTCACTGCGAAATCCCGTCTTATCGAGCGACTCCTTCTCGATCTCGGCCATGACCCCGCGCCGCGCCAGGAATGCCTCCTGATCGGACATCCCCGCCTTCACCGCGGCATTCACCCGTTCGGTCACATCTTCGATGCTCATCAAGACGTTCAGCTCTAAATCGTGGCAACCCTTCTCCTCATCCAACGTTCGCGCATGGAACCCGTCCCGATAGTAGTTGTGCTCTGCATCGCCGAGCTTCTGCAGGCAATCGGCTCCAACATGATGATTCGACATCACCAACCCATCCGGTGAGACAAATGACCCGGACCCGCCGCTATTAAACCGCACGGACGATTTCTGAACGTGTTCCAACCACTCGTCCGTCACGTCGAACCCGTACTTCTCTTTCAATCGGTCCCGAGGCGGATTGTTAAACAGCCACATCCCCTCGTCAGCGGAGAGCGAAGTTGTCATCATCGATATTCCCAGCACTACCAGGCTAGCGGTGTAGAACCGTGTCATCGTATTGCCTTTGTTTTGAATCTCCCGATTAGTTTGGCGAGAAGTTACCCGAATGCAACTGGTTCTGCGGGAGGAATTGAGTAACCCCTGAAACCACCGGGGGGCTAAAAATAAGTCCCGCGCCGCCCGGCCAACCTTTCCCCCTTCCGCCAAGCACTCACCTCTCCGATCGCGTGCTCCGAAAAGGCGAGGCTTTCTCCCCCCTTACCACCACTGGAAATTGATATCGGGAGCGGTCGACAGCCAATTCTCCATCTCCTTGGGAAACTTGTAGTTTTCGACGTGGCCATCGCCGAACAGCATGTTTTCGAATCGCTTCCCCTTGTAGTTGTGCCAAACGCTGCGTTTGTCCTGGATATTCCGGTTCGCATGCCACGGCCAGTCGCCTTGAATGATCTTGGTCACGGGCCGCAGCGCTACCCTCGACTCTTTGATCGGCTTGCCAAATTGGCTCGTCGGCGCCTGCTTGGAGTCTGCGGTCACATGCTCGACGCGAAACGATTCGCCCGACCATTGCACCAGGTAACTATTGCCCCACCCTTCCCAGCACGATTTCGGGGTCGGATTTAACTGATCCCCCTTATCCGCCGGACAATGAAACACCTCGACGCTGCCGGCGTATTGGTTCAGGGGACGATTCGTCTCCGCCACTTTACCGCCGTAATCGGGCGCGTTGCCGCTCACGAACGCATTAGATTACCGCTTGCCTCGGTCGCCCCAACCGTCGTGCACAGGAAGAAGAATCAGGTGGTCATCCGCAATAGAGCTTATACGCGATGCCGATCTGTTTCTAGTTACTCAAGCACTTGATGCTTGGCCTTAGTCTTGGCTCGGGCCAGTGCAGGCAGCAGCATGCCGGCCAGAATGGCGATGATCGCGATCACGACGAGTAGCTCGATCAGCGTGAGCAGGGACCAAGGCAAAACCTCGCTTCCATCGACTGGAAATCGTCATAGGGATTGAAAAAGCCGTTTAAATTCAGGAACTGATTCTGACGAGTCTAAGGCGGAAGGCGCACCGAATAGCTACTCTTTCATTTGCCCTTCGGCGTCCAGAAATGCGAACAACAGCCGTGGCAGGCCTGGACTTGCCGGCCAGCGGGTTTGATTCTGGGATTTGCATTCGACAACAGCCGGTTCCGCGCGGGATCATTCGCACAGAAGCCGATTTCATCGCTCTGCAAGACCGTTAAGGCGGTCTGTGGAAACGTACCACAGCGTTTCTCCGACGTCAGACTTCCGGATTGCTCCGGCCCACCCGGTTCTCCGGGCGTCTCCTTCTGGTTCGAGCAATTGCTCTACATTCTGGTCGACGAGCAACTGGTCGGGTGAAAATGCCTCGCGTCGCGCCAGCCCGTGCTGGCCTCAGCATGCCGACGGTGTTGCGAATTGGATCGTTCCGGTTCCACTTTTATTCCGACGAAGGACGGGAGCCGGCCCACATCCGCGTGCGCCAGACGGAGAGTGCAAGTTCTGGCTGCAACCACCCAGGCGCCTGGGAAGGCGTTCATCGATCTCACCGCAATCGATGAGACTAGAGTCTCGGTTGAGCCAGCCGCAGTGCAGCAGGCGGAAGGGCGTACACCGGATTTTCCTCGAGCACGACGGGCGCGTCGTTCGCCAGCCGACAGATTTCGCCTCTTGGCCTCGGCTTCCGAGGCACAGTTGGCGGCGGTGCAGATCAGACAACGGATGATGCGCCTTGCGCTGGGAAGAACTGGATGAGGATATCACGGTGCGGGATTGTGGCGGGCCAGTTCCAACTACCCCGAAATGAGCTCAACCCGTCGCTGGGCGGTGCCCCCCTCTGATCCCACCACCGGAGAGTGCAAGGACTGGAAGCCAGCCGATTCGCTCGAAACAAATCGCAAGTCATCGGCGGCCGTCCCTGGCGTGAAATGGGATCGGTCAATAAGTAATCTCCCGTCCCGCACACGCGATCGCGTCGAAGTCGAAATGTCGCACACAACGGAGACAATTGGCCGCGAAGTGTGCGAACATTTGGCGATGCCGCTGAGCCAGTGCCATCGAATCCGCAGCATCGCCGTCGTGCAGGGATCGACCGATCGGTCTAGGAGCCTGGGACTATCAACAGGTTGCTGGAACCTCGATGCGTCAGCCAAACGGACGGCAGCTTTAACGCCACGAGGCCAGCGTCCGCCGAAATCATTTCTAAAACGGAGGATGCATCAGTGAGTGATTGACGGCGGAACTTGGATCATATCTTGTGCTCCTCGAGAGGCGTAGTCCTGGCGGAAGCGGCACGGAAACGGCTCGCGCGGCGGAGCAGGATGCGTTAGATTGGTAGGATACCCAAGTGGCCAACGGGGCAGACTGTAAATCTGCTGGCTTACCGCCTTCGCTGGTTCGAATCCAGCTCCTACCACCACCAGCTAAAATCCTGCGGTTACAGCCACTTGCGATGTTTGAGCGACTATTGTTTATTTTCGCCATTCTAGCCGATTCTCACCCATTCCCGCCAGCAGATACGTCACTCAGACGTCACTCAAAACGACCGGATTCAAGCTGCCACACCGTCCTGCCGTTCTCTGTACAGCTTACTTCTCCAACCCCCAACTCTATCAACTCGCTTCCGGCAACTGCTCGCGACAACCTCAGCGAAAGCGATGGACCGTCCCACGCACGGTGTCCGCTGGATGAATCCGCGCTTCTCCTACGTCACGATCGTCTGGTGAACCGAAGGCGAAGAGCACGACACCTTGAAATACTTCTGGAAGTCCGCTTCGGTGTGCGGAACATCCTGCTCGCCGACATCTGAAAAAAGGAACAGCATTAGCAGAGCCCGCTCTCGTGAGCGCACGTTCACTCGCCAGGACAGGAAATCATCGGGGCGCGAATCCTCTCCCGAAAAGCTGGCATCCACATGCCATCCTGTGTCCCCCGTGTCGGCTTGGCTGGGAAACCTCACGGGAAAAGTTCCCAGACTCTGGCACGGCACCCAGCGGCCCTTGCCGAGCAGCTGGTCGAAAGCCCTGTGGAGCCGAGGCATGTTCACGGCCTGGCGAAACGGTTCCCGGGCGTAGTCCCAAAGCCAGATGATTGGCCGCGTCCAGGTGGACCGGTCCAGACGATCACAGCCCAAATCGCGCCACACGATTTCGCAGCCTCTCTCCGCACATCCCTGGGGAATACTTCGTCCAGCCGGACGTAGCCCCGTTCAACAAAGTGGTGGATCTGATTTGTATTCAGGCATTTCAATGAACACTCGCCTGACGCTTCAGATAAGCGACTACTACTTGATCCCATGGCGCATTTCCGCTCGAAGGGAGGGATTCTTGGATCAATGTCATTCCGGTTGAGCGCGAACGGCAGCGAGTTAAGACCGAGACGGTTGTCGATAATCACGAGACCACGCCCGAAGTGCGAAGCCACCTAAGAGCGCTGGAACGACCAACAGCCATTTCAAATCGATGTTGCTGTTCAAGGCTTGTCCCTCAAAGTGAAATCGAAAACTCCCGGCAACCAGCCCTAGAACTGCAACCCCGCTCGAGAAAAGTGCTAGGCCCAAGTGCCATTTCCGGTGACGTGTGCTCCAGGATGTTTTCCGAACAGCACCGTGGGCCGCAGGATGCAATAACCAAGTCAAAGATCCATCAACGCCTGCTCCAGCTCCGCTTTCACACGAAAATACGGCAGGTCCGAGTCTATGTCCGGATTGTTGATGCTGACATGAAAAATCAGCCGCACGCCTGCCTCTTTGGCCGCGTTGAACATGACTTTGGTGTTAGCAACCGCCTGGTCATGGGTAAAGAGGCGGTGGTCAAACCTGACCCAATAAGTGTTGATGAGGCCATCCACTCCGCGCAGGGACTCGGTCAATTTGCCGGGCTCATCGAAATGGAACGGGTGAGCGACCACAGCCTCCCCGAACGGATTCTTGCCCAGGCTGAGGTTAATTGATGTGATAACGCCATGCCCAGCGGTAGCCGCCTGGCGATGTAGCGGCCCGAATAACCGAATGCTCCTGTTACAGCGATACGCATGGCGTGCGCCACTTCGGTATGGACTAGCTTCTCATGCGGTCCAAGCGGCTGCAACGTGGGAATCGCAGCAGACCTGCGCTGTGGAGACGCCGACACTGCTCCATCGCTTCAACGTCTTCCGCTGAGGCGATGCGGACATGGAGCGGATCGGGATCTGTCATGGCCGAGTAATCGTCATTTATTATCTACTCCAGGCACAGGACTCGGCGGATGGCCGGTTTGGTGGGCGAGGCTTGGCGCTATTGGGGAAAGAGCGATCCTAAACCCGATGCAGCCATCGTGAGCGTCATGTGCAATCTCATACCGCTTGAAGACAGTGCAGTGCATCGCCCAATTATGAAAACACCCGCCGCGAAGGACACGCTCGTTCCCTTCACCGAAGAACGCACTTCCGTCGTCGGGAATCTGCTGCACGTCTCGCGTAAATGTGTCCTGGCACCACTCCCAAACATTACCCGACATGTCGAAGAGCCCGATCTGGTTTGGCCGCTTTTGTGCGACATCGTGCGTGTGATCGCCCCACATGCGGTTATACCAGGCTACCAGGTCAATGTCGTTGCTGCCGCTGTATCGAAAGCCGTCCTGCCAGCGAGGACCACCGCGTGCGGCATACTCCCACTCGGTCTCGGACGGGAGCCGAAAGCCCCCTGACGGGAGTGAAGTCTGCGCCAAGATGTGAGTCCGAATGGGACTTTGGTTGATCCTGGCCAGAAATCCGCCAGGCTGCACGATCGTGTCCCAGGACACGTTCTCCAGGGGGCGTCGTGGTCCACGGCCCACCGTAGGATTGTCACCCATGACATGCTGCCACAGGGCCTGCGTCACAGTCACCGTCGCCAGCCAAAACTCCCGCACTTCAACAAGACGTGTTTGGTCCCCAT